>PMUI01000050.1 GCA_003166955.1 Acidobacterium sp.
AGCCTCCACAAATAGGGAATAGAAAAGCGCTCAGCGCTCAGCGCTCAGCGCACAGAGCGCAGAGCCCTTCTCGTTGCTACTCGGTGGTTCTTTGGGTTGTGCCTTGCAGGACTCTTTCGAGGCCGCTTCATCTTCGATATTGACGCAGGTTTGGCTTCGGTCGATTTGGCGCCGCGGTTCGTCGCGCCCGTTGTGGCGAATCACTTCCGAGGCACATCCGTAGCACGAAAGAGCTACTTCCTGATCGAACCGCTCGCGGCACACTGAGAGTTGGCGAGTCGGCAGTTCGCTCAGCATGACTCCGCCTCGGATCTGACGGATCGCGCGAGCATTTTCCGGCCTAACGCGTCAGCTCCCGGTCTGAACTATGCAAGCGCTGACCGAACAATGCAGGCTTCGCGTTCTCGGAGATTCCGATCTCGGACTCTCGCCCGTCGGTTTTGGCGCCTGGGCACTCGGGGGCGACGGATGGCATTACTCTCTCGGCCCTCAGGACGACAAAGAATCCATCGCTGCCATCCATTGTGCTCTTGACCTGGGCATCAACTGGATCGACACCGCCGGCGTTTATGGGCTGGGTCGTTCGGAAGGGGTGGTGGGTCGCGCGCTGAGGACTTCGCCGCACAAGGCACAAGTTTTTACGAAAATTTCCGTACGCTGGCGCGAGGACGGATCGCTTTACAACTCCCTCAGGGCCGAATCCATGGTCGAAGAGGTAGAGGGATCGCTGCAGCGCCTGGGTCTTGAGGCCATCGATCTCTGTCAGGTGCACTGGCCGGAGCCGGCGGCGGACATCGAGGAGGGCTGGGAGACACTGGCCCGCTTGCGCGATCAGGGAAAGATCCGGTGGATCGGGGTATCCAACTTTTCTGTCGACCAGATGCGCCGCGCGATGAGGATTGCGCCCATTACAAGCGTGCAGCCGAATTACTCGATGTTGCGCCGCAAGGCTGAGGCGGACGTGCTTCCCTTCGCCCAGGCGAACGGTATCGGCGTTATCAATTACGCGCCAATGGGTTCGGGGCTGCTGACGGGCAACTTCGATGCGCGAAGGATCGCGGCGTTGCCGCTGGATGACTGCCGGCGAACGATGGCGCAGTTTCACGAGCCCCGCCTGAGCCGCAATCTGCGTCTGGTGGAATTGCTGCGCGAGATCGGCCGAGCGCACGGCGTGAGTGCGGGCGTTGTGGCGGTGGCGTGGACGCTCCATCACCCGGCCATCACCGGGAGCATCGTGGGATTCCGCAGCGTCAGGGAGGTGGAAGAGATCGCCCCCGCGCTTCACTTTCGGCTGAGAGAGAACGAATACCGGGAGATCGAAGGATTTCTCACATCGATTCGGTGGTATCTGGATTCGCTGTACGCTCGGTTTGCAGATGCCGTTCCGGTCGCGGGTGACCGTCTGAGCAGGGGTGTCGCCCTGGAATACGGATCCACATCAACCCCCGCCATTTTGAAAGGCTAAAGCCACAATCTCCGCGGCAGAGCGAGGGGAATGTCAGTCCTCAGCCCTGTGTTTTTGCAATGCGCCCTGCATCACCCGCTCCAGACTGGCCTCATCCTCGATATTGACGCAGGATTGGCCGCGGTCGATCTGGCGCATGAGACCGCCGAGGACTTTGCCGGGTCCAACTTCGACGAAGAAGGCCGGGTTCTGCGCGATGAGCAGGCGGATTGAATCGACCCAGCGCACGGCGCCGGTGACCTGGCGGATGAGCGCTTCGCGCAGCTTGCCGGGATCGGTGACCAGGGCCGCATCGACGTTGACGGCAACGGGAACGGTGGGCGCTGAGAAGGTGAGCGAGCGGAGCAGCTCTGCGAGGCGATCCTGGGCGGGCTGCATGAGCGCGCAATGGAAGGGCGCGCTGACCTGGAGTATGACGACGCGCCTGGCTCCTTTTGCTTTGCAGAGCTCGGCGGCACGCTCCACGGCGAGCGCATAGCCGGAGATAACCGTTTGCTCGGGCGAATTAAAGTTAGCCGGGGAAACGACATTGCGAGTCTCGGCCGCAGCGGCCGCACAGGCCTGGGTGGTTTCGTCCGGAGGCAGACCGAGCACGGCGGCCATCGCGCCTTTGCCTGCGGGTACTGCTTCCTGCATGAACTGGCCGCGACTGCGCACGGTGCGCACGGCGTCGGCGAAATCGAGCGAACCGGCCGCGACGTTGGCAGAGTACTCGCCGAGGGAGTGGCCGGCAACCCAGGTGGGGGTGACTCCTTTTTCCGCGAGCACGCGGAGTGCGGCGACGGAGACGGTGCAGATGGCGGGCTGCTGAAACTCGGTGAGCTTGAGCTGTTCTTCGGGCCCATCGAAACAGAGCTTCGAGATGGGAAAGCCCAGGGCCTCGTCGGCCTCTTCGAAGGTTCGCCGGGCGGCGGGGAATTTCTCGGCTAAATCCCGGCCCATGCCGGTGTACTGCGAATTTTGTCCTGGAAAAATGAAGGCGAGGTTGGTCATCTCTCTGGGAAGATTAACAGGCAAGCGCGATGATGCATGCGGGGTCCCGCACAGAGGCACGCGGGAGGTGCATTGCACCAGCGCACGGCATCAATTTGGAAAGAAGGATTAACTTTCTGCGAGTCTGGTGCGTCTATAAACCCAGAGGCGCGCGGGGCGTTGGACCCAATGCCAACGCCCCTTGCTGCCCTCCATGAAAGCCCCGGTGGTTCGTGGGTCCGCCGGGGCTTTTCTTTGTGTGGGAACTTCGGCCGTCAGGCGGAGGCAGCAAGGTGAGCCGAGGGCCGCACCCCGTTGCCGGCGGCTGCCGGTGAAGTGTGATGCGTGAGCCGATGCACAAAGTGATACGGCGGCCAGGGGCCGGAGAGCTGCATGTGGCAGTCCTTCATGAGCACGCTGGCGCTGGAATACTTATTCTGATAGCGCTCCACGCCGCCTGAGTCGATGAGGTGGGCGATGTCGAGCAACATCTTGCCCGGCTCGACCCGCTTGCAGCTGACTTCTTCGGCCAGCGGCAGGAACATGCGATGCATCTGGACGGTGACGGCGCGGGCTTTGGTCTGCCGCTCGCGCTGCAGAGCCGCGCTTTCGCGCAGGTTGGACAGATACGCTTTGCCCACGGTGGGCAGGGGCCCGGGCGGTGCATAGCGGTGGAGCTGATTGCGGCAGCAATCGTCGAGCATGACCTTGAGGTGCATCTCGGCCTTGCCGCGGAGGCGTTCGATATTGGTGATGAACTGGCGCTGGTTGGAGCGGATCGAGCGCCTTAGCGACTCGTCATCGGCAAATACGGTTCCAAAACGGAAGGGCAGAACGGTGGAAGTTTTGAAGCAGTCGGAGATGACGCGAGCGTGTTCGACGCCGGCCTGGTGATTGAGATTTTCAGAGGGGGAATATTCACTGACGATAACGGCTAAATCACTGGCTGGGTAGAGGAAGATTTGGTTTCCCTGGATTCCCGTAACTGCTTCCATTGGAATCGGCTTTCGGTGACGAAGCAGTTCGGGAAAGGCTTGTCGTTCTGTTATGCAGTAGGCATACCACGCCATTTTAGGTCGCTCCGCATGCTGGATTGGGAAAGGGTTGAGAACGTGAGCGTTGAGGGGATGGACATGGTTCTACGACTTTAGGACTTAACTGAACTGCCACGTATGCTAGCCCCGCGTATAAACGACTGGCAACAGCGTGTTGGCGCAAGATGACGTAGGTGAGCGCGGCAATCGAAAGTAACTTTTACGCTGTGAAATTATTATTGGTAGGATGAAATCTTTCGCTAAAGTGCTCACTTTTAGTGTTGGATCGACTAGAATTGCCGCTCAATTGTGGTGGGCCTTCCCCGGGGAATCCAGATCGCCAGTCCTTGCGGGTTGAGGGATTCCCTACCTCCTGACGCCTAAACCCCATTTCGGATTTTGCCCGGCTGCGCAGGCGGCCCCGCCTCAGGCGGGAATGGCGGGTGTCGAAGAGAGCTTGCGGGCTTCGCGTCCGGCAAAGACGGCCTGAAGCTCGGCCGCGATGGCGAGGGCGATGGCGGCGGGGGAGTGGCCGCCGAGATCGAGGCCGACGGGCGTGTGCAGGCGCGCCATGCATTCGGTGGCCGTGAGGCTGAGGCCGGGGGCGATTTCGCCGATGAGGCGTTCTGTGCGACGGTGCGGCCCGAGGATGCCGATATATTTCATATCTTTGGCAAGAAGCGCGCTGAGGATTTTGCGGTCCTGCTCGTAGCTGTGGGTCATGATGACAGCGGCGTCTTCCAGGCCTGCCAGCGCGGAATCGAGGTTTTGGACGCGGGCTGCCTGGGGGAAGCGCTCCGGGCGGGCGAGGTTGGAGCGGTCGTCAGCAATGGTGACATGCCAGCCGAGGGATGCGGTGAATTCGAGGAGCGGGAGCGTGTCGTCGCCGGCTCCGAAGATGATGAGCGCGGGCGGCGGGGCGACGAGTTCGACGAAATATTCGCCGCTGTTCGAGGACTTGCCGGTTCTGAGCGCTTCGATGGCCAGGGTGGTGGCTTCGGGATTCGCGCTTCGCTCATAGAGTATGTCGCCGGCGCCGTTGAGGATGAGCGCGGTGCCTGGAGAATTTGTGCCGGTGTCGGTTACGATTACGGACTCGGTGCGGTCTTCGACGCTGCGCCGCAGGGCTTCCAAGCTGGCTCCGGCTGGCTCGCCGCGTTCGAGGAGGACGATGACGGTTCCGCCGCAGCCGAGGCCGTAGGGCATGTCGCCGTCGTCGTCGAAGAAGCTGGAGTAGCGCTGTATCGACGAGCCCTGCTCGGTGAGCCACCAGGCTTTCTTTGCGATTTCGGCTTCGAGGCATCCGCCGCTGACGGTTCCGGCGCGCTGGCCGGAGGATGTGAGGATCATGCGCGCGCCGGGACGGCGGTAGGCTGAGCCCTCTACGCCGACTACGGTGGCGACGCAGATTTCTTCGTCTGCTCCGCTGGCGCGTTTCCACAGGTCGAGAATTTGCTTTAGCTCAGACATTGCTTTGCCGCAGTTCGGACATCGCTACGCCGTCATTTGCTGGCCGGCGATCAGATCTTCGATGCGCACGGGCAGCTTGCGGACGCGCACGCCGGTGGCGTGGTAGACGGCCATGGTGACGGCCGATGCGATTCCTGCCAGGCCGATTTCGCCGATACCACGCGCACCGTACTCATTCAGGTGGAGATCAGGATACTCCACAAAAATGCAGTCGAGGTCGGGAATGTCGGCGTTGGTAGAGACGATGTAGTCGGCGAAATTGTTGTTGAGCGGCTTGGCGTTGCGCTTGTCGTAGATGGTTTCTTCGAACAGCGCCATGCCGATGCCCATAACGACGGCGCCGAGGATCTGGTTGCGGCCCGTGCGGTGATTGATGATTTTGCCGGCGTCGATGACGGTGAGGGCGCGGCTGACGCGCATGCGGGCGATGCCCGGATCCCACGCGACTTCGATGAACTGCGCGCCGAAGGAGTGCCCGGAAAACTGGCGCGACGTGGTGGGGTCGGGAGCGGTGCGGGACTCCATTTCCAGCGCGGCCAGCCGATGCTGCGCCAGAACCTCCTGAAAGGGAATGCCGCTTTCCGGCGGCTGATCGGCGACGTGGATGCGGCCTGCGGTCATGATGAGCTTGGGCGGATCGCCGCCGGCGCCGGCGCGCTTGAAGGGCGAGGACGGCATGGTTTGCGCCGCGGCGATGACGCGGTCGATGGCGCCGTTGGTGGCCGCGGAGACGGCGGGGAGGATCGTTGCGGTGACGGTGGAACCGCCGGAGGTGGGGCCGTCGGGGAGCGAGCTGTCGCCGAGGACGACTTCGATTTTGTCGATGGGGATGCCGGTTTTTTCCGATACGACCTGGGCGAAGATGGTGTAGGTTCCGGTGCCGATGTCCTGGGTGGCGCAGGTGGCGCGCGCGGTGCCGTCGGCGTTAAGGCGCACGCGGACGGTGGCCGATCCGCGGCTGGCGTGCCATGTGGCAGTGGCCATGCCCCAGCCGAGAATTTCGTCGCCGCTCTTCATCGATCCGACTTGCGGCGTGCGTTTCGACCAGCCGAACTTCTCGGCGCCGATCTGGTAGCACTCGCGGAGGTGCTTGCTCGAGAAGGGGCGGACGGGGCTGAAGCTTTCGTCCTGCTCGGCGTAATTTTTGAGGCGGAGCTCGAGGGGGTCGAGGTTGAGCTTGATGGCAAGCTCGTCCATCGCGGACTCGAGGGGGAACAGGCCGGGGACGATGCCGGGGCCGCGCATGGGCGTGGGCGTGCCGATGTTCATGGGGACGAGGGTTTGGTTGGCGGTGAGGTTTTCGCAGCTGTAGAGCATGGTGGTGACGCCGGTGGCCGCCTCGACGTAGGTGTCGACCATGGAGGTGGGCTGGAAAACGTCGTGATGGATGGAGAGGAGTTTGCCGTCCTGCGTTGCGCCGATGCGCATGCGCTGCTGGGTGAGGGGGCGATGGCCGACCGCCGTAAACATGAGGGCGCGCGGCACAACGAATTTGACGGGGCGGTTGACGCGCTTCGCAGCCATCGCGGCGACGAGCGAGTGCGGCCACGGGAAGAGCTTGCCGCCGAAGCCCGAGCCGCAAAAGGGCGAGAGGACCTGCACCTGATCGACGGGGATGCCGAGCATTTCGGAGAGCACGTGCTGATGGTTGACGACGCCCTGCGAGGATTCGTAGAGGATGACCTTTTCGCCTTCCCATTTGGCGATGGTGGCGTGCATCTCCATGGGGTTGTGGGTTTCTGGCGGGAGGACGTAGGTCTCGTCGATTTTGACGGGCGCGCTCTCGAAGGCCGGGTCGGCGTTGCCGCGGGCGTAGTGAATGCGGGGCGGACCCTGGGGCGGAGGGGCGTCAGCGATTTCGACGACGTTGGGCTGGGTTTCGTACTGGACTTTGACTTTGGCGGCGGCGTCCTGGGCCTGCTCGAAGGTATTTGCAACCACGACGGCTACATATTGTCCGTAGTAGTAGACCTTGTCGTCTTCGAAGGGTGGGCGGACTTCTCCGGCGCGGCTGCTTTGCTCGAGCTGGCCGGCGGGGCGGAAGAGCTGGTCGGTATTGCCGTGATGAATGATGGTGAGGACGCCGGGCATGCGCTGGGCGATGGAGGTGTCGATGCGTGCGATGCGCGCGTTGCCGACGGTCGAGGCAACGGGGACGCCGAAGGCAATGTTGTCCATCGGATGATCGACCGCGTAGCGGGCTGCTCCCGTGACTTTCAGCGATCCTTCGATGCGCTGGATGGGCGCGCCGATAATTGAATTGCCGGATGTGCTCATGCTCTCCGTCTCCTCAGGCCGCTTGCGTGGTTTGTTCGAGGTTGCGAATGAGGGCGCGCTTCGCCAGCTCGATTTTGAAGGCGTTGTACTTGAGGGGCTTCGCGCTGGCCATGGCCGCGTCGGCTGCGCGCCGGAAGGTTTCCGGGCTGGCCGGCTGGCCTTCGAGAGCCTTCTCTGCTTCGCGGGAGCGCCAGGGTTTTGTGCCGACTCCGCCGAAGGCGATGCGGGCGCGCTGGATGCTGCCGCCGTTGACGTTGACGACGATGGCGGAGGAGGCCAGCGCGAATTCGTATTGCTGGCGGTCGCGGAGTTTGAGATAGACGGAGCGCGTGCCGGAGGGGAGCGCGGGCAGCGTGACGTGCGTGATCAGCTCGCCGGGGACGAGGACGTTTTCGCGGTCGGGCGTCGAGCCGGGAACGAGGTAGAAGTCATCGAGGGTGATGGCGCGCTCGCCTTTCGGGCCTTGCGTGTGGACGGTGGCCTCGAGCGCCATCATGGCGACGGCCATGTCGGATGGGTGCGTGGCGACGCAGTGTTCGCTGCCACCGAGGACGGCGTGGATGCGGTTGAATCCGTCGAGTGCGGCGCAGCCGGAGCCGGGCTGGCGTTTGTTGCAGGCGTAGTTGGTGTCGCGGAAGTAGTAGCACCGCGTTTTCTGCAGCAGGTTGCCGCCGGTGGTGGCCATGTTGCGCAACTGCGGCGATGCGCCGGAGAGCAGCGCTTCGGAGAGGACAGCGTATTGCTGTCGGACGGTGTCGTTCCAGGCGAGGTCGCTGTTGCGGACCAGCGCGCCGATGCGGAGTCCGCCGCCGGGGAGGGTTTCGATGCGGTCGAGGGGGAGGCCGTTGATGTCGACGACCGATGTCGGCTGGAGGACGTTGAGCTTCATCAGGTCGACGAGCGTGGTGCCGCCGGCGATGAAGGCGCCGCCGGAGCGGGCCACATTTTCGACGGCGCCGTCGACGGTTCGGGCCTGACTGTAGCGAAAGACCTGCATGGTCACGACTCCTTAGGCGGGTTTGTTGCCACGGGCTTGTTGTACGGCTGCAACGATGTTGTTGTAGGCTCCGCAGCGGCAGATGTTGCCGCTCATGGCGGCGCGGACGGCGTTGTCGTCGGGATCGATGGGCTCGCGGAGCAGCGCCGTGGCGGACATGATCTGGCCCGGGGTGCAGTAGCCGCACTGGAATCCGTCATGCTCAAGGAACGCCTGCTGGACCGGAGAGAGCTGGCCGTTTTGCGCGAGGCCTTCGATGGTGACGATCTTGTCGCCCTGATGCATGATGGCGAAGCTGAGGCAGGAATTGACGCGGCGGCCGTTGACGTGGACGGTGCACGCGCCGCACTGGCCGTGGTCGCAGCCCTTCTTGGTGCCGAAGAGCTGGAGGTGATCGCGGAGGGCATCGAGGAGGGTGACGCGGGCCTCGAGGCGGACCCGATACTCTTTGCCGTTGATGTTGAGCGTGACGGGGACTGCGCCGGGAACTCCGGCGGGAGCTTCTTTTTCGGGGGCTTCGGTCTCGGTGGCGTGGGCCAGCGGAGAGGCGGTGGCCGCGACTCCGGCTGCGCCGAGTTGGGCGAGGAAGGAGCGGCGCGAGAATCTACCGAAGGCGTGCTCGCGTTCTGTAGTTGAATTGTTGTCGGTGTCAGGTTCCTGGGCGTCTAAGAGAGGCTTCTTAGGTTGGTCCATTGCGGCTCCTGATGCATTGGATGTAGTTTGTCCGCTGAAAGAAGCGACAAGTGTTGCCGTGGCCCGAAGATTTCGGGTGACCTGCAAGAGCCCTGGACCGCCGACCCGCTGACTGGCAAATTTTTGCGGCTACGTTACATTGCGCGCGGCGGTGGCGGTGTTCTTCTTCTTCTTGCGGCGGCTGAGGACGAAATCGTTGTCGCTCGTGCGCCGCGTGGCGGTCGCCTTGTCGATCTTGCGCCAGAAGGCCACAAAATAATCGACGGCGGAGATGATGGAGACTGCGGCGGTGTAGTAGATGCCGACCACCGCGAACAGATCGACGGGCATGATGAACCAGCCGATGTGCCAGGAGTACCAGGCGTGGTCGAGAGTGGCGGCGACGACGGAGACGATCTGGATGACGGTTTTCAGTTTGCCTACGTCGCTGGCTTCGATGGTGAAGCCTTCGGTGGAGGCGATGGAGCGGAGGCCGCTGACCAGGAATTCGCGGCCGATGACGACGACGACGATCCACGCTTTGACGACGTGCGGATTGAACTCGACCAGGGCGACGTAGGCGGAGGTGATGAGCAGCTTGTCAGCCAGGGGATCGAGGAGCATCCCCATGGTTGTGATCTGGCCACGGTGTCGCGCGAGGTACCCGTCGACGCCGTCGGAAATAGAAAGCAGGATGAAAAACAGGGAGGCGATGACTTCCTGCTCGCCGTGCCAGCCGCCGTGAGGAAAGCGGGGCGACAGCATCCAGATGAGCACTGGAATGCAGAAAATCCGGCCCATCGTGATGGAGTTGGGGAGGTTCACGCGGGATGCGCCCCTGTTGTCATTATGCACCAGGGGGAGGAGGCCATTGACGGCCCGGGTTACTCCAGTCATGACACGAAAGAACTTTGGTAGGTGTGGGTTCTATTGACTATAGTGATCGCAGGAACTGCTCCATGAACCCGAACGCAGGGCAATCGGCGGTCGACAGGCTCATTGCGCTGGCGCAGGAAAAGCCAGCCCGGCCCAGCGCCGCCTCGGACGAACTGACCGACCTGGAGACGGTCCCGCTCGGCCTGCCTTCGCCGAGAGAGCTGGAGCACAATCCTATGTGGAAAGCGCTGCTGCAGTTGCGGGTGTTTCTGCCCTATGTCGCGCGGCTGCTGGAGATGAGCAGCCCATCGCAGCAGCAGTCAACCGCGCTCTCTACAGAAGTGCGCAGCGAGATGCGGCAAAGCGTGGGCGCGCTGGAGAGCTCGCACCGCGACCTGCGTCTTGCGGTGCAGGACCAGACAGTGGAGATCAAGCGGATCGAGGAGACGGCGACGCGCACGCGCGAGGCCACGGAGCGCAATGCTCTGGAGGTGACGGAGCTGGCCGAGGATGTGCGGTCGATGCGGTCGCTGGTGAAGACGGCGCTGGTGATTCTGGTGCTGTTGTTCCTGTCGGTGATCGGGACGGTGATTTTTCTGCTGTTCAAGGTCAGGCCTCTGCTGCACTGAGCGGGGTCTGGCTCGGGGCTCTGCGGACCCCTTGGTGCTGATTCTCAGGCAACGGCTGGGGCGGGTTTGGCCTCTCCTTCTGGATGAGGAGGGGTTATGGCCGAGGCTTTGAGGAAGTCTGAAGAAATTCCAGACAACGCAGACGAAACGGCGCAGGACGAGCGTGAGCCCACTTTGGGCGAGGAGATTCGTGCGCGGGTGAAGCATGCCCATAAGGGCGATGTGGGAGTGCCTGGGACGAATGACGAAGTTTTCCAGGGGTCGAAGGTGCGGGAGCTGGGGTAGGGCAGCCGGAAGCCTGAAGCTGGAAGCCGGGAGAGACGGTTTGGCCCGATTTTCCTGCGTCCGGAGCGCTATACTGCGCGAAGAAATATTGAGGTGACCCTGGAATGGCAACACTGAGCGTGCACGAAGCACAATTGCCCATCACCGCGGACGACTTCAGCGCTCTGGAAGAGCGCGTGGTGCGCGCCGTGGAGGTGGTGAAACACGAGCGCGCGGCGCGGGCGGAGGCTGACAAGAACGCGGCGCGGCTGCAGAGCCTGCTGGACGCGCAGTCCGGGCTGCTGGAGCAGGCCAAAGAGCAGCTGCGCACACTGGAGCGCGAGCGGGAGCAGGTTCGCCAGCGCGTGGAACGCCTGCTGAAGCAGATCGACGAGATTGCCTGACCATGGCCGACGACAACGCCATCACCGTCGATATCTACGACCAGACCTACCGGCTGAACGGCAACGACCGCGAGTATGTCGAGCGGCTGGCCGCAACCGTCGACGCGAAGATGCGAGCCGTGGCCACGCAGGGACGGACGGTCGACTCACTGCGGGTGGCGGTGCTGGCGGCACTGAACCTGGCCGATGAGCTGGCGCGGCTCGAGGAACGGTACGCGGCTGTGACGAACGGCGGCGATAGTGTGGAATCGATCCGGAGCCGGGCGCACTCGCTGAGCGGCATGTTGGATGAGGTGCTGGGGGAAGAGCGCAAAGCGGGGTGAAGATAGGGTACAGGGTGCAGTAGAAGCGGCGAACGCGAGATTGTGACTGCTACTGTGAACGCGGTGGAGCTGCGGCGCCCGTACCTGATTCACGGGCTGGTGTTGCTCGTCGGCTGGGGCACGTATCTGCTGGACCGGGACGACGTCCTGTGGCGCTTCATCCGTCATTCCCCTCACTCGCGGTTGCTCGAGCATGTCGGCTTCGGATGCGCGGCGGCGGCGATAGGGCTCGGGATCCTGCTGGGTTGCTGGAGAACGGATCGGGACTACGGCGCGGAGGGATGGACGCCCGGATCGATTCGGCGGCGGCGCGCGGGGGAGATTCTGCACGGGATCGGGCTGGCCTCGCTGGTGCCGGTGGCCGGCTTTGTGCTGCTGGTTTGCGGAGAAGCGATCCGCAGCGTGCTCTATGCCAGGCTGAAAATGCGGATCGCGCGGGAACACAGCGGCGGAGTGCCCGGCGGAGTGCCTATTGCGGCGCCTCCTGGCCCGGCGTGGAAATGGCTGGTGCTGAGCCAGGCGGGCATGTGGTGCGCCTTTGCCTCCATGGTCATCTTCAGCGTCGTGCTCATCGATCACGCGGCTGACCGTATGTTTGGGATCACGATCCTGGTTTCTATAGTGACTCGCGCGATGCTGCCGTTGGACAATTTCATCCCGGCTCGGTGATTGTTGGTCACTGGTCATGGAGGCGGCTGATTCGCGCATGCTATATTCTGCGGACTATTGGACCTAAAGGATCGCAAACATGAAGAAAGCCGCAATTCTCCTTGTCCTGAGTTTTTCGTTTGGCGCTTTGGCGCAGAGCAAGCAACCGCCCACCACACTGCGCGGCGTCCTGCTGGAGCAGCTGCACGACACGCACGATACGGAAGACTGGTTTGTGCCGGCGAAGATCGCCGTCGCAGGACTAACGGCGGAGCAGGCGAAGTGGATGCCGCCGGGAGGCGGGCATTCGGTTGGTCAACTGGCATATCACATCTGGTACTGGGACAACCGGTCGCTGCAGCAGTTCAAGGGCGAGAAGCAGGAGCCCTTCGACGGAAACAACAACGAGACCTTCACCGACTTCAACGCGGCGCAGTGGGACGATCTGCAGAAGAAGCTCGACCAGGTGCAGACGGACTGGGAGAAGGCGGTGGAGGCGGCCGACGATGCGACGCTGGCAAAGAACGCGTCGCTGATCGCACATATCGGGGCGCACGACGCGTACCACCTCGGGCAGATTCTCTACGTGCGGAAGCTCGAAGGCGCGTGGGACCCGAGCAAGGGCGTGAAATAGCGGTTTCGGCCGCGGCGCCTGGCGCGAATGCTGGCAAATATTGGCGGCCTGGGCAATCCATTTCTGACTACGCGGTCGTATATCTGGATAGACATGCGACCGCGCTCGATCATCCTCGCAACGTTGCTCAGCCTGCTGATGGCCGCGCTGGCTCTGGCGCAATCGCCGGCGCCGGCAACGCAGCTTGCGTGGCAGCCGTGGTCCGATGCGGTGTTTGCGCAGGCGCGGGCGGAACACAAATTTGTCCTGCTCGATCTGGAAGCAGTGTGGTGCCACTGGTGTCACGCGATGGACGACGTGACCTACAAGGATCCCATCGTGATCCGACTGCTGCGGGAGCACTATCTGCTGATCAAGGTCGATCAGGATTCGCGGCCGGATATTTCGAATCGTTACGAGGATTACGGCTGGCCGGCGACGGTGGTTTTTGCCGGCGATGGGTCGGAGATCGTCAAGCGCCAGGGGTACATTCCGCCGCGGCCGATGTCGTCGATGCTGCAGGCGATCATCGACGATCCGTCGCCGGGACCGAGTGTAGTGAGGAGGCCGCGTTTCATCCGGCGGCAAATGCGGCGATCGCGCCGGCGCTGCTGGACCGCGTGCGCGCCAGCTACGAGAAGCAGTACGACAAGGATGCGGCGGGTTGGGGCTTCGGGCACAAGTATCTCGATGGCGACTCGGTGGAGTACGCGATGCGGGCGGCGGCGCGGGGCAATGCGGTGCTTGCCAAGCGCGCTGCGAACACGCTGCACAATGCGACGGCGCTCATCGATCCGGTGTGGGGCGGGATGTATCAGTATTCGGTGGACGGTGTTTGGAAGGAGCCGCATTTCGAGAAGCTGATCTCGATTCAGGCGGTGGCGCTGCGCGAGTATTCGCTCGGGTACGCGCAAACGCAGAACCGCGAAGAGCTGGGCGCGGCTGAATCCGTACATCGCTATGTGACGCGCTTTCTGATGGCGCCGTCGACGGGAGCGTTCTATGTTTCGCAGGATGCCGATCTGCATGATGGGCAGGAAAACGAATCGTATTTCAGGCTGGCGGATGCTGAGCGGCGGAAACAGGGGATTCCGCGCATCGACGAGCATGTGTATGCGCGGGAGAACGGTTGGATGATCTCCGCGATGTGCGTGTATTCGGCCGCGTCGGGCGATGCTTCGGCGCTGGGGGAGGCGCAGCGCGCGGCGGGCTGGATCGCAGCGCATCGCGGTTTGCCTGGCGGTGGGTTCCGTCATGGTGAGGCCGATGCTGCCGGACCGTATTTGGGCGACACGCTGGCGATGGGGCAGGCTTTTCTGGATCTGTACAACGTGACGGGCAATCGCGAGGATCTTCACGCGGCCGAAGGTGCGGGACGATTTATTGCGGCGCATTTCGCGCCGGCTGCGCGGGGGACGGGGTTCGTGACGTCAGCCACGGCCACGGATGCGTCGTATCGGCCGCATCCCGATCGCGACGAGAATATCGCGCTGGTGCGGTTTGCCAGCATGCTGGTTTTGGCTTCCGGGGACGATCGCTTTCAGGAGATGGGCCTGGAGGCGATGCGCTATCTCGCCGCCGAATCGATTGCGACGCAGCCTCTTTCCGCCGGCATTTTGCTGGCGAGCGAGGATGCGACCCAGATGCCGATGCACGTTACCGTGGTTGGGCCGGCAACGAATCCGCAGACCATGGCACTGCACGATGCCGCGCTGCACACGATTGCCTCGCACGAGCTGATCGAGGTACGAGATCCCGCGGATCGCTCGCCGATCCCGACGAAGGTAACTTATCCACAGCTCGGCCGGCCGGCGCTGTTCCTGTGCACGGCGACCGCGTGCTCGTCGCCGGTCTTCGATGCGGGTCAGGTGAGGGGCAAAATCGAACGCGCCCAGCTGCGCGTGCAGTAGATGCAAGTGTCCACTTTCAAAGGCGATCGAGGGCGCATCGTCGCGACGCTCAAAGTCCGGAACCGCGGTGATTTCCGAATCGGCCCGTTCTGGGCATTACTTCCGAAACGGGACCAAAAGGCAATCTGACCCATTCGTGGGAATATGTGCCCCTTGCTAATTTGCCGAGGTTGCCGTTAGCATCCACTCAAGAGATCGGCCTGCAAAGCAGGTGAGGGCGGTCAACGCTGGATGAACCTACATTCATGCGAACAGGGGGCTCGACTCGACAAATCGGTTCGGTGTGCAGTGTCCGCCAGTCCGGAATGCCTAAAGAACCGCGGCGAGTTCCCACCGTCTTAGGACGGGTTCACCAGCGCATCACCCCACGGCCAAGCGGGCCGGTGTCTTACTTCGTCACGCAGAAGCGCGTGGCAGGGGTTCGGGCTCTTCTTTCCATCCCGCGCTGATCGACGCGTGCATCCTCTTCTCTTCCATTTCGGACACATTGGAATTCCCACTTACGGCGTCTGCATGGCGCTGGGCCTGCTGTCGGCGCTGGCGGTTTCGCTGCTGACGGCGAAGTGGGCCGCCCTGAGCGCGGAAAGAGTCTGGAACCTCGAGCTGATTGCGATTCTCACCGCGCTGTTTGCATCGCGGCTGCTGATGATCGTTGGCCATCCGCACCTGTTTCGTAGCCATCCCTTCTGGCTGCTGGGGTTGCTGAACCTGCCGAGTATCTGGTTTGCGCTGGGCGGCGTGCTGATCGGCGTGCTGGCGGCGATGCTGTACGCGCGTGCAGAGGGGCTGCCGCTGTTGAAGACCGCGGATGCGCTGGCTGCGCCTGTGGCGCTGGCGTTTTGCCTGAACCGCATCGGCGCATTCTGCGGCGGTTCGGCATGGGGAACCTCAACGCAGATGCCGTGGGGTGTCGTCTACCGCAGCCCTGTGGCGTATCTGTGGTATCGCGTGCCGCTAGGGACGCCGCTCAATCCGGTGCAGATTTACGACGCTGCTGTTTCGCTGGCGCTGTTCGTGATGCTGCTTTGGCTGGGGCGGCGCGGCCGGTCTGGGCGAGCGGGTGAGATTGCGGGGGCGTGGCTGTTTCTATATGGCGTGTGCCGGTTCTTCCTCGAGTTTCTGCGCGGCGATCCGGCGCGCGAGCCACTGCTGGGCGGCACGGTGACGCTGGCGCAGGTGTTGTCGATGGGGGCGGTGATTCTGGGGGCTGCGCTGTCGCTGCGACGCTCTCCGGAACCGCCGCCGTTGTCATAACGCTTTAACATTCTGCTGGCAGGATGCACGGGACTCTCCTTTCAGGAGACAGGTATGATGCGGGGAACCATCTCATCCAAGGGGGTGGCGGGAGACTCCGATGCAGATTACGGGTCGCGATCTGGTCACGATCATTCACGGCATGCTCTTTGGCGGCCTGTTCCTGATGGCGTGCTTCGGCGTGCTGATCCTGCTGCATCGCTCGCTGAGTATCCGCGGCGGCGGGGAGCTGACCGAGGCAGGGCGGCGACGGGAACATATTTTTCTGGTTGTGATGGTGGTGCTGGGGTGGGGCGCGGTCCTGTCGGGCGCGTATTTCGTTTATCCCTGGTACCGGGCGATTCCTCCGGCGGGGGTGACGAATCTCGGTGCGTATCCGCAACGCCTGCTGCTGGCCGATCCGCATACGGCGGGCTGGCATACGCTGGGCATGGAGTGGAAAGAACATGTAGCGTGGATGGCTCCGATCCTGATGACCATGGTTGCCTGGGTGCTGATGAAGTACGAAGATGCCGGTGAGGAGCATCGGCGCTTGCGGTCAACCGCGGTGGTCTTCGCGCTGGCGGCGCTTTTGGCGGGTGGCGTGGCAGCGGGTTTCGGAGCGCTGATCGATAAGCAGGCGCCGGTGACAGGTGGGCCTGCGATCAACCTGATGCGGGGGACGCGATGAAGGCGGCCGGCAATCCGGTGGCCAACGGCGCGGCGGGCGCGGCCATCGTTGCGGCGAGCCTCGGCTGCTTCGCGCTGGGGGTGTTGGCGGTCGCGGGCGACGGATGGAAGGCGCTGGCGACGATGCTGACCTTCTATCGCCCGACCGGTCCACTGTCCGGCGTGAGTACGGTGGCGATCGTGGTCTGGCTGGTTGCGTGGTCTGTTGCGCATCGTGCGTGGAGAGGAAAGACCGTCGCGTGGGGGAAGGTGAGTGTAGTAGCGTTTATGTTTCTGGGGCTCGCGTTGTTGCTGACGTTTCCGCCGGTTGGCGATTTGCTGCTGGGTAAGTGATGCTTTGGCTGAGAAGCGCAGCTGACTCTGGAATTGTTCAGGATTGAAGATGAAGCTGAATTGCCAGCAATTCGCGTGGATGAGCGTTCTGTTCCTGCTCGGGACGGTGGCGCCCGCGTGGGCCGGGCCGCCGTTTCAGACGGACGATCCGGAGCCGGTCGATTTCCGCCACTACGAGTTCTATCAATTCGGCACGGTGTCGAGCACGCCGGTAGAAACCGATCCGACGGGGCTGCAGCTCGAATTCAACTGGGGCGTAGTGCCGAATGTGCAGCTGCACGCGATCTTTGGGTGGGGCGAGGTGATTCCGTCGAACAAACTCGTGTATGCGCCTGCGGGAATCGGGCCGAGTGCGTACGGGCTGGTCGATACGGAGCTGGGCGCGAAGATCCGGTTCATCAAGCAGACGAAGAAGCGGCCGGAGATCGGATCGTTCACGATGCTGGAGCTGCCGACAGGGAGCTACGCGAAGGGGCTGGGCATCGGGCGTGTTTGGTATCGGCTGCCGGTGTGGGTGCAGAAAGATTTTGGCGAATGGACGACGTACGGGGGCGCGGGCTATACGCTGATCCATCAAACGCAGTATGCGAGCTTTCCGTACGCGGGGTGGCTGCTGCAGCGCAACATTGGGAAGAAGTGGACGCTGGGCGGCGAGATTTTTTCGCATGCGCATGAGGGGCTGGCGGCGCCGCAGACACAGGCGTCGACGATGGTGGACCTGGGCGGCTACTACTACATTAAGAATCCTGGGCTGCAGATTCTGTTCGCGTACGGGCATTCTGTTTTTGGGCAGACGGAGAATTACGGATACCTCGGCCTCTATCAGACATGGGGCAAGGACAAGGGCGGCGCGAAGGACGCGGACGACAAGAGCGACAAGGCTGACAGTGGCGGGCACGGATTTCTGAGCCGTATGTTTGCGGGGCGCTGACGGCGCGCGGGACCGCGTTTCAGGGTTGGATCGCGGGCCGGTCACTCGCTGCATATACTGAACGCAATGACGCGGCGACTATATCTAAGTTTTTTGGTGATGATGTTTTCTTTGGCGTTGCGAGCGCAGCTTCCGGCGGGTATGCCGCAGCCGATTTTTCTGTGGCCGCAGGGCGCGCCGGACGCGCTGGGCCAGACCGAGGCCGACAAGCCGCGGCTCTATCCCTTTCTGCCGCAGACGCGTTCGACGAGCACGGCGGTGCTGGTGATTCCGGGCGGAGGCTATCAGCATGTGGCCATCGGACATGAGGGCGTGCAAATTGCAGCCTGGCTGAACGCGCAGGGCGTTCCGGCGTTCGTGCTGGACTACCGCGTCGCACCGTATCACTACCCTGTGCCGATTGAAGACGGGCAGCGGGCGATGCGGCTGATTCGCGCGCATGCGGCCGAGTATGGGATCGATCCGCATCGGCTGGGCGTGTGGGGATTTTCGGCGGGCGGGCATCTGGCTTCGACGCTGGGCACGCACTGCGACGCGGATGCGGTTCCGGCGTCAACCCCCGACGGGGCTGATGCGCAAAGCTGTCGTCCGGATTTCATGGTGCTGTCGTATCCGGTAATCAGCATGCAGCTGCCGGAAGCGCACGCAAATTCGCGGATGAATCTGCTGGGGCCGAATGTCGATCCCGCGCTGGAGCGCCGCTACTCGAATCATCTGGCGGTGGCCGCGGAGACGCCGGCGACGTTTTTGTTCGCGACGACGAACGATCCGACCGTGCCGGTGGCGAATAGCCTAGATTTCTATCGCGCGCTCCAGCAGGCGCACGTTCCTGCCGAACTCCACATCTACGACTTCGCCAATCACGGCTGCGGGCTGTGCGGGTCAATCATTCCGCTCTCGACCTGGCCTGGTTTGCTGCGGAACTGGCTGGTGCAGCGGGGATGGATTCCCTTAACCGCTCCGCCGCCGCCTGCGCCGGCGCCCAATTTGCCTTCGTGGATTCCGGGGCTGACCGGGCCGGGCAAGCCTGCGCAATAAGTCACCATGGCGATTACTTATAACGTTCCCACGGAAGCGGCAAAGCAGCGGCTGGATGCGTGGCTGGCTGCGCAGATGAGCGGAGTGAGCCGCGAGCGCGTGCAGTTGCTGCTGGAGCAGGAGAAGGTTCGCATCGGGGGCGCAACGCCGCGCGCGTCCTATCGGCTGCGGGGTGGCGAGGCGGTTGAGGTTCTGGGCGATCCCACGCCTCCTCCGCTGAAAGCTTTTGCCGAGGACATTCCGCTCAGCATCGTTTATGAGGACGACGAGCTTTCGGTGATCGACAAACCGGCGGGGATGACGGTGCATGCCGGAGCGGGCGCGGTGGAAGGCGAAGGCGGCACGCTGGTGAACGCGCTGCTGCATCGCTACCAGTCGCTGTCGTCGGTGGGCGGGGAGCAGCGGCCGGGGATTGTGCATCGGCTCGACAAGCAGACCAGCGGGCTGATCATTGTGGCGCGCAACGATGCTGCGCACGCGCGGCTGGCGGAGATGTTCGCGCAGCGGCAGATGCGGAAGACGTACATCGCGCTGGTGCATGGGCACCTGAAGCAGGACCACGGCACGATTGACGCGCCTATCGGCCGCGATCTCGTGCGGCGGACGCGCATGACGACGCGCCGGCGGACGGGCGCGCGCAACGCCGTCTCGCACTATACCGTGCTGCGCAGGATCAGTTCGCGCTTTGGCCCGTTCACGCTGGTTTCGGTGCGGATCGAGACCGGGCGGACGCATCAGATTCGCGTGCACCTGGCT
Source organism: Acidobacterium sp. (assembly GCA_003166955.1). Classification (GTDB taxonomy): domain Bacteria; phylum Acidobacteriota; class Terriglobia; order Terriglobales; family Acidobacteriaceae; genus Palsa-343. The sequence continues at coordinate 19,536 of PMUI01000050.1, forward strand.
TCCATCGGCCATCCCGTGGTCGGTGACACGCTCTACGGCGCCCCCGCGCGGCTGATGGTGATCCCTTCGCGGCAGACGAGGGATCCTGAGCCCGAGAGCCTGGCGTTGCAACGGAATTTTCTGCATGCGGCGGAGCTGGAGTTCGCGCACCCGCGCACGGGAGAACCGGTCCAACTGAAGTCCGCGCTGCCCGAGGAGCTGGAAACACTGCTGCGGGCGATCGAATCCGGGAACATCGAGAGCAAGAGAGAATCAGAGTTTCGGTAGCGGATAAAACAGAAGCTGGCGGAAGAGTCGCCGCTCCATCCTTCGACCGAGGGGCGAAGCCGAAACCGAGTTGCGCAGCCACTCGAGCGCAGGTTGATCCAGCTGCAGGATGCGGCCGGTTCGCCTGGAATTGTTCACAATCGCGGCTGTGCGCGGGATGCGGAGACGCTCGTACGCGCGCAACGCCGCGTCCACGGGCTGCTCGGCGCGCAGGCAGTGCGCCAGAACGACGGCATCTTCCAGCGCCTGACACGCGCCCTGGCCGAGATTCGGAGTGGCGGCGTGCGCCGCGTCTCCGAGCAGCGTCGCGCGTCCGAGGCCCCACTTGCGAAGCGGAGGGCGATCCAGAATATCGTTTTGGATAATGGAGTCCGAGGGCGTGCTTTCGACGACTCCCGGAATCGGCGGAGCCCAGTTGCGGCAGAGCGCCAGAACCTCAGCCTTGCCGCCGGCCGTGCCCTCGGGCGCGTTTTTCGTCACGAACCAGTAGATCTGTCCTTCGCCGCAGTGCCAGATGCCACATTGCATGCCGTGGCCCACCGCCAGAATTGCGGACCCATCCGGCAGAGATCCATCATCGCGGCAGATTCCCCGCCAGCAGGTGTAGCCTGCGTAGACCGGCGCCGCTTTTCCGTGAAGGGCCTGGCGAATCGCCGATGCAATGCCATCCGCTCCAACCAGAACATCGGCTTCGACGCGTTCGCCGTCTTCCAGAATCGCGGTCGACTGCTCGAAACCAATGCAGCGTGCGCCGGTTCGCACAGACCAGGGCGGCAGTGTCTGCAACAAGATCTGTTGCAGTGCAGCACGGTGAACGCAAACGCACGGTGCGCTGGCTTCCCGGCTAAGACTCGCGACGTCGGTGACCGCGACCAGACGTCCGGAGGCAGTGCTCGTGACGATCTGTTCGACGACTGTCGCCGACGCGAGTACCTAGTCTTCCACGCCGAGTTCGCGGAGCGCATGCACGGCATTCGACCACAGAGAAAGTCCCGCGCCCACCTCGCGAATCTGTGGGACTCGCTCGAGGACGAGGACATCGACGCCGATCTTTCGAAGCGCGACTGCGGCTGCAAGGCCGCCGATTCCGCCTCCGATGACGACTGCCCGCATTGCGCCAGTCTAAGCGATGCTGCTGCTGGCGGCGCTGGCGTGCACGTTGCCAGGCGCGCAAACCGGGCCATCATCGGCGAGAATTGAGTTGGAGGATTTTCGTCGATGCAGGTTTTATATACAGCGGATGTAACGGCCGAGGGCGCGCGCCACGGCCATGTGCGCAGCTCCGATGGGCTGCTCGATCTGGACCTGGCGCTGCCGCCGGGGATGGGCGGCAAGGGCGACAAGACGAACCCGGAGCAGTTGTTTGGCGCGGGTTACGCGGCGTGCTTTGGCGGCGCGGTGGAATACATGGCGCTTCAGGCAAAGAAAAAGACGGGCGTGGTCGCGGTGCGGGCGCGTGTCGGAGTCGGTCCATTCGACGAGGGCAAGGGCGAGGGGTTCACTCTGCGCGTCGAACTGGACGTGACGATTCCAGAGCAGGATCAGGCGAGCGCGGAGGAACTGGTCGCGGCTGCGCACCGGGCTTGTCCGTATTCGAATGCGACGCGCGGGAATATTGAGGTGAAGCTAACCGCGCACGGCGGAAAGTGAAAAAACAGGGAACAGGGAATAGGGAATAGGCGACAGCGAAAGGCGGCCGCTGGAAGGCGAGTCGCGGCGGTGCCGGGAACGTTGCGTACCATGGCTGTATGCGGAGCGAACGCAGGCTGGCCGCTTTTCTGGCGCTGAGCGGTGGGATCATTGCGATCTCCTGGTCGGCGATTTTCGTTCGCTGGTCGAGGATGCCAGGGGTCAGCTCGGCGTTTTATCGCATGGCCATCGCGTTGCCCGTGCTGTGGGCGGTGCTTCTCCTGCAGCGCTCGGCGCGCCGCAGCCTTTCGACGCGGACGATCTGGATCGCTGTGGCCGGCGGGGTGTTCTTTGCCGGCGACGTTGGGCTCTGGAACGTCGCGGTGATGCACACCTCCGCGGGGAATGCGACGTTTCTGAGCAATATTTCTCCGCTGTTCGTGGGGCTCTTCACCTGGATGCTGACGCGGAAACTGCCTTCGAGCCGATTCTGGGCGGCGCTTCTCGTCAGCACTGTCGGCAGTTGCCTCATTGTTACGGCCGACCTGCGTCACGCCTTCTCGCGTTCGTCGGCCGATGGCCTGGCCGTGCTGGCCGCCGTTTGCTTCGCGCTCTATCTGGTCATCACTGGCAGGCTACGTGCGAAGGTGGATGCCGGGATGCTGCTGGCTCTGTCGACTACTGCGAGTGCCGCCACGCTGCTTGTCTGCGCCGCCTTGGGGCATTTTTCGCTGGCGGTTCCGGGAGTTGGTCCGCTGTGGGCTCTGCTCGGACTCGGTTTGGTTTGTCAGGTAGGCGGCTACTACGGGCTGACCTATGCGCTGGGACATTTGCCTGTCACAGTGAGCTCGATTCTTTGGCTGACCATTGCGCCCCTAACGGCTGTTTTTGCGTGGATGATCTTCGGTGAGCGGATGTCGCCGATGGAGATTGCCGGTGGGGCGCTGGTGCTGACGGGGGTTTGGATCGTGGGGCGGCGGCAGAAGGCGGAGATTCCGCAGGTGGAAGAGCTGCTTCCGCCTGTGGCTCAGGTTTAGCGGCTACAGCTTCTGCGAGCGCTGGACGTCGCGTACGCCGGGCAGCCGTCGCAATGCCTGCACCAGGCGCGTCAGGTGCCGCACATCTTCGGCGTCGATGACAAACTCGATGGTCGCGTCGCCGTTTTCGCCTGAGTGCGTTTCCATGGTCCGGATGTTGGTGTTCTCGTCGCTGATGATGGCGGTGATTTCCTTGAGCATGCCTGCGCGGTCGTCGCAATGCACCGTGAAGCGGACCGGATAGGTCTGGCGGGTGCCGTCGCTATCGTCGCCGGTGCGCGCCCATTCGACGGAGATGCGGCGGTCAGCCTCGTAGAGCAGGTTCTGCACATTGGGACAGCTACGCGCGTGGACGGCGACGCCCTTGCCGCGCGTGACGTAGCCGATGATCTCCTCGCCGCGGATGGGGTTGCAACATCGCGCGCGATAGACGAGCAGCTCGTTCTGGCCCTCGACGATGAGCGAATCGGTTCCACTGACGGCGGCCGCGCGGCGTACGGCATCGGCTCCGGGACTGGAGGGTGCGGCGGGAGTTTCTGTTTCCTGCGGCTGATGGATGAGGCCGGGGGCGAGGCGGTTGAGCACCTGGCGCGCCGAGTACTTGCCGAATCCGATCGCCGACCACAAATCGTTCGGCGTCGCCACGCTGTAGTCCGCGGCAACGCGGGCGTAGTCCGATTCCTGGAACTGCGAGAGGCCGACTTTATATTTGCGGGCTTCGCGCTCGAGCAGCTTGCGGCCGATCTCGATAGCGCGCTCGCGCTGGTGCTCGTTGAGCCAGTGGCGAATTTTGTTGCGGGCGCGCGGGCTTTTGACGAAGGTGAGCCAGTCGCGGCTGGGCGTGTGGCCGTTCTGGGTGATGACTTCGACGATGTCGCCGTTGCGGAGTTTGGTGCGCAGCGGAACCATGCGGCCGTTGACGCGTGCGCCGATGCAGGTGTTTCCGACTTCGGTGTGGATGGTGTAGGCGAAATCGATGGGCGTGCCGTCGCGCGGGACCACGACGACTTTGCCTTTCGGCGTGAAGGTGTAGACCTCCTCCGGGTACAGGTCGATCTTGAGCGTCGACAGGAACTCGTTGGGATCGGTCATGTCGCGCTGCCACTCGACGAGTTGACGGACCCAGGCGAGACGCTGCTCGTCGCGCGCGCTGACGGGGGATCCGCCGGCTTTGTACTTCCAGTGCGCGGCGATGCCCTCCTCCGCGATGCGGTGCATTTCTTCGGTGCGGATTTGCACTTCGAACTGGTGGCCGCCCTCGCCCATCACAGTTGTGTGCAGTGACTGATACAAATTCGGGCGCGGCATGGCGATGAAGTCCTTGATGCGGCCGGGGACGGGGCGCCAAATGCTGTGGATGATGCCGAAGACTGCGTAGCAGTCCTGGACGCTCGAGGTGATGACGCGCAGGGCGAGCAGGTCGTAGACCTGATCGATGGAGGTCTGCGACTTTACCAGCTTGCTGTGGATGCTGTAGAGGCGCTTGATGCGCCATTCCACGCGGGCCTTGATGTTGTTCTCGTGCAGGCGCTCGGAGAGCAGGCCGTCGACACCGGCGAGGAACTGTTCGCCTTCGGAGCGGCGGGCTTCGACGGCTTCGTGCAACTGCTCCCAGGTGATGGGATCGACCCAGCGAAAGGCCAGGTCCTCGAGTTCGCCGCGGAGTTTGCCCATGCCGAGGCGATGCGCGAGCGGCGCGTAGATGTCGAGGGTTTCGCGGGCAATGGCGCGCTGGCGCTCGGGGTCGAGATGCTCGAGCGTGCGCATGTTGTGCAGGCGGTCCGCGAGCTTGATGAGAACCACGCGCACATCGCTGACCATCGCCAGCAGCATCTTGCGGACGTTCTCGGCCTGGCGATCTTCGCGATTTGCGAACTGGATTTTATCGATTTTCGTCACGCCTTCGACGATGTGGGCCACCTGCTCGCCGAATTTCGCGACGATGTCTTCGGTCGTGACGGGCGTGTCTTCGACCGCGTCGTGCAGCAGTCCAGCGGCGATGGCGGTCGAATCGAGCTTCATCTCCGCGAGGACGAGGGCGACCTCCAGCGGGTGCAGGACGTAGGGCTCGCCGGAGGCGCGCAGCTGGCCGTTGTGGTGCTCAAGGCAGAACTGCCAGGCCTGGCGGATGATGTTGACGTCGTCGGAGGGGCGATTGGCGTGAACCGTGTCCAGCAGCCGGCCAAACTTCTCCCGGAACAGGTCAGGGACCCGCTCTACGGGGAGCGTGGTGGGCTGAACACTCGCCATGACCCATTATATGCGGGAGTTGCAAGAGACACGTGACACGTGACAGGTTGCAGGTTTCAGGTGACAGGGTGCAGCGCTCGTCACTCTGGCTTGCCTGGATTCTTTGGCTTGGGTGGCGTTTTCTCCGGCGGCGGCGGGCTGCCGGGGAGCAGGCCTGGTGTGGGGGGCTTGTTGTCGTGGACCCAGGAGAGCAGCTCGTCGAAGGCGAGGCCGGTTTGGTCGGCCGTCACGTTGCAGTGGCCGTCGCGGTCGACGTACTGCTCGACGAAGTTGTCACCGTTGCCGAGCCGCCTCGTCAGCTCGTTGTACCAGCCCGTGGTCGAGGCCGGTACGAGCGGGTCGTAGATGGTGTGGACCTCCAGCAGTTTGCGATGCAGGTTGCCGTTGGGCGAATACCAGTTAGCGAGGAAGCGGTACGCGTTGGGATCAGCCGCATAGCGGTGTACGCGCTGGTTCAGCAGCGCATCATTGTCCGTCCCGTTGTAGACCAGGTTGCGATTGTCGAACGGATTGCCGCCCGATTTGAGCCGGAGATCCTCGATCACGAAGGTGTTGAAGACGAGCACGTCGGCGAGGCCGCGGTTGGCGTGGATGTTGGCGATCTGGCGCACCAGCGCCGCCTGATCCGGATTCGCATCGAGGCTCTTCTGCACATTCGCGATGGTGGGAATGTCATTCATCATGAAGGTCGGCGGAATGTGCTCGACATCGGGCAGGACGCCGGGGAAAAACGCGTCGAAGGCGACGCGGTTGGCGAAGGCTCGCTGCATCACCAGGTCCGCCGGGGCCAGCACGCCACAAACCGCGAGGCCTCCCGCGTACTCCTTTGGATTTTGCTCGAGCCCCATCAGCGTGAGCAGCCCGCCCATGGAGTGGCCCATGAGGAAGGTCTCGCGCGGCTGGCCGTATTTCTTCCGGAAGTAGCGGCGCAGCGCATCGGTCTCGCTGGCAGCCTGCGGCACGGCCCATCCTCCGACCGCGTATCCGGAGCGCGCGACCGCGTAGCCGCGGTTGAGAATCTCCTGCAGGATGCGTGTGGGCGGGTATTTGGGGTCGAAGGTCTGCGGCGCCGGCTCATAGCCATGGAAGTAGAGGACCAGGCCGCGGTTCCAGTCTTTGGGAACGTCGATGCGGAAGGAGGCGCCGTTGATGTGGCCGACTTCGGTCTGGACTGGGGCTGGCGGTGGGGCGGCGGGCGAGGGCGCAGTCGCGGCGGGGGCGGGAGCCGGTGTCGAAGCGGGGGTGGTGCCGGCGGAAGGGGTGTGGTTGGCCGCGGCTCCGGAGTCGGGTGGTGACGGGTGCGCGCTCGGCGGCGTTTGACTGGGGGGCGAGGACGAGGAGGGTGCGTGAGTCGGTTGCGTCGCTTGAGGCGGCGCCCCCGGTTGCATGGCGGGAGCTGTCTGCGCGTTCGATCTGGCCGCGGCAAACGGCAAGATCAGCAGCAACACGGCAACGCGCCGGAGGGGACCCTTCAAGTACGCTCCTTTCCGCTGTGCGAAGATGGGTCTTTGCCCAGCGCATCGCAGCGCCAGGCAGATCAGCCTTTAGTAGACTCTGATGCCGACCCACGCCAAACGCGAATCGCCCCGCAAGCAACAAGCTAAACGAAAACCGCGGGAGCTGGGTCCGGGAAATCGCCCTGCCGGGCGCGAGACGGCGAACCAAGCCGGGCGCCCACTCTCGGATTCGGCGCCAATGGAGCGAGCGACGCCTGAGATTCCCGGGGCGATTCTCATCTCGCGCCGCGCCGCGGATCGGCTGCGCGCCGGGCACGTGTGGGTCTATCGGTCGGATGTGGAGGAGTGGCCGGGGGAGCCGGGTCAAATTGCTGCGGGACTGGTTCCGCTGGCGGATCGGCGTGGCTCGCTGCTGGGGACCGGGCTGTACAGCCCTGCTTCGGAGATTGCGCTGCGGCTGGTTGCGCAAGAACTGGTCTCGGATGAGGAATGGCTGGGGATGCTGCGCGCGCGGCTGCGTGCGGCGATCGCGCGGCGCGTGCCGATGCTCGATGCGGACAGCAACGCCTGCCGGCTGGTCTTTAGCGAGGCGGATGAGCTGCCCGGTATCACCGTGGACAAGTACGCCGGCCTGGTCATTGTGCAGCTTCGGCATAAGGCTCTCGATAACGACGCGACCCGCTCCGCTGTGGCGGAAATCCTCAGGGAAGCCCTCGATCCCGACACGATTCTGGAGCGCGAAGAGCCGCGCATCCGCGAGCTGGAGCAGCTCAGCGTGCCTGCGTCGGCGACGCTGTTCGCGCGCGACCCGGAAAATCCGGGCACGAAGACAGTTTTCCACCTCAACGGCCTTCAGTTTCACTTTGACGCGACCAGCGGGCAGAAGACCGGGGCGTTTCTCGACCAGCGTGAAAACTACGCCGCCGCTGCGCGCTACGCCCACGGCGAGGCGCTCGACGTTTGCACCTACCAGGGTGGGTTCGCGCTGCATCTGGCGCGCGTTTGCCCGCGGGTGACTGGGAATGACGTTTCGCGCGCGGCACTCGAAGTGGCGGAACAAAACCTGGAGGCGAATCGCGCAGCCCTTGGTTCGTCCGAAGTCGATTGGGTTGAAGCGGACGCCTTCAATCTGCTGCGCGACTGGAGCGACGCTGGCGCGGTCTACGACACCATCGTGCTCGACCCGCCCGCCTTTGCGAAGAGCAAACGCGCCGTTGAAGGCGCGCTGCGCGGGTATCGGGAGCTGAACCTGCGCGCCCTGAAGATGCTGCGCCCGGGCGGACGGTTGATCACCTGCTCCTGCTCGCACCACGTTTCGCTGGGCGGGTTCATGGAGACGCTGCGGGCAGCGGCAGGCGATGCTCGGCGCCGGGTGCGTGTGCTGGAGGTGCGGGGCGCGTCTCCGGACCATCCCGTGGTGCTCAACATCCCTGAGACCGAATATCTGAAGTGTGTGATTGTCGAGGCTGAGTGAGCCTCAGGTGAACTCGGCGTACTCCGGCGAAATCTCCCGCAGCTTCTTCACCACATCCACCAGCCGTTCCGCGACATAGTCCACTTCTTCTTCGGTGTTGAAGCGGCCGAGGCCGAAGCGAATCGAGCTGTGCGTGGCCTGTTCGTCGAGGCCCAGCGCGCGCAGGACGTGCGAGGGCTCGATTTTCGCCGAGGTGCACGCGGAGCCGCTGGAGAGCGCCACGTCTTTGAGGCCCATCATGAGCGTCTCGCTGTCGACGTGCTCGAAGGTCATATTCAGATTGCCGGGGAGACGATGCGTTTGCGATCCGTTCACGAGCACACGGTCGAGCGCCGCCTCCAACTTCGCTTGCAGCCGATCGCGCAGCGCGCCCACGCGAATCGCTTCCGCCTCCAGCTCCGCGCCGGCGATTTCGCACGCCGCGCCGAGGCCGACGATGCCGGGCACATTCAGCGTGCCCGACCGCATGCCGCGCTCGTGGCCGCCGCCGTGCATCTGCTCCGTCAGCTCGACACGCGGGTTGCGCCGCCGCACATAGAGGGCGCCGATGCCCTTGGGGCCGTAAATTTTGTGGCCGGAGATCGACAGCAGGTCGATGTTGCTGCGGTTCACGTCGATGGGGATCTTGCCAACGGCCTGCGCCGCGTCGGTATGGAAAGGCGCGCCGCGTTCGTGGCACAGCGCGCCGATCTCGTCGATCGGCTGGAGGGTCCCAATCTCGTTGTTCGCGGCGAGAATCGTGACCAGCACCGGTTTATCGTCGTCCATTGCGAGGCGGAGATCGTCGAGGCGAATCCGCCCCTGTTCATCCACCGGCAGCATCGTCACGCGGCATCCCTGCTTCTCGAGCCACCTGCACGTGTCGAGCACGGCGTTGTGTTCGGTGGCCTGGGTGATGACGTGGCCGCGGCCGCCCTGCATCTGAACCGACCCCTGGACTGCGCCGGTGATGGCCAGATTGTCGCTCTCGGTCGCGCCCGAGGTGAAGACGATCTCCCGCGCCGACGCGCCGATGAGCTTTTCCACCTGCGCGCGCGCCTTCTCGACAGCCTGATCCGCCGCCCAGCCAAATCCATGGCTGCGGCTGGCCGCGTTGCCGTACACCTCGGTGAGGTACGGCATCATCGCCTCCAGCACCCGCGGATCGAGCCGCGTGGTGGCGTGATTGTCCATGTAGATAGGGAGTTGCACCGGCTTCGCGTGCCTCTGCTTCGAGCTTACAGCTGGATCGTGACCAGTTCCTGGCCGGGGTTGCGCCGCACCGTAACTTCGGTGCTGGACCCGGCCAGATCGGCGATGCTGATGCTGCGCAGCAGCCCCGAAATGCTGTCGTTGACCCGCGCCAGTGGTTCTTTGATGGTGCAGGAGTCGGTGAGGTCGCAACCGCTGTGGCTCAGTCCGCAGGAGGTGATGAAGAGCGGGCCGTCGATGGCGTGAATCACTTCGAAGGCCGAGATTTCACGGGCGGCTTTGAGGAGGGAATAGCCGCCGTTCATGCCGGCGTGCGAGCGCAGAATGCCCACCTTCGCCAGGCGCTGCAGAATCTTGGCCAGCAGCTGCGGCGGAATGTGATACGCCTCCGCGATGTCCTTGGCGCTGAGCGAGGCCTCGTCCGCATGCTCGGACAGATACTTGAGCGCCATGAGGCCATAGTCGGCTTTTTTGGTGAGCCTGAGCAAAATTCGCCCCTATAGCAAGTTTACGGGGAAGAGGAAGCGAATTCAATTCGAGGGGCTGGATGGCGGGCCGGCCGGTCCCGGGGGCGCAGCGAGCTTTCGCAGGAGCGGCAGCGCGAGAGTATCCAGACGCGAGCCGCTTCAGGAATGCGCCGCCCTCAGGCGCGCTGCGCGGTTTCTGGTGTGGACAATGATGACAGCATGGATGATAACGGCGACACTCAGACCGGCCACGTGGTGGATCCAGGTGGCCTGCACGCCGGCGCTCTTCCAGAGAGTTACGCAACTCAGGGGCAGGAACAGGAAGACCGCGGTCCATAGTCCTGGGTTGTAGATTCGCTGAGCGATGGCGGCAACGATGTGGATCGCCCCGTTCACGGCAACGAGCCAGTCGGCGATCAAGCCCCACCCGGCGCCTGCTACGACAGCCAGGTAGAGAGCCAGCGATGTGACACCCCAGACCCCGGGAATGTTAATCCAGAGAACTGCTGCTGGGGTCAGCCCTTCGACGCCGCCGAAAACATGCTGGTTAACAAACCGCCGGAAACGATCCCCGGTGTGTTCTTCCACCTGATGCAGCATGTAAATCGGGATATGGAGGTAAATGAGGACGAGAAACCAGCTCCATTGCAGCCGCAGGATGGGTATGGGCAACAGAAGGAGCAGAAGAATGCCCATCCAGAGCGTTGCCGTGACCCAGTGGCGATAGAGCCAGGAGACCATAAAGAAAATTGTGGACCGATTGTAACGCCGCGACCCTGGCGCTTCAGGGAGCAGTGGACTGGCGCTGCGCAGCGGCGTCGATTGCTTGGCTGATTTGCCCGATGACCTGCTCGCGGACGGCCGCTGGAGCGGCAGAGTCCGACACCATGACCGCGAGCGCCAGCCGGCGGCCGTCGGGGAGCGTGATCAAGCCAACGTCGTTGGTGGCGTTGGTGAAGTTTCGTCCGGTGCCCGACGTCCCTGTCTTGTCCGCGACCACCGTGCCCGACGGGAGCAGCGCTTTGATGCGGTGATCGCCGGTATGGGAGGCCGTCATCCAGCCGAGGAGCAGTTGCGTGTGCTCCGGGGTGAGCGGGGAGCGGTCGGCGAGGAGCCGCAGCAGAGCTACGAGAGCGCGAGGCTCCGCGGAGTCGCGATCCTCGAGCTTCACCTCGCGGCCGAGCACCTTCTCCGTATCGACAATGTGAACGCCGCCGATACCGTGACTGCGTACATACGCATCTACCGCGCCGGGCCCGCCCAGCGTGCGGATCAGAATGTCCGACGCAACGCCGTCGCTTTCTGAAACCGCGAGGCGCAGCAGGTCCTCGAGCGGAACGTCGACATTGCCGTGGGGATGAGCATCGCGCAATGGGCTGTACTGGTCGGGGGAGATGAGGTCGGAGGGCAGAAACCGGATGTTCTGGTCCAGGCGCAGCCGCCGCTGCTCGACGGCGTGCAGGATTGCCATCGCAATGGGCAGCTTGTAAACCGACTGCATCGGGAACGGCTCGTTGGCACGGAGGTTGCAGTCGAGGATCTGGCCGGGCAGCGAACACGCCACGCCGACGCGCCCGTGCGCCTGCGCGGCAATGCGGGCGATTTCGGTGGAGAGCTGCCCGTGGGCGGGGATCGCAAGCGCCACGGACGTCAGCGTGACGCTCAGAACGAAAATGGGGGACAAGCGCGCAGGTCGCATTCTCCGGAATTCTATCGAATAGCGGCTGCGCGGGATCTGCGCGCGTTCTGGTGCCCCCGGGCAAACTCGCGCGAAAACGATTATGTTGGCAGGGGCAATTTATTTCGGGGCAATGGACTCGGAATCGGGGGATCAGCGCGCGTGAATCGCAGAAGCTTCTTGAAAGTGGCAGGAACGGCAACGACACAAGCGGTCATGGCAACACGGCTGCGCGCGATGGTGGAGCAGGGGCAACCGGGCACGCTGATCGCTCCGCAGCAGGCCGAGCCTGAGAAGCCCATCGCCGCGAATGACCATATCCAGATCGCGCTCATTGGCGCGGGCGGGCAGGGCCAGCACGATACCCAAGTTGCCGTGACGGTGCCGGGCGTGAAGCTGGTTGCCGCTGCCGACTGCTACGACAACCGCCTCGCGCACTGCAAGGAGCTGTGGGGACCCGACATCCTCACCACCCGCGACTACCGCGAGATTCTCGACCGCAAGGACATCGACGCGGTCATCATCGGCACGCCGGATCACTGGCACAAGCAGGCTTCGATCGACGCGATGAAAGCGGGCAAGGACGTCTACTGCGAGAAACCGATGATCCACCTCTACTCGGACGGTCCGGCCATGATCGAGGCGGCGCAGGCGACGAAGCGCACCCTGCAGATCGGGAGCCAGCGCGTCAGCAGCATTGTTTATGCCAAGGCGAAAGAGCTGCTGGCGGCGGGCGCGATCGGACAACTGAACATGGTCAGCGCGTTCTGGGACCGCAATTCGTCGATCGGCGCGTGGAACTACACCGTTCCTCCCGATGCGTCACCAGAAACGTGCGACTGGCCGCGCTTTCTCGGGACGGCCCCGAAGATTCCCTTCAATGGCGAGCACTTTTTCCAGTGGCGCAAGTGGAAGGCTTACGGCAGCGGCGTGGCAGGCGATCTGTTCGTCCACCTCTTCAGCGGCACGCACTTCATCACCGGCGCGAAGGGCCCGACGCGCGCCATGGCAACCGGAGGGTTGCGCTTTTGGAAAGATGGCCGCGACGCGCCCGATGTGCTGCTCGGACTCTTCGACTATCCCGAGGGCTTTAACCTCAGCTTGCGCGTCAACTTTGTCGACGGCGGCGCGGAAGGCGAGGGCTTCCTCTTTGCTGGCTCTGAAGGCCAGATGGAGATTGCCGGCAACACCGTCACCGTGAGCCGCGTGCCGCGCGAGAAAGAGCCCGGGCTGATGATCGGATCGTTCACCGATGCGATGCAGAAGCAGATCACCGCCGCCTATCGGCAGAAGTATCCGCTGGTCGAAGCGACTGAGCCCACGCGCGTGGGGTACGACAAGTACGTCGCGCCGCGCGACTACAGCGATAGCTACGACCACTTTAAAAACTTCTTCGCGTCGGTACGTTCGCGGCAGCCGGTTGTTGAGGACGCGGTCTTCGGATACCGCGCTGCCGGTGCGGCTCTGCTGAGCAATCTCAGCTATGAGCGGGACGCCATTGTGAAGTGGGATCCTGAGGCGATGAAGCTGGGGTGAGAGCAGAGTTTAGAGTTTAGGGATTAGAGTTTAGGCTCACCGGCCTCGAACTCAATCCTCTCCTGGATACCAAGCCCGCCCGGACACCAAACTGTAAACTCTAAACTCTAAACTCTTCCGCTCAAGGTAATTCCCGCACCCAGATGTTGCGGAAGCTGATGGGCTCGCTCTTGTCGCCGTGCGCCTGCAGCTTGATGGGCGCGCGGTCGTACGCTTTGTAGAACGGCTGGCCGATGTAGAGCGTCTGCCCTTTGAGCTGGAAATGATCCTGCACCAGCACGCCGTTGAAGAACGCCGTGACATACGCAGGCGTTTTCAGCGAGCCGTCGGCGTTGAAGGTGGGCGCGGTCCACACCACGTCGTAGCTCTGCCACTCGCCGGGTTTGCGGTTCGGGTTCACCAGGGGCGGGCTCTGTTTATAGATGCTGGCGGCCTGCCCATTGACGTAGGTCGCGTTGTTGAACGAGTCGAGTACCTGCAGCTCGTAGCCCGCGTCGCCGGGGCCGAGTGAGGCGAGAAACACGCCGCTGTTGCCGCGCGCCTGGCCACTGCCAGTGATGCTCTCCGGAATCTTCCACTCGATGTGGAGCTGGTAGTTCTTAAAGCTGCGCTTCGTCTCGATGTTGCCGGTGCCCTTGGCGACGGTCAGCACGCCATCGCCGACGATCCACTTGGCCGGTGTGTGATCCTGCGCCGACACCCATTCATCCTCGTTCTTGCCGTCGAAGAGGACGATCGCGTCAGAGGGCGGCGCGGCGTCGGTCGCGCCAGGCGTCACGATGGCGGGGACCGGTGTCCAGACTTCGGTGTCTTCGGGCTTGGGCTTCGGTGTTTCCTGGGCGAGGGCGTTGGCGCCTAACGTCGCTGCGACGGCACAACTCAAGAGAGCCAGAATAGGTATGCGCATAACGCAAGGAGGATAACGCAAACGTCAGCGCATTGGGTGGTGGTCACGGGCGAGACGTAGTTCCCTTAACAGCAACGCGGACATCGTCCCAAATCATCCAGTGGGGATTGAGGGGCCGGGCGCCAAATTTGGCGTAGAGGCCGCGCGCGACGAGGTTCTTCGGTTGGACATCGATGCAGACGCGCAGAGCTTGCTGCTCGATGAACCAGGCCGCCAGCCTGACGACCATCTGCCCCGCGATCCCCTGCCGGCGCTGCGCCTGGACAACGTCGATCCATTCCAGCTCGCCCTGGCATCCGTGCCGCGTGGTGCGATGGCCGGCGATGAAGCCAACGACGGCGCCATCGAGATCGGCCACGAAGGCCGCATATCCCGGCAACGCATGCTGCGCGGCGATTGCACCACGGAGGTAGTTGCCGATCCGCCGTTCCCAATACTCCTGCGTCTCCCACTCGGCCGCGCGGATCGCAGCCATCGCGGGAATGTCGCGCTCCTCGGCGCGGCGGATCGTGACCGGAACGGTCCCGGTCGCAGCGTCGCGCTCGGCGGTCGCCTCCGCAACAATTTCGGTCTCCTGCTGGTCGTCCGGTCCGGCGCGCATCGCTCTCTGATTTAATCAGAACCATGCCGCCTCTGTGGAAACCCGAGAGCTGGACCGAGCGCCTGGCTGAGCTCGAGGCGCGCTCCGGCGACCTGAAGGAAGCGCCGCTGCGCCGCGACGTGCGCTCGTTGGGGCTGTTGCTGGGCCGTGTGCTGCGCGAGCAGGCTGGCACTCCGCTCTACGAAAAAGTCGAAGAGCTGCGGCAGTCCGCGATCCGGCGGCGGGAGCTCCAGGGCAAGGGACAAATCCGCGAAGCCGAAGATCTGATGCAGCTAGCCGTCCTCGCCATCAGCGCCATGCCGGTCGAGCAGGCCGAGCGCCTCAGCCGCGCCTTCGCCTTCTACTTCGAGCTGATCAACCTGGCCGAGACCAACCACCGCAAGCGCCGGCGGCTCTCGCTGCAGATCACCGGCGACTCCAAACGCGAAACACAGCGCGGCGAGCTGCGCGGAACGCTGCGCGCGATGCGCGAAGCCGGAATCTCGGCGGAGAAAACCCTTGCCTGGCTGCGCAGGGTGCTCGTCGTGCCGGTTTTCACGGCGCACCCAACGGAGATCGCTCGCCGCTCCGTGCTGATGAAGCGGCGCCGCATGAGCGAATTCCTCGAGAAGCTCGACCGTATTCCGGTTTCCGACGAAGAGCTGACCGCGCTCGAAGAGGCGCTCACCGCGGAGATCACTGCGCTGTGGCAGACCGACGAGGTCCGCACCCGCGCGCCTGCGGTCAGCGACGAAATTCGCATGGGCCTCGACTACTACGACGTTTCGATCTTCGACACGCTGCCTGGGCTCTACGAAGAAGTCGCGGGCGCGCTGAAGAGCGAATACGGCCTGGAGCTTGAGCTGTCGGAGTTGCCGCTGCTGCTCGCCTTCGGTTCGTGGATCGGCGGCGATCGCGACGGCAATCCCTTCGTCACGCCCGAGGTCACGCGCCAGGCGATTCTCGCCGCGCGCACCCGCCTGCTCGACTATTATGACCAGCGCCTGCAGCAGGCCATCGACTTGCTCACCACCTCAGCGCAGCAGTCGCCCGTCAGCGAAGAGCTGTTCGCTCGCCTGCGGTCCTTCGAGGCAGAGCTGCACACCAGCGCGGAAGCCTTCGGCACGCGCTTCGAGTTCGAAACCTACCGCCGCTACCTGGTCTGCGTCCGCGCGCGCATCCAGCGCACCGCGGGCAAGACGGACGCCGATCCCGATGTACTCGAATCCTCGCTCGCCGGGCTGTCGCCTTACTGTTCCGCGGGCGACTTCCTCGAGGACCTGAGCGTGGTGCGCCGCAGCCTCGCTGTGCACCAGGGCATCCGCCTTGCCGAAACGCTGATCGACCCGCTGCTGCTGATGGTCCGCACCTTCGGCCTGCACCTGCACACGCTCGACATCCGCCAGCATGCGCGCATCCATCGCAGGGCCCTCGAAGAATCCTCCGCCTGGTGCGCGCAGAGCGGGGCGACGACTCCGGAAGCTCTGAGCTCCGAGACGCGCGACGTCATCGAAACCTTCCGCGTGATCGCCGAAATCAAGAAAGGATGCAGCCCCGAGGCCATCCGCCATTACATCGTCAGCGGCGCTTCGTCGGTCGAAGATGTGACAGCGGTGATCTGGCTCGCGCGCCTTGGCGGAGTGGAAGTGGCCGGTCGCGGCGGCGACCCTGGAGTGATGCCCGTGCCGCTCTTTGAATCCATCGAGGACCTGCGCAACGCGCCGCGCATCTGCCGCGAGCTGTGGAACTCGCCGGGTTACGGCAAGCTGCTCGCCTCGTGGGACAACACGCAGGAAGTGATGCTCGGCTACTCCGACTCCAACAAGGATGGCGGCATGCTGACCAGCACCTGGGAGATTTTCTGCGCGCACCGCGCTCTGCACGAGGTGGCACGCGACTGCGGCGTGCGGCTGCGCCTCTTTCACGGACGCGGCGGCACCGTTGGCCGTGGCGGCGGACCCACGCATCGCGCCATCTACGCTCAGCCGGTGGGAGCCTTCGACGGCGAGATTCGCATCACCGAGCAGGGAGAGGTGCTGAACTGGAAGTACTCCGACGTGGTGCTGGCCGAGCGCAACCTGGAGCTGATGATTGCGGCGTCTTTGGATGCCCTCGCCCGACCGAACGCGCTGCTGCCCAACGGCCGCTACTCCGGCGTGATGCAGCCCGCGTGGGAGAGCGCGCTCGCCGAGCTGTCCGACATTTCGTTCCGCTTCTATCGCGAGCACATCATCGACGACCCCGGCGTGCTGCATTATTTCGAAGTCGCCACGCCGGTCGCGGAGCTGGAGCACGCGCGCATCGGATCGCGCCCCGCGCGGCGCCCCGGCCAGATTAGCTTCGCCAATCTGCGCGCCATCCCCTGGGTGTTTGGCTGGACGCAAAGCCGGCTGCTCGTGCCCGCGTGGTTCGGCGTGGGCACGGCGTTTGCGGATTTCGCCGCGAAACCGGGGGGAGCAAAACTGCTGCAGGAAATGATGGCCGACTTTCCGCTCTTCATCGACATCGTGCGCAACGTCGAGATGGCGCTGGCCAAGGCTGACCTCGGCATCGCCTCGCTCTACGCCTCGCTCGTGCCCGACACCGCCCTCCGCGAACGCGTCTTCGCCATCCTCAAAGCCGAATTTGAGCGCACCCGCGAGGCGGTTCTCGCCGTCACCGGCCAACGCGATCTGCTGCAGTCGAACCCCGTCCTCGCCCGCTCCATCGTCCTGCGCAATCCCTACGTCGATCCGATGAGCCTGATCCAGGTGGACCTGCTCCGCCGCAAGCGTGCCGGTGAGGACACCGACGAGGTCAACCGCGCCATCGCGGGAACGATCAGCGGGATCGCGGCCGGGCTGCGGAACACAGGCTGATCACCGTCAAGAGCATCGCCGGCCGAAGGTAACGTCGCGTCCCAAAATGGAAAACCGGCCCCTCGTTGTTACCAACGCCGGAAAGCGTCTGTGAGAATTCTCATCTTTCCCCTCCGGTCCTTTTCTCATCCTTTTAATCTCTGCATGGAGGGATTCTCCATGCAGCCCGGACCCAACCCTGAGGACATCCAAGGCATCCTGAGCCGGTTTCAGACCTGGGCCGAGAAGCAACCGGCCGAGGGCAATGGAAATGGTCACAAGAATGGCGACGGCGCCGACGAGTTGCGCGAAATTCCCTACGAAGAGGCGATTCGCCAACTCCGGAGCCGCCAGGCCGCGCCAACGCAGCGGCGGCCTGCCCGGCCCAGAGTCAGGACCGCGGCTGCATCGGGGCTAAAGCTGCCGGTAAAACCTGCGCCCAGCCCACCGTCAGCCGAGGACGCGGCTCCATGGATCTCCCAGCTGCCGGTCATACCCGATAACGAACCTGTGATCGAGCTCAGGTCCGCGCCCGCCCTCAGGTCCGCCGAACCCGTCCTTCCAGGAGAAGGGCCCACCGAACGATGGCAACCCTCCATGCCTCTCAACGGCGACGCGCTGGTACCGCCGCCAGCCGCAAAGCCTTCCCCGGCCAGGCAGGCTCCAATCCCGAAACAGGCGAGAAAGACCGATCTGCCGAAGCCGCCTTTGACCGCCGCAGCGCCGGACATTCTCGCCGAGACAACCGTGAAGCGGACGCAGCCGGCCACTCCTGCAGCCCCCGCTCCCAGGCCTGCCCTTAAAACCGCGCCTTCCCCTCCGCCGGTGAAGAGAGCAGCTCCAGCACAAACACGTTTCCGCAAAGTTGCCGCACCCGCGAAGACGACGTCTTCCCGGCGGCCTCAACCGGCTCAAAACCGCACAAGGTCCTCCATCATCCAGGCGCAAAGCAAGATGGCTGCCAGGATCCCGACGCAGGCTAAGGCGCCACGCCAACGCGCCGCCGCCGCACCGGCGAGAACCCGCAAACCCAAACGCCCGCCGTTCCGCAAGGTGCTCGCCAACAGCATTCAGCATCCGCGGATCGCCGCCGCACCCAAAAGGAAGCCAGAGCCCGATCGCACCCGCCGCATCACCACACGCTTTACTCCTGGGGAAGAGCGCCGCATCGAGAAACTGGCTGCGGAATTCGGCCTCACTGTATCCGCTTATCTCCGCCAATGCGCGCTTGCGTCCCTTGCCGCGCAGAACACGCCGCAGGACCCGATCTTTGCCATGGGCACAAAGGGAGCACGCAACGGAGCCGAACCGCCATCAGCCCTTCGGACGTATTCCGCTCCCGTGCCGTCGCTCGTGGGTGGCTGGCTCTCCCTGCTCCGCAACCGCTTCCTCGGGCCGCCGATTCGCTTCTCTGAGGAAGCCTAGCTTCCCGCAGCCGAACCAGCGTCCTGCTGGATCTGGGTGGCCTTGTCGTTCTCGAAGGTCACTTCCCAGTGCTTGCCCCCGGCATCGTAATGCACGGTCCGGTTCCCGTAGTTCGATGAATCGGACTGCTGCATCACGCCCAGCGCCATCGCCGCCTCCAGCTCTGTCATCCCCTGCTTCGGCTGATGCTGGTCGATCGCCTGCCACAGATCCGCCGGCCAGAAGTTATACATCTGGTGCGGATCGTCGTAATAGAAAACCGTGTCGCAGTAGTACGTCGAGTCGGTTCCCTGAATTGTGCCGATGGCGGTTGCATATTCCTTTGCGTCGCCCGGCATGGTGAACACCGCGAAGGCCTGCTGGGTCCCGCGCGGAATGCGTGTCGCGAGATTTGCCGGAAATTTCGCCAGCACGATGTCGCGAATGTCCAGCCGCTGCACGCTCGGCAGCACGCCCGCCTTGTGCGGGAAGTTCACTTGATGCGCGGCGTAAGGAAAATAGTCCAGCTCGTAGCCGGCCTCGATCCACACCGGTTTGCCAATCAGATCTTTTGCCGACTTCAGATCGTCGATGTATAGCTTGCGCGGCTGCACCATCTCCTCATCGCTCAGGTGGCTCTCCTGCGCCGGGTGCGGCACAATGCCAGGACGATTCCGCGCGACATTGATCCGCCAGATGCCGATGCCCGCGATCAAAATCGCGGGCAGAACGATGAGCGCGAGCTTTTGCCAGGTCTTCATGGTTTTCCCAGCCTATTCTGATGCGCGCGGGTCTTGCAGGGTGCGGGGAATCATGCCCGCCCGCGCAATTCGACCTTACGCGGCCAGCCCCTTGCGCGCCAGATCCGCCAACGCCAGCGTCAGCAGGCGCGAATCGTTCAGCGACTCCGGCCTCTTCACCGTCATGCCGAGTCCGGCCGCGAACTGCCGAAAGCCCACGTCGATGTCGTACAGAATCTCGACGTGGTCGCACAGAAACCCGATGGGCTGGATGATCAGATTCGCAACGCCCTGCTCTCGCAGCGCCCTCAGCGTGTCTTCGACCGTGGGCCCCAGCCACGGCCCGCCCGACATCCCCTGGCTTTGAAACGCAAAGAACCACTCGCCTGTCACCAGACCCGCGCGGGCCGCGACCAGACTCGCCGTCAGCCGCGTCTGATCCGCGTACGGATCGGGTGTGTCGCTGCCTGGCTCTGGCTGGACCGTGCGGACCGGAACGCTGTGCGCGGTGAACAGCACCGGCACCGGCGCGCCCGCCTCTGCGCCGAATGCATCGCGCGTCGCAATCAGCCGCTCGGCGAAAGCGCCAATCAGATCCGGATGCTCGGCCCATTGCTCCACAAAGCGCAGTTCGAGCGCGTCTTCCGCCGCCGCAAATACCGCCTTACGATATAGGCCCACGCTGGTGCGGGAATTCTGCGGTGCGAGACAAATCACGACCGCGCGCGTGATCCCGTCTTCGCGCATCCTGCGCACCACGTCGGCGATATACGGCTTCCAGTTGCGCATGCCCACGTAGACCGGCAAGCCGATTTCGTCCGCCAGCAGCCGTGCCTGCTCCAGTGTCAGGTGCGTTAGCGGGCTCCCGCCAATTGCCGCGAAGCGATGCTTCACTTCCTCCACGACTGCGTCCTGCAGTGGCCGCCCCTGGGTCACGCGGCTCAGATACTCCGGAATTTCGTCGACGACATCCGGCGTCCCGTGCGCCAGCAACAGAACCGCATCACCCACGGCGCACCTCCGGCACGTATTCGCGCACGAACTTAACCACCGCCTGCACATTTTCGACCGGCGTCCCCGGCACAATGCCGTGGCCAAGATTGAAAATATGTCCCGGCCTGCCGCCGGCCTGATCGAGAATCTGCCGGACGCGCGTCCGAATCAATTCCTGCTCCGCAAACAACGTAATGGGATCGAGGTTCCCCTGCACGGCGCACGCATAGTCCAGCTCGCGCCACGCCTTGTCGAGTGGCGTCCGCCAGTCCAGCCCCAAAACGTCGGCCCCCGCCTCCCGCATCGCGGGGAGCAGGCTCGCCGTATCCACGCCGAAATAAATCACCGGTACGCCCAGAGTCTGCACCTCGCGCACCAGCGTTTTCGTCGCCGGCAAAACAAACTCCCGATAATCGGGAATCGCCAGCGCGCCCGCCCAGCTGTCGAAAATCTGCATCACGTCGGCGCCCGCCGCCACCTGTTGCGCCGCAAAATCCAGCAGCACCGTGACGAGTTTGTCCAGCAGCTTTCGCCACGCGTCGGGCTGCCGATACATCAGCGTCTTCGTCTCGATGTAGTTGCGCGAACCGCCGCCCTCGATCATGTAGCTCGCCAGCGTAAACGGGGCGCCGCAAAAGCCGATCATCCCCAGCCGCCCTTTGAAATGCGCAACGACTCGCTGGATCGCCTCGCCGACGTACGCCAGCTCACCGGCGCGCGTCGTGACCAGCGCATCGATCGCCGCGGCATTGCGCAGTGGCTTGTGAATCACCGGACCCTCGCCCGCCTGAAACTCAAAGGCCAGGCCCATGCACTCGAGCGGCAGCAGCAGATCGGCAAAGATAATCGCCGCATCCACGTCGAGCTTCTCTGCCGCCGTGATCGTGACTTCAGCGGCTAACTCGGGCCGCTTGCAAATCTCCAGCAGCGAATGGTTCCGCCGCACCTCCATGTATTCCTGCATGTAGCGGCCCGCCTGGCGCAGGAACCACACCGGCGTGCGGTCCACCGGCTGGCGCAAGCACGCGCGAACAAACCTGTGCGCAGAAAGTTCGGAAGGGATTTGCGTCATGAAGGGTACGAGAAGAAGTTATCAGGAAGAGGGGACCCTGGAAAACTGCGGCCCGAAACCGGGAAAGGATTTTCGGGCCGAGTCTGGATGGAATGTTGCGGCTGGAGGAACCAGCAGCCCGATGCGGCTACCGACTCGGTTTTCAGCGCGAGGAGGATCTCTTTGCGCTGCTCTTCTTCGCTGCCGACTTCTTCTTCGGAACCTTCGCGCCCGCCTTGCGCGCTTCCGATAGTCCGATCGCGATCGCCTGCTTGCGGCTGGTGACTTTCTTTCCGCTGCGCCCGCTCTTCAGTGTGCCGCTCTTTTTCTCGCGCATCACTTTCTCGACCTTTTTGCCCGCCTGGGGACTGTACTTACTGGCTGATGACTTTTTCTTCGCTGCCATGCACCTCTCCTTTGCTCTATTGGGAAGCGGCGAAGGAAGACGAGGTTGTGCGGAATCGCGCGGAGGAAGAACGCCAAGTTATGCGCGAATTAGACTACGGCGGCCACGGCCGGCAAGATGTCCTCGACATCCACCCACTGGGTCGGATAGTCGCCCGTGTAGCACGCCACGCAGAATTTGTTGCCTTCGCCGCCATCGCACGCATTCCGTAACCCATCCAGTGACAAATAGGCGAGCGAGTCGGCTTCGATGTATTGGCGAATTTCCTCGATGGTGTTGTTGGCCGCAATCAGCTCGGATTTGCGCGGCGTATCGACGCCGTAATAACAGGGCGAAATGGTGGGCGGGCAGCTGATGCGCAGATGTACTTCCGTGGCGCCGGCCTGGCGTACCATACGCACGATCTTGCGGCTCGTCGTGCCGCGGATGATCGAATCGTCGATCAGAATGATGCGTCGCCCTTCGAGCAGATTCCGCACCGGATTCAGTTTGAGCTTCACGCCAAAATCGCGCACGCGCTGCTCTGGCTCGATGAACGTGCGGCCGACATAGTGATTGCGGATCAACCCGAAGCGAAACGGGATTTCGCTCTCCGCCGCATAGCCAATGGCCGCCGTCACGCCCGAGTCGGGCACAGGGACGACCAGATCGGCGTCCACGTGCGATTCGCGCGCGAGCTGCCGTCCCATTTGCTCGCGGCTTTCCTGCACCCAGCGGCCGAAGATCATGCTGTCGGGGCGCGCGAAGTAGACGTGTTCGAAGATGCAGCTGGTCTGATTTGGCGGCGCATACTGGCGCGACGTGACGCCGTCCCCGGTGACCATCACCAGCTCGCCGGGCAGCACATCGCGCTCATACTTGGCGCGGAGAAGATCGAAGGCGCAGGTTTCCGAGGCAAACACGACCGTGTCCGGGCCGTCGGGATTTTTGATGCGGCCCATCGAGAGCGGCCGGAATCCATGCGGATCACGCGCGGCAAAGATGCGGTCGCGTGTCATCATCACGATGGAGAAGGCCCCTTCGACCTGGCGCAGCGAGTCGGCAATGGCATCGACCAGCGTGGTGGCTTGCGAGTGCGCGATGAGTTGCACGATGATTTCCGAGTCGCTGGTGGTCTGGAAGAACGCGCCCTGGCGCTCGAGATGCACGCGCAGATTGCCGAGGTTGACCAGGTTGCCGTTGTGCGCGATGGCGATGAGGCCCTTGGTCGATTCGACGCGGATGGGCTGCGCGTTCAGCAGCGCCGAGTCGCCGGTTGTGGAGTAGCGGGTGTGGCCGATGGCCATGTCGCCTTTGAGGCGCGCGATGACTTCGTCGGTGAAAATCTCCGACACAAGGCCCATGCCCTTGATATTCGAGAGGTGCGTGCCGTCGGCGGTGGCGATGCCGGCGGATTCCTGTCCGCGATGCTGGAGTGCGTAGAGGGCGAGATAGGCCTGGCGGGCTGCATCGGGGTGGTTGTGGATAGCGACTACGCCGCACTCTTCGTGGAGTTTGTCCGGATCGGAAGTCGATGCAGTTTGTTCGCCGCTCCCGAGGATGGTCGGGGATTCTTCCCCCGGAAAACCTTCGAAGAGCAGCCACCTCACGCGGTCACCTCTTCGGCGAGCAGTGATTCGAGCGAGGCGGACCAGACCGACCCCAGCTCCGCAACAGGAGCGGAGATAACGTTGACGGTATCGATGCTCACCTGCAGCGAATCGCCTCCCACTTCTCCAAGCTCGCGAACATAGAGACCCCAGCGTTGGGCAATCGTCATCACTTTCGCAATGTGCGCCCGCCCGCAGCTCACGACTGCCGCGCTCGAAGGTTCGCTGAAGAGCATCTCCCACGGCGAGCCGGGAACCCGCGGATTCGGCACCTCCCCAATCGCGATCGCCGCTCCCAGTCCGGCGCCGATGCAGGCTTCTGCGAGAGCCGCGGCCAGGCCGCCATCCGAAACGTCGCGTGCCGAGGAGAGAACCGCTGCGGCAGCAAACTCGGCAAGCGCCCGATGCAGACGCGACTCCGCCTCGAGCTTCAGCTCCGGCGGCATGCCCCAGAAGCTGCCCAGGCAGGTTCTCGAAAACTCGGAGCTGCCAAACCTCTGGAGATTCTCGGTTCTCGGCCCTTCGTCTTCGTCGATAATTTCCGTGCCTCGGCCGGAGAGAAAGAAGATGGCGTCGCCCGCTCGCTGAAAATCCGCTGGCACCGCCTTCGTCACATCGTCCAGAATCCCCACCACGCCAACAACCGGCGTGGGATAAATCCCCTCACCCCGCGTCTCGTTGTAGAGCGAAACATTGCCGCCCGTGATTGGAGTCCCCAGCACCGTGCACGCTTCGGCGACGCCGTCGATGGCTGCTGAGAGCTGCGCCATGATCTCCGGCTTCTCGGGATTGCCGAAGTTGAGGCAATTCGTCGCGGCGACCGGCGTTGCTCCGGTGCAGGCTACTTTGCGGGCGGCTTCGGCGGCCGCATGCATTGCGCCGAGCTTGGGATCGAGATAGCACCAGCGTCCATTGCCGGCGAGCGCCATGGCGAGGCCGCGCTCGTGGCGTGAATTGTCAGGGCCGGGAGTGCCGGTGCCCTTGATACGCATGACGCCCGCTTCGCCGCCGGGGCCCTGGACGGTGTTGGTCTGCACCATGGAGTCGTACTGCTCAAACACCCAGCGCTTCGAGCAGATGTTCGCCGACGCCAGCAGCTTCTTGAGGTCCGCGGTGTAGTCGCGCGGTTTCTTCAGCTCTTCGAGGATGTGCGGCGGCGGATCGAGCGGGACCTTGATCTGGTCGGGGCGCGCCCAGGTTCCGACGGGGCGGTGATACACCGGCGCGTCGTCGGTAAGCGACTGGTTCGGAATATCCGCGACCAGTTCGCTGTGATGGAAGATGCGCAGCCGCGGCTCGGGAATCACTTCGCCGACGATGACGCCTTCCAGTCCCCACTTCTCGAAGACGCTCAGCACCTCGTGTTCGCGCCCGCGCTCGGCGACCAGCAGCATGCGCTCCTGGCTCTCGCTGAGCATGATCTCGTACGCGCTCATGCCAGTTTCACGCTGCGGCACCTGGTCCAGCTCGACCTCGAGCCCGACGCCGCCGCGTGCGCCCATCTCGCAGGTCGAACACGTCAGACCCGCCGCACCCATGTCCTGGATGCCGACGACCGCGCCGGTCTTCATCGCCTCGAGGCACGCCTCAAGCAGCAGCTTCTCCATGAACGGGTCGCCGACCTGCACGTTGGGTCGCTTCTGTTCGGAGCCCTCTTTGAATTCCTCGCTGGCCATGGTGGCGCCGTNNTCCTCGCGGCACGGCACCTTGTCGAGATTGAGCGTGACGCCGAGATCGCCCTTGGCGCCCATCTCGACCGCCGAGCAGGTCAGCCCGGCCGCGCCCATGTCCTGGATGGCGATTACGCAGCCCTTGTGCATGATTTCCAGACACGCCTCGAGCAGCAGCTTTTCCGCAAAGGGATCGCCGACCTGCACGGTCGGGCGCTTGGCCTCGCTATCCTCGCCGAACTCGGCCGAGGCCATCGAGGCGCCGTGGATGCCGTCGCGGCCGGTGCGCGCGCCGACGTAGATGACCGGGTTGCCGATGCCCGAGGCCTTGGCGTAGAAAATTTCATTGCGACGGACGAGGCCCAGCGCGAAGGCATTGACCAACGGGTTCCCGGAATAGCACGCCTCAAACTTCGTCTCGCCACCGAGATTCGGCACGCCGAAACAATTGCCGTAGCCCGCGACCCCGCTGACCACGCCCTCGACGATGGAGTGATTGCGGCGAATCAGCTCTTCCGGCGTCTGGCCGTCCGCCTCGAGCGGTCCGAACCGGAGCGAATCCATCACCGCCAGCGGTCGCGCACCCATGGTGAAAATGTCGCGCAGGATGCCGCCCACGCCCGTGGCCGCGCCCTGGTACGGCTCGATGTACGAGGGGTGATTGTGCGACTCAATCTTGAAGGCGCAGGCCCAGCCATCGCCCACGTCGATGATGCCCGCGTTCTCGCCCGGTCCCTGCACGACTAGCTTGCTGCGCGTCGGCAGCCGCCGCAGATGCACCTTCGACGACTTGTAGGAGCAGTGCTCGCTCCACATCACGCTGTAGATGCCCAGCTCGGTCAGGCTCGGCGTGCGGCCCAACGCATCTACGATACGGCGATATTCATCCGGGGTGATGCCGTGCTGCGCCAGGATCACTGGCGTAATGGTCGCTGGCGGGGGCGCCACTGCGGCTGAAGAATTCATGTCGTTTTCAAGGTTATTGTCGCACGGGTGGGATGAGGATTTGGAAGCGCGTAGTAGGATGGCAGCGAGTATTCTGGACGACTCTTCTCAGGCGGCGCCCAGGATGCAGCCTGCGAGGCAAATCGTATGTCAGAACGGGTTTGTCCGTGGTGGATGGGCCCTCTGCTGCTTAATCCACTGCGCCGATGGACGGTGAAGCCGGACCGGTTGCTGGCCCCTTACGTCCGGGAGGGCATGACGGTCCTCGAACCGGGTCCAGGCATGGGCTTTTTCACCACTGTGCTCGCGAGTCTGGTTGGCCCCAGCGGCAAGGTAATCGCCGTCGACATCCAGCCGAAGATGATGGACGGGCTCAGGCAGCGTGCGGTGCAATCGGGCTTCGCCGATCGTGTCGAGACCCGGCTAGCCACTCGTGACTCGCTGCAGATCGCCGATCTGGTCGACAGCGTCGACTTAGTTCTGGCTTTCGCTATGGTTCACGAAACGCCATCGCCGGAGCGGTTCTTTCGCGAAGTTGCGGCAACGATGAAATCCGGCGCCTCGCTGCTGCTGGTGGAACCGGCCGGCCATGTGCGCAGCGAAAAGTTCGCCGCCGAGCTGGAATTCGCGCTCTCTGCGGGCCTCGCGATTGCCGCATCGCCAGCCATTCGCAGAAGCCACGCCGCCCTGCTGAAGAAGCCTTAGCCCAGCTTCTCGCTGCGGATCAGTCCCGCTCAGCTACGCCGTCACGGGTACGCCCGCAGCCTGGTGGATCGCCAGCAGCGTCTCGAGCAGCGGCTTCAGATTGTTCAGTTCGAGCGCGTTGGCGCCGTCGGACTTCGCTTCCGCGGGATTGTCGTGCACCTCGATGAAGATCCCATCCACGCCGGCAGCTACCGCCGCGCGCGCCAGCAGCGGAATGAACTCCGGCTGCCCGCCGGAAACTCCATCTGCCCCGGACGGAATCTGCACGGAATGCGTCGCGTCGAACACCACCGGCGCAAAGCCGCGCATGATGGCCAGCGATCGCATGTCCACGACGAGGTTGTTGTAGCCGAAGGCCGCGCCGCGCTCGGTGAGAAAGATACGCGTGTTGCCCGTAGTCGCGACTTTCTCGACCGCGTGCCGCATATCCCACGGCGCCACAAACTGCCCCTTCTTGACGTTGATCGCGCGGCCCGTCTGTCCCGCCGCGACCAGCAGGTCCGTCTGCCGGCACAGGAACGCGGGAATCTGCAGCACGTCCGCGCCCTCCGCGGCAATTTCGCAATGCGCCGGCTCGTGCACATCGGTCAGCACCGGCAGGCCTGTTGCTTCACCCAGACGCCGCAGGATCGCTGTACCCTCCACCAACCCCGGCCCGCGAAAGCTCTTCACCGACGTCCGATTCGCCTTGTCGTACGACGCTTTGAAAATGTAGGGCAGCTTCAGGTCCGACGTGATCCGCTGGATCGCGTCCGCCATGGTGCGCACATGCGCCTCGCTCTCGATGACGCACGGCCCGGCGACAAGAAACAGCCGGCCGCCGCCGACCCGCACCGGGCCAATTTCGAATTCGGCGCTCACAGAAATAGGGTACAGGGTGCAGGGAACCGGGTACAGAAAAGGAGCAACTCAGTCGCACTGGGCCTGGTCGAAGCCCAGCCCCAGCAGCAGTTTCGTCACCGTCGCACAGGCGTTTTGTTGAGCTTTGCCCAGAATCCCCGCGGCCAGCGCGGACTGGCGCAGGTTTTCGACCGCCTGCTCGCGCACCTCGCCTTCGAGGGCGGGATCGACGGGAACCAGAATCCCCGTGGCGCGCGAGTAGACGTGCGTCTTCTGATCGTCGAGTGCGACCGTGAAGATCTGCGCCGGCGGCAGATGAATCCTCACGGTGTGCCCGTTGACCTGAACGTCGTCCGCCCCAAGCTGGCCCAGGTCGACGCCGGCGATCGCCTCGCCATGAACCTCCAGCAAAATTCGATCGCCGGTGAGAAACGGCGGCAGAATGCGGCCCTCGCGGTCGCCCGAGACCAGCTTGTCCATGGTGAACGACACCGACTCCAGCCGCGACAGCCGCCGCACCTCCATCACCACCGTCGGCTGCGAGGTGTCGATGCTGAGCGTCCGCCCGCTCACCACGCTGGCTACGCGATCCCAAATCCCGCGCTTTGCCTCATGCAGAAAGAGCGCGAGCACCGCCGCGCCGCACAGTACTCCCAGCAGCAGCGTGATAAGAATCACCGCCATCAGGCGGGATCGAGTGCGGGCGGGCTGTGAGGAGGCGGTCGGCATGCGGGATTAGATGATCATCCCGCAAAGAACGGCATCGGGCAAAATTACGCCATTCAAATTTCGAGTAGCTGGACCGCAATCGCATATGATCCAGACCAGGACGCCCGCGCGGTCGAAACCGATTTCGCTGCAGTCCACAAAGGTTGCCGATGTTCCAGCTTATCTTCGCCATTGTTTTCCTGTTCATCGCCTGGGCCGCGTGGCGGCGCAATCCGCTGTACTCCCGCCGCTCCACGCTGCGTACTATTTTCGTCGTTCTGCTGGCGATTGCGGGAGCGATCGCCCTCATCATCGCGGCGGTCAACCTTACCGCGGGCAGGTCCGCGGCCGTCACTTTCTCCGCCATGGGCGTGGTCATCGTGGTGGATACGCTCGCCCTCATCTTTGTCATTCAGACCTTCACCGTGCCCAGGGAATCGAAGCCCACGTCGCTTCCGCACGCGACCAAGCTTGTCACCACCAACCGTAAGAAGGTCTACAAGTGGGTCAAGGTTTTCGCGATCATTATTCTCGTCTTCGCGATTCCTGGCCTGCTGATTCCCTGGGATATTCGATACGCCTTCCTGAGCATCGCGGGCATCACAGCGTTTCTTGCGGTGATCCTTCTGCCTGTTCTGTACTGGACGAACCGCGGCTTCGATCAGTCGCTGACCGCAGTCGAACTCGACCCCTGGGTTCACTGGCAATACACGCCCGAGCAATGGACAGCGTGGAGCAACGTCCAGGCCGAGCGCCTCAGGGTGACGCCGCCGAGTTTCGTTCTTTCGCGCGACTGGCACCGCCTTGTGTGGCCGGTGGGCGCGATTATCGTTGGCGTTTATGTGTTCTGCCCCGGCTCCTGGACCTGGAAGACGCTGTACATCGTCGGAGTCTGCGGAGCCATCGTCGCACTGGTCGTCCTCAGCGGACGTGGCGGCGCCCACGGCGCCGATAAGCTGCGCGCCAAACTTCTGCGCGCCGATCCTCAAGCTTACTTCGGCCGAGACGGCATCTTCTGCGACGGCGTTTTCACGCCCTGGGTCAACGTGAGCACGTTCCTGGTCTCGGCAGCTATCGACGAGCGCCAGCCACGCAGCGCGATGTTCAACTTCGAGCGCTCTGTCCCCAATCCCTACGGCCCGACCCAGGTCATTCCCATCCACCAGGCTGTGCTGATTCCCAGCGGCAGAGAGAGCGACCTCGCACGACTGCAGCAGGAACTCGCCGCGCGCTGCCCTAACGTGCGGATCAGCCTGGCATAAAAGCGCTGAGAAGGCGAATCGCCGGCGCGATTTTCAGGCCGCTTCGTGAATGCGGAATCCGTCCGGATCCTTGCCGCGCACCTTCCGCCACCACACCTGGAAGCTGGGCACGTTGACCGTCACGATGAACAGCTTCCGCAGCTTGCCGGTCGGGCATTGCAGCGGCCGCACGCCATGCCACGAGTGCGGCGTCCGCTGGAAGAGCAAGCTGCCATTGCCGCTTGGCCTGAGCGACGCAGCTACCTTGAGGTCGGCAAACGAAGGCCCGGAGTGCGCCTTGAACCGCCGCTCGCTGTCGAGGATCAGAATCTCCCCGCCCCAGCTCGGGTCCCAGTCCGCCTCAGTATTGAAGTAGAAGATGTGCGTGGCCAGCTTGCGCACCGCGTCGCAATGCGGCGAGACCGCGCAGCCCTCCCACGCGTAGTACCACTCGAAGGTCGGGATGAATGTGCGCGGTCCGAGCACCCGCTTCAGGAAATCCTGATAGACCGGTCCCTGCAGCTCGGCCAGAAATTCCTTCCACGGCTGCGCGACCTCGACGCCCGGACGATAGTGCAGAAGAAATCGATCATGCGGGCCCTGCCCGTAGGCGCGCTTGATGCCAACCTGGCGATCGGCCTGCGAAGTGTCGGGCATGCTTTGGCGCAGCGCTTCGTAGCCCTCCGGAGTCAGTGGGTTTTCGAGATTCGTCCAGGGATACGGCTGCGTGCTGCGAAATGCTTCTGCGGGCACAGCCTCAAGAACGGCGCGATTCAGATATTCCATGCGCTCCTCTCCGTCGCGACTTGCGAGCCCGGGTGCCCCCTTCGCGGTTGTCTTCAGGAGCCGTCTCGCCCGATAAAAAGAGGCCGGACAACGCATCGGGCGAGACGGCGGCGCGTGCATTGGGAACAGACGAGCGGGCGCACGCGACACTATTGCCCTGATACGCCCTCGATCCGTGCGCGTCAGTGACCGCGGTCACAGGAAGCTCTGCGCGAGCCGCCGCAACATACTGCAGGAGCAAAGCTATGGAAGTTACGGTCGAACATCTCGGCGCAGTCCAGTTCGAAATCAAAGCGCGGCAGCACACCATCGTCTGCGATCAACCGCCGGAGAACGCCGGCTTCGACGAGGGCATGACGCCGCCCGAGCTGTTCCTGGCTTCGCTTGGTTCCTGCGCGGCGTATTACGCGGCGGAGTATCTCCGCCAGAAGGGTCTGGCCACCGAAGGCACGCGCGTGACGGTGATCGCGGAGAAGGTCATGAACCCGCCTCGCGTCGACAACATCCACATCGAAGTGGAGCTGCCGCTGGCTTGCGAGGAGCGCGACCGCGCCGGCGTCGAGCGCGCCGTGCATCGCTGCCTCATCCACAACACGCTGATGAACCCGCCGAAGGTGGGGATTGCGATTCACGCGCCCGCGGCTGTGTGAACAATCTCTAGTCTTGTCCGACTTCCACGTTTGCGGGCTCCGCGTCACGCTGCGGCTGGCGGCTCCTCATGCGATTCGCGTAGCTCGCCTTGATGAAGTTCTCGAAAAGCGGATGCGGCTCGAGCGGTTTCGATTTAAATTCCGGATGGAACTGGCATCCCAGGAAGAACGGGTGCCCCGGAATCTCGACAATCTCCACGTAGGTCCCGTCGGGAGTCGTCCCGGTGATGTTCAACCCCGCGCCGGTCAGCAGCGCTTCGTATTCGCGGTTGAATTCGTAACGGTGACGGTGACGTTCGCTGATTTCCGTTTTGCCGTACGCCCTCGCCGCCAGCGATCCCGTCTGCAGCAGGCAAGTCCACGCGCCCAGGCGCATCGTCCCGCCCATTTCTTCCACGCCGGTCAGTTCGCGCAGCTTATAGATGATGCGGTGCGGCGTCGCCGGATCGAATTCGCTCGAATTCGCCCCTGCCAGCCCGCAAACGTTGCGCGCATACTCGATGCACGCCGTCTGCATGCCCAGGCAAATCCCGAAATACGGAATCCCGCGCTCGCGCGCGTAGCGGATCGCGTTCAGCATCCCCTCGATCCCGCGCTTGCCAAACCCGCCCGGCACCAGGATCCCATCGAACCCGCGCATCTGCTCCTCGTATCCCGGCTCTTCCAGCCCCTCGGCTTCGATCCATGTCACGGTGAGCTTCAGATTGTGCGCAAGCGCGCCGTGCACCAGCGCCTCTTTCAGCGATTTGTAACTGTCCTCGTACTCAACATACTTCCCGACGATGGCGATCGACACTTCGTCCAACGGGTGGTAGCAGCGCCGCACCAAGTCCGACCACTTGCTCAGGTCCGGCTCCGGCGTTTCGATGCGCAGGTACCTCAGCGCCAGCCGATCCACGCCCTCCTGCGCAAAGGTCAGCGGCACCTCGTAGATCGATTCGACGTCCCGCGCCGTGATCACCGCCTGCTCTTCGAGGTTGCAGAACAGCGCAATCTTGCTCTTCACTTCGCGTGACAAAGAGCGGTCTGTGCGGCACAGCAGAATGTCCGGCTGAATTCCGATCGACAACAGCTCCTTTACCGAGTGCTGCGTCGGCTTGGTCTTCAGCTCCTGGGCCGTGCTGATCCACGGCACCAGCGTGACGTGCACAAAGACGGTGTTCTCGCGCCCCAGCTCCTGTCGCACCTGCCGGATCGCCTCTAGAAACGGCAGCGATTCGATGTCGCCCACCGTCCCGCCAATCTCGACAATGGTGACGTCGCCTTCCGCCGCCACCTTCCGCATCGCGTTGCGAATTTCGTTGGTCACATGCGGAATCACCTGCACCGTTTTGCCCAGATAATCTCCGCGCCGCTCCTTGGTGATGATCTGCTCGTAGATCCGGCCGGTGGTGAGGTTGTTATCGCGGGTCAGCTTCGCGTGGGTGAAGCGTTCGTAGTGGCCGAGGTCGAGGTCCGTCTCCGCGCCGTCGTCGGTGACGAAAACTTCGCCGTGCTGAAACGGCGACATCGTCCCCGGATCGACGTTCAGATACGGATCGAACTTCATCAGGTTGACTTTGAGACCACGGCTTTCGAGGAGACACCCAATCGAGGCGGCGGCAAGACCCTTGCCGAGGCTGGACACAACTCCGCCGGTCACAAAAATGTACTTTGCAGACATTTTCGCGTCACCTTTTTTGGATTTGTGGGCTGGTTGAACCAGGCGGGCACGATCAAGTATCGCAGGAAGCCTGGGCGAAGGGAAGCGTTTTGTGCGAAAGCCGATAGCCAGTAGCCCGTAGCCGGTAGCGAGCCCAGGCCGAAAGCCCTGTGGGCGGTAGCTCGCAGCGCAAATAAGAGGTTTTCAAAAGAGGAGGTAGGTTTTTGCGTCCTGCTTCCCGTTCGCCGTTGGCTCGAAGTAGGCTCGCAGTCCGTGCTTTTGGCTCGCCACCGGCTACTGGCTACAGGCTACCGGCTGCTTCACTCCGGCTTGTAACTGCCTTCGCCCCAGTGAAAACTCACCGCCGGCGCGCAATCCGGGTCCGGCTGCGCTGCTTCTTTTGGCGTGTCGAGCGTCGGCTGCCTGTTCAGCCCCGCAAAACGCACCGTCGTGTCGCCGGAGGTCTGCCCCTTCGTGCCCACCAGCAGAGGAACCAGAATCCGGCCCTCCGCGTTCGTCCTCGGATGCAGCGGCCGCGTCGTGCCGCCCGTGACTGCATCGAGCTTCAGCGGCGTATTCGGCGGGAAACCCGTCCCATCAATCAGCACAAGGGATCCATCTTTGACGCCCAGAATCACTTGCAGCCTGCATCCCTTGTCCGAGTTCGCCACGGGGAAGGGAATGGTGCTCACCGCGGCGATGCGTTTCCGATCCGTGCTCATGAATGCCACACGAATCGCCTCCCCCGGCGCGGCCGTGGTCTGAATCTCAACGGGCTGGTTCTGCTGCATGGTTGTGGCGCACGTGGGCGGCGGCGTGAAGGTTGGCGGCGCACTCTTCACCGCATTCGGTGCGGGCGCCGCACTCAGTCCCGACGCCGGGGCAGCGGCCTGCGATGACGCGTCGGGCGAGCCGGCCGCAGCGGGCGTTGCAGCCTGGGCCGGCGCCTCGCCGCACACCGCGACTCCCTTCGCGTCAAAACTAATCCCGCCCATCGTCGCCTGCGCCTCGGAGTTCAGCGGCCACCGCACCAGCATCAGCCGGTCATCCGGCGCAAACCCCGAGCCTGTGATCCGGTATGTGATGCTCGTGCCCTCCGCCGTCTTTGCGCGCCGAAGCTCCCTGAGCGCCATCGATAGCCCCGGCGTACCCAGCTCCGGACCCCAGTGCGCCTGCATTGCCACCAGCCGCACAGCCGCGTTCAGCACCGCCTGCTGGTGCTGCTGCTCAGCCTCTTCCGGAGTTGGCGTGCGCGGTTCGGGAGGCAAATCCTGGAACTGCAGCTTCGGCTGATCCTGCGGTGCCGGCTGCGATGGCGCGGGCTGCTGAGGAGCCGAAGGCTGCGGTTGCGAGGAGGTCGACTGGGCCGGGGAGCACAGAGAAAAACAAGCTGCCAGACTGCAGGCAGCGAGCGCAGATCGGAAAACCATACCACTGAGGATATTCCAAACCAACCGGCGCACGCAGACCTCCGCGCTTCATCGTGCGGCCCCGTTCGCTGTGATACCTTGGCATGCATCCGGCCCGCACGCCGCCGCCATCACGCCCCATGTCCCTTCAGATCGAACAACGCTTTCTGGGAAACGTCTTCATCCTCCAGTGCACCGGCCGCATCGTCCTCGGCGAAGAGCTAACCTCGCTGGAATCCGCGCTGCAAACCGTGGTCCGCGAATTCCATCGCATCGTGCTGAATGTCGCCGGCGTTACCCGTGTGGACAGCTCCGGCGTCGGCCTCTTCGTTCGTTACGTTGCCAACCTGCGCAAACGCGGCGGCGACCTCCGGCTCGCCTGCCCGCCGAAATTCATCACGGAGATCCTCGAGATCACGCTGCTTTCCAAAGTGATCGATTCCTACGCCACCGAGCAGGACGCCATCCTGTCCTTCCTGCGCCAGCCAGCAGCGCCCGGCGAAGGCGACTACTCCGGCCATCACGTGCTCGTGGTCGACCGCTCTCCGGACCTCGGCGCCTTCGTCCGCGCAGTCCTCGGCCGCCGCGGCTACGACGTCCGGCTCGCGAGCCTCGTCAGCGACGCGAAAATCCTGCTCCAGGTCCAGCCGGTCGAGTACATCCTTGTCGGCCCGGGCACTCCGCAGTTGCCCGCCGCCACTATCCTGGCCTCACTTAAAAACATCGCGCCCAAAGCCATCGCTCTCCAGCTCACGCCGGAGTTCCGCACCTTCGACGCACATCAGGCTGCCGAGCTTCTGATTGAAATGTTCCAGCAGGGCGAGTGAGTAGCTGGAAGCCGCAGGCTATCAGCTCGGATTTCGCTCGATTTTTACTCTACCCGCCTTACTCGCAGTTCGCTCGGGTTATGCTCACCTCTCGCTCGCTTCCTGCTTCCAGCTACCGGCTTCCAGCTGTTCTCACCGGATCCGACGCCCCATTCAGAAACGCCGGATCCATCTCCTCGATGTCCACGCGCATACTCGTCGATCTGGCCGTCGGAAAATCCCCGGGCGCCTTCTGCGTGACTTTGCCCGTCGCCGCCCACTCCGTCCCGCGCTGAAACGTCGCAATGAAACCCACGCAGCTCAGCGCTGCCACATCGTGCCCCATCGTCGTGTGAAAGACGCGGCCCTTCCCATACGCGACCGTCATCAGCATCGGCTCGTCGTGTCCCGTGCCTTTGTTCAGCGGATCGGAATGCGCCGTCGCCAGCACCGTCATGTTCTTCCCCGGCCCGCGCAGCGTCCCATACAGCTCATCGGCGGCGTGCATCCACACCGGCGGCAGCCCCTTCATGATCGGGTGCTGGGGCGCGCGCGTCTCCACCTGGAACGGCAGCCGCCCTCCGTGATGCCCCGCCGTTCCTGGCGTCGTCTTGTCCTCGACCAGCTTGTCGTCAGCGAAGTACCACATCGGCCCCGCGCTCTCGTCGCGGTTGCGCCATCCGCCAATCCCGATCATCTCGTTGTAGGCGGCCCAGTGCGGAAAGGCATTGTCCGCAGCATGCACAATCACCAGCCCGCCGCCGCCCCGCACGTACTCCTCGAACTGTGTGCGCAGCGCCTCCGGCCAGTCCGGCGTATCGAGGTTCGACACAATGACGCGATACTTCGCAAACTCCGGCCTGAACTGGCTGAAATCCTCGCCCGAATGCGGCGCAGTCACCACCGTCACCTCGAACAGCCCCGTCTCCTCCAGCTCCTTCTTCAAAACCGGCGTGGTCAGCCGCCAGTTGTGATACGTCCCGCCACTCTCTCCATCGAGCAGCATCACCTTCATCGGTTTCGCCTGCGCACCCGCACTCACCGCACTCATTGCCAACCCGCACGTTCCCAACAAAAGAACGATGGCCCTCTTCATCACGTCCCTTTCTGTCGCCAACAGCCGGCTACTTAATCTCCGCCACCGCCAGCCCCATCGGCGGCAGCGTCAGCGTCAGCCGATGATCCCGAATCGTAATCTCCTCTGCAGGCCCCGGCTCCGCCGCTTTCCGCAGCGCTTCAATCTGTTCCGCGGTCGGATACTTCGGGCTTCCCATCTTCTTCCAGGCATCCAGCGTGTCGCCATGCGCCGCATCCACGCGCCGCACTTCGGCCTTCGTCCCCATCAGACCCGTGACGGTGTGCAGTCCCAGCCCGCTACCCAGGTTCTTCAGCTCGAACGTCACCGTCTTCTCCGTCCCACTGGCACCCGGCTCCACCAGGTTCCACGCCGCAATCACAATCGTCCCGTCCTTGCGCCGAGTGACGAGCGCATCATCCACCGGCGCAGGCAGCCGCTCCTCGCCCAGAGTGTGCAGCAGCATAAACACGTCATACGCCGGCTTCGGAATCCCGCGCTCCGCCACAATTCCGTAGCCGCCATAGAACGGCGTCTTCACCACGCCCTGCTCCTCAAACACATCCGAGAAGCTCCAGTACGCCATCATCAGCGTCTTCCCATCGCACTTCGAAATGGTGTCAGCCAGCCATGGTCCCATGTAGATCGAGTCGGTGATCGGCTGCTCGTTCATGTAGGTCGCATTGAACTCGCTCCAGATCAGCGGCAGCTTCGGCCGCGCCGACTTCGCAATCTCCTCATGCACCTTGTCCACCGCGGGGCACACCATCTGGTGCGGCGCCATCTCCCTGTGGTCGTGGAACACATCCATCGTCGAGTCGTTCCCGTAGACGTGCGTCGACACAAAATCCAGCGGCACCTCCTCCTGCGTGGCGTGCGCGATCAAATCCCCCACCCACGCCGCCTGCGCCGTCGCCGGGCCGCCTATGCGGATCTTCTCGTTCACTGCCTTCAGCGCCCGCGCCGTGTGGTCGTAGAGCTCGAAATACGTCTCCTGCGCCGGCCGCCCGATCCAGAAATCGATGTTCGGCTCGTTCCACACTTCGAAATACCACTGCGCAACCTCTTCGATACCGTACCGCTGCACCAGATGTTGCCCAAACGCGGTGATCAGAGCGTCCCACTTCGCGTAGTTGTCTGGCGGAGAAGGAATTGGCTTGTACCAAAACGCGTGATAGGGAGCCTTTGGCGCCAGCGCTTTCGGCATGAAGCTGATCTCGACGAATGGCCGCACGGAGTGCGCCAGCAGCCCATCGTAAATCTGGTCCACATACGACCAGTTGTAGACCACGTTTCCCTGCGCATCCTCGCTGTAGACGCCGTTCTCATCGTCGAGAATCGCGTGGAAGCGCACATACCGGAAGTCCGCGGCCTTCCGCACGCGATCGAGATCCTCGCGATAGCTCTCCCGCATCGACAGATTTGCGCGCCCCGACCCAAACATCTGCTCCCAGAAATGCGGAAACGGCGTCCCCGGCGCGTGTGCATCCACGATAATCGTCTTCCGCGCACTCGACTGCTGCGCAACCGCGCTACCCCACGCCCCGCTCAGCAGACACGCCGCAACCGCAAAACTCCACATCTGTTTCATCGCAAGTCTCCGCAGAGAATTATCGTCTACGCGCCCACCCCGCGCGCATCAACTCACTGGATTCCGCAAAAGAAAGGAGGATGCTCCGATCGGAACATCCTCCATGGTTCTGTGCTCTGCGCTCTGAGCCCTGTGCTCTGTCCTCAGAACTGGATTCTCCCGAAGAACTCCACCACCCTCCCGCTGTCAGATCCCGGCGACAACCCGAACAGTGGATTGATGACGTGCGTGCCCGGGCCGGAATTCGTCGAAACAAGTGCCTCAATCGACCCAAACCCGATCGGCTGCAGGTTCGTCAGGTTGAGAATGTTGAAGAAGTTGGCCTGGAACCGGAACAGCGTCGGGTGATCGTGGATGCTGAACGTCGCCTGCTTCGCGAAGCTCATGTCGAGGTCGTGATAGCAGGGCCCGTTGAAGGAGTTCCTGCCAACCCCCGGAGGCCCCGGCGTTCCGTACACGAAGTAGTTCGCCCCGCCCTGCGGGAAATTTCCGCCGTGAATGAAATTGCTGTTCCCGCAGCCATTCAGCGCCGGACCTGCAGACGCTCCCGCCGTCGGCCCGTAGCCGGTGGGCCGCGTCGGCGCAATCGTCGAGGCGCCGTTCACGATTGCCACCGACGGCACGCCGATCACCGGCGTCCACGGATAGCCCGTGTGCCACGTGTACACGCCGTTCATCTGCCAGTTGCCCAGCACATTCCGCATCAGCCCATTCTTTTCGGGTGTGGGCAGAGTCCATGTCCCGATCGCGTTGAACCGGTGCCGCACATCGAAATCCGAAGGCCCGTACTCCGCCCGCGGATTCGCAGGATCCGTCTGGTTGCTCTGAAAGCCCGGACCCTCTTCGGAGGCGTTATCCATGCTCTTCGACCACGTGTACACCGCGCTGAAGTCCAGCCCGTGTTGCAGCCGCTTCTCCAGATGTCCATTCAGCGCGTGATAGTTGGTATGCACGTCCGAGGTGGGAACATACGCCGCGTAAAACGGCGTCTGGTTCACGCCCGGAGTGCACGTTCCTCCGGTTGCGCAGGTACCGTTCGACTGCGGATACAGAAAGTTCTGATCCACCAGCCGCAGAAAATGAAATCCCGAAGCTCCCTGATAGCCCAGGGTTGCCGCCATCTGCCACGGCAGCGCCCACTCGTTATCCAGCGAGAAGGAATAGAGCGTCGGCTGCCGCATTCCGGGCAAAATGCTGTACGTCTCCACCTGCGGCGTCGACGGCGTTCCGCCCGGCGGCGTGAATGCATTCGGCGTGCCCGTGGTCGGATTCGTTCCTACCGCAAGGTTCGGATTCGGAGCGTAACTGAAAGGCGAATCGCTCGTCCCGTACTCGAAAACGATTCCCGTCCCCGTTGAGTTGGGATTGGTCGCCTGCAGTCCGCCGCAGCACAAACCGTAGTCGAAATATCCCGGCCCGTTTTCGTACGCCGGCGAAATCGGCTCTTCGTCCAGATTGTCGAACGAAACCCCGGCGCCGCCGTGCACCACCACCTTCCCGTTCAGGAACATGGGCGACCACGCGAAGCCGAGCTTCGGCGCGATGGCATCGCCGGTCCGCGGATACAGCGTGTCGGTTAGCGCCAGCTTCGAATTGATGATCTGATCGCCCAGCGTCTTCGACAGCACCATGTTGTTGATCGAGAACGCCTTGTTCGTCAGCCCGCCGTACCACTCGTACCGCACTCCCACGTTCAGCGTCAGATTGGGCCGCGCCTTCCAGTCGTCCTGCACATACCCGGCATAGTAATCGCGCCTGAAATACCGCTGCACATTCCCCACACCGCCGGTGTTCGGATTGGCCCCGATCCCCTCATACAGCGGCGCATCGTTGGCCAGATCCCATAATCCCTGGAACGCGTAGTTCGGCCGTGCCAGGCCCGAGTCGTTATCGTTGTCCTGCTCTTGGCGAATCACCACGCCCATGCGCAGCGACATCGGCCCCATCACCTTGGTCGCTAGGTCGCGGATCTCGTACGTATTTTCCGCCGCGATATACGGCGTCGTCGGCGCGGCCAGCTGGCTGAACTGGAACGTCCCGAACCCGTAGTTCTGCGCGTAGATTCCCGGAACACCCCAGTTCACCTGCCCCGCCGTGTCACTGATCTGGTTATCCGCAAATCGCGTGTAGTTCGCCCGCAGCTCGTTGATCAGCGTCGGCGTGAAAGTGTGAATCCACACCGGCGTCGCCGATTGGTTGAACGGCCGGAACGGCAGATTCGAATCCGGGGCAGCCCCCGCTGCCGAATCGAACGACGACTGGTCCAGCTTCTGCGTAAAGAACCCGGCATAAATCTGGTCCCGGTGTCCGATGTACCAGTCCCCGCGCCCGTGGAATTGTGTCCCGCGAAACTGGCTCGGCGTCTGGATCTGCGCGAACTCCACATCGGCCACGCCATCCAATCCCGCGCCCGTGTACAAATTCGGATTCGCCGCCGTCCCATTCGCGTTCACGTTGGGCAAATACTGCCCGTCGGCGCCGCCGAACGATCCGATGTCGAACCCGGTGCCCACCGGCGCGCATTGCGTCTGCAGCGCGCTGCACGCACCTGGCAATACGGCGCGCACCACCGCCCGTCCCGATGGCTTTGTAACCGTCCCTGCTACTAATCCGCTCGGCCTCGCCGCCGCCAGCGCCGCATACCATGCCGGCGTCGGCACGTACGTCTCGCTGAACGACTGCTGCGTGCTCTTCACCGCCTCATAGCTGCCAAACCAGAACAGCTTGTCGCGAATGATGCGCCCGCCCAGGCTCGCCGCCCAGCTCCGCTGCGCCAAATCGTCGCGGATCGCAGGCGCAAATACCCCCGGCGTGCTCGTGGGCCCGCCATACGGCTGGTACGCATTCAGCCCCGGCTCGTCGTACTGGAAAAACGCGCTTCCGTGATACGTATTCGAGCCGGCTTTTGTCACCGTCAGGATATGCCCGCCGACATCGCGCCCCAGGGTCGCATCGTAATTCGCCGCCAGGATCGTGATCTGGTCCACCGCCTCGATACTCGGCGTCACGATCGTCGAACCGCCATGCAGCAGGCTGTCCACCGTCACGCCGTCAATCTCGTAGGTGTTCGAGGTCACGCGCTGCCCCGACGCCGAAATCTGAATCTGGTTCTCCGTCTGAAAAATCCCCACGTTCGACTGGTTCTGGCTCGTGTTGTTGGGCAGCGCGATCGCGCCCCCGCTCCCCGACCGCGCGCTGTCTCCGGTGATGCCCACGCCCGTCCGCAGCAACTCGTAGGGATCGCGTCCGAACGCCGGCAGCCGCGTCACATCGTCCGCGCTGATCGTGCTCGAGGTCGACGCATCCGAGGTATTCAGAACCGGCGTCTCACTCCCGTTTACCGTCACCGTCTCAGACGCTCCGCCCGCCGTCAGCTTCATATCCAGCCCGCGCGGCTGCTCCGCCGTGATGGCAACATCGGTGTAATCCTGTTCCTTGAATCCCTTCGCCGTGACCTTCACCGCATAATTTCCCGGCGCCAGCTCGGTGAAGGTATAGAACCCGCTATCGTTGCTCGTCGCCGTCTTCGTCACCTGCGTCGCAGGATTGGTCAGCGTGATCGTCGCTCCCGGAATCACCGCGCCGCTGGTGTCGGTCACCGTGCCATTCAGGCTGCCGCCAAACTGCGCGTGCAGCGCGGGCGCGAGAATCAGTAACAGTGTTGCGAACAAAAACGCCAGCTTTTGGCTGGCGCTGCCGGTAAGAATCACTGGATGAAAAACGCTGTCTGCACTCCGCGCTTCGCGGAGCAGTGCTGTTGGAGCAAGATGCATACTGGCTCT
Organism: Acidobacterium sp.; assembly: GCA_003166955.1. GTDB lineage: Bacteria > Acidobacteriota > Terriglobia > Terriglobales > Acidobacteriaceae > Palsa-343. The sequence continues at coordinate 60,879 of PMUI01000050.1, forward strand.
CCCTGAAATAAGTGCAACGTACCCGTGATGTTCCCTGGCCTTGCAGGGATGCCCGCTTTTCCATAATCGAGACCCAGGTCCCGCCCCCACAGGCGGTCCGTGCCCACAAAACTGCGTGATTCTCCCCGGCACACTCGTCCCGAAGTGGAGATCAGCCAGCGGTTATAGTGCAGAAAGAGAGAATCACCTCCCTGTGACCCTGCACCACGTCCGAGGCGATCAAATTTGACCATCTCCGCCGGTGCGCGCCCCATTCTGTTGTTGCGAGTCGTGCTCATGGCCACCCTGGGACTTACCGCCGCCTACGCCGCCGAGATTCCCGACGGCATCCCGCGCGCTCTCGCCCAGGAACGCGCCACCCGCGTCTCCGACCTGCACTACCAGCTCAGCTACGACCTGGTGCCGCGCGCGCCCACTACCGACGCCACCGAAACCATCCGCTTTAACCTGATCGTTGCATCAACCCCGCTCCTTCTCGACTTCCGCGACGGCCAGGTTTCCGACCTCCGCATCAACGGCGCGTCCCTTCCCGTCGAAATTCAGCACGGCCACCTCATCCTTCCCGCCGCATCGCTGCGCTCCGGTGAAAATACCGTCGAGACAAAGTTCACCGCCAACATCGGAGCCGCCGGCAAAGCCATCACCCGCTTCGAAGATCACGATGACGGCAGCGAATACCTCTACACGCTCTTCGTCCCCATGGACGCCAGCATGGCCTTCCCCTGCTTCGACCAGCCAGATCTGAAAGGTCGCTTCAAACTCCAGATCACAGTCCCCAGCGGCTGGACCGTCATCTCCAACGAGGCCCGGGTTGGCACGGGCTTCGCTGGATTCGCGGAGTATGGCTTCTCCGAAACCGAACCCATCCCCACCTACCTGTTCGCCTTCGCCGCCGGACCCTCCGTCAACGTGCATCCGCAGGCAGGCATGCCGAACGTCTGGGTCCGCGCCTCTAAAGCCAAGTCCGCAGAATCCGAAATCCCCACCGTCCAGACCACCGCCGCCGATGGTATCCGCTACCTCTCCGACTACTTCGCGCAGCCTTTCCCCTTCCCGAAATACGAAATGGTCCTCATCCCCGGCTTTGCCTACGGCGGCATGGAGCACGCCGGCTGCACCTTCCTCCGCGAAGAGTCGGTCATCTTCCGCACCGCGCCCACGGCCAACAACCGCTTCGCCCGCGACACACTCGTGCTGCACGAACTCACGCACCAGTGGTTCGGCGACTTCACCACCATGCGCTGGTTCGACGACCTCTGGCTCAAGGAGGGCTTTGCGCAGTACATGGCCTACAAAACCCTCGCCGACCTGCGCCCCAACGAGCCCGTGTGGCAGCGCTTCTATCAATCCATCAAGCCCGCCGCGTACGGGATCGACGAGACCCAGGGGACGACGCCGATTTACCAGGACATCGCGAATCTGAACTCCGCGAAGTCCGCCTACGGCGCCATCGTCTACTCCAAAGCCCCCGGCGTCCTCCGCCAGCTCAACTATGTGATCGGTGACGACGCCTTTCGCAGGGGCCTCCAGCTCTACCTCGCTCAACACAAGTACGGCAACGCGACGTGGAGCGACCTCATCGCCGCTTTCCAGTCCGCTTCCGGCCGCAATCTCGATACCTGGGCTGAGATGTGGATTCGCCATCGCGGCATGCCGCGCGTCGATGCTGCCTTCACCTGCGACAGTTCCCACTCCGTCGCAATCACCCTGACCGAGACTCCGATCCTCGGCGGGAACGATGTTTGGCCTCTCGCCACTGAGATTCTCCTCGTGAACCCCGACGGCTTCAGCCATACAGCCCGTGCCGAATTCGATGGGCGTTCCAGATCCGTGCACATCCACATGGGCGGCCCCGGCGCAACGTGTCCTGCATGGATCTTCGCCAACAACAACGACCACGCCTACGGCCTCTTCCCCCTCGATGCCAAATCGCGCGACGCCATCATGGATCAGCTCGCCGCCTCCGGCCCCGCCGTATCCGACCTCTTCCGCCGCACGCTCCTCTGGGGCTCGCTCTGGGATTCTGTTCGTCAGGTGGAACTCGATCCCGTCCTCTACGTCCACAACGCCCTCGCTGCTCTCCCGCATGAGCGCGATGAATCGCTCGCCGCCTCGATCCTCGCGCGTACCCAGACCGCCATCCATCACTACGTCCGCGCATCGCTTCAGCCCGAATTCCTCGCCCAGGGCGCAGCCCTCGCCGCCTCTGGCATGACCCACGAACGCGACCACGACCTCCGCATTGTCTGGTTCCGCTCGCTCGCCGGATTCGCCGCGCAACCGGCCGGCGCCGCCGTCATGAAGGACCTGCTCCGCGGCACGCAGACCATTCCCGGGGTCGAGTTGCGCCAGCAGGATCGCTGGTCCCTCGTTACCGCCCTGATCGCCTACAACGACCCCGAAGCCGATGCCGTCTTTGAAGCGGAGAAGAAGCGTGACCCCTCCGGCGACGGGCTCAAATACGCCTGGGTCGCGCAGGCCGCTCGTCCCGAAGCCGCCACCAAGCAGCGCTACTTCGCCGATTTCACCCGCGACCCCGCGGCCCCGGAATCGAGCCAGGCCCCCAAAATCAGCGAAGACTGGATCCAGTCCTCGCTCGGCGCCTTCAATTACTGGGACCAGTCACAGTTAACGGCACAATATCTCGAGCCCGCGCTCGCAGCCCTCCCCGACGTCAAGCGCGAGCGCAAAATCTTCTTCCTCGTCGCCTGGCTCGACGCCTTCATGGACGGCCAACAGTCCCACGCCTCCCTCGATGTCGTGAAGCACTACTTAGAAACCGCGAACCCCGATCCCGACCTCCGGCTCAAGATCCTCGAAGCGATGGACGAACTCGACCGCACCGTCCGCATCCGCGCGCAATTCGCCAAGCCCTGACGAAGAACCCGCAGCAAAAACAAACGACGCCCAGGCGGGCGTCGTCATCTCGGGAAAAGCCGTAGCTCAGTTGCGGGTTTGCCTCACACTCATGCCGCGGTGGCGATCAACAACGGCTCAATGGCGGGTAGCGGGACGATCTCCGGCAGCTTCGACTCTACGTAGCGCCCCTGCCCCACGTCCGCCAACACCTTGTTGGTCGTGTCTTCGGTCCTCGTCGAGTTGATGTGCAGCTTCCGCACCGCGCGCATGACAGTGGTGGCCAGCAGAAATCGATTCTCGATTTGGAGTCCCGCGCTAAACACCAGTTCAGTTCGCATTTTCCCCTCATTTCCCGGTTATGGCGCGTTGGCAACGGAAGCCTTACCCGAAGCCAGGGCCGCTCAGTACGGGCTCTCCCTTGGCGGAAATGCTGTCGTTCCGTGGGGACTTCGGTGCAGAACGATCAAGGGCGGGGCCAGTGACTACAAAACAGATGCGAAGCGATCTTCGCTTCTCTCAGCATACCTTGTCCGCCCCGACTTTCCTAATCGTTTCCTTCTGTCCCTGGGCACCATTCACCGTTGTCCCTGGCGACGCATGCTATAGTCAACCTGATCGTCGAATCCGACATGGTGTTCTTGCCTGTTCCTGCGCTTCGCTTGACCTGCAAAATTCCACATTGAGTTCAGCGATACACCACGATTAAGGAACATGGTTATGGAACAGGGAACAGTGAAGTGGTTTAACGACGCCAAGGGCTTCGGCTTTCTGAGCCGCACCAACGGCGAAGATGTCTTCGTGCACTACTCGGCAATTCAGACCAACGGCGGATTCCGCTCGCTGCAGGAAGGCCAGGCGGTCCAGTTTAACGTGGTCAAGGGGCCCAAGGGCCTGCAGGCCGAGAACGTCACGGCCGTCTAAGTTCTGATCGGCAATCGACGGGAAGACACTTGGCCCCAGGGCCGCTCTTCCCGTTCCTTCGCTGCAGCAGCATACCGCTTCGAGCTCGGAACACCTTCCCACACGAAGGCCGAACGTGGTCCGCGGCCCCGTGCTCGCAGTTATCCCTGCTTCTTCCCCTTCTTCCTCGCCGCCTGCCTTACCCAGTACTGAAACTCATCCGCGTACAGCTCGCCATCCAGATCCGCCACCCGCTGCTGCATTCGCGCCTGCGCATCCCCAATGGCCTGGTTGTAGATGGCCGGCCCAATGTCCTCAAGGAAAAAATCCAGCAGCAATGCCGCGCGTAAATCCCCGATCGGCTCTCGAATCTCCTCCTCGAAGTACTTTTTGATCGACGCAATTGCCTCCGCGCGTTTCTCCTTCGACAGCTCTATCGTCACCATGGCCCCGCACGCCTCCGGTCCGAGCTTACATCGCGCCGGCCTCCCCGCAGCCTCACCTTCACCACGCTCCAGCGCCCACTTACCCGCCGCTGGTAACTCCTTCCTTAACACCGAAAGGGACTGGTAATCCTGGCTGATCGTATTAAGCTACCCGGTTATGTTCCGCTCGACTGTTCTCACGGCCCTGGCCGCACTGCTTCTGCCACTCGCCTGCCCCGCACAAACGCCCGCCAAAGCCGCGACGCCCAGCTCCTTCCCCGACGAAGCCCTCGTCTTCGAGCGCTCGGAAACAACGTATCGCATGCACGCCGATGGCACCGGCGAACGCGACATCCACGTCCTCCTCCGGGTTCAGTCCCAGGGTGCGGCGCAGCGGTTCGGCGTTCTCTCCTTCGGCTACGCCTCCGCTAATGAAACGCCCGTTATCAAGCTCGTCCGCGTACACAAGCCCGACGGCGCCACTGTGGACACGCCCGCCTCCGACGCCATCGAAATGCCGGCTGCCGTCACCCGCGAAGCGCCCCTCTACAGCGATCTCAAAGAGAAGCACCTGCCCGTCCGCTCACTCTCGGCCGGCGATACCCTCGAGTACGAAGTCCAGATCTCCATCGACAAGGCGGAAGCCCCTGGCCAGTTCTGGGGCGCGCAGCACTTTACCGCGCCTGGATCCATCATCGTCCTCGCGGAAATCCTGAACCTCGAGGTGCCCGACGGCAAATACATCCAGGTCTGGAGCCCCAACCACAAGCCCGTCATCTCCGAGCACGACGGCCTCCGCACCTACACCTGGAATGTTCCGCAGCTCGTCACTGCCCCGAAGAGCAACGGCGAAGACGCCACTGCGCCCAAAGCTCCCAAAGACCCCGACGAAGACGCCGACGGCCGCAAACTGCCCTCCGTCGCCTGGACCACTTTCCATAGCTGGGCCGAAGTCGGCGACTGGTACCGCGGCCTTGCGCTCAGCCAGGCGCAGCCCACCGACGCTCTCCGCGCCCGCGCCGCCGACCTGACCAAAGACGCAAAGACTCCCGAAGACCAGGTCCGTGCCCTCTATCAGTTTGTCTCCACCAAAACCCGCTATGTCGGCATCGACTTCGGCGTTGGCCGCTATCAGCCGCACTCCGCAGCCGAAGTGCTCGCCAACCAATACGGCGACTGCAAGGACAAGGACACGCTCCTCGAAGCTCTGCTGCGCGCCAAAGGATTCACCACCGCGCCCGCACTCATAGGCACCGGCATCGCGCCCGTCCCCGAGGTGCCCTCGCCCGCCGTCTTCAATCACGTCATCACCACCGTCAACCTGCCCGACCGCCGCATCTGGCTCGACAGCACACCCACCGTCGCGCCTTACCGCTATCTCAGCGCCGTGATTCGCGACCAGAAAGCCCTCGTCATCCCCGCCAACGCGCCCGCGGAACTGGCCTCTACACCAGCCGACGCGCCCTATCCCTTCAGCGCCCACTTCACCGCTGACGCCACCCTTGACGCCGAAGGCAAGCTCACCGGCCGCGTCGTCGCCAGCTATCGCGATGACGACGAGATCCTTGTCCGCGCTATCGCTGCCACCGTCGCCCCCGCCGACCTCGACAAAGCCTCGCAGTATCTCGCCGCCAGCAACGGCTTCGGCGGGACCACCAGCGCGACACACTTCACCAACGCCGGTGACGATTCCGTGCCCATGGTCATTTCCTATGACTACGCCAAACACCCCTATGGCGACTGGGACGGCCTCCGGATCGTGCCCCTGTTTCCCGCGCTCGAATTCCCCACACTCGCGAGCGATTCCGCCGAGCCCGAGGAGGACATTCAGCTCGGCGCCCCCCGCACCCTCGTCGCGACCTCTACCATCAAGCTGCCCGATGGCTATCGCGCTGACCCGCCCGATCCCATCCACGTCAAAACCGACTTCGCCACCTTCGACAAGACCTACCGCTTCGACGGCAAACAGCTCATCGCCGATCGCACCGTCGTCATTCTCAAAAGCAAGCTCCCCAAGGCCGACTGGAAGCGCTACCAGACCTTCACCAAAGACGCCAGTCTCGAAGACGAAAACTGGATCCAGCTCATCCAGCCGCAGAAAATCTCCATCGCCGTCTCCAAATCGCCATCGGGCGCGACTCCGCCGCCCCCGTCCGCACCCTCCGCTTCAACCGCCGCCACCGGATCTAAAACCGTAACCGTTCATAACCTGCCGCTCACATCCCCCAGTGCGGCCCCGCCTGAATCCACTGCCCCCGACAACGCCTCCGTTGCCGACCTCATGAAGCTCGCACAGGATCGCCTGCGCGCCGGAGACTTAGGCGGCGCGAAAGAAACCCTCGACAAGGTGAAGGCCAAAGATCCGAATCAGGAATATCTGTGGAGTATGTATGGCAGCATTGCCATGATGGAGCGCAACGATACCGAGGCCAAAGCCGACCTCCGCAAGGAGCTCACCGCCCACCCCGATAACTCGTTCGCCGCCGGCGCCCTCGCCGCCGCTCAGGCCACGGGCGGCGACACCGTCGGTGCTCGCCAGACCCTCCAGCAATTTCTTGACCAACATTCCGACCTGCGCCTCTCCCTCTATCTCGCCTCGCTGCAGAACGCCGCACACGACTACAACGCCGCGCTCAAAACCCTCCAGGCGGCCGCAGCCCAGAATCCCGGCGACCGCCACATCCAGGTTCAGATCGGCAGTACCCTCCTGCTCCTCAATCGCAAAGAAGAAGCGGCCGCCGTCGCCAAAGGTGTTCTCGACGGCACGGACGACCCCGAGCTGCTGAACAATGCCGCGTATTCGCTCAGCGAAACCGGCCTCGATCTCCCCATGGCGGAAGACGCCTCGCGCCGCGCCGTTGCCAGCCTCGAGCAGAAGAGCACCACCATGGCCGCTGCGGAAACCAACAGCAAATCCTTCGCCGAAGCCAACCTCCTCATCGCTTCATGGGACACCCTGGGCTGGATCCTTTTTCGTGAACACAAATACGAAATGGCCCGGCAGTTCATCGAGCCCGCCTGGCGCGCCGGTCTGCACGCCGAGGTCGGCGATCATCTCGGTCGGGTCGACGAAGCCCTTGGCCTGAAACGCGAGGCACTCACCGCCTACGCCTTTGCCGCCGACGCCCTCACCCGCAACGACACGCCCGACGTCCGCGGCCAGATCAACGACAGCGTCGACCGCCTCAGGGCCGCCGACGTAAGAGAGTTGCCGCTGGCCGGAGCCCTTAATCTCCAGGATCTGCGGACTTATAAAGTTCCTCGCCCCGCGGACGAAAAAGGCTGGGGCACCTTCCGTCTCGAAATCACCACTGCAGGTGTGATCGACTCGCAGCAGATGACCGGCGAGCACCCGCTCACCGCCGTCAAGAAAACCGTCGACGCCATGAAGTTTCCCGAACTGCTGCCGCCCGACTCCAAAGCCCACCTGCTCCGCAGCGCCGTAGTCAGCTGCTCCGTCGGCAACACCTGCGAGGTCGTCCTCGTCCCCGACGGCGGCCTCCAAACCGAACAGCAATAGCCAGCCACCCAAAAACAGCGGTGACCTGCGGCACACCCCCCAACCCCGGCCCAACCTTATAGTGAACCTGACAGTGAACCGGGACCTCGCCGTCTGCCCGGCGAGGGCTCCGCCGTTCGATCCGGAACGGCTCGCCCGGCACGAAGGCCCGCGCCATGCTCCACCTGTTCCAGGAAATTCGCTACGCTCTGCGCCAGCTGCTGCGCAACCCTGGTTTCGCTGTGCTCGCCGTCGTTACTCTCGCCCTCGCCATCGGCGCCAACAGCACCATCTTCAGCTGGATTCGCGCCACCCTCCTCAACCCCGTCCCCGGCGGCAGCGACACCGGCCGCATGATCACCATCACCCGCGGCGAGCGCAACGAACATCCCACCCCGCCCTTCTCGTACCCCGACTACGCCGACCTCCGCGACAACACCAAAACTCTCTCCGGCCTCCTCGGCTATCACGACGACTACATGGCCATCACCGGCATCGGCAAGCCGGAGCGCATCTATGGCGCGCTGGTCTCCGCGAATTACTTCGATGTCCTCGGAGTGCATCCGCATCTCGGCCGTCTGCTGCTCTCGTCGAAGGAAACGGAGCAGGGGGGCCAGGCCGAAGTCGTCCTCAACTACGACCTCTGGCGCAACCACTTCGGCGGCGATCGCTCCATCCTCGGCCGCATCGTGCAGATCAATCTCCACCCCTACACCATCGTCGGCGTCGCCCCCAAAGGCTTTCATGGATGCAAGACCGGCCTCCGCGCCGACGTCTGGATCCCCCTTGGCATGACGCATCAGGTCTGGGGCTGGCCCGCCCTCGACGATCGCAGCGCCTCCTGGCTCAACGTGCTCGGCACCCTCGCCCCCGGCGTCGATCGGCGCCAGGCCGACAACGAGCTCAACGTCCTCATGCAGCGCATCGTCAGCGAGTACGCCACCTCGCATCAGGGCAACAACAACCTCTCCACCGATCCGCTGTGGCGCTCGCCCTTCGGCGCCAACGTCTACTTCGCCGGAACCCTGCCCATCCTCCTGGCGCTGGCCGCCGTGCTCCTCATCCTCGCCTGCGCTAACGTCGCGAACCTCCTCCTTGTCCGCGCCGTCTCGCGCCGCCGCGAGTTCGCCATCCGCCTCTCCATGGGCTGCGGCCGCGTTCGTCTCGTCCGCCAGCTCATGATCGAAAGCCTCCTCATCTCCCTTGCCGGCGCCGGCGTTGCCGTCCTCGTCACCCTCTGGACCGCGCGGACCATGTCGGCCTTCCTGCCGCCCACCACGCTGCCCCTCGACCTCGACGGCCGCGTCGATGCCTCCGTCCTCCTCATCACCGTCGTGGTCTCCCTCGTCACTGCCGTCGTCTCGGGTCTCATTCCCGCCCTGCGCGCCTCGCGTCTCTCGCCCATGGACGTCCTGAAAGACGAAGCCCTCTCGACCTCTGCCGGCCTCGGTCGCTCGCGCCTCGCTGCCGCGCTCGTCATCGCGCAGATCGCACTCTCCACCGTGTTGCTCACCTGCGCCGGCCTCTTCGTCCGCAGCCTCAACCAGGCCCAGCTCGGTGACCCCGGTTTCGACCCGGCCCACACCCTGCTCGCCACCTTCGACCTCGACCCCATGGGCTACTCTGCCGCCAATGGCATCGAGTTCCAGCGCCAGCTGCTCACCAAACTCCAGGCCCTCCCCGGCGTTCGCTCCGCCACCCTCGCCGACTTCTCCCCGCTCAGCTTCACCATCCACTCCAACGGAGTCCGGCCTGAAGGCTACGTCCCGCAGCCGCATGAAAACATCGAGCCCGACCGCGGCAACGTTGGACCCGGCTACCTCACCACGCTCCGCACACCGCTCCTTGCCGGCCGCGACTTCACCGGTGAGGACCGCGACAACACCCAGCCCGTCATCATCGTCAACCAGGCCTTCGTCGACCGCTACTGGAGCGTCCCGGACAAGGATGCCCTCGGCAAGCAGGTCCAGATGTGGGGAAAGTGGCGCACCGTCACCGGAGTCGCTGCCAACGGCAGATACCGACGCCTCGTTTACGATCCCACGCCGTTGGTCCTCGTGCCGCTCTGGCAGAGCTATCGCAGCGAAGTCATCATCCACCTGCGCGTCGCCGGTGACCCGCTCGCGTACACCACCGCCGTCCAGCAGACCCTCGCCGCCCTCAACCCCGACCTGCCGCTTTACAACATCACCACGCTGCAGGGCAACATGAAAATGGGCAACGTCTTTGAGCGCATCGTCGTCGCCTTCGCCGGATCCTTCGGCATCCTCGCGCTCCTGCTCGCCACCGTCGGCCTTTACGGCGTCGTCGCCTACACCACCAAACAGCGCACCCACGAAATCGGCATCCGCATCGCCCTCGGCGCCGAAAAGTCCACCATCTTCCGCCAGGTCCTCACCCAGGGACTCCGCCTCACCCTCGCCGGCGTCGTTGCAGGTCTCGCCATCTCGCTGCTCCTCACTCGATTCCTGCGCAGCCTCCTCTACGGCATCGACGTGACCGACTGGCCCACCCTCGCCACGGTCGTTCTCGTCCTCTCCCTCGTCGCCCTGCTCGCCAGCTATCTCCCCGCCTGGCGCGCCACCCGCGTTCTGCCCATGGTCGCGTTGCGGCACGAGTAAACGGCCAAGAGGAGAGATTTCCGCGCGGAGTCCGAGCCGAAACCACAAGGTCGCCTTCGTTGTTACTTCTGTTTTCTCGTGGCGTTTCTTGGCCGCATCCGGATTCCGCCCTCCGCGCTAACCTGGACTCAACCCACGTCTCGCTTGCGCCGCGGCGTATCGAACGGTTCGTGGGGCCTCGAGGCTCCGCCCAGCCGGGGTCCCATCGTGCCCGGTTTTGGCACGATGGGGTGGCAGCGCGGAGCCTCACTAATTTGCCTGTATGTTTCCGGGGTGCCCGGTCTGAGCTATCCGCTGTTCGCAATCCGCTAACCGCGTGATCCGTCACTGTTCGATGACGTCAATTTCCACGGGCAGAGTGCGCGGCGGAAAGCACGTGTTCGTGTCGCACGCCTGATAGCGCAGCCCACCCTCCAGCAGATGGTCCCCGCGCGCCGCTGTCAGGTGCATCTTCAGCACAAATTCGCCGTTGTACACGCTCAGCTTCTGCGCCGGATCCGCCGGAAACGCGTAATCCACGCCTTCCGGAAAATCGACCGAAGCAATCTTCACGCCCGCAGGCTCGGCCTCCACCAGGTCCGTCCGGATCAGGCTCTTCTGCCGCGGCACATGCGAGTTGATGTGCAGCCCTTCGTTGATGCGGAAGTGCATCTCGATGGTCTGCGGCTTTCCCGCCTGCAGCGTTACCTGCTGCGGATAGAGAAAATGCACCAGCTGCGGCGGATTGCCGCCCTCGCTGCCCGGCGTCTGCCACGGCAGTTTCTGTGCCGCGCCGCTCAACAGCGCCGCCACAAAAGCCACCGCCGCAGTTACAAATTTCACGAAGCCGCTCCACTGCCAATGGCCTTTTTGATGTCCGCCTCGATCACCTCGCGCGGAGCCAGGCCGTAGGTCGACGCGACAATCTTCCCGTTCCGGTCGATGAAGAACGTCGTCGGCATCGCGTCGATGCCCCATTTGTCCTCCACCGCATCCTCACCCAGCACGATCGGGTAATTCATGTGCATCTTCGCCACAAAATCCGCGATGTCCCGCTTCTGCGTGAACAGTTTCGCCGGGTCCTCCTTGTCCAGATCGTCCGTCGAGACGCCGATGATCTCCAGCCCCTGGCTCGCGTACTGATCGTGCAGCTTCTCGAACCAGGGAATCTCCACTTTGCACGGCCCGCACCACGTCGCCCAGAAATCGACCACCAGCGGCCGACCCTTGTAGCTCGCCAGCGAGACCTTGTTGCCCTGCAGATCGGGCAGCGTGAATCCGGGAGCAATCTTTCCGTTGAGCGCCGTTGAATTCTCCCCGTCGCCCGCTGTCGCGCTAGCGTCGGGCGCCTCAGGGCTCGCCCCCGCCGCGGCGTTGTCCGGCACCAGCGTCATCTGCAGCGCCTGCTGCCGGGCCCGCTCCGCCTTCCGGCGATGCTCATAATTGATCACTCCCGCTGCAATCATCAGCGCCAGAGCCGTCACCATCGCCGTCAGAACTAAAATGTTGCGCCGCAAATTCGCTGTTCCTCGTTCCCTCATTCTACAAGCGGCCCCGCGCTTCTCGCAGCGGTGCGAACCGGCCGCCGTGTGGTGGTAGCATCAGGAGTTTCAGAGCCCCGAGCGAGTCAATGAGCGATTTCCGCAATCCGTCCCAGCTGGTCCGCATCGAAGCCGAAGCTCTGCTCGCGCTTGCCGCGCGGCTCGACGGCCCTATGGCCGCCGACTTCGACCGCGCCGTCGCCCGCATCTTCGATTGCGGCCAGTCCCGCGGGCGCGTCGTCGTCACCGGCATGGGCAAGAGCGGCATCATCGCGCAGAAGGTCGCCGCCACCCTCAGCTCCACCGGCAGCCCCGCGCTCTTCATGCACCCCGCCGAGGCCCTCCACGGCGACCTCGGCATGATCGCCGAAGGCGACGTCGTCATCGCGCTCTCCGCCAGCGGCGAAACCGAGGAGATCCTCCGCCTGCTCGCCACGCTGCAGCGGATGGGCAACGCGCTCATCTCCTTCGTCTGCGAGACAAAGTCCACCCTCGCCCAGGCCAGCGACGTCGCCCTCGATTGCTCCGTCCCCGCCGAAGCCTGCGGCCTCGGCCTCGCCCCCACCGCGTCGACTACCGCGATGCTCGCCCTCGGTGACGCCCTCGCCATCGCCGTCTCCTTGCGCCGCGGCTTTCGCGTCGAGGATTTCGCCGCCCTGCATCCCGGCGGCAAACTCGGCAAACGCCTCGCCACCGTGCGCCAGCTCATGCACACCGGCGACGCGGTGCCAAGGGTCAAAATCGAAACGCCCATGACCGACGTGATCTATGAAATGTCTCGCAAAAAACTCGGCATGACCACCGTCGAGCAGGCCGGCAAACTGGCCGGCATCATCAGCGACGGCGATCTCCGCCGTCTTCTCGAGCGCGACGGCCCCGAAGGCCTGCGCAAAACCGCCGGCGAAGTCATGAACCCGTCCCCCCAAACCATCTCCGCCGGGGAGATGGCCGTGCGCGCCCTCCACACCATGGAGGAGAAGAAAATTACCTCGCTCATCGTCGTCGATTCGGAGAAACACATCGAAGGCGTCCTCCATCTGCATGATTTGTGGGGAACGGAACTCATGTGATGCAATTCCCTGGATCCGGCGTGCTCTTCGAGCGTCTAATAAGCAGAGGTGCTCCCATGCGGCGGTCGTTTTCAGTCGCGTTCCTCTCGGCTCTCTTGTTGGGCGTCCCCTCGGCCTTCGCGCAGCGTGGCGGCCACGTAAGCGGCGGCGTCAGCGGCGGACATGCTGGTGGCAGCTTCGGCGGTGGTCACATCAGCGCACCCGCCGGTCGCAGTTTTGGCGGCAGCTTTTCAGGCGGCGCGTTCAGCCGCCCATCCGGAGTCGCCCCTCGCATCGCGCCTCCGCTCTTCACTTCCCCCAGCGCTCCGCGCAGCTTCGCCACGGCTCCGCAGTTCACGTCGACCGCGCCCAGCCGCGCCTTCGTCCCCGGCTATCGCATTCCTTACCGCGGACCCACGCCTGCGCGCCGTCCGGAACAGCGCAACGACGGCCACCACCGCCCGCCCTATCGCGGCGGCATCGCGTATCCCTACGCCAATTCCTGGGAAGTGCTCCCCTGGGACCTGGGCGATCCCGAGTTCACCGGCTACAACGGCTACGGCTCTGGCTCTGACTCCGCGTCGGACGCCGCACAGCAACCAGCCGCGCCCTCCGACGATGCCTATGGCCCTGGCAATCAGGAGCCCGCGTATCAGAATTACCAGCCCGCCTATAACCAGCCGACCGGCGCGAATTCCATCGCCGGCGAACCGGAACTCACCCTGATCTTCAACGACGGCCATCGCGAGGCGATTCACAACTACGTCCTTACCGCCCAGGCCGTCATCGTCCTCGATCAGGCCGCCTCGGGACACCAGCAACGCATCCCGCTCGCCTCCCTCGACCTGACCGCAACCCAGCAGGCCGCGCAGCAGGCGGGCCTCGACTTCACTCCTCCGGCATAGATTTTCTCTGATCGTGATCGACGCGGCCGCCAGCCCGACCGCCAGCCCCTACGCCGCATTCATCGCCGATAGCAATACCGCCTCATACGCCGCGTACACGCCCTCAAACACCGCGTCCCAGGATGCCCCCAGCGCATAACGCCGCGCCTGCGCGCGCATTTTCCCATGCAGAACCGGATTCTCCACGATCCGCCGAATCGCCGCGGAAAACTCCGCATCCTCCGCGATGAATCCTGTGCACCCTTCCTGCACCAACGACCGAGGCCCTCCATCCGGCGTCACCACCGCGGGAACCCCCGACGCCAGCGCCTCCAGCACCACGTTGCCGAACGTATCGGTATGCGATGGAAACACGAAGACGTCCATCCCCGCGTACGCGCGCGCCAGTGCCTCGCCGCGCAGCACCCCCGTGAACTCCGCCCGAGGCAGATGCTGCCGCAGCCATTCCTCCTCCGCTCCCTGCCCCACAATCCGAAAGCGAAAATTCCGCAGCCCGCCCTCCTCCAGTTCTCGCTGCACCCGCGCCAACAGCGCGACATTCTTCTCCACGCTCAGACGCCCCACAAATCCCAGCACCAAACCCCGATCCCCTTCATCCCGATCCCGCCGGTTCGGACAAAACAACTCAGCATCGATGCCGCGCTGCATCAGGTGGCACGGCCGCCCGGTCCTGGCTTCGAGCAGGCGGCACAGGCCGAGATTCGGCGCGAACAGGACACCGGCGCTGCTGTAGAACCACGCCAAAATACGGAGTGCCGTTTCTTCAATACCATGCGCCGCCCCCAGAGCGCTCGCCGCTGGAAGCCCTTCGAAGAGCCAGTGCGAACGTGTGGCGGCGTACTCGTGCACATTGGTGTGCCACGAAGCGGCCAGGGGAACGCGCAGAAGACCCGCGAGCGACGCTCCGAGTATTCCCAGTTCGCTGGGCCCGGTGATGTGAATAACGTCCGGGCGAAAACCCTTTACGATGCGGGCGATGATCGGAATGTGGCGCACCCAGGCCGGATCGAATTTGAGATCCTTATCCAGCGGAATGCTGAGGATGCCGCGGGGAAGCTCGAGTGTCGTGAGATTTCCGTCGGTCGCCAGCGGCTCGCGCCGGTCCCCGGCGCGCACGCATAAAAACGGCAAATTCCGCCGCCGTGCGAAATCCTCAAAGTGGCGTGACGTGTGCGCCACGCCGTTGACCTCGTGGAACGAATCGGGAAAGTAGGCGACTCGAGTCAAGGGATCGAAGCATACCCGAAAATTGCTACAACTCGATGAGCGGAACCGCCGGCCTGGGTGTGTGCGTTAAACCCGATCATCGCCCAACGCAAACCGCAGTTCGTGCGACTCGCTCCAGGCCATGCGCAGTCCGCCCGAGACCGGACTGCTTCCCATCAGCCGCACCGCCCTGATCGTCAGCGTCATCCATGCCGGCGCCGATCCATCCGGCCACAGCTCGCGCAGCGGCCGGGCCACGCCATTCCGGTCCGGGTGCCATACCCGCTCGTCCCAGGTGCGCGAACCCTGCGGGAAATCCGGATAGTCGCGAATCACATCCAGCGTCGACTCCAGAATCCGGTGCTTCCACGGCTGCGCGTACTGCGGCATGAACAGCACGTGGCTGCGATCCTCATACCGCACCTCGTGCACAAACTCCGTGAAGCTCGCCGCCTGCGACAGATTCACATTCGCGTTCGGCTCCAACCCATGCCGGTCGCCGCCCGAGATCAGCAGCTTGTTCCACTTCTGCGCCAGCCGCTTCACGCTGCGGTTTTCTTCCCAGTGCCGCAGGCCGTTCAGCTCGAAGGCGTGCATGAATTCGTGATTCGCCGTCAGGAAGTCCTGCACCCGCTGCGCCGCCTTCTCCGCGCCGATCAGGTACAGGTCCCACATCGGATGGTTGAACACGATCAGCACGTTCGGCAGCTCATGCAGAGCGGCCAGAATCTCCGTCAGCTTCTTTTCGTCCGGATGCGCCGTGTATTTCGCAAACGTCTTCATCCACGCGGCGCCCGAATCGCTGGGCAGGTTGTGGATGCCAAGATGAAACGCCTGATCCCCGCCGAACGGCGCGCTCCACTCCACCGAGACCGGGATGTGCCGCGCCGCAGCCACCGTGCGCAGCAGCATCGGAGCAGCGATCGTGTCGTGGTCCGTGATCGAAACCAGCGGCATCAGGTGCAGTTTCTTCTCGATCTGCCCGCTCTCCACGTCGAACGCAATACGCGGCGTCAGCGGAGGGGTCCAGTGCGCTGCAGCATAATTAACCGGGATGCTGTGCTGCTCGCGCGACTTCCGCTCGCTGCGGGCAAGAATCGGCCGCAGCAACGGATACTGGTTTCCCAGATTGGCCAGGAAATCCAGTGTCTCTTTGGACTGGTTGGTGTGACTGTGCAGCGAAACCGCCGTCGAATAGCTTTCAGCGGCGTCAGGTTCCTTCCAGAGATAGGATATGCGGCGCAGACTGGCCATGGAAAACCTCCCGAGGTCGTCTTACTTGCATCAGTATCCGTTGTGCACCATGAATGAGGCATTACGGGCTCAAAAATGATGGGTCAAATGATCGTGAGAATCAGCAAAGGTAACGTTACTTACGCGAAACTCCGCTCCCCGCAAATCCTTGAAAGCCGGGCATTTCCATGGTTAGTCCCCTGGGACGTCCTGTGGTAACTGACTGACAAATACCCTGCCGCAATGGTTACATTTTCTCAACGCCGCGTC
This sequence comes from Acidobacterium sp., assembly GCA_003166955.1. Classification (GTDB taxonomy): domain Bacteria; phylum Acidobacteriota; class Terriglobia; order Terriglobales; family Acidobacteriaceae; genus Palsa-343. The sequence goes on from PMUI01000050.1 coordinate 77,366, forward strand.
TGCGCAATGTCCGGCAGGTCCGCCTCCTGCGTCGACTCCGGCTCCAGATGATTCCTCATCAGCCCGTCGCGCAGCATCTCGAACGCCTGATCCGTCGTGTCGGCCACCTGAAACAGCTCACGGTCCCGCGGCGAAATCGTCCCCTTGTCCACCAGAACGTCGAGATTGATCACCTGCTCCCAGTAGCTCGAGCCGTAGAGAATCACCGTGATTTTTTTCGCGAGCTTCTGCGTTTGGGAGAGGGTGAGAATCTCGAACATCTCGTCGAGCGTCCCGAATCCTCCAGGAAAAACCACCAGCGCCTTGGCCAGATACGCGAACCAGTACTTGCGCATGAAGAAGTAATGGAACTCGAAATTCAGCGCCGGCGTGATGAAGCGGTTTGGCATCTGCTCAAACGGCAGCCGGATGTTCAGCCCGATGGTCTTGCCCCCGGCTTCCCACGCCCCGCGATTCGCAGCCTCCATAATTCCCGGCCCGCCGCCGGAGGTGACCACGAAACGATTCCGCCGCGACTTCAGCTCTTTGGCCCATTGCGTCAGCTGGAACGCCAGCGTCCGTGCCGCCTCGTAGTAGTGCGCCATCTCCACTGCGGCTTCGGCCCGGCTGAGCCGCAGCTCGCTCGACGTGCCCTGCTCGATGTCCCCCTGCCGCGCTGGCTGCTCCTCTTCGGGCGCCGCCTGGCGCGATCCAGTGTTTTCCAGCAGCTCAAGGTCCGCGCTGGCTTCGTCCAGGGCGCGAAAGCGCGCCGATCCAAAGAACACCACCGTGTCCTGAATCCGCTCGCGCCGGAATCGCGCCAGCGGCTCCGAGTACTCCGCCAGAATGCGCAGAATGCGCCCGTCCGGGCTGTTCAGGAAACCAACGTTCTCGTAGGCCAGAGCAGCCTTTTCCAGCGGATTAGGAAGCTTGCGCGGCATCTCAGCTTTCTTTGTGCTCAGCCTTCTTTGTAATGGATCGCCTCGGAAATAGCGATCCACAAATTCAGCAGCCCCAGTCCGGAGACCAGCCCGCGGGTCGCGCCGCTCTCCATCAGGCGCGAAACCGGCGCGTAGTAAAGGAAGAAGCGGTTGAAGGCCCACACATGCGTCCACGGAATGAAGACCAGGATCAGCCCGATGTAGAGCCGGACGATCACCCGCAGAAACAGATCGGCCCTGCGCAGCCAGTGCGCCGCGTGGTGCTGCTCCGCAGGAGCCGGCGCCGCTGCTGAACTGGGTGGCGAAGACGGTGGAGCGGGGGAAATCAGGTTGGGTGGAGACGGCATAGAGGGCATGAGCGCGGGGACGCGCGCACACGCCCCGATACGGCCTTACCCTCACACTAACACACAGCGTTCGGCGTCCGGGCGCTGCGGTTTGGGCGAGCGGGCAGATCCGCCTGGACCCTGTTTTGCCTAAGGCAAAGGTACCCGCCCGGTTTGCGTACCGGGAATGAGAGGTCGAGGCGGCAGAGGGCTCAATTCGGCAGAGAGCGAGGGTGACGCCGGTACCGAAGCCGCGGGTTTATGATTAGCCTTCGGTCTATGAATTGGACTATAGTCCAACTTGTGGACACTCATACAACGTCTCTTCACGGGCGGCGGAGACAGCAAACGCGCGGGGAGATTATTCGCGCGGCCTTTGAGTTGTTCGGGCGGCACGGCTATGAAGAAGTCTCGATGGACAGCGTGGCGGAGGCGGCCGGTGTGTCGCGGGCCACGCTGTTCAACTACTTCCCGCAAAAAGAGCTGATCCTGCGCGAAATTGCGGCGGCGCGGGTGGCGAAGCTGAAGAGCATCCTCGCGGAGTTTACGGCGAGCGGGAAGACTCCGCGTTTTGAGGACATCGTGGAGCTGATTCTGCGGCTTTCCGAAGAAAATGCGCGCATCAGCGGGAAATCGAAGAAGCTGCTGCTGGAGACGATTTTCCGCCAGGCATCGCAGGGCGTGCTGCTCGTGGCACGCGCGCAGGCCGTTGAAGCGCTGGCCGCGTCGATCGCGAAATTCATGCGGCGGAAGAAAAAAGCAAAGCTGGTGGCGGAGACGGTGTTCGCCGTGTACATCGCGACCATGCTGGAGTGGCTCATGCGCGAGGGGGTTCCACAGAAATGGCTGATGGAGACGATGCGGGAGCGGCTGCTGGTGCTGCGGGAGGGGGTGGCATGAAGCGGCGTTTGATAGTCGGCGGTGCGATTGCGGTGGTCGTGATTGCGGTGATCTGGATCGCGTTTGCGTGGGCGGGCTGGCAGAGCCGGAACGAGTACTCGGGGACGGTGGAGACGCGCGAGATTCAGATTGGATCGAAAGTGGGCGGGCGAGTCACCGAGGTCGGCGTCGAGGAAGGCCAGGTCGTGAAGGCCGGGACGGTGCTGGTGCGGTTCGAATGCGATGAGCTGAAGGCGCAGCGCGTGCAGGCCCAGGCCGCGGCTGAGCAGGCACTGGCGGACATGGACAAGATGCTGCGCGGCAATCGCCCGGAGGAGATTGAGCAGGCCGAAGCGACAGCGCGGGCGGAAGGCGCGGCGCTGGAAGCCGCGCGCAATGGGCCGCGGCAGCAGGAGGTCGATCAGGCGAAGGCCGATTACGCCGCGGCGGCAGCCGATGCGACAAACGCCGAGATCTTTTATCAGCGCATGAAGGTGCTGGTGGAAAGCGACACGATTTCAAAGCAGCAGTTCGACGATGCGCGAGACAAACGCGATGCGGCGGCGCAGCGAGCGGAGAGTGCGCGGCAACGGATGACGATGCTGGAGGAAGGGACGCGCGTGGAGGATTTGCGCGCGGCGGATGCCCGGTACAAGCAGGCGGAGGCCGCGGCAGTGCTGGCTCGGAAGGGATTTCGCAGAGAGGACATTGAGGCGGCGCGGGGAAAGTTGGCGGAGGCGCAGGGTCACGTGGCGGAGCTGGATGCGCGGCTGCGTGAGGCGGAGCTGACGGCGCCGGCGGATGCGGTGGTGGAAGTGGTGAGCGTGCGGCCGGGGGATCTGGTTCCCGCGGGGCGCATCGTCATGACGATGCTCGAGAGCTCGCAGCTGTGGGTGAAAGTGTATGTGCCGGAGACGGAGCTGGCGCGTGTCCGGCTGGGGCAGCGGGCCGCGGTGCGCGTGGACAGCTTCGGCGAGCGAGCCTTCGCGGGACACGTAGGCCAGATTGCGTCGGAGGCGGAGTTCCTGCCGCGCAACGTGCAGACGAAGACCGATCGCGAGCACGAAGTCTTCGGCGTGAAGGTGTACGTCGACAACGCGCAGCAGGTGCTGAAGTCGGGGATGTCGGCGACGGTGAGGCTCGAATGACGGCCATTATCGAGGCCGACCACCTGACCATTCGCTTCGGGCAGGTCACGGCGGTGAAAGACGTTAGCTTCGCGATTGCGAAGGGGGAGATCTTTGGATTTCTCGGGCCGAATGGGTCGGGGAAGACGACCATCATCAAGGCGCTGTGCGGGCTGCTGACGCCGACCGAGGGCACCGGCAGGATTCTGGGCATGGATATTCGCAGAGACGCGGCGGAAATTCGTCGCCATGTCGGTTACATGTCGCAGAAATTCGGTTTGTACGAAGACCTGACGGTCGCGGAGAACATCGCGTTTTATGCGGGCGTGTATGGGCTGGACGGAAAGCACGCGGAGGAGCGGACACGCGATGTGCAGAAGCTGACCGGGATCGAGCCCTATATGAAGCGGCGTGCGGGACAGCTGTCGGGCGGGTGGAAGCAGCGCCTGGCGCTGGCATGCGCGATTATTCATTCGCCGGAGGTGATGTTTCTGGATGAGCCGACGGCGGGGATCGATCCGGTGGCGCGGCGAGCGCTGTGGGATTTGCTGTTTCAGCTGTCGGGCCAGGGTGTGACATTCTTCGTGACGACGCACTATATGGATGAGGCGGAGCGTTGCGGCCGCGTGGGCTATATCTATTTGTCGAAGCTCATCGCGATTGGGACGGTGGCTGAGCTGCAGCGCCTGCCGGAGGCGAATCCAGCGGGGACGACGAGGGTGCAGATTGACACGGCGAACCCGTCGGCAGTGCTGGACCTGGTGCGGGCGATGGAGGGGGTGCGGGAGGCGACGATCTTCGGGCACACCATCCACGCGCTGGTGGAGACCGAGCGGCTAAGCGCATTGAGGGCGCAGTTGCCGCAAGCGAAGGTGGAGACGATCCAGCCTTCCCTCGAGGACGTATTTGTAACACTGACGTATCAAATTATGGAGGCCGCGCGATGAGGCAGCTTTTTCGCGGCCTGATTCCCGTCTGCCGCAAGGAATTTCTGCACATCGTACGCGATCCGGGGACGCTTTTCTTCGCACTTTTAATCCCGATTCTGCAGCTATTTCTATTTGGATTCGCCGTTGATACAAATATCCGCCAGATTGCGACGGTAGTGCTGGATGAGAGCCAGACGCAGGAGAGCCGAAGGCTGCTGGAAAGCTTTGCGGGGTCGGATGTGTTCGCCCTGCGCATCTACGCAACGTCGCAGGACGGGATGTACGAGGCGATCCGCTCCGGCAAAGCGCGCGCCGGCATCCGCATCCCATACGACTACGCGCGCCGCCTGCAGGACGGCACCGGGGCCACGGTGCTGGTGCTGGTCGACGGATCGGATTCGACGGTGGCCGGGCAGGCGATCAGCACAGCTACGGGCGTGGCGCTGCAGGAATCGCTGGTGCGCGTGCTGCCGAATGGCACGATGCCAGTTGAGGTGCGGCCGTCGGTGCTGTACAACCCGGCCACGCGGTCGGCGAATTTCTTTGTACCGGGACTGATCGCGATCCTGCTGCAGGTGATGACGATTCTGCTGATCGCGCTAAGCCTGGTGCGCGAGCGCGAGCGCGGCACGCTGGAGCAGCTGACGATGACGCCGGTGGCTCCGCTGGGGCTGATGGTGGGCAAGATGATCCCCTATGGAGTGCTGGCGTTCGGCGAACTGTGCGCGATCCTCGCGGTGATGCGGGTGGTGTTTCTGGTGCCGGTGCACGGCAGCGTCTTTTTGCTGCTGGCGCTCTCGCTGCCGTTTTTGTTGACGGTGCTTGGAATCGGACTGGTGATTTCAACCAAAGCGAAGACGCAGGCGGAGGCGTTTCAGCTGTCGATGGGGACGATTCTGCCGTCGGTGTTTTTATCCGGCTACATTTTCCTGATCGAGAATATGCCGCTGTTCTTTCGTGGCGTTAGCCAGCTGATTCCGGCGACCTACTACATCCGCATTTTGCGCGGGATTATTCTGCGGGGCGCGGGATTGGGGGAGTTGTGGATTCCGGCGCTGGTGCTGACGGCGATGGGTTGCGCGGCGATCCTGGTGGCGGCGCGGCTGTTTGTGAAACAAGGCGCGGCGTGATAGGCAGGCGGCCGTCGGGACGCGGCGCTACTCCGTTCTTAGGGCCACTGCGGGGTCGATGGAGGCGGCACGGCGGGCGGGGATGAGTCCTGCGAAGAAGGCGGCCACAACCAGGGTAGCGATGGCGATGGCGAGGATTGCTGGATTCACGCCCTTGATCTGGTAAAGCTGCGCCTCGACGTAGCGCACACAGAACAGCGCCGTCGGAATCCCGATCGCGAGGCCGAGGATCGTCTGCAGCATCGCGCCGCGCATCACCATGGCAATCACGCGCGACCTCTCCGCCCCAAGCGCCATGCGAATGCCGATCTCGCTGGTCTGGCGGGCTACGGTCCATGCGGTGACGCCGTAGAGGCCGATGGTGGCGAGCAGGAGCGCGAGTGTGCCGAAGAGAGTGGTGAGGCGGGCGGTCATGCGCTCTTCCGTGAAGCGGTCGGCGATCTGCTCGTCGAAGGTCTGGAATTTCACGATGGCGAGATTGGGATTGATGCCGGCCAGGGTTTGGCGGGCGATGGATTCCATGTCGGGCACGGGGTGCGCGGTCTGGATGACGAGGGCGCCTGCGTATTCGGAGGTGTCTTCGTCGACGGGGCCTTTCCAGCGTTTGGGCCGCTGCAGCATCGGCGTGAAGTACATGCAGTGGTCGTGCCACTGGACGGCGGTGTAGGTGGTGTCGTCGACGACGCCGACGATTTCATAGTCCATGCCGGAATTGGAACCGCCGGAGCTGAAGTGCTGGCCGATGGGATTCATTCCTTTGGGCATTAAATCCTTCACGAAGGTTTGGTTGACGATAGCGACGATGGGGGCGGTGGCGGTGTCGTTGCGGGTGAAGGCGCGGCCGAGGAGAACGCGGGTGCCGACGGAGTCGAAGTATTCGGCGGAGGCGCGGACCCAGGAGGAGCCGCGGTGGGGATCGGGCAGGCCGTTGATGAAGACGCCGGTGCCCGAGTTGTTGTCTTCCATGGGGGTGTAGGAGGCGATGCCGACTCTGACGACGCCGGGAATGGCGTGGAAGCGGTCTTCAAAGGCTTGATAGACGGGGGCGAGGTTGGACGGCAGATAGCCGGCGGCCTGGGGATTGATGTGGACGATGTAGCGGTTCGTCGAATCGAGCTTGAGATCGGTGCTCTGGAGTTTGTTGAGGCTTTGCGCGAAGAGTCCGGCACCGATGAGGAGGACGAGCGAGAGCGCGGCCTGCAAGACGACGAGGGAGCGCTGGAGGAGAGAGGCTTTGGACGCGGTGGTGCGCGCGCCGGTGCGGAGCGCGTCGGCGGGCTGCGTCTGAGCGGCGATCCATGCGGGCGCGACGCCGAAGAGGATGCCGGTGACGAGGCAGAGAGAGCAGGCAAAGGCGAGCACGGGCAGCGAGGGGCTGGCGTGGATGGGGACGTTTTGTTCGCCGGGGAAAGCCATGGCGAGGAGCGCGTGCGTGCCGGCGCAGGCGACGATGAGTCCAGCGATGCCGCTGATCACGGCGAGGACGATGCTCTCCGTCAGGAGCTGGCGGATGATGCGCATGCGGGCTGCGCCGAGCGCGGTGCGGAGAGACATTTCCGCTTTGCGGCCCATGCCGCGGACGAGGAGAAGGTTGGCGATGTTGGCGCACGCGATGAGGAGGACGAGGCCGGAGATCCACATGAGCATGTGGAGGTTGGATTTGTACTGCTCCTGCAGGTTCTGGATGCCGCCGCCGGCGGGAGAGAGAACGATGTGCGCCCGGGCAAGGGCCTTTTTTCCCTGGTCACTGGAGTAGGCGGGATCGGTGGTGATGATCTGGCGGAAGAGGCCGCCGATTTTGGTTTGGAGTGGGCCAAGCGCGGTGCCGGGTTTGACGCGGCCGATGATGTAGGCCCACTGCGTCGTGGGATCGTGAACGTAAGAGACGTTGAGGAGGGAGCCCATGGATTCGATGGGGAAGTAGTAGTCGGGCGGCGCGCTGGCGAGACGGTCGCCGTAGAAGCCCTGGGGCGCGACGCCGGCGATGAGGACGGGTTTTGTGTTGACCCAGAACGTACTGCCAACGGCGGAGGGATCGGCGGCGTAGTTATGCTGCCAGTTTTCGTAGCTGATGACGGCGACCATGGGCGCGCCGGCGACGTCGTCAGAGTCGGTGATGAAGCGGCCTGCGGCCGGGCGGAGTCCGAAGGTGCGGAAATAATTGCCGGAGACGAATTCGCCCATCGAGGAGCGGGCGGCTTCCTGGGTGCCTTCGCGGCGGACGGTGACGGGGCGGTAGCTGAAGCCGGACTCCATGGCGGCGAGGTCCTGGAACTCGGGGAGTTGCTTGCGGAGCTGCTGCCAGGTGTTGGTGGAGAAGAGGGAGTAGGCATCGTTGTCGGGATAGCCGCCGGAGTTGACGCAGCAGTTGTCGTCGTTGCCGAGACGGATGAGGGTGGCAGGGTCGGCAACCGGAAGGTTGCGCATGAGGACGGCGTTGACGAGGGTGAAGATGGCGGCGTTGGCGCCGATGCCGAGAGCCAGGGTGAGAATGGCGGTGGTCGTGAAGCCCGGGGTTTTCTTCAACTGCCGCACGGCATAGCGAACATCCTGGACCAGGGTTGTGACCATGGGCTCTCTCCTTGACGTAACTGGATGGTAAATGGGGATCGCTGCGAACAGTTCATACCCGCAAGTTCAATTCCAAACCGGCGCCCCGCCAAACTGCTGAATCCCCGGCACGCTGCCAGGTTCGAGCAGAGAAGGAGTGTTCACGAATGGGCCGAGGTGTCCGGAACAGGACACCGCATGCGCGTGCCTGGAGTCCGCCGGAATGACGCCGCCGGCGAAGCTCCGTGTTGTGCTGTGCGACGAGCGCCGAAGCCAGGCGGAATCTTTCCTGTCAGGCGCGTTTCTTCGAACGCCCGGTGCCGCTGGAACGTGACGGAACTGCGCGCTCGGGCGGTCGTGCCGTCTCCGCAAGCGCCGCCTCGGGGTAGTGCACCGCCGGGAACGCCTCGAACGCGGGCTTCGCAAACAGATATCCCTGAAACAACCGGACCCTCTGGCCGGCAAGAAAACGGTATTCCGCAATCGTCTCGACGCCCGTTGCGATCACGTCGATCTTCAGGTCGTAACACGCGCGGCGGATGGCGCGCAGAATCGCCTGGCGCGCCCCAGACCGATCGGCGCTGCGGATCAGCCGCATGTCCAGCTTGATCTGATCCGGCTCCAGATCGTCCAGAATCGTCAGGCTCGCATAGGTTGCGCCGAAGTTGTCGATGGCCAGCTGAATGCCGCGCGCCCGCACATCCCGCATTAGCGCCGCAAAATGCGTCCGGTCCTCGATGACCTCGGATTCCGGCACCTCCAGCACAATGCGGTCCGGAGACAGCCCCGCCGCCAGCGCCGCTTCGATCGTCGTCAGCACCGTCTTCGGATAGGAGTCCAGACTTTGTTGCAGAAAATTCAGGTGCAGTGCGCCGTCAATGCCGAGGCGACCCGCCAGACCAACCGCGGCAGCACGCGCGTTCTGATCGAACAGGTGCAGCCGCAGCGGCGAAACCTGATTCAAAACCTGCCACGCTGGCTCGTCCCATGTGCCGCGAATCAGCGCTTCCCACCCCACCACCTCGCGCGCCACTGTGTCCACGATGGGCTGGAACGCGAAGGTGAACGCGGGGTCGGCGGCATTATGCGGATCCGCGCTCATCGTGCGCCCGCATCTGCGAGTTGAGTTGGCGATGGCATACCGGGATCGAGACGCCGCTTGAGCGACGGGAGAAAATTTGCGGCGGTAAGCTCATCGTCGCGCGCCGCCCACCCTCAACCACTCCCACGAAAGGGCCAGAGTCAACCCGCGAAAGCGCTACAACCTCACGCCGAGATCTCTCATCCTGGAATCCTCCGTGCCCTTATCTCGAATATCGGCTCAAGTCGATTTCTTATTCAGCCAATAAAGCCGCCGAATAGCTACGAATTCCTTACAGACCTTTTGCGTGAGCCATATGCCTTCCGGGTTCTGCTGGGAAGTGACCGGGTGTCTTCCGGCGGAGGCATGTTTCGATGGTCACGTCTGCAAAAACGTTTTACTCATCTTCATCCATAGCAGCTCATACCGCGATGTGCGTGCAGCTCGAAGGCCTGCTGCTGCGCGATGAATCGACTGGGCCGGCGGTCGTATCGAAAACCAGGCGCCGCGTTCTTCGCTACCTTGCATTGCTCGCCGCCGTCCTGATCGCCGCCGTGTGGAGCGCGCGAGCCCAGTCGACATTCGGCAGCGTCCGCGGCACCGTCGCCGATATTTCCGGCGCAGTCGTCCCCGGCGCCACCGTCACGGTGCACTCGCTCGAACAGAACTTCAACCGCCAGGCCACCACCAACAGCGCTGGCGAATTCGTCATCGAGAACCTGCAGCCCGGCCACTACTCCGTCACGGTGGAGCACCCAGGCTTCGCGAAAGCCGTCGTCCCCAGCACGCAACTCGACGCGCGCCAGGACCTCCGCATTCCCGTTACGCTCAATATCGCCGCCAACGCGACCACCGTTGAAGTCAACGCGGAAGCCGCTGCCCTCAACACCGAGAACGGAACCGTCAGCGACAATCTCGCCGAGCAGGAAGTCACGCAGCTCCCCATGAACTCGCGTGCCGTCTCCTCCAGCCCGCTGGCCTCGCTGGCCATCCTGCCCAGCGTCGTCACCGACAGCCAGGGCAATATCGCCGTTGGCGGAGCGACCGCCGCGCAGGTGGGCTTCTCCGTGGACGGCGTCTCCACCGCCAACGTCCGCTCCAATGGCGCCCTGCATGACGCCTATCCGTCTTCGGAAGGAATCTCCGAAACGAAGGTGACCGCGTTCAACAACAACGCCGAGTTTGCCCAGATCGGCGACGTCACTTTCACCACCAAAAGCGGGGCCAACCAGTTCCATGGCAGCGCCTTCGAGTACTTCCAGAACGACGCGCTCGACGCCACCATCTTCGACTTCAGCTTCAAGGCCCCGAAAAATTTCAACGCATTCGGCGGCAGCCTCGGCGGCCCGGTCGAACTGCCCCATCTTCACGCGCTAAAAGACCGCACCTTCTTCTTCTTCGACTACGAAGGCAATCGCAAAACGCAGTCCTATCCGGAACAGCTGCTGGTTCCCACTGCGGCGGAGCGTGCGGGCGATCTCAGCGCGCTGGTGAACGCGCAGGGCGCGCCCGTGAACAATCCGTTCACTGGCACGGCTTACACGAATAACAAAATCACGACCATCAGTCCCGTCGCGACCGCGCTGCTCGCTCACTATCCGCTGCCCAACGCCAGCGGCAATGGCTACAACTACCAGGCGCTGGTGCCGATTCCGTCGAACACCGACGGTTTTGACGTACGCGTCGACGAAACCCTTACATCAAAGCAGAGCGTCTACGCGCGCTTTAGCTGGAAAGATTTACAGCTCAGCGAGGGCGGCAGCGGCCTCACCGCGAACCAGTTTCTGCCAAATGTAACAGCGCATGATCGGAATCGCAGCCTGCTCGCCTCGTACAACTACGTAATGCGTAACAATCTCGTGAACGAATTCCGCTTCGGCTTCACGAATTTCACTGAAAACGATGGCTTCCCCATCCAGGGCAGCTCCGCCATCACAAGCCTCGGCCTCCAGGGCGTCAACATCAGCGCGCATCCCACCGGCGACGCCTTCCCGACCTTCTCCTTCAGCGACGGCAGCTTCTCGAACATCGGCCAGGACCGCGTCGGCACCACCATCTCCCAAACCACCGAGTTCACCGACAACCTGACGTGGATGCACGGCAAACACTCGCTCAAGTTCGGGGTCGATGCGCGCAACGTCCGTTACAACGCGCTCATGTTCTTCCAGCCGTCGGACGATTACGGCGACTTCATCTTTCAGCCAGGCCTCTTCACCAACTACGCGCTCGGCGATTTGCTCCTCGGCCTCCCGCAGGAGTCCTTCTTCGCCATCACCAGCCCGCAGATCAACGCCACCTCGACGCAGTGGGGCGTCTACGGTCAGGACGAGTGGCAACTCAGCAGCCGCCTCACGCTGAACTTCGGTCTCCGCTGGGAGCTGTTGCCGGCGTTCGACGAGAGTCAGGGCGACCTCGGCAGCTTCGATCCAAAAACCAACAGCGTTCTCGTTCCCGACAAGTTTCTGAAGACCGGCAGCACCACCGTCACCGCCAATCCAGCCTTTCAGGGCGTGTACACAGGCTTTCTCGACACCTTCAATGCGTGCGCGCTGAATAACACAGCACTGCAATGCTCCGGCGTCGAGACGGCGAGCCAGGATCACATCACGCAGGGTCTACGCCAACTCTACAAAGGCGACTTCGACCCGCGCATCAGCCTCGCGTATCGCCCCTTCAACAACGACAAGACCGTCATCCGCGCCGGCTTCGGTATCTTCACGCAAACCACGCTCGGCCCGATGTCCTTCAACAACGCGGGCAACCCCACGTCGAACCTGCTCACCAATGTCAACGCGGTGTCGGGCGCGAACGGCGGCCTCGCCATGGTGCAGCCCGCCTTCCAGTTCCCGCAAACCTCGCCCTCAAGCTCGTCCGCCACGCTCGGGGGCGGCAGCCTCGAGCAGGCCAACGATCCGCGCTTTCGCGATCCGCAGGCCGCGCAGTGGAACCTTACCGTCGAACATCAGGTCACGCCCAGCGACGTCGCCCGCGTCAGCTACGTCGGCATGTCGAACTACCGCCTGCCCGTCACCATCGATCTCAACCAGATCGCGCCCAGCTCCATTCCCTGGGACACCGGCGCGACTGCCGGCGCCTTTGTCGACACCCGCGCGCCTTACCAGAACTGGACGCTGCTGATGTCTTCGGAGAACATTGGCCAGGCCAGCTATCAGGCCGCCATCGGCGAGTGGGAGCACCGCACCAGCCACGGGCTGATGCTGCACGCAAACTACACCTGGGCCAGGAACCTGAGCGACGCGCAGGGCAGTGACGCGCCCACCGTCTTCTCCGGCGAAGAAGCCTATGCCGTCGAAATTGCGAATCGCTTCAACCTGAAATCCGATCGCGGCAATGTGGTCGCGACGCCTCGCCATCGCGCCCTCATCAGCGGCACGTATCAGCTCCCCTTCGGCCAGGGCCGCGCGTGGAACGGCCCGCGCGCCGTCAACGCTGTCCTCGGCGGATGGGACATCAGCACCGTCTCCACCCTGCAGACCGGCGACTGGCTCACTCCCACTACCAGCCCCGCCTTCGATCAGTCCAACACCGGCATGGCCGTGCGCTCCGGCGGCGGTGCGATTCTTCGACCCGACTGTGGCGCTGGCGATCGTTATAAGAGCACCGCCCCCGGCGCCTTCTTCAACCTCGGCGCGTTTACCGAAACACCGGCGGGCGCGGGCCGCTTCGGCAGCTGCGGCGTTGGCCTTCTTGAAGGCCCGAACCTCATCAACGTCAACTCCGGCCTCGCGAAGAGCGTCAGCTTCCACGAGCACTACAAAATGCGCTTCGAGGCGACCTTTACCAACGTCCTCAACCGCTCCAACTTTGCGCCGCCGCAAACGAATATCAGCAATACGTCGACCTTCGGCGCGCTCACCGCAGTCCTGCCCCAGGGCCTCGGCGGCAACCGCACCGGCCAGCTCGCCATGCGCTTCGACTTCTGAGGGGCGTGTCCCGGGCTCGCAACAAAAAAGAAGGGGCGGCTCATCCCGCCCCTTCCCACTTCCCACTTCCCACTTCCGGCTTCCGGCTTCCGGCTTCCGGCTTCCGGCTTCGCGCTTCCAGCTTCGCGCTTCCAGCTTCGCGCTTCCAGCTACTCCCGCAGAGCCTTCATCGGCTCCACATACATCGCGCGCCGCGCGGGAACATAGCACGCCAGCATCGCAATCGCCGCCAGCGCGTCCGATACACCGAGATACGTCGCCGGATCCCCCGGGCTCACCACAATCAAACTGTGCAGCAGATGCGCGATGCCAAAGCTCGCCGCCAGTCCCACCGCCAGCCCGATCCCCACAATCCACATGCCCTGCTTGTAAACAATCCTCAGAATGTCACCACGTCCAGCGCCCAGCGCCATCCGCACGCCAATCTCGCTGGTCCGCTGGCTCACCACATACGACAGCACGCCGTACACGCCCACAATCGCCAGCACCAGCCCCAGTGTCCCCATGATCCCCGCCAGCGTCGCGATGATCTGGAACAGCAGCAGCCCGTTCGGCGTGTAGAGCGCCTGATGCAGCGTCTTCACGTCGAACACCGGCAGGTTCGGCGCCATGTCGTTAATCGAGCGCTCCAGCACCGGCAACGTCGTCCCCGGTTCACCCACCGTCCGCACCTCCAGCGTCTCCAGCGAATTCGTCGCGTAGTGCTGCAGGAACGGCACGTAGAAATACGGAGCGGGCGCCTGGCGGAACCCTTGGTACCGTGCATCCCGCGCTACGCCCACTACCTGCAGCGGATGCGCCGGATCGCTGTTCATCGTGAACTCCCGTCCGATCGCGTCCTGATGCGGCCAGTATTGCTTCGCCATCGCCTCGCTCACGATCGCGACATAAAGATGATTCTCATCGTCCGCATCGCTGAAGTTGCGCCCCGTGTCCAACGGAATCTGCAGCGTCGCAAAATAATCTGTCGCGATCAGGTTGTAGGCGATCACCAGCGCACTCTGCCCCGCCGGCGGCTGATATCCGTTCACCGTGATCGTGTCGCCGCCATTGCCCACCAGCCCCATCGGAACCATCAGCGCCGTCGTCGCCGACTTTACGCCCGGCAGCGCGCGCACCCTCTGCAGAAGATCCTTATAGAAGTCCCGCGCCCTCGGATCGTTGTAGCCAATCTCCCCCGGGTCCATCATCATCGTCATCACGTTCGCCGGATTGAACCCCAGCTCCGCGTGTTCACTCTGCGTCAGGCTCCGCGTAAACAGCCCCGCAATAATCAGCAGGATCATCGCACTCCCCACCTGCACCGTCACCAGCGCATCGCGGAACCGGTGCCCGCCGCCCGCAACGCCGCGTCCGCCCTCCCGCAAAACCATGTTCAGATTCGCGCGCGCCAGGCGCAGCGCCGGCACGATTCCCACCAGCGCGCCCGCAGCCACAGCCACCGCCATCGAAAACGCCAGCACGTGCCAGTCAAATCCAAAATCGAAGTGCAGCGGCAAATCCGTTCCGAGATTGATCGAGCTCAGCAGATGGCTCCCCCACAATCCCAGCCCGATCCCCGCCACACCGCCGCACACCGCCAGCAAAATGCTCTCCGTCAGCATTTGCCGGATCAGCCGCGTCCGCGCCGCGCCCAGCGCCGACCGGATCACCATCTCCCGCTCCCGCACCGTCGCCCGCACCAGCAGCAGGTTCGCGACGTTCACGCATGCCAGCAGCAACACCACGCCCGCCAGCCCCAGGAAGAACCACGCCACCTCGCCGATCGCATTCTGCGGATCGAACCCCGCGTTTCTCCCCACCCACATCGGAAACGACGCCAGTTCCACATTCTTGTCCGCAACCGGCTGCTCCGCCGCAAGCCGCCGAGCCACGACTGCCAGGGTCGCGGTCGCCTGCTGCCTCGCCACTCCGGGCCTCAGCCGTCCGTAGAGTCGCAGGTTGCGGTTCGTCGGTTTGCGATACTCGCTCAGCGGCGTGCTCTCGATGGGCACAATCATCGCCAGCGGCAAGTACGCCTCGACCGAAAGCGCCGTGTTCACTCCGCGATAATCCTTCGCCGTCACGCCGACCACGGTCATCGGATGGCCGTCCAGCAGCACATGCTTCCCCACTACATTGGGGTCCGCTGCGAAATGCCGCTTCCAGTACGCATAGCTCAGCACCACCACCGGATCGGCGCCCGGCGTCACGCCCTCGCCCGCATGGAACAGCCGCCCCAGATACGGCTCGACGCCCAGCGCATCGAAGAAATCCCCCGTCACATAATCCGTGAACGCGCGATCCGGCTTGTTGCCCTCCATGCTCAGCCCATCCAGCCCATACGCGTCGCCCACCACGCCGCTGAACACGTCGCTCGTCTGGCCGTGCATGGCCTCGTACTCCGCCAGCGAAAACTGCGGCTGCCACGGCGTCCCCTGCTGCCGCGATCCAATTTCCTGCAGCCGGTTCTCCTCCCGGACGTGCAGGGAGCTGAACAGCAGCCCGTTCACCATGCTGAAAATCGCCGTGTTCACGCCGATCCCCAGCGCCAGCGTCACAATCGCGATCGCCGCAAACCCTGGGCTCCGCCGCAGCTGGCGCAACGCGTAGCGTACATCGCGCCCCAGATCCTCCACCGAAACCAAACTGTTCATCTTCCAGATCTCCTCACGAATCATCGTTGGATTCCCGAGCTTCATGTACGCCCGCCGCCTCGCCTCGCCCGCCGTCATCCCGCGCGCGACGTTGTCCGCGGTCTCCTGCTCGAGGTGCGCTTCCAGCTCGCGCGCTCGCTCCTCGTCCCACTCCCGTCGTCGCAGATATCGGCGCAGGCTCATCGCCCGTTCCTCCCCGTGCCGCTCTCGCGGCTCACTCCACTACGCGGCCCGCATTGCCCAAAACCCGCCCGATGGCTTCCACCATCGACTCCCAACGGTGCGTCTCCGCCCGCAGCTGTTTGCGTCCCGCCGCCGTCAGCTTGTAGAATCGGGCCTTCCGGTTGTTCTCGCTCGGGCCCCAGTACGAAGAAACCCACTCGCGATCCTCCAGCCGATGCAGCGCCGGATACAGTGACCCTTGCTCGATCTGCAGCACGTCGTCCGACGTGTGCTCGATCACGTGCGCAATCGTGTGCCCGTGCGCCGGACCCATCACCAGCGTCTGCAGGATCAGCATGTCCAGCGTTCCCAGCAGCAACTCCTGCTCTTTCTTCGAACCCACCCGATGGCCTCCAGTAGAACGTCTCGGTAGAACCTCTATGGGAGATCACAATACACCACTCGACCTTCTAGGGGAAAGAGAAAAGTACGCAGCCCCTCGCGGTTTAGTTCCCTCAAAACTGCTTCCCAGCTCCCAGCTCCAGGATCCAAGCTACGAGTTACCGGCTACAGGCCACCGGCTAAACTAATCCCTTCCATGCTCCGCACCGTCTACGCCACCCGCTACGTGCTCCCGCTCCGCGAAGGCGGCTCTCTGCCCGCCATCGTCGAAGCCGACGACCTCGGCCTCTACGTCGTCAAATTCCGCGGAGCCGGCCAGGGCATCCTCGCCCTCATTGCCGAGCTCATCGCCGGCGAAATCGGCCGCGCCCTCGGCCTCCGTGTCCCCGAACTCGTCTTCATCGACATCGACCCCGCTCTGGGCCGCAACGAGCCCGACCCCGAGATCCGCCAGCTCCTCCGCGCCAGCGGCAGCCTCAACATCGCCCTCGACTACCTCCCCGGTTCCACCATGTTCGACCCCGCCGCGCGCGATGCCGCCGCCTCGCCCGAAGCCTCGCTCCTGGTCTGGTTCGACGCCTTCGTCCTCAACGTCGACCGCACCCCCCGCAATGCCAATCTCCTCGTCTGGCACCGCAAGCTCTATCCCATCGATCACGGCGCCGCGCTCTTCTTCCACCACAACTGGCCTGCGCGCGAGAGCAAGATAGAATCGCCCTTCATGGAAATCGAGCACCACATCCTGATGCCCTGGGCCAACGAAATCCAGGAAGCCGCCCGCGCCGCGCGCAGCTGCCTCACCCCGCCGCTTCTCGCCAACATCGTCCGCCAGGTCCCCGACTCCTGGCTCACGAGCATCCCCGGCGGCATCGACCCCGCCGAGCGCCGCGCCGGCTACGTCGATTTCCTCGTCCGCCGCCTCGCGGCCGCACCCATCTTCGAAGAGGAGGCCATCCGTGCCCGCACCCGCCTCCTTTGACTACACCATCCTCCGCGTCGTCCCCCGCGTCGATCGCCAGGAGTTCATCAACGCCGCCGTCATCGTCTTCTGCCTCGAAAAGCGCTACCTGGACGCGCGCGTGCACTTAGACCCCGCCCGCCTCCTCGCCCTCTGGCGCGACGCCGACATCGAACTCATCCGCGACCACCTCAACGCCATCCCTCGCATCTGCGCCGGCGACCCCACCGCCGGACCCATCGCCCGCCTCACCCAGCGCGAGCGCTTCCACTGGCTCAGCTCCCCGCGCTCGACCATCATCCAGCCCTCGCCCGTCCACACCGGCGTCTGCGACACAACCGACGACCTCCTCGACCACCTCGCAAAACAATTCCTCCTCCCCTGACCCCGACCCGCCCGCCCCCGCGCCGCGCCACCCAACGAACCCGTCACACTCCTATTGACATTCTGTAGGACCCCATCGCACACTCTCTCCTATAGTCAGTCGATAGGAACTCGACCGGCCAACTCCATTCCCGCCTCAGGAGCGAAAATCGTGAGCCTTCGATCCTGGCTGCGCGCTGCCTTCCGCAACCTGCTGCACAAGCGCCAGGTCGAAGACCGCCTCGACGACGAAGTCCGCTCCTGGGCCGACCTCCTCACCGACGAAAAGATCGCAGCGGGCCTGTCGCCCGCCGAAGCCCGCCGCCGCGCCCTCGCCGAATCCGGCGGCGTCGAGCAGGTCAAGCAAGCCGTCCGCGATCGCCGCGCCGGCATCGGCTTCGAAATCTTCGCGCAGGATCTTCGCTACGCCCTGCGCCAGCTCCGACGCAGCCCCGGATTCGCCGCGCTCGCCATCCTCACCCTCGCCATCGGCATCGGCGCCAACACCGCCATCTTCAGCTTCGTCAACGCCGTCCTTCTGCGCCCGCTGCCGTATCCCAACGCCGATCGCCTCGCCATCCTCTGGTCCGGCCTCGGCTACTCCAACCGCGCTCCCTTCTCCTCCTTCGAGCTCTTCCGTATGCGCCAGCGCGCCACGCAGTTCGATCAGCTCGCCGGCATCTGGGTCACCAACGGCGCGCTCCCCGGCGACGGCGACGCCGAGCAGGTCAAGGTCGCCGACGTCACCTCCAACTTCCTCCAGCTCCTCTGCCCCAGGCCCGCGCTCGGCCGCTTCTTCGGCCCGCAGGACGACCTCGAAAACGCGCCCGACACCATCATCCTCACCCACGGAGTCTGGGCGCGCCGCTTCGGCTCCGATCCCGCGATCGTCGGCAAGTCCGTGCGCTACGGCCGCAACCGCGCCACGGTCATCGGCGTTCTCCCCGCCGACTTTCGCCTCATCTTTCCCGACGACGCCAGCGTCCCGCCCAACGTCGAAGTCTTCACCTCCCTTCCCGTCGGCCCGTGGGAGCCGCAGGGCTCCGGCTTTCTCCACGTCATCGGCCGCCTCCGCAGCGGCAGCAATCTCGCGCGCGCGCAGTCGGAAATGGACTCCGCCGCCGCCGAGATCAACAAGCTCGATGGCCGCGCTTCCATCGCCAACTTCCGCGTCTACCTGTACGCGCTCCAGTCCGACGACGTCCGCGAAGTCCGCACCACGCTGCTGTTCCTCTTCGGCGCCGTCGCGCTCGTCCTCCTCATTGGCTGCGCCAACATCGCCAACCTGCTCATGACCCGCGCCCGCCAGCGCCTTCGCGAAACCACCATCCGTGCCGCACTCGGAGCATCGCGCTCCCGCCTCGTCCGCCAGTTCCTCACCGAAAGCCTTCTCCTCGGCCTCCTCGGCAGCCTCGCCGCGCTCCTCCTCGGATACGCCGCCATCCACGCCATCCTCGCCGCGCGCCCGCCTTCCTTCGCGAACTTCACCAGCATCGCCATCGACGGTCGCGTCCTCGCCTTCACCTTTGCCGTTGCCATCGGCACCAGCGTGCTCTTCTCGCTAGCCCCGTTCACCACCGTCCGCCGCCTCGACCTCACGCGCGACCTCAAAGAATCCAGCCGCCACGCGGGCTTCCGCCGCCGCCAGTGGACCAGCGCCCTCGTCTCCGCCGAAGTCGCGCTCGCCTTCGTGCTCCTCCTCTCCACCGGCCTGCTCATGCGCACCTTCGTCAACATCCTCCACACCGACCCCGGCTTCCGCGCGGACAATCTCTTCACCTTCCGCGTCTCCACGCCCGGCTACGTCCCGCTCCATCAAATCCAGCAGAGCCTCGCCACGCTCCCCGGCGTCCAGTCCGTCGCCGCCATCTCCCACCTGCCTCTCGACGACTCCGGCAACTGGTACGACTATTACTGGAAGGATGGCGCGCCCATCGACGAGCAGACCACCGTCATGGCCGACCACCGCTCCATCCTGCCCGGATACTTCACCACCATCGGCGCCACCGTCCTCGAAGGCCGCGACTTCACCGACTCCGACGATGCAGCGCATCAGCACGTTGCTGTCGTCGACGACATCCTCGCTCGCCAGCTCTGGCCCAATGAAGACGCAATCGGCAAAAAACTCAACCTCTCCGACTCACCGAAAGGCTTCTATCAGTTCCAGCGCGACTGGGGTGTGGTCATCGGCGTCGTCCATCACGTCCAGTACCACCCCCTCACCGCCATCGTGCGCCCGCAGATCTACGTCCCCTACCCGCTCGCCCCGCGCCCCTCCATGTCCTTCGTCATCCACACCGCCGGCCCGCTGCCCACCCTCGCTGACGCGGTCCGCGCGCGCGTCGCCCAGGTCAGCCGCGACATGCCCATCACCCACCTCGAGCCCATGCAGCTCCTCGTCGACCGCGCCCACGCCGAAAGCCGCTTCGCCTCGCTGCTCGCCACGCTGCTCTCCGGCCTCGCACTCGTCCTCGCGTCCATCGGCATCTACGGAGTCCTCTCTTACTCCGTCGCGCAGCGCACTACCGAGATCGGCATCCGCATGGCCATCGGCGCGCCCCGCGCCCAGGTCATGCAAATGATCCTCGCCGACGGCTTCGCCTGGGTCCTCCCCGGCCTCGCCGCAGGATTCTTCCTATCCTTATTAGTGACGCCGCTCCTCGCCCGCCTGCTCTTCGGCGTCCGCCCCGGCAACCTCGCCAACTACGCCCTCATCTTCGCGGTCGTCCTCGCCGTCAGCGCCCTGGCAGCGTTTCTCCCCGCCCGCCGAGCCATGAACATCGATCCCCTAACCGCCCTCCGCTGCGAGTAGACAAACCCCCGCCAGCGGCGATCGATGAGCACATCGGCGATTGAGCACACGTTGGTAGAAATAATGCTTCACCATCAATGCGGCGCGGGCAGTCCGATCCGGCGGCGGAGTTCATCAAAACGCGGGTCGGCGTGCAGGCTGTCCAAACGTGCGTCCGTCGGAAGATAGACGGCCAGCATGTAGGAGCGGTCGTCGTAGGCGCGATTGAGCCATGCGAATGTCTCGTCCTTTTCTCCCAGTCCCGCATAAATCAAGGCGACATTGTAGGGCGCAATGTAGCTATGCGCCGATAGTTCTTTCAGATGGTCGAGGACTTGTTGCGCTTCGTCCCGCTTCCCGGACACAGCGTAGCTATGTCCGAGGCCTGCCCAGAGCTCCGTATTGCCGTCCATCCTAAGCCCGCGTTGAAACGCGTCGATCGCCTCGGGTAATCTTCCCTTTTGCTCGTACGCCCGACCAAGAAAACAATAGTCGAACCAATAGTTCGGATCCAGATCGATGGCACTGCGCAATTGCTCAATTGCCTTGTCCCACTGGTGCGTGAAGACCAGAACCGATCCCAGGTTTCCGTTGCCTCCCGTCGAAAGTGGATCGATTTGCAAAACCCGTCGCGCTTCCGCGACAGCCTCGTCATTGCGCCCCATTGACGGCAGGAACCACGAATAGTATCCGTGAGCATCGCCATCGTCGGGATCCAGTTCAATGGCTCGTTTGAATTCCCGTTGCGCGGCCGCCCAGTCCCACTCGTACCATTGGGACTCGATGGCCAGAGCAACATGAGCTTCCGCGTCGCTCTCGTCCAGCGCTAACGCCTTCCTGGCCGCATCTCTGGCTTTGGGCCCGGCTTCCCTCGGCGCCATAAACCAATCGTCCTGGTTGATGTAGTTATAGGCCAGAGCGCTATAAGCCAATGCATAGTTCGGATCCAGCGCGACGGCCTGGTTGAGATAGTCGATCCCTTTGTCGAAACCATCTTTGGTGAACTTATCCGTGTAGTGCTTGCCTCTGAGATAGAGTTGATACGCCTCAGGATTTCCCGTTGAGCCCAATGTCAGTTTTTGCTGATCCGTCGCCGAAAGTTGCGAGCGCAGCCGCTGAGATACCTCCCTGGCGATGTCGTTTTCGACCATCAGCAGATCGGTCACCTTCCGCGTGTATTGCTGACCCCAAAGCTGCCTGCCGTTGTGAACGTCGTCGAGTTCGATGCCAATGGTCAGATCGTCGCCCCGCTGTGCAACGCGGCCCGTCAGCACTGTCTCAACGCCCAGGGCCTCGCCGGCCTTTTGGAAATCCACCGCCTTGCCCCTTGTAATGCAGAGCGACACTGTGGGGAACCACCTTCAAACCCGGCAACCGCGCCAGGCTGTTGTTGATGCTCTCCGCTATCCCGTCGGAAATGTAGTCGCCTTCCGGATCGTTGCTCCGCATATCGAGAGGGAGCACCGCGATGGAGTCAATCGGGCCTGTTTTCGAGCCTTTCAGATAAATGCCGAGGCTGACGCCGACCATTGCCAGCAGAACAGCCGCGATAGCCAAACCCAGCCTGTGTTGTTGCAGTCGATGGAAAACCGTGGAACCACTGCCGGTGGAGGCTCGTTCAAGCGCCGCCACTAGATCGGTCGCAGTCTGGAAACGGTCGTCCGGAGATTTTGCCAGACACCTTGCCACAATCGCGCTCAGTGCAGGGGGCGCGTTGAGAGGAGCAGGATTCTTGTGAAGGATCGCGCCCAGAATAGAAGCGGCGGACGCCCCAGCGAAGGCGCGGCACCCGGCCAGCATCTCGTAAAGTATCGTTCCGAACGAGAAGATGTCGGAGCGCGCGTCGGCGGACCTGCCCTCCGCTTGTTCCGGAGACATATAGGCCGGAGTGCCCAAAATCACTCCCGCCTGAGCGCTCATGGTTTGGGCTCCGCCCTCATGCAATCCGCTTCCCGGGCTTTGTTTGGCGAGTCCGAAATCGAGCAGCTTTACAACGCCACCCGCAGTCACGAGGATGTTCGCGGGTTTGAGGTCGCGATGAATGATGCCCTTGGCGTGCGCGGCTTCAATGGCAGAGGCGATTTGCGTGGCGAGCCGCAGCGCTTTGGCCGGTGGAATCGGCTCCTGCCCACGAGACACCACTGCCGATCCGTCAACCAACTCCATCACCAGATAATTTGGCCCGACGTCGTAAATCTGGCATATGTTGGGGTGGTTCAGCGCAGCGATGGCTTTGGCTTCGCGCTCAAAATGCTCGGTGAACTGCCCGGCGGACACTTTGATCGCGACGCTGCGATGCAAACGTGTATCTGTGGCTCGATACACTTCGCCCATGCCACCGGCGCCAATTTTGGCTTCCACACGATACGGACCGAGTTGCTCTCCCGGAGCGATTTCCGCGGCCTGCGAATCCGGCAAGCCGTTGGCCAGCTCCCATGCGGGGCGATCCAGCAGCCCCTCGCTGGAGTCTCCGTGGAAAAGCAAGGCTTCGACGGCGCGCCTCACCTCGGGATCGGATTGCGCCAACAACGCATCCCGCTCTTCGCCGGATTTCTCCAGCGCGGCGTGATAAAGCGCCTCCATTTTTTGCCAGTGTTCCGGATCCGTTGAAGCCACCCTCGGAGTAGGTGGCAATCTTACTACGCCCCTCTCGAAAAGCCCGACGCGCAACGGGAATGACGGCCATCAGGATTCACGCAGTGGCCCTGCATGTCGGCGAGAGAACGCAGAAAGGGCAGCCGCATGGGCTGCCCTTTCACTGCCGGCCTGCATTCTGTGAGTCTTACAGGTGCGAGGGCAGCGCGGAGCCGGCAACGATCCGTTTAGCCGTTATCGTAAAGCTGCCGGAGCCAAGACCCGCACCGGTCTCGTCGTAGTACTCGTATATGCCGGAACCGCTGAACGTGTTTCCCCCACGACCCAGCGTTGCGGTCTGCCGGTATTCCAGCGTGCCTATCTGGTCCCCGGTGGTGGGATCGTAGAGGAGGGTGAAAAACGTCAGCACCCATGTGTTCGATCCCGTGCACGCCCACCTCCCGATGCCGGTGGTCTGAAAGAGTCCGCCGATCACATCCGCCGTCACGTATCCTCCGTCTGGCGAATACGTATCCACCCCATGAACGGCCGGTGCGGTTCCCTGGGGAACCGTATATTGCCACGATCCGATCGGTCCCTGGCAGAACTGGAGGTTATCGAGCGGTCCAACGCTCTGGGAAAATGCGGTTGGAGTGCAAAGCGCTCCGAGGGCGAGGATCCCGGTCAGGACGGCGCCCCCATGGAATAGCCGAAGTTTGAATTTCATATACAGTCTCCTTTGGGTCCGTGTTGGAGAGCGGAGCCGAAGCGGGCCCGCTCCGGGTTGACGGCCGCGGGAATCGTTTCTGATTCCCGTTGCTTCACCATCTCCAGGGCTTGCTTCGTTCTTGCTTCATCCTGGTAAGCGAGAACTGCGGCGCAAAACTACAACGGCTCAGAATTTTTCTTTTGCGCTAAGCGCGAGAAGAATGGGATTCGTTGCATCGGCTGGACTTATGGACGAAGAACCAACCAACATCACCCACCTTCTGAAGGCCTGGAGCGGCGGCGACCAGGCAGCTCTCAAGGAACTTACGCCGAAGGTGTATGTTGAATTGCGCCGAATGGCCGCCCGGTACATGCGCAAGGAGAATGCCGGCAACACGCTGCAGACTACCGCCCTGGTCCACGAAGTTTTCCTGCGCCTGGTCGAGGTCGACAGCGTCAGCTGGCAGGATCGAGCGCATTTTTTCGCGGTTTCGGCGAACATGATGCGACGGATCCTCGTCGATCGAGCCCGCGCCAGCCGCATGGCCAAAAGGGGCGGCGCAGCACTACACCTGAACCTGGACGACGTGCCCGAAATCGCCTCGCGCTCCAGGGACCGTGAGATCGTCGCTATCGACGAAGCCCTGGATGCATTGGCGCAGATCGACCCGCGCAAGGCAAAAGTCACCGAGTTGAGATTTTTCGGTGGGCTCAGCGTCGAGGAGACGGCAGAGGTGCTGAAGATTTCCCCGCAGAGCGTGATGCGTGACTGGAAGATGGCCCGGGCCTGGCTTCTTGCCGAACTCGCCCATTGAGAATTAACGGACTCGCGGTGCGCCGGTCAGCACGTAATCCCATACTTCTCTCCCAAAAACCTCCGCACCCGCAGCGGAATGCACGCCGCAATCTCCTGCCACGTCACCAACCCTAGCCGCGTCCGCAGCGAGCAGTCCTGCACCGCCCGCACCACCCCGAACCACGCCTCCATCAAATCCCCCCGCCGCCCATCGCACACCAACGCAAACGACCCACCCAGCGCATGCGCCGCCAGCACGCCGCGAATCACTTGCCACGAATGCACAACCTCACCCCGCACCGGCAACGACGCCAAATCAAAAACCTCCGACACATCCCGATACCGCTCCAGCAGCCGCACCGGCGCCCGCTGGAAATCCCCCTCCGTCAGCTTCGCCTCCACCAGCAGCCCGTCCAGCTTCATGTCGATCTCCGTTCGATCGACGCGCCCATTCTTCAGCGGAACCCGCGCCGCAAACCCAAACTCCGGTCGCGTCCCCGCGTCGACCCCCAGCAGCCCGCACAGCCCCGCGCTCATCACCCGCGGATAACAAAACACATTCATCAACAGCGCATCCGAGCTGTTCGCGCACTCCAGCTCATACCGCTTCCGATCCCCGGCTCGCGGCACAAACCGGCTCGCCGTATAGCTCTTCCTCAGCCGCCGCCTCCACTCCGGACGCGCCACGATCCGCGCATACGACGCCGCCAAAAAATTCCCGTGCCCGCCGCCGTCCGCCTCTCGATAAATCACACTCGGCGCAGCACTCCACGAAAGCTCGTGTTCGAAATCCGCACCGCGCAAAACATTCCGCGCGCTGATCTCCTGCCGCAATTGCGCCGCGCTCAGCTCCCGCACTATCCTCACCATGCGCCCTCCCGCACTACGAGAATAAAAAGCGAAACCACTCAAGCGCAAGCCTGCCTGTGTTCTGCTCCCTCCATGCTCCCCGCTCCCGGCTCCTGCCTACTCCCTATTGGCTACTCCCGACTCCCTGCCTTTCTGTCCCATTCGTCACAAAATCCCGCACCTACGAAGATCTTCGTTGACACCTACGAACACCTTCGTATATGTTCCAGATCATGAAGCGCCACCACCCACTCCCAAGGCCCACCGAAGGCGAGCTCGAACTCCTCCGCATCCTCTGGGACCGCGGTCCCTCCACCGTCCGCGACCTCCATCAGCAAATCAATACCACCCGCGCCCTCGGCTACACCTCGGTGCTCAAGCTCCTCCAGATCATGACCGAGAAAGGTCTCGTCGAGCGCGAAGAGTCCGCCAGGGCCCACGTCTACCACCCCGCCGCCACACAGAACGAAACCCAGGACCAGCTCGTCCGCGACATCAGCCAGCGCCTCTTCGCCGGATCCGCCGCACAACTCGCCATGCACGCGCTCGCCCTCGAGCCGGTCAACGATCAGGAACTCGAAGCACTCCGCAATCTCATTGAGCTAAAGAGGCACCGTCTATGACGCACCACTGGGAAGCCCTCGGCTGGACCTTAGTCCATTTCCTCTGGCAGGGCGCCGCCATTGCCATCGTCTACCGCATCGCCGATCTCGCGCTCGCCCGCCGCTCCGCCAACGCCCGCTACGTGCTCGCTCTCGGCGCGCTCCTCGGCATGCTCGCCCTCTCCGTCGGCACCCTCGCGTACGAAGAGTCGGCCTTGGCCCCGCGGATTGACCGCACCGCCGCTGCCCGCTTCTTAGCTGACCGGCCCATAGCTGACCGCTTTTTAGCTGACCGGACTTTAGCTGACCGGCCCTCCGCTGACCGGCCCTCCGCTGACCGCCTTCTAGCTGACCGCTTCTTCCCCACCCACCTCATGCCCTGGCTCGACGCCCTCTGGCTCGCCGGCGTCCTCTTCCTCTCCACCCGCACCCTCGGCGGATGGTGGCTCATCCACCGTCTCCGCGCGCGTCTTCAGCAAGCCCCGCACACGCTCCTCCTCCGTCTCGACGTCCTCCGCCGCCAGATGAACATCGCGCGCTTCGTCGACCTGCGCCTCTCCACGCGCATCACCAACCCGCTCACCGCAGGCGTCCTGCGCCCCTGGATCCTGCTCCCCATCACCGCGCTCACCAGCCTCAGCCCCGAGCAGCTTGAGGTCGTCCTCTCCCACGAGCTCGCGCACATCCGCCGCGCCGACTACCTCTGGAACCTCCTCCAGACCATCGTCGAGACCCTCTTCTTCTTCCACCCCGCCGTCTGGTGGATCAGCCGCCGCGTCCGCGAAGAGCGCGAGCTCTGCTGCGACGACGTCGCCCTTCGCGCCTGCTCCGATCCCACCGTCTACGCCTCCGCGCTCCTCCGTCTCGAAGAAGAGCGCCGCACCCGTCTGCATCTCGCTATGGCCCTCGACGGCCATCAGTCTCGCGCCGGCCTTCGCGCCCGCATCCTCCGTATTCTCGGTTCTGGTCAGGCCGCCAGCGAACCCACGCCCGCCGCCTTCCGCCCCATCTCGCTCGCCGGAATCGCCACCGCCCTCATCGTCTTCTGCTGCCCGCTGCCGAAGGTCTTCGCCAGCTTCCGCGCCGTACCCCAGGTCCCCGCACGCATTGCCCCGGCTGCCAGCCAGGTCGCCCGTACCGTCGCGTTCAAAGCGACGCACCCCATGCAGGAAGCCGCGCCCGCGCCCAAACCCAGTGCCGCTCAGCCCGCGCCAACCGCAACGCCGGCCTCAACCCCCGACGAAGCCCAGAATCCCGAACCGGCTCCAGAGCCGCAGTCCTCCGAAGCTCCAACAACCGGCCGCTCCGACTACATCGACCAGATGCGTGCCGCAGGCTATAACGTCGACCTCGACAAATATATTGCGATGAAAGTCCAGGGCATCACCCCCGCTTACGCCGCGGCCATGTCCAAAGCCTTCGGCGAAAAACTCTCCGCCGACAAACTCATCGCGATGAAGGTCCAGGACATCACCGCCGACTACATCAACAAGATGCGCGCCGCAGGCTACGACGTCGACGCCGGCAAGTTCATTGCCATGCGCGTGCAGGACATCACGCCCGAGTACGCCGCCGAAATGGCCAAAGCCACCGGCGAAACCAAGCTATCCGCCGACAGGCTCATCGCGATGAAGGTCCAGGACCTGACTCCCGACTACATTGCCAAAATGCATGCCGCCGGTTATGACGCCGACACCGGCAAACTCATCGCGATGAAGGTCCAGGACATCACGCCCGAGTACGCCGACCAGATGTCCAAACTCGGCTTCGGCAAGCCCACCCTCGACCAACTCATCTCCATGAAGGTCCAGGGCGTCACCCCCGAGTGGGCCGCCAAACTCCACTCCGATGGCATCGAGGCCTCCAGCTTCAGCGACCTCGTCACCTACCGCATCTTTGACGTCTCGCCCGATTTCGTCGCAGGCATGAAAGCCGCCGGCTTCGGCGATATCCCGCCGAAGAAGCTCGTCGCGCTCCGCGTGCAGAACGTCACCCCCGACTTCGCGAAGAGCGTCAAAGCCCAGTTCCCCGACGTCACACTCGACGACCTCGTCCAGATGCGCATCTTCAACATCGATGCGGCCTTCATCGCCTCCGCCAAACGCCACGGCTTCGAGGGGCTCACCATTCAGAAACTCGTCAAGCTCCGCATCTCCGGCATCCTCGACGACGCCGACAAGAACCAGGAGCCGATCAAGACAAATTAGGGAGTCGATCAAGCACAGCTTTGAAGGGGCACGGCTTCACAGCTTGCGGAAAAAAACCCCAACGCAGAGGCGGCCAGGTTCACCCCACAGCAAGAAGCAGACTCGCTGGTTACCCGAAAATCAACGCGAATCGATTCCGGGCTCACTCGAAAGTACTGTCTTAAACCATTTTGGGAAAAGCAAAGAGCTCCCTTAACCGGCAATTAGCGACATGCAACAACCGGAAATACGCACCAGCAACAAGGAGCATCCGCCATGAGCGTTCGCGCCGCGATTCTCACAGCCCTTCTCTGCCTCGCAGGCAGCCGCCTCTTCTCCGCGGAGGACCGGCTGCAGACCCTGCATGGCCACTGCAGCATCGCCCCCTCCACCATGCACGACCGCGTCCGGCTTGAGCTCGAAAGCGGCGACTGCGAGGGCGCGAGCCGAGACTGCCACAATCACGACGACGACGAGATGCCGCTCAGCAACTTCCAGGGCCTCGCTCTCGCCGACTTCGAGCGCGAGGGCGCGCACATCGAAGCCAAAATTGTCGCTGAGGCAGGCACAATTTCCTGCTCCGGCGACATCCACGGCGCCACCCTCTCCGGCGACTTCACCTTTACGCCCGACTCCACCTTCGTCGATCGCATGGCGCATCTCGGCTTCACGGACTTCAGCTCGGGCAAGCTCGAAGCCTACACGCTCTTCCACATCGATACGGCCTGGGTGCAGGCCCTCCAGTCCGCGGGCGTCGCCGATATGGACTCCGGTAACCTCATCGCCCTCCACATCTTCAAAATCACCCCCGACTTCGTGCACAGCATGGCCGCCCTCGGCTACGCGAACCTGCCCGCAGGCAAGCTGATCGAGTTCGGCGTCCAACACGTCAATCCCGACGAGGTCAAAGAGTACCGCGCCCTCGGCTACAACCCCACCGCCGACGAGTTAGTCCAGATGCGCATCTTCAAAGTCACCCCCGACTTCATCCACCGCATGGAAGCCCGAGGCTTCAACAACCTCACCATCAGCAAGCTAGTCCAGATCCGCATCTTCAACCTCGCCGACTGACACTTCTCCCTCTGGAGGCAGAGCTTCAGAGTTCAATCGAGCCCTGAAGGTACAAGCGCGCCTGGCCGGCGATCGTCACGCGATCCCCGCCGACTGTGCACTCCATCGACCCACCCCGCGCACTGAGTTGTCGCGCCCGCAACCTCTTCTTTCCCAGCCTCTCCGCCCACCAGGGAGCCAGCGTGCAATGGATCGAGCCCGTCGCCGGGTCCTCGTTGATCCCGACCGACGGGACGAACAACCGGCACACGTAATCCACGTCGCCCTTGCCAGGAGCAGTGACGATCGTTCCGCCGGTCCCAACTCCCAGCCTGGCCAGAGCGGCAAAATCGGGCGTGATCGCGCGCACCTGCTCAGCCTCCTCCACCACCACCACGTAGTCACGCGATCCCATCACCAGCGCCGCTTTCAAACCCAGCGCCGGCAGCAACTCGACGGGTGTCTCGCAAGGCTCGGGAGGCCTCGCGGGAAAGTCCATGGCAAAGCTGCCATGTTCCTGATCGGCGTTCTGCGTGACGGCCTGAGCGACACTCAACACGCCGCCGCGCGTGTGGAAGCGAACTGGCCACACGTTGTGCTTCCGCAGCGCGAGCACATAGGCGGATGCGAGCGTCGCATCCCCGCACAGGTCGTCCTCGACCATCGGCGTAAACCATCGCAGGTCGAAATCACCGTCGGTGCGAGCAACAACAAAAGCAGTCTCGCTGTGCCTGTTCTCCGCCGCAATTTTCTGCATCACGCTGTCCGCGGGAAAAGCAGAAAGGATGCAGACCCCCGCCGGGTTCCCCGCAAACAGCTCACTCGTGAACCAATCCACGTGGTAATACGGAATGGCCAATGTCGTCCTCCTGTGTTTCCGGGGAGATTTAAAGATCGAAGTCAAGTGGGCTCTGCGACGCCCCGATCAGGGCCGTACCGTTCGATGCTTATGGCGCGCTCCTCACAAACGGGGTGTGAGGTCACTAACCGTTAAAGCCCGGCAAACTCGTTAACTCAATCGTTCTTGTCAACTATCCACCATTTACCCAAAGTAACTTCTGGTGATTCCACGTCACTTATCATCAAAAGAAATTTGGCAGGTTTCTAGCCCAAACTTGGTATTCTGATAATAGAGGATAAGAAAGAAAAAAGGCCGCCATTGAGGCGGCCTTTTCCTTTGGAAAGGAGGAAGCCCATGCCCAGTCCGGAAGCCGACAGCGCCGCCGGAGCCAGCCCTCAGCAGGCTCGCGCAAACTGCTGCGTCGCCCATTGGGCTAACTGCCGACGGCTGACCGCCGACTCCTTACCTTTTCCTGCCCTTACGGCCGAGCCTGCATCAAACCCGGACGACCATGCTGTTAACTCAGCCGAGTCTGCTATTAACTCGGCCCAGTCCCCGTCAAACTCGTCCGGGATGACCTCATCCTCGGCCAAGCCCCAACTGACGTTGCGTGAATCACCTGCGCCAAACTCAGCCGAGTTTGCATCAAACTCGGCCGACTCTGCGTCAACTTCAACCAGGTACGGATCTGATAGGTCTCCGGTCACTTGCCCGGGTCATCGAGGCCGGTCGATCACGCAACGTGCTGAAAAGAAGTCACGAGCTAGTTTTTCGAAGGGCCAGTTTTTCCCCGCACCGCCTCGGATCGCGGAACGAGCCACTGGCTACCAGCTACCGGCTGGGACTTTACTCTCTCCGCTCCTGCAGAAAATCCGCCGAAACCGGATTCTCGTAGAGCGAATAGTCCCGCGTCACCACCGTCAGCCCGCTCGGCGTCACGAAGTAGTTCTTCCGGTCGTCGCTCGGATCGTAGCCGATCACGGTTCCTTCCGGCAGATGCACATCGCGATCGATGATCGCCCGCCGAATCCGGCAGTGCCGCCCGATGTTCACGTGCGTGAACACAATGCTCGAGTCCACCTCCGAGTACGAGTTCACGCGCACGTCCTGCGAGAGCACGCTGTTCCGCACCACTGCACCAGAAACGATGCAACCGCCCGATACCAGTGAGTTAATCGACATACCCGTCCGGCCCGGCTCGCCAAACACAAACTTCGCCGGCGGATACTGTCGCACCCGCGTCCGAATCGGCCAGCTGTTGTCGTACAAATTGAATATCGGCGAAACCGAAGCCACGTCCATGTTCGCGTCGTAGTACGCTTCGAGCGTCCCAACGTCGCGCCAGTAAAGGGCTTCCTTGCGGTTCTCATCTACGAAGTTGTAGGCGAACATCTTGTACTTGCCCAGAATCGCCGGCAGAATGTTGTGCCCGAAGTCGTGCTGCGACTCCGGATCTTCGGCGTCCTTGATCAATGCCGGCAGCAAAACATCAGTATTGAAAAGGTAAACGCCCATCGAAGCGTCCACCATGGTCGGATTGAAAGGCGAGCGCAGGTCGGTCTTCTTCGGCTTCTCGAGGAAACCGGTCACTTCGCCGTTGCGCGCCACTTCGACGATGCCGAAGCGCGAAACGTCCTGCGGCTCGATGGGCAGCGTCGCCAGCGTCACGTCGGCGCCTGAATCGACATGCTGCCGCAGCATCTTGCCGTAGTTCATCTTGTAGATGTGGTCGCCGGACAGGATCAGCACTTGCTTCGGCTGCTCCGACCCAATCGAATAAATGTTCTGGTACACCGCATCGGCCGTGCCCATGTACCAGTTCGCGCTTACCCGTTGCATCGGCGGCAGGATTTCGATGAACTCGCCCAGCTCCTGGGCGACGACGCTGGTCCAGCCTTCGCGGATGTGCCGGTTCAACGACAGCGCCTTGTACTGCGTAAGGATGTAGACCCGCCGCAGATCGGAATTAATGCAGTTGGAAAGGGTGATGTCGATGATTCGGTACTGCCCGCCGAAGGGAACCGCCGGCTTGGCCCGATCGCGCGTCAGCGGAAACAACCGCTCACCGGCCCCGCCCGCCAACAGTACGCCCAGAGTGTCCTTCATCGGCATGATCGCTTCTCACGGCTCTTGCCTGGAAAATTCGCTGCTCTCCGGCGATCCTCTCGCTTGTCTTGCTTGCTCGCGTTGGAGTGAGCGAAGGCCAGATATATCACAACCCTGCCAACTCGCGCGCCCGGCATTACGCTCAGGGAAAACCTCAGGAGTCTTCCTGTTCTCCGGACTCTCCGGCAATCGAAATGCGCAGCGATTTCAGGAAATGCAGATCCTGCGCCGTGAACGTGCCCTGCTGCTCCGCCTGCGCAGGCTCGTGCTGGGCTCCCGACGCATCGAGCGCGCCCTCCGGCTGTTCCTCCACTTCGTTCAGCCCGATGGTCGCCTCCAGCATCAGCATCACTTCAAAGCCCTGCCGGCGGATATCGGCAACCACCCCGGCAATCTGCGGCGACTCGGAGACGCTTTCGTGAATTGCCTCGCCCAGTTGCTGAACCAGTTTGCGGAGTTTTTGATTCAAGTCTGCTCCTCGTTTTCCCGGCCCCCCGCGGTTCGAGCTACGTCCGATTCCGCGTCCGCCCATTCCTTACCTTATCTTCTGATGTTCCCGCCCGGCAATTCGAATCTGTCCAATTCGAATCTGCCCAGCCAATTCAGGCCGCTGCTAGACTTTTTCCATGCAGCCCAGTCGCTTCGGCCGGATCCTTGGAGTCGGCACCCGCGTCGCAGCGAAGAAGCTGCGCGACGGAACGGCCGGGGCCATTGCTGCTGCCCAGCGACCCAGCCCCTCTCCATCGACTCCGCTCCAATCCACCCCAGCGCCGGCGACCGCTGCGCCCAGGCCGGCCGCTGCCCCTGCAGCCGCTGCGCCGCGGCCCAGGATATCTTCGTCCGCGTCGATGGCCGAGGGTGGCCGCCGCTTCGCTCGTGGTGCCAGCCGTTTCAGCGCTTCGCTCTGGCGACCCTTCGCTCACGCCACCGGCATCCTCGGCCTTCAGATCACCGGCGTCTTCTTTGCTCTCTTCACCATGATCTTCGCCGTGCATTCCTGGCAGCTCTGGAAATCCGCTGGATTGCGTGACCACCACTTGCCGCTTTACGCTGCCTTCGCCGTGCTCTTCGCCTGGTTCGCTGTCAGTTCCTTCTGGCGCGCCAGCCGTAAGCAGAAACGCAGCTAAGCAGACGGTCCTTGCCTTACAATGGGCAGTTCCGATATTGGATAAATCCACGCCCAAATCCCTCTACACGCCCGAGGACCTTTTCACCTTCTCGCCCGAGCGCGACCTCGGTTTCCCGGGCGAGTTTCCCTTCACCCGCGGCATCCAGCCCACGATGTACCGCGGGCGTCTCTGGACCATGCGCCAGTACGCCGGCATGGGTGATGCAGAAGAGAGCAACCACCGTTACAAATTCCTCCTCGCGCAGGGAACCAAGGGCCTCTCCGTCGCCTTCGACCTGCCTACGCAGATCGGCTACGATTCCGACTCGCCGATGTCGCTGGGCGAAGTGGGCAAAGTCGGCGTCGCCATCGATTCCATCGAGGATATGGAACGGCTCTTTGCAGACATTCCCCTCGACCGCATCTCGACCTCGATGACCATCAACGCCACGGCCAGCATCCTGCTCGCGCTTTACGTGGCCGTTGCCCGCCGCACCGGCGCCAGCGTCAAAAAGCTTTCCGGCACCATTCAGAACGACATTCTCAAGGAGTACATCGCGCGCGGCACCTATATTTATCCGGTCCGGCACGCTATGCGCATCGTCACCGACGTCTTCGCGTGGGCCGGCGAGAATGTGCCCGAATGGAACACCATCTCCATCTCCGGCTACCACATGCGCGAAGCCGGATCGACCGCCGCGCAGGAAGTCGCCTTTACCCTTGCCAACGGCGTCACCTACGTTCAGGCTGCCATCGACGCGGGCCTGGACGTCGACCGATTCGCACCGCGTCTCTCCTTCTTCTTCAACGCGCACAGCAACTTTCTTGAGGAGATCGCCAAATTCCGCGCCGCGCGCCGCATCTGGGCCGGCATCATGCGCGATAAGTTCGGCGCAACGAATCCCCGCTCCTGGATGCTCCGCTTCCACACCCAAACCGCCGGTTCCACACTCACGGCGCAGCAGCCGGAGAACAACATCGTCCGCACCGCAATTCAGGCGCTCTCCGCGGTCCTCGGCGGAACGCAATCCCTCCACACCAACGGCTACGACGAAGCCCTCGCTCTTCCAACAGAAGAATCAGCCCGCATCGCGCTTCGTACGCAGCAAATCATCGCCTGCGAATCCGGCGTTGCCAATACCATCGACCCCGTCGCTGGTTCGTATGCCATCGAGTCCATGACCAGCAGCATCGAGCAGCAGGTGCAGACCTACTTCGACCGCATCGAGAAACTCGGCGGGATGCTGCACGCCATCGAGCGCGGCTGGGTCCAGCAGGAAATCCAGAACGCGGCCTATGAATATCAGCGCGCTGTAGACGCGGGCGAGGCCACTGTGGTCGGCGTCAACCGCTTCACCCGCGAAAACGACCCGCCCATCCCCACGCTGCAGATCGACGAGGCCCTCGAGAGCAGGCAGGTCGAGCGCGTCCGCGCCCTGCGCGCCCGGCGTGACCGCCAACTTTGTCAGCAGTCCCTCAACCGCATCCGCGACCACGCCCGCACCGGCGCCAACCTGATGCCGGCCATCCTTGAAGCCGTTGAGAATTACGCCACAGTTGGCGAGATTGCCTCAACTCTCCGCGAAGTCTTTGGCGAGTACCGCGAGACGGTCACGCTTTAGCTATGCGGGCCATCCTCAGCTCGGATTTGTCGCACCAACAGGCACAAATAGCGGCGAGCGCCATTGCGTCCGAGCTGCAACTCGTCGCCATGGCGCTCCGTGAGAATCAGTGAAGCAGATTGAAGGTGTTCGAGTCGTCGTCTACAAAAAAGACGCCCTCAGGAGTCGCCAGCAGTCCGAACAACGCGCCCGCGCCCGGAGGCGTCCCCGGTGTGTCGTCGACCAGGTGCGTCGCCACCTGCCGGCCTGTGCGTGGATTGATCTCCACCAGATTCCCGTCGTCCGCGTTCGCAGCTATCAGATCGCCGTTTGGCGCGAGGGCAAGGCCCAGGGGTCCATTCAGCTTGCCGCCCTGGAATACCGTGAACCCCGTTCCACCCGGTGAGAAACGAAAGAGCGCATTGGGAATCGCGGCGATACGATTGTTGAGCGGGTCCGTGACATACAGGATTCCCGAGTCATCATCGAAAGCCACTCCCGTCGCTCCAATCACCAGCGCATTAGCGTCGGTTCGCTGCGGGAAGCCGCGGGCGATCACGTCGCTGTCCACCAGCAGCGGCGCATGGTCATCCGGGACCACCAGCAGCAGACGCTCGACATTGCCGCGATTCACGACAGCGCCGTTCGCCGCTACCGTTCCATCCAGGACGTTGGTCACGAACAGAGCGGCAATGAATCCACCATCGACGGCCGTCATATCCCACGGCCCGTTGATGCCGTGACCGGCGAACGTCTCCACGACGTTGCCCCAGCTGTCGAGGACGATGAGACATCCGGCTCCTGAAATCGCCCCATTCACGGTTGGCAGGCTGCCAACCACGACAAAACCGCTGCGCAGCGCCACGAGAGCCGTTGTCAGGCCTATGCCGCCCGGGCACGACACTTTCGCCGGATCGATCTGCGCGAACAAATCGAACGATCCATTAGGCCCAATCTCAACGATCGTCGTGCCCGTGCCCTGGGTGTTCCCGGTGTTGTTGAAGTTGCTGATCAGAAATTTTCCGGCGACCAGATGACCCTTCGTCACCAGTATCTGCGCAACTCCGTAAGGGTTGAGGTCACCGTTGCCGGGCACTGTAGTGCTGAGCGTGGTGATCGTGTGCAAATTCGCAATCGACGGTGGGTTCGCGGCATTCGCTGTGCTGGCTGCAAGAACAGTGAGCACCAATGTCGCAAGCGCCGCGCAGGTCCTTTGCAGCACCGGCAGTTTCCATTCCATGGGATCCTCCCTTGGCATCAGGGCGGCCTCGCGCATTCACTCATACGGCGCCGCTATGCCACCTGCGAGACTAGGAGGATCGCGCAACTACAGTTGTCAGGGAATTGTCCCTGCCCAGTAAATCTTTTGCGATGACGCGAGATACTCTTAACTCGCGGAAATCGCGGCGACCTCGTAATCCTCCACCGACGGAATCGTGAACTCCACCGCATCGCCGCTGATCCGAAACGGAATCTCCTTCTCCGCCCGCAGTAGCTCGATCCGCTTCACACTTCGCCCAGCGGGCAATTCCAGACGCACCTTCTGCTCCCCAATCGGATAGAAGTCCCGCAACCATCCGCGATGGGTGTTGGGGTTCGTGTAGTTGAGAACGTGGACCGCGAACCCCGGTTCCGTCTCCCACGCAAACGCCTCGATGAGCCCCTTGCCGTCGATGCTGACCGGCGCGCTCTCGCCAGCCACCCACCGGATCGTGTTCTGCAGCAGCCGGGTCAGGTCCGTGTTGCCGGCGATCCACAGACTGTGCTCGATGTTTCCAGGAAAATACGCCAGCCTGTTCTTGCCCCGTTCCCGGAATACCACCGCAGGCTCCGTCGTCTGTCGCACCGGCGGGTAGGAAAGCTCGGGCGGATAGGACACAAACCCAGGTACTACCGTCAGAACCGGATTCTCCACCGGGGCCACTGGCTGCCGATACTC
The DNA here is from genome assembly GCA_003166955.1 of Acidobacterium sp. Lineage (GTDB taxonomy): Bacteria > Acidobacteriota > Terriglobia > Terriglobales > Acidobacteriaceae > Palsa-343. Next base: position 113,924 of record PMUI01000050.1, read on the forward strand.
GGCGCCCGGCAGCCAATTTGTATCATTGAACCCATCTAATATCGGGTGATGCCGTTCGATGCGCGCATAAAAGGGATTTGAGTTCCCTCGCCGCCCGATCACGGGCCCGGCAGCGTGAATCCCCAACACATCGGCCAGGCCGAAGTCCGCGCGATGCTGGTTGTCGTTCGTGTACATGCTGGTCTCAAAGGTCGCCACGAGCGACCCGCCCTGCTCGACGTAGGTCCGTAAATGCGCGCACTGCTCATCGCTCAGCAGCGCGATGTTCGGCAGAATCAGCGCCGCATATTTCTTCAGCCGCTCCGGCTCCAGCCGATCCTCATGAACAAAATCGAAGAAGAACCGGCCCTCCAGCAGCGCATAATACATGCCATCCATGTTCCGCTGCATCGAAACGCCGCGCGGCGCCTGATAAAACAGCTGCGTCCGTTGTCCAATCAACACGCCAATATTTGCAATCGTCCCCTTGTTCGCGAAATGCGCGTCGTGCTTCGCGGTCCAGGCAAAATACTCCGCGCCAAATTTCTCCCACCGGCGGTCTTCCCCCATCCCGCCCTCGCCGCCAATCACGTGGTAGTACGGAACCATCCCGCTGGCGGCCGTCTCGTTCAGCCACATCTGCGCTTCCGCCGGTGACTTGAAACTCTCCCGCCAGCGCAGCGGCCCCGTCGACCACGACCCCGTCACGTTGGCCGCCGTCTTTCCATCCATGATGGCCCGGCACACCCGCCCCTGCTGCGTGCATCCCCAGACTGGATCGTCCTGCCCGCCGCGTCCCTGATTGTCGGCCTGGAACCATTGCGTAGCGGCGCCCACTTTCGCCAGATTCGGCGTAGCGTGTACGCCGCCACCCATATTCGCGAAGTAAAATGCCTCGCGGTTCTTCTCCTTCGCGATCCCGTCGTACTGCTTCCAGAGCTCGATCACGCGATCGTTGAACTTCTCCCAGTAGGCTGGAGTCTTCGGCGGCGGCAGCTTGCGGCAGATGTTGCAGTAGCAGACGGGCAGATTGAACATGGGCCAGCCGTTCATATAGAAGCCTTCGACGTCGTAGCGCGCGTTGATCTCGCGCATGATCGCCGTCATATAGTCCGTCATGTACGGCGAGAACATGCACGTCTGGAACAGCTCCGGCGTGTCCGGCGTCTCGATTGCATTCCCTTTCTCGTCGCGCATAAACCAGTCCGGATGCGCGGCCAGTGCATCGCCCCAGTTCAGATCGGGGCTCATCCGCGCAATCGTGCGCAACCCACGCTTGCGTGCCGCGGAATTCAGCTCGCCAAAGAAATCCTTGCCCGCGAGATACTTTCCCTTCCGATGAAAGGGCACCTCGGTCTGGTAGTAAGCCAGGATGCCGGTCACGCTGACATACACGACTCCCGCCTTCACACCGGCCCAGTAGTCCGCCCATCCCTCCACATCCATCACAGCCGGATCGTGCTCGGTAATGTTCGTTTGTCCGATGCGCCGCAACGTCTTCAGCCACGGGACGTCTCCCGGGGCGGTGGTCGTTGCCGCCGATCCAGCGCTGACCCCTTGCGATGCGTGCAGAGGGTCGGTTAAATAAGCCAGCGTTCCAGCCGCCGCTCCAGCCTTCAGAAAAGTGCGCCGATTCAACATTGCTAAAAAGCCCCCCGTCGTGGCGAATGAACCGCGCTCCACCCGTCTCGCGCAGGGGCGCGCAGCAGAGCATCACGCCGAAGCATTGTACGGGAATCGGAGGCCTCGCCGTCTGGCGCTTCGCAGATGTGCGTGAATCTCCACTGCCATCGATCCGGGCCGGCGGATCGAAGCGCGACGGATTCGACTAGTAGCTCAGCCGCGTTCGCGCGGACAGGGGCTCGACGGCGAAAAAGAAGCTCTGGTAGCTGAACGTAATGCGGAACACGGAGCCATCGCTCAGGATCAGGTGGTGATCGTCTGGATCGAACGCCTGTTCAGCGGTATCGAGATGCCCCTCGACCACCGGCTGCAAAACGCTCGTGGTCCCTGGCGGTCTGGCACCCTCGCGGCGCAGCCGCACATCGCGGCCGAATCGGATTTCCTTGCGGGTTCCGTCCCGCTGGATCACCGTAGCGGTCTGACCCGCCAGGCTCTGAGTCTGCCGCAGCTCCCACTCTGCCCAATAGGTTCCCGCTACTTGTGCCATGTCGAGAAGAGTAGCCCGGTTTTTCAACGCCCCGAAATCCCTCCGGCGCGTTAGCGGCGGTGACCTCCCGGTGCCCTGGTGGGGCGCACGAAAGGGGAATGACCTCAGGCTTCGGGTATTGGTTACTGAGTATTTGGTGCCGAAGAAGGGACTCGAACCCCCAAATCCGGCAAGCCGTTGAATATAAAGGGAGTGCTATGAAATCAAAAGGGTTACGGCTGTCAAGCCTGTACCCGTCGGGCTACGCGCTACCCTCCGTTAGCCTCCGTTATGCGAATTCACCTAACTAATCGGATTTTACCTAACTAAGCGAAGTCGTCCGGACCCAGCTGCGAGTCATCCGATAAGACGCCCTCCTCTATAAGCTTAGCCATCTCTCGCTGGGTCCGACTGTGATCTGACTGAACCGGGTATGTAATTATCCCCTGATGCATAAGCTCGAACTGGTCGTGAAGCGCTTCCAGCGCAAGTGGGAAGCTTTTCTCAACATGCAAAACTTCCCGAGAAAGCTGCGCGCTGTCAACCCGCTGTCCAACGCTCAGTAGCAAGTCAGCCGCCTGAGGGTAATGACCTTCGCGTGTAACGTAGCGAATGTAGAGGACCGGGTACAGACGCTTAATATGCTCAACTCGTGCCTGGTACGGTAGTCTGCTGCCCACGGCTGTGAGCCAGTCGTCCAGCATGGCAGCTCTACGATTCATCCACTCAGGGAGCGAAATCAAGAAAGGCCATTTGAGCTCCCATTGCTCAGCATCCTCGGGTAATGCGCGTCCGGCTTGCTTCTCTTGTTCGAGAAAACGACGATTGAGCGCATCAAGCAGGTGAGTTCGTTCTAACAACGAGAGCTGTTGTGCCGCCTCACGCAGTGCGTCGCGTGTCTTTTCGACGTCTTTGGCATTGAGTAGGCTCCCGTCTGATTTCGCAATGCTCCCGATTGGATCAGTTGCTTTACCAAGCGCGATTGTTGCTATCAGAACCTCGCGGTCACAGCCGAGTTCAGCGAAGAAATCCATTTGTTGTTCGAACAGTTCTGGCTTGTCGATTTGCGGAGTCTGATACGCCCGCCCGTTGAAGAACGGGATCGAAGTGGCGATGACGAAGTCGAGGATCTCGTCTTTGGTAAGGTCCTGCAAGCTACACGCTCCTCGCACCCACAATAGCTGGAACCCCAGCAGCAGTCACTGACGAATTCGCGGCAATTTCGGCTGCCAATCTGTCCTGTTCGCATCATTGCCGCTCATTCCATCATGAACCATCGAAGTACTCATTTTGGAGACTGAAGGAGAAACTTGTGGACAGAAAGAAGGAAATCGCGGCCCGCGCTGAGCGCGCCGCGGAGCGTTCGTGGCTCATCGATTTGGTCGTGAAGGCGGAGAGTACTAGCGACCGCCTGGCGGCGGATCCGGAGCGGCTGTATCCCATGGTGGCCAAGTGCCGGACCGACGAGAACCTCGCCCGGTACAGGGCCGGAATGTTGTTGTTCAAGCGCCAGCAGCTGCTGGCGAAGCCGGGCAGCCCTGATGGGACATTCGTCAAAGAGCTGAAGGAATTTGGCCAGACGTACACCCGTTCTCAGCCGAGCTTGTATCGGGACATCCGGTGGTACAAGCTCATGCGTCACGAGGTTGAGGGATTGATTTCGGAGGACCTGACTGCCGAGCAGCTCGCCCTGTTCGGTGACCCGGTGGACCTTTTTGATGATGCGATCGCTGCGGATGCGTCAGTGGCCGAGGTCGACGAAATTCTGCGCAAAGCGGCGGCGCAGGTAGAGGCGGCGAAGGGCAAGCCCAAGCCTCCCCCCAAGGTGCTTCCCTTCGTCTCGAAACTGGATAAGAACCTGGCAGCGGATGTGAACGCCGCGCTCGCCATTCTCACGGCTGACCTCGGCTCGAAAGACCTCTATCTCCTGCTCGCGAAGTTCGTAATCTCCCAGGCGCGGATTTCGTCCGCTGGCAAAAAGGAGGCCGCCGTTGCGTAACGAGATCATCTCCCCAATCTGCACCCCCGCGGAAGCCAAGCGGCGGTTTGAAGGCCTCCGGCCCACACATGAATGGGCGCGCGCCGAAGGCTTCACGTTCGTGAAGGATACCGCTTGCTATCGCACCCCTGAAAGCAAGCTGGTAAGCATGTTGAATCGCGATTTCTGGACCGAAGAAGAACAGCAGCGTCACTGGGAAATTTTCAAGAACATCAAAGGTGATCCGAGCAACCGGCCCGAAATCTTCGGAAAACGTGCGGAAGTGGCGATGAACCGCGTCCGGATGGACGGCTCCCTCAGTCCTCGCGTCCAGGCTCCTGCCGAGCTCGCCCGCCTAACGGGAGGTCAGGCTGCGATTGTGGGTCCCTACCGGTACAACGCTGCCGCTGGCTCAGAGGCTCGCTGCGAACTCACGCCGTTCACGGTCGAGCATCCGGAGGTGTACTTCGAGGTCGTACGCATGGGTCATCGGATCACGGAGTTTTTTCAGGCGGTATTGCCCGAGGAGTATGCGCGCCAGAAGGAGTATGTGGATAAGGTCCCGGAGAACATGAAAATTCCGGGAACCGTCCACACGGCCTGCTACGGTTTGCACAACGTTAGCACCGCTATCCATAAGGATGAGTTCGACTTCGCTGGTGCTACTGGCTGCATCACCACATGCGGCAGCTTTGAAGGCAATCAGCTTGTTTTGCCGGAATTCCGGTTGGCGTTCGATATTCAACCCGACGCTGTCTTCTTCGGCGACTTTCACTCGTGGCATGGCAATCTGCCCAGGTTCTCGGGCGGCGAGCGCACGAGTCTGGTGTGGTTTGTGAGGAAGGACATGCACAAGTGCGGGGAGGTGTACGGAGCTGTTCCACTTCACCGCCCTTAGCGGTCTTTATCGACGTGATAACGACTGCGCGCAACTCGAAAGGAATGCTGCTGACATGCCGGGCCACTACCGCCATACCAAATACCGGGCAGCAGCATCCCCTTTATCCGCGAAAGCAGATGACAATTAACGATCGGAGTAGACCATGAACGAAGAGCAACTGGAAACACTCAGGAGGGCGGGGGAGGCCGCAATCCGCATGTGCCAAGAACACGAGGCGGAAGCAAAGAAGCGGGCGGAGTTGCGCAAGGCAAGTCAAACCCCGACCAGTTAGGAAGTAGGTCGATCCCACTTCCGACAGGGCTGTTCGAGAAGAAATGCGAAAGGCGGATCGCGACCATGTTTTCGCCGGGAGCTGCCGTTCGGCTTATGACGGAACTGGGCCCGAAGCAGTTCTCCGCCTGTTCTGAATGTGGAGCGATGGTGCCGGAGGAGGCCTTCCAAACCCATTTTGACTGGCATCTCCAACAAGGGAATCCATGATCCCACGCCGGCCTTTTCAGGGCGTAACCATATTGACGCTGAACAACTTACAAGGATTCGGGGATTGCCCAAATACGCCGAAGTACGCGGTAAACGGACCAATCACGGGTGGGAATCACGGGTGAGAAATGTGCACGTCACTCGGCGAAACTTCCGTATTGCCGACCATACGGCCAGAACCCGTCAATGAGCGCATTGGCCTGTTGGCAACAGTTGACGGTTCGCGCTGCGGAAAATCGCTGCAGCGCTGGCCGCGGTTTTCTTTGCGCGCGCCAGCGCTTTGTCGATTCCGTCCGTGACAAACCAGGACCGTCTTCAGGGTGCAACGACCTGTCTCCGTCGCTGCTCGCTTGCCTTCATGACTTCATTCATGTCCGCCGCTGGCCGAATCTCGAAAATGTTGCCATACGTCAGAGCCGGATGCTGGCCGATGAGCTGTACAGCATGATTCATGTCCCTCGCCTCGAGGACGAGAATGCCGCCGAGTTGTTCTTTGGTTTCGGCATAGGGGCCGTCGGTCGTTGCCGCCTTGCCGTTCTTCCAATACAGGGTCAGGGCGGACTCCGGCCCCTGAAGGGCTTCGCCGCCGGCCCAGTGCCCGCTGGCGCGAAGATGGTCGTCGTATTCAAAGCATGTATCGAACATGGCGTTTCGCTCGCTCTCAGTCATGCCGTCGAATTTACCTTTGTCGTAGTAGCCAAAACAGAGGTATTTCACTATTCTTCTCCTCTTCCTTCCGGGTGGGAGTCAGCGGCGTAGCTTCGCGCTGGTTCGTTGCGAGGCCCCCGCGGACACCGGGGTCCCCAACAAGCGATTTCTGCTTGTTGGGTGAGGTTGGGTCTTCGTCCGTGGGGTGATTCATCCCATGGTCAGGACGGTGCATCTTCCGAAGTCGCGGCGGGTGAGACTATTCCGCTGCTTTCTCCGGAGCCGGATAGAAGAGAAACTCGCGCACCTCGCCGGGCACATCGCAGGCGATGGCAGCCTTCTTCGCCCATGCAAGTGCCTCATCCAGATCGGCGGCTTCCAGAATCCAGAAACCGCCCATGTGCTCCTTGGTCTCCGTGTAGGGCCCGTCGGTGACAAGCACCCGGCCGTCGGGCTGCTTCCGCACCGTCTTCGCGTTGGCGGCCGGGGAAATGCCGCAAGCGAACTTCCTGGCGCCGGCAGCAATCAATTCGCGGTTGAGCGCGTGGATCTCNNTTCCGATGACTCGTTTCCTGTTCACTCAGGAACCGTAGCTCATCGTTCTTTTGTCCTATAGTCGTTGAGGAGACGGAAAATCGACAGCCGATGGGAACTATTTTTGTTTTCTTGCTTCAATTCTTTTATTTCAGCTGCCGAATCCGCTCCTCGAGGAATTGCCGCTCCGGTTCCTGTTGGGTGAGCGCCAGAGCTTTCTCATAGGAGGACCGGGCCTCAGCGGTCCTGCCCAGCCTGCGGTACATATCCGCGCGGGCTGAATGCGCCAGGTAATAATTTGCCAATTCGCCATGTTCCAACACCGCGTCGATATGCGTCAGACCGGCCTCTGGACCCTCTTGCATGGCAATGGCCACGGCACGATTCAGCTGTACCACTGGCGAAGGCTGAATTCGTACTAATTGGTTGTAAAGCGCGACAATTTGCCGCCAGTCGGTCGCAGCGACCGATTCCGCCTCCGCATGAACGGCCGCGATCGCAGCCTGCAGTGTGTAAGAGCCGAAGCGGCGGGACTGAAGGGCTTTCTCCACCAGGGCCACTCCCTCCGCGATCTGCTCTCGGTTCCAGAGTGAGCGATCTTGATTTTCCAGCAAAATCAGCTCTCCAGCCGGAGAGGTTCTCGCGGCGCGACGAGATTCCTGGAGCAACATCAGGGCAAGCAGCCCCATGATTTCCGGCTTTGGGACCTCCGGCTCTGGCTGGAGTTCGGTCAGTAGTCGTCCCAATCGAATCGCCTCGCCGGTTAGCTCGGCTCGCGTTACCTCCGCTCCCGCCGCAGCCGAGTAACCCTCGTTAAAGACGAGATAGATGACCTGAAGCACCGCGTCCAGCCGCTCCGGCAACTCCTGCGGCGTCGGCACCTCGTATGGAATCGGTGTCTCTCGAATCTTTGCCTTGGCGCGCACGATGCGTTGGGCGAGCGTTGCCGGCGTAACCAGAAATGCCCGGGCAATCTCTTCCGTTGTCAGGCCGCAGATTTCGCGAAGAGTGAGCGCAACCTGTCCTTCCGGAGGCAGAGCGGGATGGCAGCAGGTGAAAATCAGACGGAGGCGATCGTCCTCAATCTCTTCGTCATCGAGAGGAGCGGAGTGGTCGCGCGATTCCATATGGGCAACAAGATCTCTCTGTGCTCCATCGAAGCGCGCGCGCCGGCGCATAGCGTCTATGGCCTTGAAGCGTGCCGTTGAAATGAGCCACGGGCGTGGCTTGTCCGGAATGCCAGTCTGAGGCCAGGACTCCAGAGCGGCAGCGAACGCCTCGTGCATCGACTCTTCGGCCAGGTCCAGGTCTCCGAGGAGGCGCACGAGCGTCGCCAGAACCCGGCCCGATTCCGACCGGTAGAGAGTCTCAATGGTCCTGCTGAGTTGTTCGGGCACAGGCGGCGGCATCCACGCCAAACTAGCAAACGGAGTGGCTCAATACAACTGCGCTCAGGTTTCCCCCACCCACAATTCATCGGCGTTAGGATCTCTTGCACGTCGTCAATAAGCGCATTATCGCCATTGCGCTCAATGAGAATATCTGTAACGGGAAGTAGAAGCATGACAAAACATCAGACTGAGAACAATCGCCTTTAGCATAGGGGAGGCACCCGTCTTACCGACGAGTCATTTTATCGGGTGGTACTTCGCTCGCGTCCTGGGTGCAAATATCATGGCGTGACGAGGAATTTCGTATGGATTTTGGACTTAAGGGAAAGACCGCGCTGGTGCTTGGCGGGGGCGGCGGACTCGGGCGTGCTGTCGCCAGGTCCCTTGCCGGTGAAGGCGCAAACGTCGCCGTGGCAGGCATCGGGGCCGATTCGATCGACGCTACGCTGGCGGAACTCAAGGAGATAGGGGGCAAAACCCTCAGCCTTATCTGGGATCTGGCCGACTTGTCCGTCATCGACGCCAATATTACGAAGATCGAAAGCGAGCTTGGCACCGTAGACATCCTCGTCAACAATACTGGCGGGCCACCCCCAACCGCAGCAACCGGCGTGGACCCAGCGCTCTGGGCGAAGCAATTTCAAGCGATGGTCCTCTCCGTCATCGCTATAACGGACCGCGTGCTCCCCGGCATGAAAACCCGCGGCTGGGGCCGTATCCTGACCAGCACTTCTTCTGGGGTGATCTCGCCCATCCCCAATCTCGCGATCTCTAACACCCTCCGACTCTCGCTTGTAGGATGGTCGAAGACGCTGGCCCGGGAAATCGGCAAAGACGGCATCACCGCCAACATTGTCGTACCCGGCCGCATTGCGACCGCCCGAGTCGCTGCCCTCGACAATGCCAAAGCCAGGCGTGAAGGCCGCAGCGTTGAGGAAGTTGCAGCCGAAAGTCAGGGGACAATCCCGCTCGGCCGCTACGGCAAGCCGGGAGAGTACGCCGACGTTGTAGCATTTCTCGCTAGCGAGCGCGCCGCATACATCACAGGTTCCGTTGTCCGAGTCGATGGCGGCATGATTACCAGCATCTGATCCCAGGATTCAGGAGCAATGGAAAGCGAATGGCATTGGATAAGAAGACTCTCGATGCACTCGAAGGGGTAACGACCGCAACCCTGACCACCGTATTGCTCAAGAAGGGGTTGCGTAACGTCTGGTTGCGCGGCACGAAACCTCTGCGTCCCGGACAGCCCCGCATCGTCGGCCCGGCCTTCACGCTGCGCTTCGTCCCGTGGCGCGAGGACCTCGCCACCCCAGGGTCCTGGGTCTCCCCCACCTCCACCCGCGCCGCGATTGAGTGTATGCCGGTCGGCTGCGTCGCCGTAGTCGATGCCATGGGCGTAACCGACGCCGGCATCTTCGGCGACATTCTCTGCGAACGCATCCGAGTCCGCGAAGTGGCCGGCCTCGTCACGGATGGGGTCATCCGCGACCTCGCCGGCGTCCTCCGCACCAACCTCCCCGTCTGGTGCGAGGGTACTGCCGCGCCATCTTCCGTCACGGGTCTGACCTTCGTCGGCTGGCAGATGCCCATCGCCTGCGGTGGAGTTGCAGTGTTCCCCGACGACATCATCGTCGCCGACGACGACGGCGCAGTCGTCATCCCGGCTGCGCTGCGCGACGAAGTCGTCGAAGCCGCGGTCGAGCAGGAGAAGCTCGAAGCCTGGATCATCGAGGAGGTTCGCTCCGGGCTGCCGCTGCCCGGCCTCTACCCGCCGAACGCTGAGACCAAAGCCCGGTACGCCGCCTTCTGCGCCGCCCAGACCAACGCGGCAGAGTAGTCCGACACAGATCGGAGGGGAAGCAATGTCGTCACCAGCCTACATCGCGCCGAACACGACCTCCGATTGTACGGGAGACTCGCTCTACCGCAAGATCGCCTGGCGCCTCATGCCGATCCTCGTGATCGGCTACATCATCGCCTACATCGACCGCGTCAACGTAAGCTTCGCTAAACTGCAGATGCTGGGCAATCTCAAGTTCAGCGAGAGCGTTTATGGAGTCGGAGCGGGCATCTTCTTCCTCGGCTACTTCGCCTTTGAGATTCCCAGCAACATCATCCTGCACAGGGTGGGTGCGCGCGTCTGGATCTGTCGCGTGATCGTAACGTGGGGGATCGTCTCCGCGCTCACCGCGCTGGTGCACACTCCCTTCCAGTTTTATGCCGCGCGCTTGCTGCTTGGCGTCGCGGAGGCCGGGTTTTTCCCGGGCATGATCCTCTACCTCACCTACTGGTTCCCGGCCCATCGCCGCGCCGCAATGGTGGCGCTGCTGATGGCCGGCAACCCCGTCTCCGGGATCATCGGCGGACCGCTCTCGGGCTCCATCCTCCACCACTTCGCGGGCAGCAACGGCATCGCCGGATGGCAGTGGCTCTTCATCCTCGAGGCTATTCCTGCCATCCTCTTCGGCGCCGTCATCTTCCTCTTTCTCGACAACCGGGTTGTCGACGCAAAGTGGCTCTCCGAGAGAGAGCGAGCGGTTGTTGCCGCGGAGATTGATGTCGAAGCCACAACCAAGTCCCACGTATCCATCGCATCTGTCTTTACAAGTCCGAAGGTCTGGCTGCTGTGTGTCATCTTTTTCGGCATCGAGATGGGCTCCTACGCGGTCGGCTTCTGGCAACCAACCATCATCCGCCAGACCGGCGTGAAGGACGCATTCACCATCGGCCTGCTCACCACCATCCCGTACGCCGCCGCGCTGGTCGCCCTGGTGCTGACCGGCCGCCACTCAGACCGCACGCGCGAACGCCGCTGGCACGCCATCTTTCCTTGTCTTGCCGCTGCAGCCGGTTTCGTGCTGTGCACGGAGGCGGGGAGCGATACTCCGCTCGCGATGTTCGGCCTGGTGCTGGCCGCGGCAGGCGTGATCACGGCGCTGGCGATGTTCTGGGCGCTGCCCACATCAATCCTTGGCGGCAATGCCGCTGCTGCCGGCATCGCGTTCGTCAACTGCACGGGGAATCTCGGCGGCTTCTTCAGCCCAACCGTTATCGGCTTTCTCAAGACGTATACCGGCACGCTCAACTCCGGCCTGTACCTCATCGCCGCCTGCATGATCGCCTCCTCGATCCTGATCTTCAGGCTGGCTCCAGCGCCGTCAGTCAGCCTGCAGCCGCATGAGGAACCAATATGACCACAGGCCTGCGCAAGGGGCTGACCAGCTACGGCGATGCGGGCTTCTCGCTGTTTCTCCGCAAGGCGTTCATCAAGGCGATGGGCTACTCCGACGATGCACTTGAGCGGCCCATCGTCGGCATCACCAACACCTTCAGCGATTACAACCCCTGCCACGGCAACGTCCCCGACCTCATCGAGAGCGTCAAGCGCGGCGTCATGCTCGCGGGCGGTCTGCCCATGGTGTTTCCGACGATCTCCATCGGCGAGAGCTTCGCCCACCCCACCTCCATGTTCCTGCGCAATCTGATGGCGATGGACACCGAGGAGATGATCAAGGCGCAGCCCATGGACTCCGTCGTCCTGCTCGGTGGCTGCGACAAGACACTTCCCGCACAGGTGATGGCCGCTGCCAGCGCGGACCTCCCAACGGTCGTCCTCCAGACCGGCCCGATGGTCGTTGGCAACCACAAAGGCGAAGTCCTCGGAGCCTGCACCGACTGCCGCCGCATGTGGGCACAACACCGCGCCGGCAATATCGACCTCGTCGAAATCGAGACCATCAGCGGCCGCCTCTGCCCGTCGGTCGGCACCTGCTCGGTGATGGGCACGGCCAGCACCATGGCCTGTATCGTCGAAGCGCTCGGCCTCGCGTTACCTTGCAGCGCGACCGCCCCGGCCCCGCTCGCTGACCGTCGCCGCATCGCTGAAGCCAGCGGCAAGCGCGCCGCGGAAATCGCCATCGCCGGCAAGCCGAAACCCAGCGACCTCCTCACGCCAGCCTCAGTCCGCAACGCAATGATCGTCCTGCAGGCGATCGGCGGCTCCACCAATGGCCTCATCCACCTCATCGCAATCGCGGGTCGCGCAGGCGTTCCCTTCGACCTCGCTGCCTTCGACCAGTTAGGTCGCGTGATCCCCGTCCTGCTCAACCTGAAGCCCTCCGGCGCGCACTACATGGAACATCTCCACCACGCCGGCGGCCTGCCTGCTCTCATGCGCGAACTCACGGCCTTCCTCGATCTCGACGCCCCCAACGTCTCCGGCGGCACGCTGGGCGATGCCATCGCCGCCGCCGAACAAGTCCCCAATCAGGACGTCATCCGTAGTTTCGCCTCGCCGCTCAAACCGGAGGGCGCCATGGCGATTCTCTATGGCAATGTCGCACCACTTGGCGCCGTCATCAAGCACTCCGCCGCATCGCCGCACCTCTTGCGCCACACCGGCCGCGCCGTAGTCTTCGACAGCATCGAAGACATGACCAACCGCATCGACGACCTCAACCTCGATGTGGCCGCAGAAGACATTCTCGTCCTGCGCAACGCCGGCCCCAGGGGTGCACCCGGCATGCCCGAAGCCGGTTACCTGCCCATCCCCATGAAGCTCGCACGCCAGGGCGTTAAGGACATGGTGCGCATCTCGGACGCCCGCATGAGCGGCACCGCCTTCGGCACTATCGTGCTTCATATCGCACCGGAGTCGGCCGTTGGGGGTCCGCTCGCTATCGTCCACAATGGCGACCAGATTCTGCTGGACGTCGAATCTCGGCGCCTTGAACTTCTCATCGCGGACGCCGAACTGGAACAACGGCTGGCTGCATTGAAGCAGTCACCACAACAGCGCGAGACCCCGCAGCGCGGCTATGCGAAACTGTTCGAAGATTGCGTCCTGCAAGCCGATCAGGGCTGCGACTTCGACTTCCTGCTGCGCGATGGCGCTCGCACAACACCGAAGAAGGATGAATAGACGATGCTCCTCGACAACACCGCACAAGGCGTCTATGCGATCGCCGTGACCCCCTTCTAGCCCGACGGCTCAGTCGACTTTGACTCCGTCGACAGTATGACCGACTTCTACCTCCGCTGCGGCGTCACCGGCCTCACCATCCTCGGCATCATGGGCGAAGCTCCGAAGCTCGATTCCGCCGAAGCACTCGATCTCTCCAACCAGGTCGTCCGCCGATCCGGAATTCCGATCATCGTAGGCGTTTCCGCCCCGGGCTTCGCAGCCATGCGGTCCCTCGCTCGCGGCGTCATGGAGGGCGGTGCCGCCGGCGTCATGATCGCCCCGCCGCCAAGCCTTCGCACCGACGATCAGATCGTCAACTACTACGCACAGGCCGTCGCCGCCATCGGTCCTGACATCCCCTTTGTCATCCAGGATTATCCGCTGCTGCTCAGCGTCGTCCTGACGCCGAAGGTCATCCAGCGCATCGTCAACGACAATCCATCCTGCGTCATCCTCAAGCACGAAGACTGGCCCGGCCTCGAAAAGATCTCCGAGCTGCGCAAGTTTCAAAGTGACGGCACGCTCCGTCCCATCTCCATCCTCACCGGCAACGGCGGCCTCTTTCTCGACTTCGAGATGGAGCGGGGAGCCGACGGCGCAATGACCGGCTTTGCGTTCCCCGACATGCTGGTCGATGTCGTCAAGTTCTCGCACGCGGGCCAGAGAGACGCCGCGCACGATCTCTTCGACGCCCACCTCCCGCTCATCCGTTACGAGCAGCAGCATGGCCTCGGCCTCGCGGTCCGCAAGTACGTCCTGCAAAAGCGCGGAGCGATCGCTCACGGCTGTCAGCGCGCCCCAGGCACCTCACTTACGGCTATCGCAAGGTCCGAAGTCGACTATCTCCTAAGCCGTCTCGCCCAGCACGACTCACGAGCGAAGACACCAAGTCGCACATAAAAGCGGGTTTCACGGAGGGTTGGGTTCTGAGGTCTTGCGCTAGACAACCTTCGGAGGTTTCAGGCGTCGTGCCCTTAGTTGGTGCGAAATCGCCAATGCGCTCATCGAAAATTGCTGACCACTGAAATCAAGAAATTCCCAAATTCTGTCTGTATTACCGGCAATCCGGAAGTTTCGTCTGGCAGGATCGTAATGTCCGGATTGCCGACCACCCAGACATTACGACACACAAGCCCGTTTATCGGGACTGATCGTGGTCTGCTTCGGTCGGTTTTGGACCCGCGATGTTCCGTTCGCGAATGCGAGGCACCTGGGTACCTAGGCCCCGCCGCCAAAGTGAGAATCCTCCGCTTCAAAACTCTTCCGCGATTCCGGCGTGACCCTGGTCGTCAAATACCGCGTTTGAGGTATTCACCAGGGTTGGCCCCGACAACTCGCTTGAACGCCTTACTGAAGGCTGCGCCGGACTCGTAACCGACCGACCGAGCAACGTCTATGAGCTTCTTGTCACGCTGTTCGAGTAACTGCATCGCCTTCTGCATCCGCCACTCGGTTACATATTCCAGTGGTGTTTGTCCGAGTAGCTCTTTAAAACGAGCTGCGAATGCGGAGCGAGACATGCCCGCTGCTTCGGCCAGGGATTCGACCGTCCAGGGCGTATTCACTCTGTCGTGAATGGCATTCAGGGCAGTGCCCATTTGAGGATCGAAAACAGCACGAAGCCATCCTTTGTTGCGTTCCGGTCCCGACGCGATATGCGCCCGGAGTACCTGGATAAACAGAACCTCGGCCAGCCGAGTCGCGACTACTTCAGATCCCGGGGTCTGTTCTGCCATTTCTGACGCCAGCGCTTGCATTGTGTTGTGAAGAGCAAGCGTGCGTGCCTGCTCGGCCTTAATCAGAATGAAGCTCGGCAATAACTGAGTGATCGGCTTCAGGCTGGCGCGATCGAAACTGAAGGACCCACAGACGATTGTCGACGGTGCGCCACCACCTCCATAATGAGCGACATTGCCGTTGGCCTTGGCCCCGATCTCGCGGAAACTCCACCTCGGACGTGTTCGCGGGCTGTCGCGCAAACAATCGAAGTCCCCCGGGCCAGCAAAAAGCAATCACCACCGGTGAGGGGAATCGGCTCCGGAGTCCCTTCCACACTCAGCCAGCAGTTGCCGCGCGAAAGCATGGCGAAGTGCGCCAAATCTGTGGGTGACATCTTTTTGTCGGAAGGCGTGACTTTTTCTTCGGTCTGCTGGTCCTGTTTTACGCCCCACGGGGCTGTGGCTTCGAGCCTGTGCAGACCGAAAGCGGTTACGTGCATCGTTCTGAAGATGTCTGTTATCGGGTCCAACTTAGACTCCATCTGCTCTTGAAAGCCATAGTGTTCTGTGAGAACTGTACGAAACTGCACAGCTTCGCTTGTCGGACAAGCGCAGCGTCAGGTAGAAGAGGCCTCAACCATGACGGACATTCTCCTTCCTTCCAGCGTCACAACTCCTACACCCCTTTTCCTCGAGCCGCGCGTCCCAGCTCGATCAAAAGGTACAACACAGCTCGGTTCGGCCCTCTTTTTGGACGAATAGACAAAAGATTAGGACTCCCGAGCAGTTCTCGTCCACCGCCAAAGAACTCTACTCTACTGTACTGAATGCTAAACATCTACCGAAGGGCGTAATTATGGGAAAGCTTGAAGGAAAAGTTGCAGTCATCACGGGTGGGTCGAGCGGCTTGGCGCTGGAGAGCGCCAAGCGGTTCGTTGAAGAAGGCGCCTACGTTTTCATCACGGGCCGGAGGCAGGAGGCGCTCGATGAGGCCGTCAAGCTGATTGGCCGGAACGTGACCGGCGTGCGCGGCGACGCGTCCAATCTCGA
>PMUI01000013.1 GCA_003166955.1 Acidobacterium sp.
CCTGTTGCAACTTCACACCTAATCCCCAAACTCTAATCCCTGTCCTTTGCTACCTTAAACAGTGACTGTCATGAACTATCAGCGTCTCCCCATCATCCTCCTCGCGCTCCTCCTCACCACCACCCCCATCGCATTCTCGCGAACCCATTCCGCTCCTCAAACGAACGCGCCCGCCGCCACGCCCGCCCACCACACCCCCGCGCGCGCAGCCAAAGACGCCGCCGCCCCCGCGCCCCCCAGCGCCTGGAACGACCACCCCAAACTCGCCATCATCCTCGTCATCGATCAGTTCCGCGGCGACTACCTCGACCGCTTCCGCGCCGACTTCAAAAATCGCGGCTTCAATCTCTTCCTGCAGCACGGCGCTTACTTCCCCGACTGCTACTACGACTACGCCAACACCAAAACCGCCCCCGGCCACGCCACCATCGGCACCGGCGCCTACACCGACGGCCACGGTATCTCCTCCAATGACTGGTGGGACCTCGCCCGCAACCAGGATCGCCCCGTCAGCTCCGTCGAAGATGAGCGCTACCACATCGTCGGCGAGCCCGACTCCAGCCTGCCCTCAAAGCAACCCGGCGCACCCGACACCGCGGCCAAATATCTCACCGGCAGCTCGCCGCGCAATCTCCTCGCCTCCACCGTCGGCGATGAACTCCGCCTCGCCACGCAGGGCCAGGCCAAAGTCTTCGGAGTCTCCCTCAAAGATCGTGCTGCCATCCTTCCTGCCGGCGCCGCCGCCAACGCCGCTTTCTGGATCGATCCCGCCTCCGGCTACTTCGTCACCTCCACTTTCTATGTGCCGCAGCTTCCCGACTGGGCCACCGCCTTCAACACCGGCGGCCGCATCGCCCAGGCCGAGCAGGAAGCCAACGCGCCCGCCAACACCACCCAGTTTTACGACCTCGTCGGCCGCACCCCCGCTGCCAATTCCTACGAGCTCGACTTCGCCGAAGCCCTCATTCAGGGCGAACAGCTCGGCCAGCACAACGTCACCGATCTCATCACCATCAGCCTCTCCGCCAACGACATCCTCGGCCATCAGCTCGGCCCTGACTCCTCGTACGAGCAGCAGATGGTCGACTCCCTCGACGTCCAGTTCGACACCTTCTTCAACTGGCTCGACAAAAACATCCCCGGCGGTCTCGCCAATGTCTGGATCGCCCTCACCGCAGACCACGGCATCGCGCCCATCCCCTCCACTGCCGCGCAGTATGGGCTCAACGCCGCCAGCCTCGACCTCGACAAACTCCGCGACTCCCTCGACTACGCCATCAACATGAAGTTTTCTCCCGGCGAAAAAGTCGAATACATCCTCCCGCGCCAGGAACTCCCCTACATCTCCCTCAACCAAACCGAATTCATGAAGGCCGGCATCAACGAACAGGAGGCTGAAAACGCCGTCCAGCAACTCCTCCCGGCAACCGTCGCCTCGCTCCTGCCTCAACCAAACGAGCCGCCACCCAGCGACGCGCCCCCCGCGGCCCCCACCACCGAATCCAATGGTCAGCCTGCACAGCCTTCAGAAACCCGCCTGCCCCCGCGCCCCGTGCTCTTTCGCAGCTACACGCGCGAGCAACTCGCCGACGGACCCTATCCGCCCACCCCCTGGGGCGAACTCCTTGCCCACAGCTACTCCCCCAACGGCGGCTGGTACGTCATGGTTATCCCCGCCGCGTTTCAGATGGAAGCCCTCGGCTCCATCCAGACCACCCACTTCTCCCCGTACTCTTACGACCGCCACGTCCCCCTCGGCTTCTACGGAGCTCCCTTCGCACCCGGCATCTATCGCGGTCGCGTTGAGCCCACCGACATCGCCGCCACCTACGCCGCCCTCCTCGGCATCAATCAACCCTCCTCCTCCGTAGGACACATCCTCACCCAGGCCCTCAAGCCCGCCTCCGATGTGATCTACCCCAAACCCGCCCCAGCCCGTCGCACCCCAGGAACAGCCCACCGCCCCCCAGCAACACCCGCATCAACACCCGCCACAGTACCCACCGCCCCCACCCCAAAGGCCAATCATCCATGAAATTGATTTGTCACACAGCACAACTCCGGGTGCCCCATTCTGGTGCGCGTGCTTTTCGCGCAGCAGGGTGGGATCGTTCCCGGAAGGCCGTCGTCTGTTCCTGGTTCCCTGTTCCCTGTTCCCTGCTTCATGCGCAGCGGAGCTGCGCATGAAGCCCAACATGCAGATCCAGCTCTGCGGCCTGAAACTCACCAATCCCGTCATCGCCGCCAGCGGCACCTTCGGTTACGGTGTCGAGTTCGAAGAGATCGTCAACTTCAAAAAAATCGGCGGCCTCGTCACCAAAGGCATCTCGCGCGAACCCATGGCCGGTAATCAGTCCCCGCGCCTCATCGAGACCGCCGCCGGCATGATCAACGCCATCGGCCTGCAAAACGTCGGCGTAGAAAAATTCATCTCCGACAAGCTCCCGCCCCTGCGCCACTACCCTTCCTGCGCCGTCATCGTCAACGTCTTCGGCTACGCCATCGACGACTACCTCGCCGTCATCGACCGCCTCAACGACGCCAAGGGTATCGCCGCCTACGAACTCAATGCCTCCTGCCCCAACACCAAACACGGCGGCATCGCCTTTGGCTCCGACCCGGAGATGCTCTTCGACCTCGTCTCCCGCGCCAAATCCCGCGCCACGCGCCCCCTCATCGTCAAGCTCTCGCCCAACGTCACCTCCATCGCCACCATGGCCGCCACCGCGCAGCGCGCCGGTGCCGACGCCATCTCCCTCGTCAACACCTTCCTATCCCTCTCCATCGACACGGAAACCCGCCGCCCCCGCCTCTGGAACATTACCGGCGGACTCTCCGGCCCCGCCATCAAGCCCATCGCCGTCCGCATGGTCTGGGAAGCCTCAAAAGCCATTACCATCCCCATCATCGGACTCGGCGGCATCGTCACTCCCGAAGACGCTGTCGAATTTCTCCTCGCAGGAGCCACGGCTGTCCAAATCGGCACCGCCAGCTACGCCGATCCACGCGCCACCGAACGCATCGCTGTAGGCCTCGAACATTGGTGCGCCCGCCACCATGTCGCCAACGTCGCCGACCTCACCGGCGCCCTTGACCTAACGCAACCGGGTAGCAGCTAAGAACCGGGCAGCTAAAAGCCGGTCAGCAAGAAGGCAGTTAGTAGAAAGCTGGTCTTTTCCGTTTGCTGGATTTCGCTGACCGGTTCCTCGCTAGCCGCTTCATCGGCTGATCGCCTTTCAGCCGGCCGCTCCACCGCTGACCGCTTCACCAGCTATCTGCTGTACCCTGTCGTGTGGGACTTCTAAGCTCCATCTTCTTCCCCTGGGGACTCATCCTCCAGGCCCTCGCTATCCTCCACTTCATCCGCCGCCGTCCCGACACCTACTGGATCTTCGTCATCCTCTTCCTCGGTCCCCTCGGCGCTCTCATCTACCTCTTCGTCGAAGCCGCCCCCGACCTCACCTTCCTCGGCCGGCAATCCGCCCGCGGCTTCTCCCGCCGCAAGCGCATCCGCGAGCTCGAATCCCTCGTCCAGGTCAACACCGCTGTCGGCAATTTCGAAGAACTCGGCGACCTCTACATGGACGAAGGCCGTCTCCCTCAGGCCCGCGCCGCTTTCGACAAAGCCATCAACGGCGGATCCCAAACCATCGACCCCTTCTACAAGCGCGGAGCCTGCGCCGTCCTCATGGGCGACGCCGAGCCCGCCATCCCCGACCTCGAACGCGTCGTCGCCAAAGACCCTTCCTGGGATTTCCATCGCGCCGAGGGGCTTCTCGCCCACGCCTACGCGCTGACCGGACAAAAAGAAAACGCGGAAGCCCTCTTCCGCCAGGCCACCCAAACCTCAACCATGTCGGAAACCTATCTCAACTTCGCCGACCTCCTCGCCTC
The DNA here is from genome assembly GCA_003166955.1 of Acidobacterium sp. GTDB lineage: Bacteria > Acidobacteriota > Terriglobia > Terriglobales > Acidobacteriaceae > Palsa-343. The sequence continues at coordinate 3,895 of PMUI01000013.1, forward strand.
GGAAGGCCGTACCCCCGAAGCCCGCGAATGGGCCCGCAAACTCCTCGACAAGAAGCACGGCATGCCCGCCTACCTCCGCCGCCGCGAACGCCCCTGGTTCCGCAAAGCAAAGAAATTCCTCAACCGCCTTCCCGCATAGAAATCGATTGTCATCCGCGCACGAATCTGGGTGCCCCATCCTGGGCGCGCGGCGCTTTCCCGCGCGAGCAGGGTGGGATTGATTTCTATCCGCTATCCTCAGTCCATGCCCCGGCCCGCACTCCTCCTCGCCACTCTCCTCCTCGTAACTCTCCCCGCTCGCCCCCAAAACACCATCTCCATCGGCGACGCGGTCCGCACCAACGACGCAGAGGCCAACGCGCACACTCGCGCCCGCGGACTCACCCGCACCACCGCCCCTCAACCCATCCACATCCTCTACATGCACGGCATCAATCAGGTCGGCGCAGGCGACTCCGCCGAGCTCCGCAAAGCCATCTGCCGCTACCTGCACGAGTGCACCGTCACGCCCCTCGGCCGCCTCTACGCCGCCGGCCCCTTCGCCATCGGCGCACCCCCGCCGCCCTTCGCCGACATGGGCGCGCCCGTCTGGACCTCCGCCGACGACTGGAGCGCCTCCGCCCCCTTCATCGACCGCTACCAAATCGAAGGCGGCGGCCACACCCCCATCATCCTCGGCGAAATCAACTGGTGGCCCATCGTCTACCCCATCAAATGCAAGTGGCTCGTCGCGCATGATGCCGCGCTCACCGGCCCCGCCAAACCCCAGCTCAACATCTGCGCCGCCGCGCCCAACGGTACGCAACCCGACACCGCCCACCCCGGCCGCTTCCTGCAATACCAGTGGATCCCTTCTCCGCAAATCGCCCAGCTCTCCAGCCTCCATCGCGTCGCAACCATCGGCAATCGCGACCTCAAAAACGGGCTCATGGACTGGGGCTTTGCCGACGCTGTCCTCGCCCTCGGCCCCACGCAGC
>PMUI01000109.1 GCA_003166955.1 Acidobacterium sp.
CGCGATCCCAGTAGTGCGCATCCGCCGCGCGCACCTCGACCGTCGCCGGACCATCCACATCGAAATTCAGCAGGTAATAGCTGCTCGCCGCATGCACCACCGGCGTCGAGCGCCCATCAATCCTGACAACAAAATAATCGGTGCGAACCTCCGCCGGAATCGGTGCAATCCCAACATGCGTCGCGCCCCAGCCCGACGCGCAACAGCCCAGTACCAACTCCACGCCCACGATCCAACGAGTCATCGCCAGCCACCGACACTCCCGTCGTCCTTTATCGGCGATTCCCTCGCGCATCATCAAAAAGATCGATCTGTGCCCTGTCTTCTGCTCTGTGATCTCTGTGCTCTCTGTGGTGCGCTTCTCTCCACCCTGCCCATCACATCACTTCAGGAGCCGAAATGCCCATCCAGGCTAAGACCCGCACCAGCTCCCGCTCCGTCACCGCCGCCGTCGCCAGCAGCAGCGCCTTCCGCGCCGGATCCTCCTCACTCAAAATGTGGTGCAGCCGATAAAAATTCGAAAAGTCCTGCGCTAGCTGAAACGCATGCTTCGCCAAATACGCCGGCTCCGCCGTTTGAATGCACTGATCCAGCAACAGCGTCGTCTTCGCCGCCCGCAGCCAAACCTCCCAAATCCCCTCGCTGCCTTCTCCGCTCAAATACGGAGCCAGGTCCACACCCTCCAGAGCCGCCAGCGCCTCCTCCGCCGTCGTCCCCGCCTTGCGAAAAATGCTCCGCACCCGCACCACCGCATACTGCAGATACGGTCCCGTCTCCCCCTCAAAACTCAGCGCATCCTTAAAGTCGAACGCGATCACCGAATTCCGCGTGTACCGCAGCATGAAATACCGCAGCGCGCCCACCGCAATCGCCTTCGCCGTCGCCTCGCGCTCTCGCTCGTCCAGCTCCGGATGCCGCCCATCGACCTCACCCCACGTCGCCGCAACCAACTTGTCGATCAGATCATCGGCCTTCACGCCGAAACCCTTCCGCCCCGACACCTCGATATACGGCCGAGCCCGATCCTCCTCCGAAACCTCGTACCCCAGGTCCAGCGCGCAACGCGGCGTCAGCGCCACCATCTCGTAAGAAAAATGCGTGTACCGTGAAGCCTGCTCCACGTACCCCATTCCGCGCAGCGCCTCAATCACGTTCGCCTGCGGATCTGACTGCCGTGAATCGATCACGTTATAAATCGCCTGCGCCCCGCCAAAGTGCGGATGATCCTTCTCCCCCGTCTCCGCCGAAATCCAACACTCGCGATCGTCGTACCTGAAAAACCTCCGATACGCAAAATCCTTCCCCAATAACCCAAACTTCCAAAGGTGATACGCGATGTCCTTCCCCACATACGTCACCGTCCCATTCGACCGCACGATGACCTTCGCGTCTTCATCCGGACCTTCGCGCTGTTCTGCCTCTTCACCTTCAGCCGCCCCGGCGCTTTCCGAACTGTACCCTGTACCCTGCACCCTGTTCCCTGCCCTTCGCATCACCCAGCAACCCTTGTTCTTCCCCTCCGTCTCGAAATAAAGCACACCCTTCAACTTCAACTGCTCAAACGCCAAATCCCAAAAATGCAGATGGAGAATTTCGCTCTCCCGCGGCAGCAAATCATACTCAATCCCCAGCCGCAGCATCGTCTCCAGATGCCGCCGCAGAATCGCCGTCGATACCAGCTCCGCAATCGCCGCCGTCTCGTTCCCGCCCGCCTCAATCGCGTGCAGCGTGCCCAATCTCAATTTTTTTCGGGCCGCAGCTTCGTCCGGCACAGCCTCGTACCAGGACGAAACCCGCGCATACAAATCCCAGCAATAAAAATCGAGCCTCGTCTTATCCTCAGCCAGCTCCGCCATCAATTCCTCAACGCAGGCCAGGTTCAACCCCTCCAGATGCGCGAGCCCCACCACCACATCGGCCACCTGCACCCCAGTGTTGTCGACGTAGTTCTGCACATCGACCTTCTGCCCCACCGCCTGCAGCAGCCGCACAAACGTGTCACCCAGGATCGCATTCCGCAAATGCCCAACGTGCGCCGCCTTGTTGGGATTAATGCTCGTGTGCTCCACCAGGGAATGCAGCGCCTCAATGGGCGCTGGCACCTCACCCGACCGCGCAAACGCCTGCGCAAACTCCCCGCGATCGAGCCGCGCATTGATGTACCCCGCGCCAGCAACCTCGAACCCGGCAAACCCAGGCGTCAAATCCGGGGTCTGGCCGAGCGCCCCAACAATCTCCTCAGCAATTTTCTTCGGCGCCTTACGCAAACGACGCGCCAGCTCAAACGCCACCGGCGTAGCGAACTCGCCAAACTTCAGCTCCGGCGGCTGTTCCAGCACCACCGTCTCCACGTCAATCTGATACAAGATGCGGAGCGCCGCCCGAATCGCCTCCGCCAACTGCTTCTGCTCTTTCAAATACACGCTGGAGTCACCAATTCGCTTTCACGGAAAAGCTTGATTCTAGCAGCGCCCGCACTCGCTCACCCCGCCCGCACGCATGCTCTAAGATGAGTAGAGCGTCAGTTCGCCATTGCGCTTGCAGTTCGCTCGCTTTTCACTCGTGGTTAGCTCGCAGTTCCCTCGCTCCTATGCCTGACTCCCAAAAGTTCTACCTCACCACCCCGATCTACTACGTCAACGCGCGCCCGCACATCGGCCACACCTACACCACCATCGTGGCCGACGCCATCGCGCGCCGCAAACGCACCCTCGGCATCGACACCTGGCTCCTCACCGGCACCGACGAACACGGCCAGAAAATCGAGCGCTCCGCCCAGGCCGCCAATTGCACCCCTCAGGAATTCGCCGACAAAGTCTCCCAGGAATTCAAAAACCTCTGGGACCGCATGGGCCTCACCTACGACGACTACATCCGCACCACCGAGCCGCGCCACAAGCAGGCCGTCCAGAAGCTCTTCGCCCTCCTGCGCGACAACGGTTACATCTACAAGGGCTCCTATACCGGCCAGTACTGCGTCTTCGACGAGCTCTACGTCGAAGCCCCGCCCGGCGCGCCCTGCCCCGATTGCGGCCGCCCCACCGAAACCGTCAGCGAAGAAAATTATTTCTTCAAGTTATCGGCCTTCGAGCGCCGCCTTCTCGAGTATTACGACGAGCACCCCGAGTTCATCCGCCCTGAAACTCGCCGCAACGAAGTCATCGCCTTCGTTAAATCCGGCTTGCGCGATCTCTCCGTCAGCCGCACCAGTTTCAACTGGGGCATCCCGGTGCCCGGCGACGAAAAGCACGTCATCTACGTCTGGCTCGACGCCCTCGCCAACTACATCACCGCTCTCGGCTGGGGCTCAGACGACGACGAAAAGTACAAACAATTCTGGCCCGCCGACCTCCACCTCGTCGGCAAAGAAATCATCCGCTTCCACTGCGTCTACTGGCCCGCCTTCCTACTCGCCGCCGGCCTGCCGCTGCCCAAATCGGTCCACGCCCACGGCTGGCTGCTCTTTGAAGAGAGCAAAATGTCGAAATCCCGCGGCAACATCGTCCGCGCGGAAACCATCCTCGAAGGCTTCGGCGCCCTCAAGCCCGATGCTTCAAAAGCCGAACAAGACCTCTTCGGAGCCGACGCCCTTCGCTACTTCCTCCTGCGCGAAATCGTCTTCGGCCAGGACGGCAGCTTCTCCTTCGACGCCCTCGTCCAGCGCTACAACTCGGACTTGGCCAACGGCTACGGCAATCTCGTCAGCCGTACCCTGTCCATGATCGGCCGGTACTTCGATGGCGTCGTGCCCTATCCAGCCTCATCCGGATCCGTAGCCCAGGCTCACTCCTTCGGCGTCGAAATCCCGCGCACCATCGCCTCTTTCGCAGCATCGTTTGACGCGCTCGATTTTTCGCGCGCGCTCGAAACCGCCTGGACCCTGGTAGCCGCCGTCGACGGCTATCTCACCGCCAATGCTCCGTGGAAACAGCTCGAAGGCACGACCGACGAACAGCAACAGGCGCTCCGTGCAGACATCCTCTACACCGCCGCCGAAGCCATCCGCATCATCACCGCCCTCGTCTACCCCGTCATCCCCGACGCCGCCGCTATAGTCTGGGCGCAGCTCGGCCTCGGCGACATCCGCACCGCCGACCTCAAAAACCTGCAATGGCGCGGACTCCAGCCCGGAACCAAACTCGGCGAGCTTTCGCCACTCTTCCCCCGCGCCGACAAGGAGATCATCATCCGTATGAGCGAACTCGAACAGAAGAACACTCCGCCCGCAGCCCCCGCCGAGCCCGAAACCCCGGCAGCCACCCCTGAGCCGCGTATCTCGAAGCTCCACTCCCTGGTTGACGGCCTCGCCGTCGCCATCGCCGAGTCCACCACCGAGACCGCCGCCGTCGTCGGCTTCGAAAACGCCATCGCGGAAACCGTTCGCGAAACCATCGGCAGCCGCAAAGAAAAAGACGCCCCCGCACGCCCGCCTCTGACACCCGGCGCCGCCACGCCCCGCGGTCCCGAGGAAGCCGCGAAACTCCCCGGCGCGCCTGCTCTTCCCCCCGCTCCGGCCACCGGCACCATCGCCGCCCCCGCAACACCCCCCGCCCTCTCCGGCGACAAAATCACCATCGACGACTTCTCCAAAGTCGAGCTCCGCGTCGCCCTGATCAAAGTCGCCGAGCGCGTCCCCAAAGCCGACAAGCTCCTCCGCCTCGAAGTCGACCTCGGCTACGAAACCCGCCAGATTCTCGCCGGCATCGCCGAGGCCTACACCCCCGAGTCCCTCATCGGACGCAAAGTCGTCATCGTCGCCAATCTCGCCCCCCGCAAACTCCGCGGCCTCGAGTCCAACGGCATGATCGTCGCCGCCTCCCTCGAAGGAGGCCGCCCCGTCCTCGCTGGCTTTCTCGAAGACGTCGAAATCGGCGCCCGCCTCAAGTAAGCCCGCGCCACCGTGTCCTCCATGCTCTCCGTGGCGAACCCCGCGTTGCGCCCAACTCCGCCCAATGCTAGGCTCAGATTGGTGACGATGCTCCACAGAACGGCTTGTTGTCCCGCGCCCAGCACTGCGCCCGCGGGCTTCTGTCCCTGTTCCTGTTGTTGAAGCATCCGTCATCCCCCGACAGCGAAGCCCGCACCTAAGCCCCAACCGGCGTAATTTCCCGGTCCCCGGCAGCCCGCAGTCCCATCCAAAACCCATTAGTCGAAGAAAGGATTTCGCCCATGATGACCCCAGGCGCCAGAGCGATCATCCCAATCGTCGCCGCGTTCCTCGCCGTCTCCGCAGCTGCCCAAGCCCAAACCGCAACCCCCGCCTCGCCCGACTCGCCCGCCGGCGTCTGGACTGGCGCCGCGCAGCTCAACAATCAGCAGGTCCCCTTCCGCCTCGAAATCTCCGGCAACGGCGATCAGGTCCAGGGCGCGCTCCTCAACGGCCCGAATGCGTCAGATAAAGCCAAGTCCGTGAAGTCCGGCACGTCAGGCAAGTTCGCCTCCTCCAGCGGCAGCTACTCCAACGGCCACCTCGTCCTCGCCTTCGACTACTACGCCAACACCCTCGACGCAACCCTCAGCAACGGCGCTCTCACCGGCACCTTCGGCAAAGCCAACCATCCCATCCCCATCACAGCCCAGCTCAACGCCGCGCTTCCCGCCGCCGCCAGCGCCAATCCGCCGCGCATCGCCGGCCTCTGGAACGTCGCCGTCGACAATGGCGCCAAGGGAGAAACTTCCTGGAAGCTGCGCGTCCGCCAGAACGGCCCCGACGTCGTCGCCGTCATCGAGCGCATCGATGGCGACACCGGCAACCTCTACGGCGTCTGGCGCGACGGCGCCTTCGTCATCAGCCACTTCACCGCCGCCGGTCCCAGCTTCGCGGTGCTGCGCCCCCAGCCCGACGGCACACTCCAGCTTGAAACCGCGGCCCACGGCGGCACGGTCCAGGCCTTCCCCGCACATCGCGCCACCCCGCTCCAGCCCGTCTCTCTCGACGGCGTCGACGATCCTCTTCACCACACCACTCTGAAGAACCCCGACGAGCCTCTCGCATTCCGCTTCCCCGACCTTACCGGCAAGCTCGTCTCCAGCTCCGATCCCGAGTTCGCCCACAAAGCCCTCATCGTCTCCATCGGTGGCAGCTGGTGCCCCAACTGCCAGGACGAAGCCCCCTTCCTCGAATCGCTCTACCGCAAATATCACAGCCGCGGACTTGAAATCGTCGAGCTCAGCTTCGAGGAATCCGCGCAGCTCCAGAACCCCGTCCGCCTCCGCGCCGTCATCCAGCGCTACGGCATCAGCTACCCCGTCCTCGTCGCCGGAACCCCTGACCAGCTCGCCGCCACCTTCCCGCACGTCGCGCATCTCGACTGCTGGCCGACCACCTTCTTCATCGGCAAAGACGGCCTCGTCAAAGCCATTCACACCGGCTACGCGGGACCAGCCACCGCTGGCGACAATCACCAGCTCGAATCCGAAATGACCGCCCAGGTCGAGCGCCTACTGTCCAGCAAACCCTCACCCACGCGTCCTTCGCCCGTTCAGGTGGCCCGAACGCAATAGCGCCGCACGCATCTGCGGGACTCAGCCGTTCCCTCTGCTATACTTGTATAGCAGAGGGAACCAACATGCTCGCCATCCGACTCCCCGCCGACATCGAAAAGCGCCTCGACCAGCTCGCCAAACGCACCGGGCGGACCAAAACCTGGTACGCTCGAGAAGCGATCCTGAATCATCTCGAGGACCTCGAAGATGTGTACTTCGCCGACAAGGCACTGAAGGCGATCCGCGAAGGCCGCAGCAGAACCTATACTCAGGAAGAGGTTGAGCGCAGCCTTGGCCTGGACGATCGTCTACTCGGAACCCGCAAAAAAGAGCCTCGCAAAAATGGACGTGCAACTCCGGTCGAGGCTAACAGAGTTCCTGCGCGAGCGCGTCGCGAAACTCGAAAATCCGCGTAGCTTGGGCCAGGCTCTTCAGGGTTCAAAATTCGGAGAGTACTGGCGCTACCGCGTAGGCGACTACCGCATCATCTGCGAAATCCAGGACAAAAAACTCATCGTGCTCGTCCTCCGCATCGGCCACCGCCGCGAAATCTATCGATGATCGATTCCCACGCCCATCTCGACAGCCCCCGCTACGACGAGGACCGCGAAGCCCTCCTGCAGCGTGCCTTTGAAGCCGGCGTCCGCGCCATCCTGTCCATCGGTATCGGCGACGGCCCCGCCGACATGCATCGCGCCCTCGAGATCAGTCGCGAATACGCCGGCCGCCCCAACCTCCCAAAAATCTGGGCCACCGCCGGCGTCCATCCCCACGAAGCCCGCCTCGCCGACGACGCCGCCTACGCCAAGCTCGACAGCCTCCTCCAGCAGCCCGAAGTCCTCGCCTGCGGCGAGATCGGCCTCGACTACTTCTACGACCACTCCCCGCGCGACATCCAGAAATCCGTCTTCACCCGCCAGATGGAAATCGCCGCAGCGCGCAAAAAGCCCATCATTATTCATTGCCGCCCCTCCAACAACTCCACCGACGCCTGGGACGACACCCTCACCATGCTCCGCACCGAGTGGTCCCGCACCAACCTCCGCGGCATCCTCCACTGCTTCACCGGCGAACTCCATCACGCAACGGAAGCCATCGACCTCGGTTTCCTCATCTCTTTCGCCGGCAACATCACCTTCCCCAAAGCCCAGCCCATCCGCGACGCCGCCGTGGCCGTCCCCCTCGATCGCATGCTCATCGAAACCGACGCGCCCTTCCTCGCGCCCCTCCCCAATCGCGGTAAACGCAACGAGCCCGCCTGGGTCAAAGAGGTCGCCGTCAAAATCGCCGAGATCCGCAACCTCGCCCCCGACGAGGTCTCCAGCCGCACCACCAGCAACTTCAGCGCGTTTTTCGGTATCGAAATTCCCGCTCCCATCCGCCACCTCGCCCAGTAGCGGATAATCTAAAGGAGAAGAGGCGCGAGATGGCAGCGGAAAACTCCTTCGACATCGTCAGCAAAGTGGATATGCAGGAAGTGCGCAACGCCATCGATCAGGCGGCCAAGGAAGTGCGCACGCGCTTCGACCTGAAAGATTCCAAATCCGAAATCAACCTCGAAGGCGAGGACGCCATCCAGCTCGCCTCGGTCGACGAATACAAGCTTCAGGCCGTCACCGAGATCCTCCGCCAGAAGCTCGTCAAGCGCGGCGTTTCGCTCAAAGCCCTCACCTTCGGTAAAGTGGAGCCGGCGGCAGGCTCCTCCGTCCGTCAAAAGGTCACCCTCCAGCAAGGCATCGCTGGTGAGAAAGCCAAAGAGATCGTTAGAATCATTAAAGATTCCAAAAAGAAGGTTCAGGCCTCGATCCAGGGCGATACTGTCCGTGTATCCGGCAAGGATCGCGACGCATTGCAGGAAATCATGGCGCTGCTCCGCGGCCACGACCTGGGCATCGATATGCAGTTCACGAACTACCGTTCCAACTGAACGGCCGGGCATCAGCAGGTTGGAGAAGACAGTGAGCACAGTGGCGACAGCGAACGCGAAGGAAGTTTTCGATCTGCTGCACGACGACCTCGCCGCCATCGAGCGCGAGTTCGGATCGGACGCCGTCTCCAACGTTGCCGCCATCACCGAAATCTCCGAGTATCTCCGCGAGGGCGGAGGCAAGCGCATCCGCCCTTCGCTGTTGCTGCTCGCCGCCCGCAGCCTCGGCTATTCTGGCCACGGCATGATCCGCCTCGGCGCTGTCGTCGAAATGGTGCACACCGCGACGCTCGTCCACGACGACATCATCGACGCTGCCGACATGCGCCGCGGCCGTCCCTCCACCAACCGCACCTGGGGCAATGGCAAATGCGTCCTTGTCGGTGACTGGCTTTACATGCAGGCCTTCCGCGTCGCCCTCGACGAGCGCAACTTCCGCGTCCTCGAGCTCCTCATCGGCCTCACCCAGCAGATGGTCGAAGGCGAGCTCCTCCAGATGGAGCGCCTCGGCAAGCCCATCTCCGAGGGCGAATACAACGACCTCATCTATCGCAAGACCGCCTGCCTTTTCGAAGTCTCCATGCGCCTCGGCGCGGTGCTCGCCGGCGCCGATCGCGCTCTCGAAGACTCCATGGGCGACTACGGCCGCAATCTTGGCCTCGCCTTCCAGATCGTCGACGACGTGCTCGACCTCACTGCAACCGAAGAAGTCCTCGGCAAACCCGTCGCCAGCGATCTCCGCGAAGGCAAAGCCACGCTCGCCGTCATCCACACGCTTGAGAATGGCAGCACGCCCGCCGAGCGTTCCGCGATCCAAACCGTCCTCCAGGACCAGAACTTCGAGCGCGTTTCCCACCAGGAGATCCTGCGCATCCTCAATCGCAACCAGTCCGTGAACTACGCGATGCAGGCCGCCTTTGGATACTCCGCCGCCGCCCAGGCCGCCCTCGCCGTCGTGCCCGACTCCGAATACAAGCGCGCCCTCCAGTGGATGCCGGAGTTCGTCGTCGCCCGCGAAAAATGACTCCTCCTGTCTCCTGCCTCCTGCTCTCTGTGGCCTGAACCCTGTGGCCAGTGGCCTGTGTCTTGTACCCTAATCTCCAATGAAGCTTTCCCAAATCGCTGCGGCCCTCGGCGCCGAACTGCGCCTCTCCGGCCCCGACGTCGCAATCACCGGTGTCTCCAGCACCAAAGCCGCCACACCCAGCACCCTCGTCTTTGCCGAAGACGCCGCGTCCATGTCTGACGCCGCCGCGTCCCCCGCAGCGGCTGTCATCGTCTCGCCTAAAATGTCTGACGCCATGTCTCCAGCTACGTCAGACAAAGTCCGACACGTGTCAGACAAACGTCAGCCCCCGTCAGACAAATCTCTGCCCGACAAATCCCTTCTGATCGCCGCCCACCCCCGCCTCACCTTCGCCCAGGCTGCACGCCTGCTCAAACCCGAAGAACCCGCAGCCGGCATCCACCCCACCGCCGTCGTCGATCCCACCGCAACCTTCGGTGACCACATCTCCGTCGGCCCCCACGCCGTCATCGGACCCGCGGCGCACATCGGCGACAACACCAGCATCGGCGCCGGAACCGTCATCGGCGCAGGCGTCAAAATCGGCGCCCACACACGCATCTACCCGCGCGTCGTCCTTTATCCCGGCACCGAAATCGGCAACAACGTCGTGCTCCACGCCGGCGTCGTCCTCGGTTCCGACGGCTTCGGCTACGTCCGCGACGCGAACACCGGCGAATACCTCCAGTTTCCGCAACAAGGCCGCCTCATCCTCGAAGACAACGTCGAGATCGGCGCCAACACCACCATCGACCGCGGCGCCCTCGAAGAAACCCGCATCGAGCACGGCGTCAAAATCGACAACCTCGTCCACCTCGGCCACAACGTCCGCATCGGACACGACGTCGTCATCGCCGCCCAAACCGGAGTCTCCGGCTCCAGTTCCATCGGAGCCAACGCCATCGTCGGCGGACAAGTCGGCATCGGCGACCACGCCCACGTTGGCGAACAGGTCATCCTCGGCTCCGGCTCCGGCATCCTCACCCACAAGAAGGTCAAAGGCCCAGGCGTCGTCTTCTGGGGCCGCCCCGCCCGCCCGCTCCGCCAATACCTCAAAGAATTAGCCGCACTCGCCCGCCTCGCTCGCACATCGAATGACGAGGAGGAACAGTAGTGGCTGTCATCGTCGTTGGCGGACATTCACGCAACATCGGCAAGACCTCGGTCGTCGCCGGCCTCATCGCACGTCTGCCGGAGTTCCACTGGACCGCCTTCAAAATCACCCAGTACGGCCACGGCTTCTGTACGGCCGATGGCAAACCCTGCCAGTGTCAGACAGCCGACTCCTGCGTCGCCGTCAATTTCGAGCACGACCCCGCCAGCGGTACCGACACCTCCCGGTTCCTCGCCGCCGGCGCCGCCCGCTCCGTCTGGGTCCGCACCCGCATCGGCATGCTCGCCGAAGCCATGCCCCGCATCGAAAAAGAGCTCGCCGCCTCCGACAACGCCATCCTCGAATCGAACAGCATCCTTGAGTTCCTCCGTCCGGATCTTTACCTCACCGTCCTCGACCCCGCCGTCGCCGACTTCAAAGACTCCGCCCGCCGCTTCCTCGACAACGCCGACGCGGTGCTCCTGTCGTCAACCGCACCGACCGACGCAATCCCCAAACTGGCGCTCAACGGCACACCTCGCTTCCACATCCCACCCCCGTCCTATATATCCGACGACCTCGTCGATTTCGTGCGCGCGCGCCTCGCCTCGAAGACCCCAGCCCTCACCTGAGCAGCACACCGCCGCCAAATATGTGTATTCCCGAGCTGACCGGAACGGGTCTATCTTTAGGCCAGAGCACTCTCATGGCGCGGCTCCCATCAATCCCGGACCAGAAACCTCACCGCGTTCCGGTCGAGGTCTATCTCCGCTGTTCAGACTGGGAACCGGACGCCGAATTCGTCGACGGCGAAATCGAGGAAAGACCAGCCGCGACCTACGATCACTCCACCTGGCACGCTGCGATTCTCGGCTTTTTCTCTGACCACAGGACCGAATGGAATATCAGGGTGATGCCATCGCTCCGCGTCCACGTGGCGCCAACCCGCTACCGCGTCCCGGACGTGACCATCCTCGACCGCAATCAGCCCATCGAGCAGATCATCACCCATCCGCCCGTCGCCGTCTTTGAAATTCTCTCCCCCGAAGATCGCCACACACGCTTCACGCGCAAGTTGAACGACTACGAAGCCATGGGCATCCCGCAAATCTGGGTTATCGATCCAGAGGGTCCCGCCATCCATCGCTTTCAAAACGGCCATCTCGCCCCGAGCAGTCTCTTCGACGAGCCGCAAAGAGGAATCCGCTTCGAACTCCGCGAAATCGAGGCGCTTCTCGACTAAGGTCCCGTCTTCTCGCTGCTAGCTGAACGGCTCCCGCCTCATCGCGCCGTCCCGCTGCTTCACCAGCATCTCCACTTTTCCTTCAGCTTCTTCCAGTTGCTTCCGGCAATCCGCCGACAGGCGCGTCCCTTCCTCGAAGAGCTTCACCGAGTCCTCAAGGCTCAGGTCGCCGCGCTCCAGCTTCGCGACAATCTCCTCCAGCTTCGTCAGCGACTCTTCAAAGCTAGCCAACCCTCGTCTCCTCCAGCGCCGCAGCGCCCTTCGCGCGCCCGGGCAAAACCGCCGCCAGAACCTCCGCCGCCGCGCTGTAGCGCCCAAAAGGCGCGCTCACCTGCACCCCTTCCACCATGGTTCGCGCCGCGGCCAGCATCTCCTGCGCGATCCGGATTCCCTCCGCCCGCGCCGCATCCGGCGTCGCAGCCCGTCCCATCCGCGTCAAAATCTCATCCGGCACACTCACCCGCAGATCGTTCTTCATGAACTCCGCGTTGCGCAAACTCGTCAGCGGCCAGATGCCCGCCACAATCGGAATCCGGAATCCCTCAATCCGCTTCAGAAACGTCTCCAGCACCCGCAGATCGAAAACCGGCTGCGTGATCCCGTACTCCGCGCCCGCCTCCACCTTCCACGCAAACCGCCGCACCTCATGGTCGATGTCCGGCACGCCAGGATTCGCCGCCACCGCGATCGTGAATCCCGTCGACGCGCCAATCGGATTGCCGCCGATATCCAGCCCGTGATTTAGCCGGTGCACAATGTTCACCAGCCCGATCGCGTCCACGTCGTATACCGCCGTCGCGTCGGGATAATTCCCCAGTTTCGGCGGATCGCCCGTGAGGCACAAAATATTCTTCAGCCCAATCGACGACGCCCCCAGCAGATCGCTCTGAATGCTCAGCACATTCCGATCCCGGCAGGTATAGTGCAGCAGCGTCTCGATGCCCGTCTTCTGCTGAATCTGGATGCACAGGCTCTGCGCGCTCATGCGCGCAGAAGCGCGCGGCGAATCCGGCACGTTGATGGCGTGTACCCCAAGATCGGCCATCTCCTGCGCGCCCTTCAGTTCCTTGCTGCAGTCGATCCCCCGCGGCGGCACAATCTCCACCATCGTGATGAACGCACCCTCGTGCACCAGCCGCCCCACCCGCGAACGTTCCTCGATCGCCACCGGCGGTGTCTCCGACACAATCGGTTCCCGCTTCGCGCTCCTTTGCGCCGCGGCCTGCGCTTCGGTCGCCCGAAGCGCTGACTTCATCGCCCGAATGTGCTGCGGCGTCGTTCCGCAGCATCCGCCGATAAACTGGACGCCCGCCTTCGCAAATTTCCGCGCGAAGCTCGCCATGTACTCCGGCGAGCACAAATAAATGTTGCGCCCTTCCACCGACCGCGGCATGCCGGCATTCGGCATCGCCATCAGCGGCAGCGATGTCACCGCCGCCATCTGTTCGATCGCTGTCAGCACTGTCGCCGGACCCACACTGCAGTTGCAGCCAATGCCGTCCACACCCCACGACTCAATCCGCGCAGCCGCCGTCTCCGGCGACGCCCCGTCCAGGCAGTTCGCCTCTTCATCGACGGTCACCATTACCACCACCGGCGTATCCGGCGCAGCCACTCGCGCTGCCAGCACCGCCTGCTCCGCCTCGTTCAGCGCGGGCATCGTCTCGATGATCAGCAGATCCACCGCCACACCCGGTCCACCGCTCGTCAGCGCCCGAATCTGTTCCGCGAAAGCCTCCCGCGCTTCGTCAAGACCTGTTTTGCCCAGCGGCTCCAGATGCACGCCCAGCGGCCCCACCGATCCCGCCACCCAGGCCGTTCCCGCCTGCTTGTCCGCCAGTTGCCGAACCGCCTGTCGCGCGATCCCCACTCCCGCTCGATTGATTTCCGCAACCTTGTCCTGCAGCCCGTACCTCTGCAGCCGGATCCGGTTCGCCCCGAACGTATTCGTCTCGATAATTTCCGCGCCGGACTGCAGGTATTCCTCATGCACGCCGCGCACCAGCTCGGGCTGCGACAGGTTCAACTCGTCGAAGCAGCGATTGATGAACACACCGCGCGCATACAAAGCAGTACCCATGGCGCCGTCGCAGAGAACGGTGCGCCGGCCAAACAGTTGCTCAAGACGGCTGGTCATCAGGGGATAATCCTGACTCATGGTATCAGGCAGACAAAGCCCCTCGCCGCATAGCCAGTGCCGCCTCTGCCACCGGTAGTCGGCCTCTCAGCGCCGCATTTTCGCACGCGGCTCCTTACCCCGCCGCCCGTCGTCCGTCCAACCAAAATACCCTTACCGCCCTGTTATACTTGGGCTTTCCCACGAGATTGTCAGCAGCCACGCGCATGGTGAGGTTCTAAAGTTTTGAAGAAAAGAAGTTCCCTGTACTTCGTTGCCGTCCTCGGTTCCGTCTTCCTGGTCTGCAACGTCATCAGTTCATGCGGCAAGAGCTTCTATTTCGCCGGCCGCACTCTGCCTCCCAGCGGCGTACTCCAGCGCGTGATGGTCGCCGAGCAGAACCCAAGCGCCTTCTCCAGCGGCGCTCTCCCCTTCGTTGACGCCTATTACGACATTCGCCACCCCTACAACGCCTCCGGCGGTCAGCTCGAAATCAACGGCTACTCCGGCAAGCTGCCCCTCACCATCCAGAACATGCCGGAGCAACAAATCGGCGCGGTCTACGGCCAAGGCGACGGCAGTCTCGCCCTCGTCAGCTACGCTCAGGAAAAAATCAGCGCCACCGTTGCAATTCCCGGAAGCCTTTCCAGCAGCACCGAAGGCGTCCCCTATAACGGAGTCTTTATCAGCCGCGACCTGAGCTTCGTGTACGCCGCCAATCCCGCCAGCCACATTATCAGCGTGGTCGATCGCACCAACGGCGCATCGCTCACTCTCAATCTGCCCAACGCCTACGGCATCTCCGTCAACCCCGGCGGCACCATCGCTCTCGTGTTTATCCAGAACGCCACCCAGGCCGCAAACCATTCCGACGTAGTATCCGCCGGGAATCCGGACCCGGATCCCACGTCCTTCGCGGTCTACAGCGTTGTGCGGCTAACCCAGGCCGAACAAACCGCCGCCATCAATAACCCCAACTACGTCGATCCCGTCTACCACGTCAAAGCCCAGGACTGCGAGCCGCAGAAGCAGCCCACCTGGTGCGTCTTCCCCGTCAGCACCGGCGCCTCCGCCACCTTCGATCACCCCATCAAAGCCGTCTTCTCCCCCGATGGCACCACCGCCTACGTGATCAACTGCGGTCCTGAGTGCGGCGGAACCACCGCCAGCCTCACCGCCATCCCCCTCACCGCCGGGTCCATCAACACCGGCAGCACTGGCGCCAGCGGCATCGCACTCGGAGCGCAAAGCACCATCCCCATTCCCAATGGATCCACCAACGCCATCTTCAACGGGAACACGCTTTACGTCGCGGGCCAGCAATTGCAGGCTTCCAGCGGCCTCTTCGCCGGATATCTCACCATCCTCAACACCCCCGCCAATACCATCACCGGCTCCTGGTCCATCAGCGATGGCTTGCATAATCGAATGGTTTTTGCCGACGACAACACCCTCTGGATCGGCTCCTCGCAGTGCAATCAGGGCGTCCGCTACCAGCAGGCTCAAGCCGGAGCCAGCGTCCGCTTCGGCTGCATCACCATGTTCAATACCGCCAATAACACCGCCACCATCGACGCCTATCTCGGAGACGGCACCGGCATCGCCGCCGTCCAGGGTCTCCACAAGGTCTACACCACCGAGGGCGGTCAGATTTACATCTACAACACCACCTCCATGACCTCGCTCGATAATTCCAACGTCATCATCGCCGGAACCGCCATCGACTGCGCCTATATGGACGCCGGCACCGACGACGACAACACCATCTACTAGTCCTGGCCGCTGAAGTGGCGTTTTGAAGCGGCACGACTCCACAGCTTACGGGAAAACCACACCCCAAACTAGCGAAGGCCAGGTTCACCCCATAGCAAGTAGCAGACTCCCTTGCCACCCCAAACGTCAATGCGATTCGATTCCCGGTTCAACCAAAAGTACCGCCTTGTACCATTTTGAAAAAGCACGTCTCAACTTCGCAAATGGCCCTTTTCCGCAAGCTGTTTAGTCGTGTCGAAACAAACCCGTGCGATCAAGGGCTTTAGCCCCTGAGGGATGGTTTTTAATCGGTGGGGAGGATTGATTCAGAATTTCCCGGAAAACCGAGATGCCAGATCACCCAACAGCCGACGTCCTCGCTATTGCCGCGCATCGCGACGACGTGGAACAAACTTGCGGCGGCACGCTGCTCCGCATGCATTCCATAGGCGTCTCCACCGCCATTCTGGATTTAACCCAGGGAGAAGCAGGCACCCGCGGCTCTGCTGCTGAGCGCGCCGCCGAAGCCGCTGCGTCCGCCGGCATCCTCGGCGTCGTCTGGCGCGGAGCCCTCGACATCCCCGATGGCCGCGTCGAGAACACCTTCGAGAACCGCCTCAAAATCGTCGACGTCCTCCGCCGCGTCCGCCCCCGCGTCGTCATCCTTCCCTACTGGTCCGGCCGCCATCCCGACCACTCCACCAGCTCAACCCTGGGATACGAAGCCTGCTTCCTCTCCGGCCTCGCAAAAATCGACACCGGCGCGCCTCCGCATCGCCCCTTCAAAATCGTCTACGCCAGCCTCTACGCCGATGTCCGCCCCACCTTCGTCATCGACATCACGCCCTTCATTGAAGACCGCCACCGCGCCCTCATGGCCTACCACTCCCAATACGCCAATCAGTCGGCCGGCAGCAGCCTCTTTGTCCCCGAAGAAGAAATCCGCGAGCGCACCTTCGCCGAAGCCCGCCACTATGGAACCCTCGCCGGCGTCCGCTACGCCGAGCCCTTCGTCCAGAAAGAAATCGGCCTCGTCGACGACCTCACCCTCATCCCCGTTCAGTCCCTCTAGCCAATGTTCCCGCAAGCCGCTTTTCAGCGAACCGCTCCTCAGCTGACCGCTTTTCAGCTAACCGGACTTTAGCTAACCGGACTTCAGCTGCCTCTCGTCATCTGGACTTGCCCAATGCAACCGTGTACAGTGGCCAACGGCGACGGCATCCAATTCCTCCTGTGAGGGAACGCAAAGCGTGAACCTGACCACCATCGACTGGCTCATCATGCTGCTGTACTTCGCTTTTGTGCTCGGCATCGGCTTCGCACTCAAGCGCTTCATGAAAACCAGCAAGGACTACCTCCAGGCTGGCCGCTCCCTCCCCGCCTGGATCTGCGGACTCGCCTTCATCTCCGCCAACCTCGGCGCCCAGGAAGTCATCGGCATGGGCGCCTCCGGCGCCAAGTACGGCATCGTCACCAGCCACTTCTACTGGATCGGTGCCATCCCCGCCATGATCTTCGTCGGCGTCTTCATGATGCCCTTCTACTACGGCTCCAAAGCCCGCTCCGTCCCTGAATTCCTTCGCCTCCGCTTCGACGAAAAGACCCGCGCCTGGAACGCCTGCAGCTTCGCCCTGATGACCGTCTTCTCCTCCGGCATCTCCATGTACGCCATGGCGCGCCTCATTCAGACCCTTCACGTCTTCGACGGGCTCTTCACCCACCTCGGCCTGCCGGTCGAATGGATCTTCCACTTCGCCATCATCCTCTCCGCCCTCATCGTCCTCTGCTACATCTTCCTCGGCGGCCTCACCAGCGCCATCTACAACGAGGTCCTCCAGTTCTTCCTCATCGTTGCCGGCTTCGCTCCGCTCGTCTGGATCGGCCTCAAAAACGTCGGCGGATGGAACGGCCTCAAAGCCTCACTCCCCGCCTCCTACATGCATTCGTGGCAAGGCATGGGCAGCCCCAATACCAATCCCCTCGGCGTGGATTCGTTCGCCCTCGTCGCCGGCCTCGGCTTTGTCCTCTCCTTTGGCTACTGGTGCACGGATTTCCTCGTGATCCAGACCGCCATGGCCGCCAACTCCGAAGAATCGGCGCGCCGCGTTCCCCTCATCGCCGCGATCCCGAAAATGTTCTTCCCATTCCTGGTCATCCTGCCCGGCCTCATCGCCATCGGCACTCCAATGGTGACGCGCCATGTCATGAATCAGGGTGCCGGAATGACCGCCACCACCAGCGGCTCAGAGAACCTGAGCGAAGGCCGTGGCCTCATCCCTGCAAAAGTCGATCCCGTCACCGGCAAAGTCATGCTCGATACGCACGGCCAGCCCGTCCTCGACTACGACCTCGCCATTCCCAACATGCTTCTCCACTACCTCCCCACCGGCATCCTCGGCCTCGGCCTCACCGCGCTGCTCGCCAGTTTCATGTCCGGCATGGCAGGCAACGTCACCGCCTTCAACACCGTCTGGACCTTCGACCTCTACCAGTCCTACATCCACAAAGGCGCCAGCGACGCCCACTATTTCAAAGTGGGCCGATGGACCACGGTCGTCGGCATCCTCATTTCTATGGCTACGGCGTATGTCGTCCTCGGCTTCAACAACATCATGGACACGCTGCAGCTGGTCTTCTCCATCGTCAACGCCCCGCTCTTCGCCACCTTCCTCCTCGGCATGTTCTGGAAGCGCTCCACCGGCCACGCCGCCTTCATCGGCCTCGCCAGCGGCACCATCGGCGCCATGCTCCATCACGGCCTCACCCTTCCGCTCGGCGAGCATCCCGGCATCCACGGCGGCTGGCTCCACGTCGTTCACACCTATCCCAGCGACATGGCCCTCAACTTCTGGCAGGCCATCTTCGCCTTCACCATCAACTTCACGCTGACCGTCCTCATCAGCCTCGTCACCAAGCCGCGTCCCGAAAGCGAGCTCGTCGGCCTGGTTTACTCGCTCACGCCCAAGCCCGTCGAACACCACATGGCCTGGTACGCACGCCCCAGCTACATCGCCATCGGCCTCATCGTTCTGCTCATCGGTTTGAATTTCGTCTTCAGATAGGCGACCATTTGTGACTGTGACGGCTACATTTCGCGACGATCTCCGGGTTACCCACACCGGCCGCTTTTGTATCAGGGCACGACTTCAGTCGTGCCGTAACGACTCTAAAAGAACCGGGGCTTTAGCCCCTCAGGTTAGAAAATGAGCCTCGATCTCCGCATCCCACTCGGCCTGATGTTCCTGATTGTCGGCGTCATGCTCACCGTCTACGGTGTGGCCACACGCGGCAGCGATATCTACCTGCGCTCCGCTGGCATGAACATCAATTTCATCTGGGGACTCGTCATGTTCGTCTTCGGCCTCGCCATGTTCCTCCTCGGCCGCTACTCCGGCAAACACCCGAAACCGCAGCCCCCCGTCGAAGGCGCCTCCCGCCCCCTCAGCCACTGATCCTGATCGCAACTCCAATACTTCGGTAATCGTCGAAAATAATCCGCCCCGCCCCCTTGCCAAAATCTTTCCTGGAGGATTACAGTTTGACTAACCAGTTAATTTAACTAACCAGTCAATCAATGTCTCGATCCCAACACACCCGCTCCGATCAGTCCCGCGACCGCATCCTCCACGCCGCCATCCGAGAATTCAGCGAGCACGGCCTCGCCGGCGCCCGCACCGGCGCCATCGCCGCCGCCGCCCGCGTCAACAAGGCCCTCCTCTATTACTATTTCCGCGACAAGGAAGCTCTCTACGCCGCCGCCCTCGGCGAAGTGGCAGGCAAAGTCGCCGGCGAGGCACTCGCGGTACTCGGCCTCGACCTCAGCCCCGGCGAGCGCGTCCTCCGCCTCGTCCTCCAGCACTTCGACCGCATCTTCTCCCAGCACGGCTTTCAGGCCCTCATGCAGCAGGAGATGGTCCGCTTCCGCACCGGCCAGTCCAATGCCATGCGCATCATCGCCAAAAAAGCCTTCGAGCCCATGTGGGACCGCACCCTGCAAATCGTCAGCGACGGCATCCGCTCCGGCGAACTCTGCTCCGTCGATCCCATGCAGATGATGTACGCCGCTCTCGGCGCCAACGTTTTCTTCTTCCTCAGCTCCCCCATGTTTCGTCTCGTCACCGCCGTCGATCCGCTCGATCCCGCTGCCGTGGCCGCCCGCCGCACCGCCGCCATCGAATACCTCGGCCAAACCATCTTCACCGACCGCAAGCGCGGCGCACGTCTCGCCAAATCCGTTCTCGCCGCCATACCCATACCGGAGAACGCACTTCCGGAGAGAAAGACCGCATGAAACCACGCAATCGTATCTTCATCATCATGGGCGTGCTCACCATCATCGCCCTCTGCTGGTATTTCTTCTCGACCAAACGCACCAGCGACCTCCAGCTCATCGGCACCGTTGACGCCAACGAAGTCATCGTCAGCTCCCGCATCCAGGGCCGCATCCAGTCCCTCGCCGTCGACGAAGGTCAGAGGGTCGTTGCCGGTCAGCTGGTCGCCACCATTGAAGCCCAGGACCTGGCCGCCGCTCGCAACGCCGCCGCAGCCACCGTCTCCGGCGAGAAGTACAAGCTCCTCGGCTCACGCGACACCGAACAGCAAACTCAGGGTGACACTACCAGCCAGGTCAGTGCCGCCGAAGCCCAGCTCCGCGTCGCCCGAGCCGCCCTCGCTCAGGCCCAGGCGAATTACGAGCATCAGGAAGCCGACACCACCCGCGCCGTAGCGCTCGCCCAGGCCGGCGTCACCAGCCAGCAGACCCGCGATGAACAGGTCACCAGCCTCAACGCCGCCAAAGCCGCCGTCGACTCTGCCCGCGAAAACGTCGCCGCCGCCGCCGCCGCCCTCAGGACCGCCCAGGCCAATCTTCTGCAAACCCAGGCCGCCGCTAAAACCGTCGCCGCCACCCGCGACGAAATGCGCAACGCACAGGACATGCTCGATCAGGCCGAGGTCCAGCTCGGATACGCGAACGTCCTCTCGCCCGTCACCGGCATTGTCAACGTCCGCGCCGCCCGCGAGGGCGAAGTCGTCTCGCCCGCCACCCCCATCGTCACTGTCGTCGATCTCTCCCAAACCTGGGTCTATGCCCCGCTGCCCGAGACCGAATCCGATGCAGTCCAGCTCGGCGACAAGCTCCGCGTCGTCATGCCCAGCGGCGCCACCGTCTCGGGCACCGTCATCGCCAAAGCCGCCGAAGCCGCCTTCGCCACCCAGCGCGACGTCAGCCGCCGCAAGCGCGACATCGAAACCGTCCAGCTCAAGCTCCTCATCGACAATCCCGGCATGCGCTACGTCCCCGGCATGATCGCCGAAGTCTACATCCCCAAAAACAAGCTGGTGAAACCATGACTTCCGGCCCGCCCTCCGCCAAGCCCGCATCGCATCAGGCCCCGGCTGCTCCAACGCCCGCCATCGCCGTCCAGAACATCGTCAAACGCTACGGCACCTTCGAAGCCGTCAGCGGGGTCAGCTTCGAAGTTGCCGACGGCGAGATCTTCGGCCTGCTCGGCCCCAACGGCGCGGGCAAATCCACGCTCATCCGCATGATGACCACTCTCATCCCTGTCACCGCCGGTCGCGCCCTCATCGCCGGTCACGACGTGGCGCACGAGCCCAATGCAGTGCGGAATATCATCGGCGTCATCCCCCAGGCTCTCACCAGCGACATCGACCTCACCGTCGAAGAAAACCTCTCCATCTACGCCAAGCTCTACGGCGTTCCGCGTGCAGAGCGCGAGCGCAACATCGCGACCCTGCTCGAAGCCGTCGACCTCACCAAATGGCGCGAAGCCCAGACCAAAACCCTCTCCGGCGGCATGCGAAGGCGTCTCGAAATCGCGCGCGGCCTCATCCACAGCCCCCGCATCTTCTTCCTCGACGAGCCCACCACCGGCCTCGATCCCGTCTCGCGCGTCGCGGTCTGGGAAATGCTCGACAAACTGCGCACCACCATGAAGCTCACCATCCTCATCACCACCCATTACATGGACGAAGCCGACAACCTCTGCGACCGCATCGCCATCATCGACCACGGCAAGCTCGTCGCCCTTGACACCCCGCTCGCCCTCAAGTCCAGCGTCCCTGGCTCCAGCGTCATCGAAGTGCAGTTCGGCAGGAATCAGATCGACCGCAAGCCGCAACTCGAACATCTCGGCGGTGTCACCGGCGTTGAATCCCGCGGCTCCGGCGAATATCGCCTCATGACCTCCAACGGCTCGCTCACTACCACGCAGCTGGTCGAAATGGCCACCGCCGCCAACGACCCCATTCGTGGTCTCAGCGTGCAAAACACCACACTCGACGACGTCTTCGTCTACTACACGGGACGCCAGCTGCGCGACGAGCAGGTGAAGGCTGTCGGCTTCATGATGCCGCCGCGCCCGGGGATGCAGCCATGAACAGAATGTGGGCTATCGTCGAGCGCGAAATGCGCAAGTTCTTCCGCTCTCCTACCCTCATGCTCATGTCCATGACCCTGCCCCTCGTGCAGCTCATCATTCTGGGCAATGCCTTCGGTGGTAAGGTCACAAACGCCCGAATGGGGGTAGTGGACTATGACCACGGCGAGGAAGCCCTAAAAGTCCAGGAAGCCTTCCAGTCCGTCGCAGCTAACATCCGCACCTTTAGCACCGTCACCTACAACGACGAGCAAACCGCTCAAAATGATGTTCGAACGGGCAAAATCGACGCAGCTGTGATCATTCCTGCTCAGTATTCTCGCCGCGTCCTCGCCGGCGAGTCCCCCCACATCGGCCTGGTCGTCGATAACTCCGACCAATTCGTCAGCGGCAGCCTCGAATCCGAAATGCAGTCCCTGGTCGACGCCCTCAACGCCCCTCTCGTCCAGCCCAAAGTCGTCCAGGCCATCACCCTCGATATTGTCGAGCTCTATCCCTATATCGAGTACATGAAGTTTCTCCTCGCCGGCTCCGTCGCCCTCGCCATGTATATCTCCGTCATGATCGGCGGCGGCATGTTATACATCGACGACAAAGCCCGCGGCGTCCACGAAGGCTATCTGGTCACGCCCATCACCAAGCTTGAGCTGGTCCTCGGTCTCAACATTGCCGGAGCCATCAAGGCTGTCCTCTCCGGTATTAGTCTTTCAGTTATTGGCTCTTTGCTCGCCGGACTTGGCGTCATCTTCCATCCGTTGGCGGTCATTCAGCTCGCGCTCCTCATCGTCGCCACTTCCATCGCCTTCAACGGCATGATGTTTCTGCTCATGGTCCGCGTCGAGGATCCCCTCGTCCCGCGCGCCATGTTCGGCGTGCTGAACACTCTGCTCTTCTTCCCCAGCGGTGCGATCTATCCCATCGCAGCCTTCCCCGCCTGGCTGCGCGCCATTGCTGTCGTCGATCCCTTCACTTACGCCGTGCACGGCTTCAAAGCCATCCTCATTAAGGATGGCGGCTTCGCAGCCATCCAATCCGACATCTACTTCCTCTTCGGATTTGGAATTATCTCGCTGCTGCTCGCCACGCCGCTGTTCAAGCGCACCTTGTAATAGGAAGGGCGGGCTTCGCGCCCGCCCTCTCTATGCAGCTTTCGCCGTCTTCGCCGCGGCTTTGCGCCGCGCCGCCCAGCGCTTCTTCAGTGCTTCGGAAATTCGCTTCCGGCCTTCCGCACTCAGGTGGCGCTTCCCGCCGCGCTTCCCCTTCGCGCTTCCTGGTGGCCTGCCCGGTCGTTTTGCACTTTCCCCCGCCAGCAGAGCCCGTGCTTCCTTCAAACGCGTGATCTGACTTTCCAGTTCGGTGATGATTTTGTTAACTTCCACAGCTTCCCTCCCGAAAATCGGACTAACTGTCTCGTGCTTTATTGCAGCAACGTGGCCCGGCACATCTTCTAAAAGACTAAATGGGAAAGGATAACTTGACAATCGAAAGGTAGGCGCCGGCCCGGAGCTCAGTGCCCTTCGTCGTCCACCGATGGCCGCGGCGCCGGCATCGACTGGTCCTCGCGGCTCGGCGCGCGATAACTGATCCCCAGCTGCGCATCGCGCCCGCCCTCCTGCGTATACCTCCGCAGACTCCGCAGCGTTTCCTGCTTATCCCGCGCATAGTCCATCGCCAGCCTCGTCAGCGCATAGGTCATGATGTCGCTGTGATGCAGGCCCTGCATCTCCGGATCGCGCCGCAAATTCAGCCACAGCCGATGCACCAGCTGCACGTCCTCCGCGCGCAGCGACGGCGCGTGCGGACCGATGTGAAACGCCTCCGCTTCCCCGTCCGGCATGATCACGTAGAAAGTGAATTGCCTCTTCGGCTCCGGCAGACTCTCCCACGCCTGCCCGATATGAAACGCCTGCTCCTGCGCCGTCATGCGCGTCGACAACCCGGATACCAGCGCTGCCACTTCCAGCGAGTTAGCCGCCTGCACCAGCGCCGCAAATATATCTCCGGCCGGCACCACCAGCAGCGAAATATGTTTCCCAAAGCTTTCCGCCACCGACACTGCTTTCGTGAACAGCATCTGCTCGTGTTCGCTGAAGATCTGGTTTTCGACATATTCCGGACCGCCCGCGCCCATCATCCGCGCCGTCAGCACCACAATGTCCTGCTGATCCGTCCGCGTTCGCGCCAGCGCCCACTTCAGCGCATACGGATTCACCGGGTCCCGCATCGTCACCAGCACGCTGCCCGGTCTCACCTGCAGCGCCTCCCGGCCAATCGTGTCCTGCTGTTCGAGCTGGAAATGTTCCCGCATCTGCTGCTGCGTCAGCTGATGCTTTGCCATGTTCCTTCGCTCCGACACCGCAAATATCGTGAAGAAAACCGCGGTAAATGCGATCCCGCTCTCCGTCGCCACGCTCTTCGTCAGTAGATTGACCACTGCGATCGCCAGCAACGTAAGAAACACGCAGAACAAGCCGACCGGTAACTCCATCCCGCCGATATGGAGATTGACCGGCACCTTCCATCCCCGTTCCCCTTTGTATTTCCGGCGCAGCACCAGCATCGCCAGCGAGTTAAACGTGAAACTCCAGATCACGCCAAACGCATACGCTTCACCCAGCGTGATCACGTTGCCCCGGCTCACGATAATCGTGAATAACTGCAGCCCCGTAATCAGATTGATGATCCGATAGCTCGTTCCAAACCGCCGGTGCGGCTTCCGGAACCAGTCCGTCAACACTCCATCTTCGGCAACGCGCATCATCACGCCCGTCGACCCGATAATCGACGTGTTGATCGCCCCCGACAGAATCAGAAACCCGACCATAACCACAAATACCCGGAAGATAATCCGCAGTACGTGCGGACCCCACATATACATCGCCATGCCCGCGATCAGGTTGTCGCGATACACCGGAACCCGCACGCTGTCCGGAATGATCATCGTCGCCAGCAGCGTCCCCACTCCCGTGAAGATGAAGCTGTAAATCGCGATAACAATCGCCGCCCGTTTCAGGTTCTTCAGCTTCGGGTGTTCGATCTCGCGATTCACCTGCGCCAGCGTCTCTTCCCCGCTCATCGCCAGCACAGAGTGCCCAAACGCCATCAGGATGCCGAACATCCCCAGCATCGTCGCCACCTTCGTGCCCCTCAGGAACCCCAGCGCATCTGGCGAAAAATGCAGATTCGCGGGGATGGGCAGCGGCGGCAATTTGGCGTGCGAGTGAAAAGCAGTGACGAAGCCCCACGCCAGCAGCAGCACCACCATCACCGTGGTCACCTGCATCACATTCAGCGCCTTGTCGGTCGACTCCTCGATCCCCTTGGTGTTTTGCCACCAGTAGTAGATCGTCACCGCCGCCGCAAACAGCGCCGAGGTCTCATCGATCGGGAAAGGCGTTGCCCCATGAGCCCAGATGCTCAGACCCCCCGGCATCCACCCGCGGCTCGCGCCCACATGCAGCAGTTCGTTCAGCAGGCCAACAATATATTGTCCCGCCGAAACTCCCGAGATCGGACCCGTCAGAATGTAGTCGAACATCAGCGCCGAAACGCTGAGCTTCGCGAAATTTCCCCCCAGCGCTTCCTTCACCACGCGGTAAACTCCCCCGCGCGTGAACATCGAGCAGCTCTCCACGTACACCGACCGCACCGCGAACGAGAACAGCATCACCCCCAGGATGAACCACGGGGCTGCTTTTCCCACTGCCTGTTCTGCAATGCCTCCCGCGTAGAAGGCCGACGATCCCAGGTCGTTCAGCACTACGGCCGCGGCTCGCCAAAAAGAAATAAAGGTGAGCATGACCGAGGAAGCGACAACCAGCTTCACACGATCGGATGGTGGCGCGTACCGGGTAGTTCCTGAGGACATTTTGGGGTGAGTGTTTACCGGCGGCCGCGGCTGTCGTTCTGTCTCCCGCCGACGCGCCCAGCGCTGAGTTTATGTCTGTCCCGCTGCCCAGTCAACAAAGCCGCCTCCGTGGTAGTGTCCTATTTCTGCGTTGCCGGGTCTAGAACCGTTTGACCGGTCGCTGGGCAAATAAAGTAACGGAGGGTGGGGTTCGGATCGGAGGTCTGCGTTGGCTGGAGCGGCACATTGTGCACACCACAGGCCGGAGGGTGTGATCCAAGCTTCCTGAAGCACTGCTGCGCCATACAGGGGATACTACTCCTGCGGCGATTCAGGCACAGTGCTCGAAGGACGGGTGATTTTCCGCTCCAGAATCTTTAACGAGTCTTTGAGGTCGGCCACGTCCTCCTGTGTAAGCGCAGTGGGCCACTGAAACACGGCTCTCGCTCCATCTGACTTACAAGAAAGAGGGTCACATCCGCCCCGATGAATCCAGAGCACCCATCGGAGACGCCTACTGCTTCGTGGCAATGGAGCGGAATACGAAGTTGGTTCTGGCCTTCCATCTCGGACGACGCAACCGCGTAGACACAGAAGCATTCCTCAGCAAGGTACGCTACGCGACCTCGCATGATCGCTTCCAACTCAGCACGGACGGATTCCAGGCTTACGCTCCCGCCGTGAACCTCACCCTTCAGGATCGCGTGGATTACGCACAGATCATCAAGGTTTATGGCGCTCCCCGCGACGGTGAACAGCGGTACAGCCCTGCGGAAGTCATCAGCACGGAGTTGGTCCCAGTCATGGGCAAGCCTGATTTTCGTCGCGTGTGCACTTCGCATGTTGAAAGGCAAAACCTTTCGATTCGCATGGGAATGCGCCGCATGACGCGGCTAACGAATGCGTTCTCGAAAAAGTGAGAGAACTTGGAAGCCGCTTATTCTCTATGGTTTGCGTACTACAACTTCTGCAGGATTCACAAAACGCTGCGCGTGACGCCTGCTATGGAGAACGGTTGTCGCCGATCATGTCTGGAGTGTTGCCGAGTTGCTGCTGTGATGAGCAGCGCGTGAGAGACAAGGCACATTTTCCACAATATTCACTGATTCTGATAGACTTTTGGTGAATTGTGGATAATACTTGCCGCGTCAGAGCGGTAGAGATGTCAAGCCGCGTAGACTGAATTTCGTCTCAAATTGAAACGATTCGCCAGCGAACTCACTCATATCTAATCAGGAGTACAGCAGTCAGCCGATAACGCTGAGGAGTGTAATGGGCAGGAACGTAAAATCCGATTTTCTCTTCGCTCAGCCCTCGTTCATGTCCGGGGCGAGCCGCGTCATCGATCTGTGGGGTCAGTTCGATGATTACAATCGCAGTGACACCCCGGCAGAGGCCGACGCCAAGGCTATTGCCGCAGATTGGCTTGTTGTCGGTCAGGATATTCTGGAAATCCTTCAAAAAAGCGACTCTGACGTGACGGCTGCATAAAGATCGTGAGCGGCAGACGCTTCAGGAACAAGTCCATCATTCCCCCAAGCAGGAAAACCCCTGAGATGGCTGCGATCACCGCCGAACTAAAGGCGGAGTTTCACCACTTCTCTGGCCCTCTGCCTCCGCCCGAGGCCCTTGCCCGTTATAACGAGGTGATCCCTGGGGGTGCTGAACGAATTCTCGCGATGGCGGAGCGCCAAAGTGCGCATCGGGAAGCGCTGGAAAGTAAAGTAGTCAACGCAAACGCATCTTCGCAGAAGATGGGGTCCACCTACGCCTTCATCTTGTCCCTCGTTGCGGTTGTCGGCGGCGTGTGGCTAATACACGATGGCAAGAGCGTGACCGGACTGGCGACGATCCTCGCGGATTTGGCCGCGCTGGCAGGAGTATTCGTCGTTTCCAGAAGCAAACAGGCTAAAGAGCGGGTACAGAAGTCCAAAGCCCTTGAACAGGCCAGACGGAAGTAACCCACAAGCCTCTTCGGCAATCTACTCGCCATCCATTCCCCACAGCAACGCACCGTTAGGACACTACCGCCTCCGTTACCGCGATCAGCGGAATTCTCTCGTGCCTGGCGCAGCCCCTCCGGTCGTTCTCCCGCATCCACTCATGCGCGGCAGTCAGCTCCGCGATTTCCGCCGCTCTTTCCCCACCCCGACGGAAAAACAGACTGTTACACTCTTGCCGAGACTCGAAATTATGACCGACGAAGTCGCATTGCGCTCCCTCACCGCCATCCTCGGTACGCCCATCACCAGCGCCACCGGGCGCATGCGCGGTCGTCTCAAAGATGTCGCCGTCAGCACCGGCGAAGACGCCGGCCGGGTCGCTGGCCTCGTGCTCAAAACCCGCAAAGGCCTCGAAGTCGTCGCCTCCAAAGATGTCCGCTGGACCCCCTCCGGCGCCCTCGAACTCCGCCCCGAAGCCACCCTCAATCCGCTCCAGGGCGACGAAAGCTTCATCCTCCTCCGCCAGGACCTCCTCGACCGCCAGATCATCGACGTCCACGGCCGCAAGGTCGTCCGCGTCAACGACGTCAATCTTTGCTGGCAGTCGAACGGCAACGGCGGTGAACAACTCCGCGTCACGGAAGTCGAGGTCGGCCTGCGCGGCGCCGTCCGCCGCCTGCTCAGCGGCACACTCCCCAAACGCACCCTCGAGAACCTCGTCTCCAAATTTCCCCATCGCGTCATTCCCTGGAACTTCGTCGACATGATCGAGGTCGACCCCACTCGCCGCGTCAAGCTCAATATCGAGTACGAGCGCCTCGCCCAGCTGCACCCCTCCGACATCGCCGACATCCTCGAAGACCTTGCCCCCGCGGAACGCGAAGCCGTGCTGCGTACCCTCGATGAAGAAGTCGCCGCCGATACCCTCGAGGAAGTCGAGCCCAGGCTCCAGAAATCCCTCGTCCAGGCCCTCGACTCAGAAACCGCCGCCGGCATTGTCGAGGAGATGGATCCCTCCGCCGCCGCCGATCTGCTCGCCGAACTCCCCGACGAGCGCTCCGAAGCGATTCTCGATGAGATGGACCCCGAGGAGCGCCAGGAGGTCAAGGACCTCCTCGAGTTCCGCGAAGATTCCGCCGCAGGCCGCATGACCACCGAATATGTTGCGGTTCCGCAAACCGCTACCGTCGCCGATGGCATTCGTGCGCTCCGCGGATTTGAAGCCGATCCCGAAACCATTACCGAGATCTATCTCATCGACTCCAGCGAGACTCTGCAGGGAGTCGTTCCTCTCGCGCGCCTCGTTCTCGCGCGCCCCGAAACCCGCATGGAAGTCCTGACCGAACCACGTTTCGTTACAGTCCGCTCCGGCCAGCACGAAAACGAAGTCGCCGAGCTGTTCGACAAATACAACCTCCGCGCGCTCCCCGTCGTCGACAAAGCCGGCAAGCTGGTCGGCGTCATCGAAGCCGATCACGTCATCGCCTTCCTCCGCGCACGCGGCTAGTGTCGTGTCTCTGAAGTTCGTCAAAGAATTGTTTTTTGGTTTTGCATCAGGGCACGACTTCAGTCGTGCCGTAAATGGCGCAAAATCAAATGGGCTCCAGCCCCTGAGGGCTGCTCTTCGAACACTTCGATTCGCCGAATTATTCAATGAACTTTAGACACGACACTTGCGAAGGAAGGAAGGGAGAATGTATGGCAACATCTGAGTACCCCAAGATCGAGGTCCTGGGAATAGCCTTCGATAAAAGGTTTGGCCCAGTGACGTGCCCCCGAAAAACT
>PMUI01000074.1 GCA_003166955.1 Acidobacterium sp.
TTATGAGACTGGTTCTAGGAACTTTCGAGGGGAGGGAGTGCCCGAGAATCAGTCGTTCGGGATATCAGTTCGGTCTAAAATGCCTTTTTTCGGCGCCTTATTCAAGCACTCCAAAAGCTTCTCCAGCGAACCCTCGTGAACTCGCTGACCCCTCAATATTCTCTGCATAGTGTGGTGATCAAGCTTATCGATCCTCCCTATGGCAAAGCCGCGATTGTTCAGCTCTGCGCGGGTCCATTTCGCACGATTCGGAAACGGATAACCACCGGATTTGGACTCTTTGAGCCGGACTGGCTTGTGCGGATCAGGTTTGGCTTGCCCTTCGTTGGCGCGCCAAAAGGCAGTCTTGAATTCTAGCGAATTGATTTGCAGCAGAGCTTCGAGCTGCGCTAACGGTGGTCGCATCAGGCTTTTCGGCGAATAAGTTCCAAATTCGGTCGTCCACAAATTTAGTCCCGCTGCGCCACATGCTTTTTGAACACTCCGAGGCCACACCCCCTTCTTGGCAGGTCTGCTTTCTTTAGTGGGACGCGTGCGAATCGTGTTTAGCGTGCCGGCGATTGCTCTCTCGATCCGTTTGTTAAGGACCTCTGGCGTCGGAGATGACTCGATCCACGACCCATAACGAGCCTTCACAACTGCCCTGCAATATTGAAGAAAGATCGGCAGTAGATCTGCGGAGGAAGGGTTGTGGCCGAGCTCCTTTTCACCGCCCTGCTTCATGTTCTGAAGGAAAGCCACTAAATCCTCCAGAAGCCGCTGCCGCGCGTCTGAGACAGCGGCCCGCTGTTGAGCGGTTACCGGCGGGGGGACTTCATCGAGACGTCGTGCCGAGTAATCCGCAGCGCTTGGCGTTGAAGCGACCAAAGTCAAACCTCGCTCAAATCGTCGACGCGTTGTGAATTCACCCCACCCGCGCCAAAGCCGATTACAGAAGTTTCATAGAATTCTATTCGAGGCCGGAACAATCTAACCACGTCTTAGAGAAGTTTAAGGAGAAGGTGCCTGCAAATGGACAGATAGGTTTCCAGCTCAGCGATGTGTCGTCTGCGGTCCTCGCTCATGAATCTACGCCCGATTTGCGATCATCTGCCAGAAGCCCCCAGGGCTTCCATCGGCGTTGTTCTTGGCGAATTGTCGGAAATACGGAAGTTTCGCTTCCCTAGTCTCCGGACGCCCGTTCGACCCCTGTTCAGCACCTATTCAGAATTGCCCCGCATATGACTTTGGCTTTCATGAGCCTCCAACCGGACCAAAGGGGGGAGAGCCCCCGCGCCCCAAAGTGGCCGATCCCGTCGACACAACCGCCACCTTGCCCTGTTCCCTGCCGCGTACGCCTTAAAGCTTCAAGGAATCTAAATTGGGAACGCAGTCTAGAAAATCCGCGTCAGATCGGGAAGTCTTTGTGCCGGGGTACCAGACTCAGAGGTCCGGCGTGCATCGTCAATTCATTTCTCCACGCCTCTTCAACGACGGAGCGTGCCGACGCAGGCAGCTCATGCAGCTCATAACCACTCAGGTGAAATCCGAGCACCTGAAATTCCGGCATGTTCGAGTCAACAAAAATGCGACACCGGTCTATCTTTCTAAGCTTGTGCCACCACATCATTGCTCCGAATGAGTATCCTGCCACTGCAGTACCCCTTTCAGCTAGAGCCAGCTCGGCCCTGTGCAGTTTTCGCCGAATGGTGAGTTTCTGCCCAACCCCGCGAATCAGAACCGGTTCTCGCGAAACGAGTGGAGCCAGTCAGGATTCGATTCACCACCACCCCATGCCACTGTGTGCCTGTTCGGGTCGGTATCCCCTCGGCGTTCAAAAGCTTTGCGATTCTGTCGTAAGAAAGCCCATTCGCTCTGAGTTCCTCCATCCGTTGGATTGCGAGTCGCTCACTTTCGTCGCGCCCGAAAGGCTTACGTCCTTCACACCGCCCTTCCGCGACCCGTTTCCGAATCCTCGCCCCCCGCAGCTTCAACACAATTTGACTTTTGTCGTATTGCGCCACTGCGCCCATGAACTGCCGCATCAGAATCCGCGTCGGATCGCTCGCCATCAGGTCTGGTTCGGCAACCGAGACCAGCGTTATAGCGCTTTTTGCCAGATTGGCAATCGTCGCCTCCTGAACCATAAGGTCACGAGCCAGGCGGTCCAGCTTTTCGATGACGATGGTCCTTACTCCATTTCCGAGCACCGCGGCCATCATCGCGGACCAGGCTGGACGGTCGATTGACTCCTTCGTCCCAGACACACCCTCTTCCTTAAAGACCTGAACGATCTTAATGTCGTTCGCCTCGGAATACGTCCTGATCGCGTGCCTCTGTCGGACGAATCCGTCGCCTTTCACCTGGCCCTTCCCGCTGACGCGGAGATACGCAAACGCCTTAACCATGCGTCTATGTGCGCTCTACTGGCACAAAAGGTCAAACCATTTCCAAAGAATTGGTATTGCTGCAGAGAACAAAGAGGTTACGAGGTTCGGCGACAATTTGACCAAACCGCGGATCCACTAATTGCGGAATCAGTACCGAGGCTGGCGTAATTTTGGCGTGTGTGGGCCTTGCGCCTTCGGATGAGGGCAAAGGCCGCATCGCATCGGCTTGAGCGCCACTGAGAGCCGTTTTAGTCTCTCCTCCGGAGTGACGCCGGCCAGTACCCAAGAACCGTGGGTTCCGCCGCATCTCCCAGCCTGCCTTCGAGGCCCCGTTTGCGGCTCGTTGCGCTGTCCTGAGTTGTCCGTAAAACCGCAGCCAATGCCCCTCCCTCGAACACACCGTGTAGCGCAGCGACACCAAGCGTCAACTTGCCAGCACCTCAGTCATTGGCCTCCCGCCCTCTGAGGCAGCACAGCGTGTCCCGCCTGACCACAGGTGAATCTCCCGATTACCGGTCAAAACGCTTGTGTGGCCGACAGCTGAAGTCAGTGCCCGATCAAAACGCTTTCGTCATCGTCACCGGAAGACAGCGCAGCCATTCCGCAGTACGCCAGATGCTCAATGTCACTTGGCTTGCCCCACGGTAGTTCAGTCCCCTCACACAGACAGTCCCGGAATCCGGGCGTCGATAGTCCTGTGTCGTTTTAGGGGAGTTTTTTAGTCCTTTTGCGGGCCGGGTTCACATCTGCACTGCAGGGATAAGCTCGCCAGTTTCGAGCTCTGCCGAGGCGCCAGTAGCACCTCGAATCAGTTCCCTAGCGCCTGTCCTCGTCATCGTTCGAGGATCCGGTGCCGACAATGCTATTCCTAGGAAATGAAGGCCAACCTGCTTCTGGCCGGGCGCGCAACGCCAAGCTCTTGCGGGTAGGTCTCGCGTACACCGCGAACTGATACGATTTGCAGGGCCGCACTCATGGCGGTCGGTAGGATGGCAGTGGACGGTGACCGCACGCGGCGGGGCAAACAATGGGCTGGCCGAGAGGCGCCCGGTATCGCCGAAGAAGTGATCGGCGGCGTTTCAGTAGTGTGTTTCCTATTGATGCTCATCGCGGACATTGCGGAGAACGAAAAAGAGTAGAACGCTGGCTACTTCGGCCGGCAACAGCGACGCGAGAGAGCCAGCCCGCTGCAAGTCCTGACGAGTTCACGTCCTCTGATGTTCGAGAATGGCCATCAGTTCACAATCGTTGCTCATTCGCCATGTAGACGGCGTGAGGATTTGATTGATGCGTCTACTTGCGGACGGCCGGTATATGTCCTCCTGATGTGAGTGGCGAGCGGCGGCACATTACGGCGTATCTTGACCAGGCGTCACCAGCGTGGTTTGTCTGGCATCGCAGTAGACGTGGAACCTATTCCTTCCGTTTGCCTTGGCCAGGTACATCGCCGCATCGACGTCGTGCATTAGTTTCTCTGCATCCCGTTCCTGTTCTTGTGAGGTGCAGACGCCGACACTGGCCGAGATCCGCACTTGGGTGCCCTCAACATCGATCGGTTCGACGATTGCGGCCAATATTTTAACGGCCACGGATTCTGCCTCCGCGGCAAGGTGCAGGTCGGGCAGCAGGACGATAAACTCATCCCCTCCGAGGCGTGACACAGTGTCCGTCTGGCGAACGGAGCATACAAGGCGTTCCGCGACTTCGCATAGCACCAGGTCACCGGCATGGTGCCCAAGGGAGTCGTTGACTTCCTTGAATCCGTCAAGATCAATCATTAGCACGCCCAAAACCGAGTTAAATCGGTCTCCGCGCTTCAGGGCGACGCTAAGGCGATCATTGAGCACAAAGCGATTGGGAAGACCGGTGAGTACATCGTGCTCTGAGAGGTGGCGCAGGCGTTCTTCGTTGAGGCGGATCGCCTGGGTCTGCTGCGCCACGCGTCTGCGCAGGACGAAGATCCAGGCGAAAGCGGCACAAGCGAAGGCTCCCACGATCGAAAGGACTGCGAGTGCGTGGCCGGCCGTCCACCATGAGGGGGAATGCAGTACGGCGACGTCATCGAGTGAGCGGAGAAGGATGCTGACCGAAATAGGCTGCACTGCTCCTGACCCCTGGCCAGTGGTCCTTGGATCCATTCTGACACTGCAAATCCCGGTTACGCGGATCAGGCTCCCTTCTTTCCAAGGCAGGATCCCGACGCCACCGTTCTCCTTGGAGAGGACCGCCGAGAAAACGAAGTCACTGGAACGGAGAACAAGTGTGAGATCACCCGCTGCGTGGTCTTGACCAATCAGTTCTCCCTCGATCTGGACTAGTTCCCGATCAAGTTCTCCGTGGAGCGCCTGCTGGATCGAGACGAGTTTGACGGCCGAAGGCGCTCTTCCCTCCGCGACGCGGAAGGACGCATTCTCAAGAGTCGGTTTGAATTCGCTGATCGATGGAAACCCGACAACGTCCACAATTTGACCGACCTGCACCTTATCGAGTTTCGGGCTCTCCATGCAGAGGCCGTGGGAGGACTCCTGTATGCACAACATTCGGCCCGGCCAGTGGAGGGTTACAGCGCCTCGGATATGAGCGCGGTGCCGCAGGACGACTCCCGGGGAGAACCACAGCAATCGATCAACCGCGAGCGTCGGCAAGGCATATGGATCCGGGGGAGCCGACTGCACCACCTTGGCTTCGTGCAATGACGGAAACAGAATTCGAGCACCGACCATTTGCCGACTACCGTTGAAAACCGGAACCGCGTTCCCGCGGATCTGAACCTTGGCGTCGATCAGTGAGTCGTAGTCCTTTGCCGCCTCCCTGGGAGCGGTAGCGGTGATTGAACCGCCCACGGTGGCGACTTCGAGAGTCGCATTCATGGGCAGGAGACGCACTGAATGGACAATACCCTCGACTTCAACCCACTGACCGTCCTGGCTTCCGGCAAGCAGTTCTGCCATCGTCGGCCGTGGCGCGACCTTTGGAAGGTGCGATTCCCCGATAATCCTCACATGACCATGCAGGATCACTGGGGCATAGTCTCCTGTTCCGCTGACTCCGGTGACTTCCACCCGTGTTCCGGCTTTCAAAGCAAGTATCGGATGGGAAGGCAGGCCGATGAATATACTGCCTGTCGAATCATGAACGAAGAGCGCTGCATGCCTGGGATCGACGGCAGGATCGTAATAAGTGACAACTCCACGAATTCGAACAGGATAGCC
This sequence comes from Acidobacterium sp., assembly GCA_003166955.1. GTDB lineage: Bacteria > Acidobacteriota > Terriglobia > Terriglobales > Acidobacteriaceae > Palsa-343. The sequence goes on from PMUI01000074.1 coordinate 5,582, forward strand.
GCGCGCTGCTTCTTCAAGAGGAATATCGTGAGCTTCGTGCGCCGTGGTGAGTGTGCGCAGTGGTTGCTCAGGTATTTCAGCCGGGTGTGCCACGGCTAAATTACATGGCAGAATCACGACACACAAGGTTGCGAAAGAATGCAGGAACCGCATTTGGCTCCTCCCCAAGCGGCACAAGGGAATGCGCGCAATCGGAGAGCCCCTTCAGACTCAACTTCGAAACGCACCGATATTCCCGCGTTACATTATCATTATCCATCGGCAATTCATCGAAATATGTTCAACAGCACAGACGTTAGTTGTATGCGGCAAAACGGACGGGGTGAATATTGCCCTTTAGGAGTCACCGTCTTTTCCACGCGCTTTACTGACAAAGGCGCGCAGGCCTAGCCCGGGCCCCGCGGCGATTCCGCGGCAGGCGAGACGGAGCCCACGTTGTTGGCGACAAGCTCTTGCTGACAGTGTCGACGAAAACCGACTGTCCAGAAGTGGGTCCAGCAGGTTTTGTGCTCCTCTTACGTCGACGACAGGGCGGGCAGCGACGAAGGTTGCGATCCACGGATCGGGCATTGGCTTGAGGGATCTACAATACCCGGTGAGCCATCGATATTTGCACACCGAGCCCTTTGGGGAACTTGTCTCGTGAAAAGTCAGGCCGGCGAAGGACAGCCACACGAGGTGCGCTCGTCATTCCCTCGCGCCATGATCCCCCTGGATTGGGGGTTCGTGGATCGCAAGGCGTGGGATCCGCAGTGGGAGCATGTCCTGATCTTCCTGGCCGGCAACCTCGATGCCATGGGGGTCGCTCGGCTTTTGGAACTGCTGGCCGATGAGGACAAGGACGACCTCCTGCGCCATCGCCTGGCCCTGGCGGTGTGTTGTCTTCCCGAGATCGCGGAACCGGCGCGATCCTGCAATGAACCCACGATCAACTAGATCTGCAACCGCGTCGTGAACCTGTGCCGGGATCGATATTCCGTATCGGGTCGGCCCGCCGTGGCAGGCGATGCACTGCACCGTGCGCTGGGGGCTGTGGCTGTGGTTAAAGCGGGAGAGGGAGAGTCGTGCCTGGACTTGCTGGCGGATGATCTGCGCGATGGTCGCCCCCGCGCGATCGATCTGATCATCATGGCGGGTGCCGCGGACGCGACCGGCCGGATCGTAGAAGGTCTGCTCGACCAGCTTCGAGGTCTGTATCGCGGGGCTTCGGATGCGGCGGCTAAAGCGCTCGGGGGGCTCGGCGGCCTAGCGGCCAGCCAGGCTGTGGAGATACTGTTGGATCACCTCGAGGGCAGGTATCCATCCTGGCGAGCGGCCGAAGCGGTGGGCCAACTCGGGAGTGCTGCGGCGACAGAGCCAGTGGTGCGGGCTCTCACACGCCTCATCGAGGACGACGCGGATGAGGATGTGCGGGCGGCGGCAGCGAACTCATTGGGCCGGCTGGGCAGGGCGGCGGCTGAGCCAGCGGTAGTGGGGGCCCTCACCCGCCAACTTAAAGGCGACAGCCCGGAACACGGCACGACGGTCGAAAAGGTATCGGCCGCGCTGCGCAAGTTGGGCGGTGCGGCGGCGGT
>PMUI01000052.1 GCA_003166955.1 Acidobacterium sp.
ACTTACTAACTCATCCGCTGCGCTACACTAACAATCTCACTTGTACAAAACATCGGGCAGGCCAACATCTCCGATCATTCGGACAATGAACGAGAGAATTCCTTGTTCATGCGCATTCGATTTGGTCATGCAAAAAGTCTGTCGGAAGCTGAAACCCGGGCATTTTGAGGAATTCCACGGACATACACGCATTAGAACAACCTCAATTGAATCAGCTATCTAACACATTATTAAGGGGAACACACGAGATGCTGGCGGAGAGAGAGGGAGTCGAACCCAGTATCCGCACTATTCTCCCGGTGCCATCGCTGCCCAGTTCCCCACGACGCGGCTGATGTGGGCTTTATCCAGCTCTTTGACCCATGGCGCGTAGTGCCTGCGGACCATTGCCGTGTCGACGTGACCGAGCATTCTCGCCACATCCTCCGGGCGTTGCCCTTCGCGCAGCCACCGCACCGCCGCCGTGTGACGAAACTGTTTTGTGTTCGCCGGTTTGCGCTTTGGCCGTCCGCGATCATCGCGGGTGGGCAGTTCCACCCACCCCACTCCTGCGGCATTGATTGCAGCCTTGACCTTCTGCGACCAGTTGTGTGAATCAGTTATGAGTTCGACGCCTGGATTGCGAAATGGCATCATCTCTGGGTTCTGTGCAGTGCCAGTGATCGATCGCATTTCCTGAGCTGCATCAATCGCCAACGGAATAACGGCTTCTACACCCGTTTTGGTGCGTCGATATCGATAGACGGGCACCAGCCGTTCCCCAATCGCCACATCCTCGATCCGGGCTGGGTCGTGCAGCACCGCGTCCACAACGTCGCATCCGGTGTGGAGGAGCACAGCAACAAACGATTTCAATCTGCTGTCGTCCTCCACCTGCTTGAGGATCGCCGCCACCTGCTGATCGGTATACGGTCCCTGAACATGATCCCCGTTCGCCCGGATCGGCTTGATTACGGCGATCGGATCGCGATCGAGGATTCCCCGTTCAAACCAATATCGCACCATGCTTCGGACCATCACCCATCGCTGCGATCGCGTCAGGTCGGCGTACCGCGTCCACTCCGCCCCTCGGTACCAGCGCTCCAACAGCATTGTGGTGACGTCCTGAACATACTCGATGCCCTGATCACCTGCCCACGCCATGAACTTCTTAACCATGACACTGTTTTGTTCGCGCGTCCCTGAACGATTCGTCCGGCTCTTGGTCGCCTCGATCCACAGGTCACAGGCATCTTTGACCGTGACCAGCTTGCGCTTGCGTTCTTCGACCTTCTTCCGTGCCTCAGCGACGGTGGGGTTCAGCTCTTCCAGCTTTCGCGCCGCGATCTCTTGGGCCTCTTGCCATGAGGGCGTTTCGAGGCTGAATCGTCTGCTCTTCTCGCCTTTACGCCTGAGATAGATCCATTTGGGACATGCGCAGACGTTGTATTCTTTTTCGCGACGGTGCGGGCATGAAGTCAGGTGGCGGGTGTACGCGTGGCAGCTTCCGTGGGCCGTTTTTTGATCCGCTTTCACGACAACATGTTCCTGGACAGGCTACTAGATTGTACGCCATTGCGTACGCGAATCTGAAGTAGATCAGCATGTGACAGATATTAAATGTGTTACGTTTGTTACGTACAGTATCCTGATAATAGAGGGTAAGAAAAAAGGCCGCCGCGAGCGGTCTTTTCCTTTGCTGGTTTAGATAGGTCCGCTCAACCAGGGGGCTCGTCGCAAGTGATCTGTATTCCATCACTTGCGTCAAAGGGGCCCGTCGACGAAAACCGTAAACCGCCAGTTATCAATCACTTGGTCAAAAGGTTGACTCCAATTGGAGGAAGCATGCCAGGCAAAACGAAAACCAGATGCCGCCTCGGCTGTCCGCTATCCGCCGTCTGCTCAGAAGGGCTGCCGTTCCTTCCAAAGCCGATACAGCCCCCAGGCCGCGATCGTGCACTCATCGCGAATTGTTCCGTCGAGAATCATCTGCTCGAACTCGGCGATCGTCGCTGTCCGCAACACCAAATCGTGCTCTTCCGGATCGGGCTCAGCGCCGGCCGCTGTCAGCCCGGTCGCGAGGTAAACATGCGTCTTCTGCCGGGCAAATCCGTAAGCCACCCAAACCGTCCCGAGCCGCGTCATCGTCGCCGCAACCAGCCCGGTCTCCTCGCGCAACTCGCCGCGTGCCAGCTCCTCCGGATCGACGTCGGCCGTCTCCCACCCACCCTGCGGCAGCTCGAGCGCCCGCTGCTGGATGGTGTACCGAAACTGCTCGATCAGATAAATGGTTTCGCCCTCAATCGGCACGATGATCGCGCAGTCGTCCTTCTCGATCACGCCGTAGATGCCGCGCGCTCCGTTGCTGCGCTCGATCTGGTCTTCCCGCAGCCGCAGCCACGGATTCCGATAGATCTCTCGACTCGAAAGGGTCCTGATGCTCATGGATTCAGAGTAAAGCTCAGAGCCGGTCAGCGAAGAAGCGGTTAGCTAAGAAGCGGTCAGCTAAAAGCCGGTCAGCGAAAGACGGCACGGTACTTCCGGCTTCGGGCTTCCTGCTTCCGGCTGGCCGCCGGTTTGCCGGAATTGGCCTTCAGTCCGTACCATTGGAAGGGAGAAGAAGCATCCCTTTTCCGCGTTCGACCGAATGCGCGGATTCTGCACCAGCACGCAATTCTGCCGTTTCCCCTCGACGATCATTTCCATCTTGCGGGAATCCGGCCCTCGGAAGGCACATCTTGACATCAGAAACTACTGAACTGACTCCGACAGCAACAGCGGAACCTGAAACGACGGGACCTGAAACAACGGAAACAGGCCACGAAGGCCACGAACACGGGCACGAAGCCCAGGCCCAGGCCCAGGCGCAGCCGAGCCTCAATCCCGAGTGCACGCGCGAAGTTGAAATCGAAGTGCCGGCGGACGAAGTCAGCAAAGCATTCCGCACCGTCCTCAAGCGCTACCAGAAAATGGCGCGCATTCCCGGCTTTCGCCCCGGAAAGGTTCCCGAGACCGTGCTGCGCTCGCGCTTCTCCGGCTCGATTCGCGAAGACGTTGTCAAGGCCGTCGTGCCCCCGCATTTCCGCGAAGCCATCGTGCAAAAAGGCCTGCGCCCCGTTTCGCAGCCGCAGGTCACCGATCTCCAGCTCGACGAAGGACAGCCGCTGCACTTCAAGGCCGCCTTCGAAGTCGTTCCCGAGTTCTCCGTCGACGGCTATCGCGACGTGAAGGTCGACAAGCCCGACACCGAACTCACCGCCGCCGAGTTCAACGCCGAGTTCGATCGCATCCGCGACGCGCACGCCAGGCTCGAGCCGGTCCCCGAGGATCGCGGCCTCGCCGACGGCGACTGGGCTCAGATCAGTTTCACCGGCGAGCTCGAAGGTGAGAACGCCGAGACTCCAGAGGGCGGGGAACCAGCATCGCCAACGGCGCAGCCAGACGGACAGCCGGCGGGACAGCCAATTCAGGCAAAAGACGTCTCCGTCGAGATTGGCGGCAAGGATACCGTCCAGGCCTTCACCGATGCCCTCCGCGGATCGAAGCCCGGCCAGGAGCTGAAGTTCGAAGTAACCTATCCGGGGGATTTCGGGCAGAAGCGTCTTGCAGGTAAAACGGTGGCGTACCACGTTGAGGTCAAGGGCATTCAAAACAGGGTGCAGCCCGAGCTCAACGACGAGTTTGCGAAGCAACTGGGCAGCTATGAAAGCCTCGAAGACTTCAAGCAGAAGTTGAGAGAACATCTCGCAGCTGATAAGAAAAACAGACTGCTTGCGGATGCCAGGAATCGCCTGCTCGACGCCCTCGTCGCGAAGTTTCAGTTCCCGGTCCCGGAGTCGATGGTGCAGAACCAGATCGACACCAGGCTCGAACGCGGTCTCCGGGCGCTGGCGGCTCAGGGCATGCGCACCGAGGATATGCGCAAACTCGACTTCGACCGGCTGCGCGAGGCGCAGCGAGAGTCCGCAGCGAGTGAAGTAAAAGGCACGTTAGTACTGGATCGTATTGCCGATGTGGAAAACATTCAGGTCAGTGATGAGGAAGTAGAACGCGAGCTTCAGGTAATCTCATTGCAAACGCGGGAACCGTTGGAAAGTCTTCGCGATCGTCTGAATCGCGAAGGCAGTCTGACCCGAATCCGCGAACAACTGCGACGGGAAAAAACGGGTAGTCTGCTGGTGGAACGGTTGGCCTGAAATCGCGCAATAGGGCGCGGGTGATTCCTGTCACTGACGATGAGGCGAGAAAGCCTCAGAACTGAGAGTAGAGAAGAACTATGGCGTTAGTACCCATGGTCATCGAGCAGACGAGCCGCGGTGAGCGTGCTTATGACATTTACTCCCGTCTGCTGCGCGACAACATTATCTTTCTCGGTACACCGATCGACGACATGATTGCGAACCTCGTGATCGCGCAGTTGCTCTTTCTTTCCGGGGAAGATCCGGAGAAGGACATTCAGCTGTACATCAACTCGCCAGGTGGTTCCATCACTGCCGGCCTGGCCATTTACGACACCATGCAGTTCATCCGCAACGATTGCGTCACCTACTGCATCGGGCAGGCGGCCAGCATGGGCGCATTTCTTCTGATGGCGGGAACGAAAGGCAAGCGCTTCGGCCTTCCCAATTCCCGCATCCTGATCCATCAGCCCTCCATGGGCGGACTGGCGGGCCAGGCAACCGACATCGACATTCACGCCCGCGAGATCATTCGCATCCGTGAAATCACCAACAAGCTCATGGCCAAACACACTGGCCAGGGCCTCGAAAAGATCGAAAGAGATGTCGAACGGGACTTCATCATGAATGCACCGCAGGCGAAGGAATACGGCATTATCGATGAGATTATCGATCGCCCGCGGGCCACCACCAGTCAGTAATTCTCTGTTGAGATTTTGAGGTAGAGGAGTAGCAGGAGATGAAAACGCGTACGGGATCCGATGAAGCACTACGTTGTTCGTTCTGCCACAAATCGCAGGACGCCGTCGCCAAGCTGATTTCATCGCCAAGCGACTATCCGCGCGCCTACATTTGCGATGAGTGCGTTGCCGTTTGCAACTCCATCCTCGAAGACGACCGCACGGAAACCACTACCGGCGCCGCGCCCACTCACCTGCCCAAGCCCCTCGAGGTCAAGGCCTTCCTCGACGAGTATGTGATCGGCCAGGATCAAACTAAGAAGAAGCTCGCCGTCGCCGTTTACAACCACTACAAGCGGGTGCAGATGAATCGCACGCGCGGCACCGACGTCGAGCTGTCCAAGTCGAACATCCTGCTCGTCGGTCCAACCGGCAGCGGCAAGACTCTTCTCGCCCACACCCTGGCCAAGATGCTCGACGTGCCCTTCGCCATCGTCGACGCAACCACACTCACTGAGGCCGGCTACGTCGGCGAAGATGTCGAAAACATCATTCTCAAGCTGCTCCAGGCCGCTGACGGCGATGTCGCCCGGGCGCAGACCGGCATCATCTATATCGACGAGATCGACAAGATCGGCCGCAAAGACGAGAACCCCTCCATCACCCGCGACGTCTCCGGCGAGGGCGTGCAGCAGGCGCTCCTGAAGATCCTCGAAGGCACCGTCGCCAACGTGCCCCCGCAGGGCGGACGCAAGCACCCTCACCAGGAATTCACGCCCGTCGACACCACCAACATCCTCTTCATCTGCGGCGGAGCCTTTGTCGGCCTCGAACGCGTCATCGGCCGCCGCATCGGCAAGAAGGCCCTCGGCTTCAAGGCCCTCGCCGACAAAGATCTGCAGGATCCCAGTGGCGCACCCCTCCACCCCACGCGCGACAGCGAATTGCTGCGCCAGGCCGAGCCCCAGGATTTGATCCGCTTCGGCCTGATTCCGGAATTTGTCGGCCGCTTGCCGGTGATGGGAATTCTGGACGAACTTGACGAGGCGGCCCTGGTCGAAATTCTTACCAAGCCGCGCAACGCGATCATGAAGCAGTATCAGAAGCTGTTTGACTACGAAGGTGTGAAGCTCACCTTTACCGAGGATGCGACGAAGGCCGTCGCTCAGGAAGCGCTGCTGCGCAAGGTCGGAGCCCGCGGCCTGCGCATGATCCTTGAAGAACTGATGCTCGATCTGATGTACCACCTGCCCAGCAACAAGAAGGTCAAAGAGATGGAGATTCAGGCGGAAATGGTGCACAACCGCAACCTCTCTATGATGCTGCTGGACAAAGCAGGCTGATGAGCCAATCCGCGTGCAGGCATATTCTCCCCGCCACGCTGGGCCGTTGAGAATTGTGACGCAGCAACAGTGAGGCACGTCTAAGAGCATGCGAGCCCCCGGACTTCGCTGCTCGTGCCCTGCCGATTTCGCTCGTAACGCCAATAATGGCCGCAACTCGCGCAGCCATTTGTCAGATGGGTTACTCTCTCTTAAGAGCCCGACCCGTTACAATCATCGGAAGACCGCACCTTCGAAAGGAATGCCGTGAGCCAGCCTTCGAAAGAAAGCCGGGAACGCAATGAGCTTCGCAAGCTCCCCATGATGCCCATTCGGGACATGGTGATCTTTCCTCACATGATGACCCCGTTCGTGGTGGGTCGCGAGTCGAGCGTGAGGGCCCTCGAAGAGGCCCTGAACGGCGAGCGCAAGATTTTCCTCGCCACCCAGCACGACGCCCGCGTCGATGAGCCGCGTCCGGATGAGATTTACCAGGTCGGCACGGTCGGCAACATCGTGCAGAGCGTGCGTATGCCCGACGGCAACATCAAGGTACTCGTCGAAGGAATTGAGAGAGCGCGCGCCGCCGAGATCAACGACACCGACGGATTCTTCGTCGCAACCGTAAAGGTCGCGAAGCCGCTGCCGGAAATCACGCCACAGATCGAGCAACTCGTGCAGCGCGTGACCTCGTTGTTCGAGCAGTACGTGAAACTGCAGCAATCGCTGAACGTCGAAACCGTGGCGTCTGCGATTCGTACCGATGAACCTTCGAAGCTGGCCGACACCATCGCTGCCAATCTGCAGCTCGAAGTGCCCGACAAGCAGGAACTCCTCGACATCTTCGACTTGCCGGAGCGGCTGCTGAAGATCGCCGATGTTCTCGACATCGAGATCGAGAAGCTGAACATGGACCGCAGCATCCAGTCGCGCGTGAAGCGGCAGATGGAGCGGGCGCAGAAAGAGTACTACCTCAACGAGAAGATCAAGGCCATCCAGAAAGAGCTTGGCCGCGGTGAGAAGAGCGAATTCGACGAGCTGAAGAAGAAGATCGAAACCGCCGGCATGCCCAAGGACGTCTTCGAGAAGGCAACCCAGGAGCTGAAGAAGCTGGAAGCGATGCCGCCGATGTCGGCCGAGTCGACCGTCTCGCGCAACTACCTCGACTGGCTGCTGGCCGTGCCGTGGAAGAAGAAGTCGAAGGAGACGCGCAGCATCGATCACGCCGAGAAGGTGCTGAACGCGGATCATTACGGCCTCGAAAAGATTAAAGAGCGCATCCTCGAATTTCTGGCAGTTCGCCAGCTCGTGAAGAACCCCAAGGGATCGATCCTGTGCTTTGTCGGCCCTCCGGGCGTTGGCAAGACCTCGCTGGGTATGTCGATTGCGAAGGCCACGGGGCGCAAGTTCGTGCGCATGTCGCTCGGTGGGATCCGCGACGAAGCCGAGATTCGCGGCCATCGCCGCACTTATATTGGGGCGCTGCCCGGCCAGATCATTCAGTCGATGAAGAAGGCCGGCACACGCAATCCGGTGTTCATGCTGGATGAAGTGGACAAGATGGCGTCGGACTTCCGGGGGGATCCGGCCTCGGCGCTCCTCGAAGTGCTCGATCCGGAGCAGAACCACAGCTTCCAGGATCACTACCTTGACGTCGATTACGACCTCTCGCAGGTGCTGTTTGTGGCGACCGCCAACGTGCTCCATACCATTCCGGCGGCGCTCCAGGACCGCATGGAAATTCTGCGTCTGCATGGCTACACCGAAGTCGAGAAGCTTGAGATTGCGAAGCAATACCTGGTGAAGAAGCAGCGCGACAACACGGGGCTGACGGAAAAGAATCTCGCCTTCACCGATCCGGCGCTGACGGAGATGATTCGCAGCTATACGCGCGAGGCGGGCGTGCGTAATCTGGAGCGCGAGATCGGCAACGTCTGCCGGAAAGTGGCCAGGCGCGTTATTAAACATGGGGCGAAACACAAGGAAACCGTGACGCCGGAGAATCTGTCGGAGTTCCTGGGTGTGCCGAAGTTCCGGGACTCGATGGTGAACGAGAAGAGCGAAATCGGACTCGTGAATGGGCTGGCGTGGACCGAGGTCGGTGGCTGCATTCTGCAAACCGAAGTGCAGGTGCTCGACGGGAAGGGCAAGCTCACTACGACGGGGCAACTGGGCGACGTAATGACCGAGTCGGCGCAAGCGGCGCTTTCGTATGTGCGCAGCCGGGCGCAGCATCTCGGCCTGCCACGCGACTTTTATCGTAACGTCGATATTCATATTCACGTTCCTGAAGGTGCAATTCCGAAGGACGGTCCTTCGGCGGGCATTACATTGGCGACTGCGCTGGCCAGCGCGCTGGCGCGGATTCCTGTTCGTCGCGACCTGGCGATGACCGGCGAAGTGACGCTGCGCGGCAAGGTGCTTGCCATCGGCGGCCTGAAAGAGAAACTGCTGGCGGCGCATCGCGCCGGCATCTTCGAGGCGATCCTGCCGGAGGACAATCGCAAGGATCTGCCGGACATTCCGGAAAACCTGAGAAACGCGATGAAACTCAACTTCGTCGACACGATGGACGAGGTTCTGAAGATCGCGCTCGAAGCCCCGCTCCCGGAGTTGAAAGAAGAGACGCCGGATGTTCTGGAGGCGGGGGTGTTGAACGTGCCGCCCGCGCCGGAACAACGGCCGCATCAGTAGGGCGAGCTAAGAAGCGGTTAGCTAAGCTTCGGTTAGCTGAAAAGCGGTCAGCTCGGAACCGGTCAGCGGTTCTAATCATAGTGAGGGTTCGAGCCAGAATCGCCCGGCGCGCACCCAGAAGGTGGCTCCGGCTCTGTCTGAGTGCCATTCTTTGAAATCGAACTCCTTTCCAGCCTGAACCATATCGAAGCCGATCGGACCAAAGGTCAGAGGGCGGCTGCGTTTGCAGACCTTTGGTCTGTCAGACGCTTCATAAAAGTCGGCCTCTCCTTTGCCGACGACCCTGGCGTGGCCGTCGGGATCGACTAAGACTGCCGTCCTTTCGTCGATCCCGATGGCTCGGATCTTGTCGGTCTTGCCACGGGCGAGGATGCGAGCCATGAAGACGAGCAGACGTCCTTCGCGCTTGCGCGTGTCGAAATGCGAATCGGTGATGATGCCGTGCAGGATCGGAATGCCGAGCAGGTCGGGCGCGATGACGACCTGATGGGTGTAGGGATCGGCTAAAGCTGCGTCGGAGGTGAGGTCGGGGCCGTCGGGCGGATCGTTTTGCGCGGAGTAAATGTACTGGCCGAGGACGGCGAGCCCGGCGCTGGTGCCTCCGATGGGGACGCGGTTCTTCACTGCCTGGCGCAGCGCGGTTTCGACGGGGGTTCCTGCCCAGTCGTTGATGTACCTGGCCTGATCGCCGCCGGAGATGAATAGGGCTGCTGCATTTGTAATCGTAGCTGTTACAAATGCGTTGCCGGCGGCGGCGCGGTCGGGGATGATGAGAGTCGCGACGGAGTTGAGACGACAGAGGTGCTGGATGTACGGGTTGTAGGCGTCGGTTCCGGTGGCGCGGAGGACCAGGAAATCGCCACCGTTGGCTCGATCACAGAGCCAGCGGAAGGCTTCGTCGAGGTCGGTTCCACCGCCCATCAGTGCATAGCCGGGGCGGGGATGGGCGCGGATGTTGTTGGGCGCGCCGACTCGGAAGTAGGTGTACGCCGGCCGGGGATTGGGTGCGGGCGTTTGAGCCGACGGGACCAACGGGGGTGTCTGGATCGCGCTGCGCGCGATGCCCACCCTGATTCCGCCCAACAACGGGGCGGAATCAGAATGGGGCACCCGGATTTTCAGGGCGCCGCTGCTGAGGGTTGCGGCCAACAGCAGCAGGAGAGCGAGCGGCTTCATATTGCGGCCAGCGCCTGATCGAGGTCGGCGAGGATGTCAGCGATGTCCTCGATGCCAACGGAGATTCGTACCAGGCCTTCGGTGATGCCGATGCGGTCGCGGGTTTCCTGCGGGAGCGCGGCGTGGGTGGTCGTTGCGGAGTGCGAGATGAGCGACTCGACGCCGCCGAGCGATTCGCCGTTGGTGATGACGCGGACGCTCTGGAGAAGCTTGTCGGCGTTGGCGCGCGAGCCGACTTCGAAGGCGATCATGGAGCCGAAGCCGTGCATCTGGCATTTGGCCAGCTCGTACTGCGGATGGGTTGCGAGGCCGGGGTAGAGAACGCGGCTGACTTTCGGGTGTTTCGCCAGATAGGCGGCGACTCGGCGGCCGTTTTCGTCGTGCTGGCGCATGCGGACGGCGAGGGTTTTCACGCCTCGGAGGACGAGCCAGCTTTCAAAAGGCGAGAGGATGCCGCCGGTGCACTTTTGCACGAAGCGGAACTGTTCGGCGAGGTCGGGCCGGGTGGTGACGAGGATGCCGCCGAGTCCGTCGGAGTGGCCGTTGAGGAACTTGGTGGTCGAGTGCATGACGATGTCGGCGCCGAGCTCGATGGGGCGCTGAAACCAGGGCGACATGAAGGTGTTGTCGACGGACAAAGGGATGCCGGGGGGAATGCCATGCTCGTGGCAAATGTTGGCGACGGCGCGGATGTCGGTGAGGGTCATGAGCGGGTTCGTGGGCGTCTCGATGTGGACGAGCTTCGTGGTGGGGCGGATGGCGCGGCAGACGTTTTCCGGGTTCGAAGTGTCAACGAAGCTGAACTCGATGCCGTGGTGCGGGATGACCTGAGTGAACAAGCGCGTGGTGCCGCCGTAGACGTTGTCGCCGCAGATGACGTGGTCGCCGACCTTGAGCATGGTGACGAGTGCGGCGATGGCCGCCATGCCGCTGGCGAACGCGTGGCCGGTGGCTCCGCCTTCGAGGGAGGCGAGGCAGATTTCGACGGCATCGCGGGTCGGGTTCGAGACGCGGGAGTATTCCCAGCCGCGGTGCTTTTCGATGCCCTCCAGCTGATAGGTGGAGGAGAGATAGAGCGGGACGTTGACGGCGCCGGTGCGCGGGTCGGGCGCCTGGCCGTCGTGGATGGCGCGAGTGGAGAAGGCGTGGTTTTGATTGTTCATCTCAAGTCCATCTTAGCGAGTCGGCGGGGGAAAGTTGTGGGCCAGAGGAGGTGTCCCTCCAGGGCGGGCGAAAATGGGGTGGCGGCCGTGTCCTCATCGATGACTATTACCAGGAATCGATGGCTCAGTTTTCTTAGCAATCCGATTGCAGGCTGCTGCCCGGATCATTCGACAAACCGGCGGATACGTCCCACGCCAAGCAAAGATCGCCGTCTATTTCTACTCCGCGAGCTTGCCCTTTGTGGATGTGTGACGCGAGATGCTCGACAGAATAAAAGAAATGGAGATGATAGTCGAAAGTCCATCTGTAGAACCGTTGTTTCGGCGTCACAATGAGAACTCGCCCTTTGCTGACGCGCTCAAGATGAAGGAACGCCCTGGTGAGCGATCGGACGTGCTCAAGAACGTGCGCCAGTATCACAACATCGAACGACTTGTCGGGATGCGGAAGCTGCTCAAGGGTTCCCTTGATCCGGTTCGCTGAATGGGTGTCCACGCTAAGGTCGAGTTCGGTCACGGAATGACCCGCATCGCGAAGCCTCTTCGTCAGGTATCCAGCGCCTGGGCCAATCTCGAGTACATTCGCATTCTCCTGGCCGATATTGGCAAGTATCCATTCGGCCTGAGCTTTCGTCGTGTCGGAAGGACGCTCAGTGTAAAGACCGCCGAGATCGCTATAGGCTTTGGCGAAAGCCTCATCTGACATATCGAAAGCGCGGTATTTGAAATCGGGAATCGCATTTGGGCCGAGCCAAAGCCTGACTGCCAGGCGAAAGATGGCCGAGTCGCGGACAACCGGCGGAAGCCAGTCATCCAAGGTAGCACGAAGTTTATTCGTGATGTTTCGACCGGTAATAGGTGCATTCAACCACCAGCTTTGGCGCACACGGAACAATGGCGACCCGTACCGAAAATGAAATTGCTTTCGATTTTACAACGGCTTCCGGCTTTGAGGAGCGAGAGTAGTTTTGGCTACTGCGCTGCAATGGGGCTGTACACTACCGATGCAAGTCATGCCTCACTTTGCCACGTCTAGGATGGAAAAACAGCCGCAGCACCTTGAACTGCATCGCCGATATGCAGCCTGCGTTTGATCCAAAACATGAACATATCGCGCAAAGACCGAAGGATGACTTTCGGTTTACCCGAAGTGGCTTCGCCAAACACCCGCGGGTGGTAGTCTATATCGACTTCTCTCATGCTGAACCCCAGCTCACAGGCCCGAATGATGATTTCCGGGACCATGAAAACCGTGCTTCGCGAGTTGGGCCGCGCTGCGCTCAACACTTCCCTCCTGAAAAGCTGCGTGTAGTTATAGTCGCGCAACTTTGGATTAAATAGCCGGCGAAGAATGAATCGATTCGCTCTGGAAGCCAGCTTTCGGTACGGAGTATAGCCAGCGTGCCCCTTGCGAGCTGCAATGATGACATCCGCCTCCTGCAGAAGAGGAATCATCTTGTCGAGATCACGGAGGTCAAACGGGTAGTCCATCGCGTTTTGGATAACCAATTCTCCCCGGGCGCATTGAAATCCGCGATAGAGAGTCTCACCCATTCCCAGGTTTTGCCGGTTGTGGATAACGGTAATCTCGGGATATGTCCTCGCCAGATCCTCGGCGATCTCACCTGTACGATCCGTACTGCCATCGTCAATTATCAGCAGCTCAAAGACATGAAACCGTGGACGCATTGCCTCCACAGCTCGTGCAATTGCCGAACGGATATTCTGTTCCTCATTGTAAGCCGGAAATACCACTGTAATGCTCTTCGCGCTTTTGGATGAAGTGCTGGCTTGTGCAGGAGCAAGCATGCCTGGCCTTGCTGCACATCTCGTTGAGCTGACGGCGTCCACGTCCTCCTCCGTCAACTGCCCATTCGCGTCCAGCTCCACATCGCTCGCGATCATTCTTCACGCCTCAGCACGAATACCCTTACCGGCACCGGGCTCTCTTTGATTGGTATAGCCGCCTCCAAACGATAATCGGCATCAATGAGCTTATACATCTGGTCGTGTAAGTCCCGTTGTCCACTTCGATGACCTGCCCGAAACAGCTTCTCGTTCCAGAGGTCGCTGCCGCCGACGAAGTCCACGATTACCGCAGGGCGCTCCTTCACAATTCGTTCGGCATCTCTCCGGCACAGATCGTCCGGGGCAACATCGAAGAAGTGAACCTGAGCATAGGTAGGGGGCCAGCGATCAGCCAACACATACCATAATGGCTGATAGGAGTAAATAAATACCGAATCGTTAACTCGAGAGTGGTCGTCGATAAGACTGGTAAGACGGTCAACAGAAGCTGCCAGTTCAGGGGACATGTATATCCCGTTTAACCCTGGCTGCCTGGAGGTTGCGGTAGCATACCGGATCGGGGCGTCGGTCCAACTGTCCCAGCTGAATGGACGGGACACTCTGCCTGCTTCACATACTGACAGAAGCAGCACGGCGGCCGCCGCGAGCGAGGAGCGGAGAACAGACGTGCGAGGTCTCGAAAGAAGATCTTCCAGCATGAAAGCTATTACGACTCCCAGGCTCGGAAACGCCATTGGTCCCCATGCGACCCATGACCAGGAGATCGTGTAAGAGATCCAAAAGGAGGCCATTACAAGCAGCCAACGCTGTTTTTCCGCTTCGGTCATGCGACGCTGAGTGAGGATCAGTGTGTAGTAGACAGCGAGCGAGAAGACACCAAAGAAGCCAAAGAAAATCGACCATGTTTCCAGCCTATCGGCCGTAATAAAGCTACGCGGAACAAAGGCTCCTCCTGCGTATCCAGCGAGGAGTGCGGCCGTACCTGCCGCTGCGATCACGGCGAGCTGTGACATTACGGGGGCCGCAGAATTCAGTGCTGTGCACCTTTTTCGCACCACACGAACCACCAGAAACATGATGCAAATTGCGAAAAGCAGATAAGCAGCGTTTCCTGGCCAGGAACCGTACCCATTGAGGAACACGCGCGTGAGTATGTGGGTGGGGGATCCCTTTGCAGAGGGCCCGTCTTCGAAAATTGCAATTGCAAACGCCCTCAATGCGCCTTTCCTTGCCAGCCATCCAAGCACTGCCCCCGCAGGGAGGATCCATCCCGTGCAAAAGGCCAGGAGACGTAAAAGCGCGAGCCGCAAGCCCACGTCACGTATTGAGAGGCCGACAATTACGATAAACAGAGCGAGGGTAATGCCTCCGCCCTCGGTCTGTTTCGTGAAGAAGCAGACCGAGCAGCACGCACCCGAGCAGCAAATCAGCGAGATGTTTCTCAGGATGTTTCTTCGCTCCCACTTGACATACGACAGCAGGAAGGCACCCAGGAGTGCCCAAAACGTCGCTTCCAGATGATAAGAAATGAGAGGGTCGGCAGAATCTGACGAAAAAACAGCGATCGCCGCGAGTGCTCCGAGCGACGCATATGGAATTCGCACTACTTTAGAGAGCCAGATCACCAGGATTGCCGCCAGTGCGCATCGATACCCGATGTCAACAAGCCGCAGAGCCGCGAGGCTTGGGCCAAAGAGCTTTACGATGGCCGCGGTTCTGAAAATATAGAATGGAGTTACTACAACGTAAAAATCTCTGTAAGGAACCTTGCCCGATAACAACCGGGATGCGAACTCCAGGAACATGCCGGACACACCAGGCCCCAGAAATCGGTTCCAGAAGCTGAGAAGGAAGGCGAGATTCAACCCGACCACGATGACGACCGCCAATGCAAGTTGCCTTCGCCGCTCCATCATTTTCCGGAACGGGGCCTCCCCAAAATGGCTGGTGCCCACGATATCTGCGCTGTGCTGAACTTCAACGTAAAGGGGGGACACGGGTTGACTCCTTGCGGCGCGGGGCGACTCCGGTGAACAGCGTGGGGAGAGTGTGGCTCCGCAGGGTCGCTTTCGATGGAATGTGTTGAAGGATAAGCCGGTTGCGGGCGCGGTCCAATGGCGAAAAGGTGGGAGCGGCGTCACCTTGGAAGTTCGCGGCGCCGGGGGGAACATGCGCCGTTTGGAGCAGTCACGTGACGGGCACGTGGGCTACGCGGTTTCGAGGGTGAAACTCTGCCGGGTTGCGGAGGCTGTTTGGGTGCGACGCGAGGAATTCAGAATCAGGAACAGAGCGACCATGAATGGCAGGAGCGGATTCCGGAAGGGGAACATGTCGCAGACTTTCGGAGCATGCCAAAGGGCTTCGGTGAGGACGCCGAGGGGGCCGGAGATGAAGGTCCAGACGAGGAGGGCCTGAGTAGTGCGGTAGGCGACGACTTTGATTCCATTGCCGGCGGTCCAGGTGCGGGGGAGTACTGCGGGGATATGGAGCGAGGCGGCCACTGGTGAGTATAGAAAGTGTGGGGGGCTGCCATTCTACCTTTGTGACAGGTGCAGGTAATGCGGATTTGGGAAAGGCGGCGATTGTCGCGCGGGAGAGTTCCCGGTAAACTGGAGTTTCGGCGTGTGGGGCGCTCGGCGTCTGCGCTCGAATCAGGCGAATGGGCTCACCGTTCTGGATGTGGGTCTGGGCGCCGCGAAATTTCGACGACATCCTCGAAGCGGGACTCGTCTTTTTGGAGAAAGACATGGCACAGGTTTGCGACATTTGCGGCAAGGGTCCGCAGTTTGGGAATAACATTTCGCACGCGCACAATGTTACCAGGCGGCGGTGGAATGTGAATCTGCACCCGGTGAAGGCGAAGGTGGGGGGCGGTTCGAAACGGCTGCGGGTTTGCAGCAGTTGCCTGAAGGCGGGAAAGGTCGTCAAGGCCTAAGAGCGAGGGATTAGAGTTTAGGGATCAGGGTTTAGAAAACCTGATCTCTGCTTTCCCCACGGCCCGGATTCGGCGAGGTAGTTCCCTCCCGCGTGTTTATCCCATCAGCTTCACTCATCCAATTGTTCCGTCCGATGCGATTATGGCTCCGCTGTGATGCGGCCTGATGTGGGCGTTGCTGTGATGGCGGCGCGGATGGCGGCGTCGGGGGCGGACACGTCGAAGCGGACGCCGGTTTCGGTTCGGATAATTCCTAATTTTTTCCAGAGTGCTTCGAGGTCAATGGGGACGGGCGCGTTGGCCATGCGCTTGTACTGATCTTCGAGAACGTGGGTGCCGGTGTCTGCGTCGCCGGTCTTCAGGGTGTGCTCAATCGACCAGTTCTGATCGATAGTGCCGCCGGCCCGGACAATGGCGCGAAGCGCGTCCTGCAATCCTCTTTTGTTGTGGGTTTGCTCGCGGATGGTGACGTCGGCGAGGAGGCAGAACTGCGCGCCACCCCAGTACGTTCGTCCCCAGGTGTGGGTTTGGTCGAGGCCCTGGTCGCCGGGCTGGGGATCGCCTTTGGGCATATCGCGCACCATGTCGGACCAAATTCTTTCGGGCGTGAGGAAGCCGGCCTGGACGCGGGCGACGGGCTCGATGTAGACAGCGAGTCCCTCTTCGATCCAGTGGTGCTCGTCTTCCTGCGACGGGAAGCCGGTATGGGTGAGCTCGTGGGTGATCATCCAGTCGTCGGTGAGGCCGGCGACGATGGTGTGCTGGCCGAGGCGGATGCGGGTGAAGGCGGGGAAGCCGCCGACATCGCCCCAGGTGGTGCCCTGCATGACGCCGCGGCGGTCGTCAGTGGGGACGATGAGGATGCGATCGCGGGGGACGGGGAAGCGGCCGTAGTACGTGGCGACGGCGGTGGCGGCGTTTTCGACCCACTGCATGACTTGCGGCGTGGAGAGGTCGAGGGAGCCGGGTGCGAAGTCGACCTGGAGTGTGGAGCCGGCGATGGTGAAGGTTTGGGTGGAGGCTACGGGCAGGCGCCAGGGCGGGCCGTGGTGTTCGGGGGTCGGCGGGCCTGCTTGAGGGGATGCGTGCGCAAGGAGCAGGGTGGTACCGAGGAAGACGGGGCCGAGGAAGACGGGGCCGAGGAAGACGGCGCCGAGGAGGGCGAGGAGTGTTCGGCGCTGGGTCATCACTATGTACTAACCAGATGGGCTCTGTAGGCCTGGGGTTGCGGGGAACGCGAAGTTCCTGGCTCTTAAGTCCGGATCCAGTTCAGAGCAGATACGGCACGACTGAAGAGCTTGCGAAAGGGTGCTTTCCCGAAATGGGCGGAAAATTTCCGGGGACGGTACTTTCGGCTGAAGCACGGACCAAAATCTCTTGACTATCCGATGGCAGGAGAGTCATCTTCTTGCTGTGGAGTGAACCTGGCTGTTTCAGCATTTGGGGTGGGTTTTAACCGGGGCTCTATTTGGCCTTTTCGAAATTGAGGGCGGCGGAGTTGATGCAGTAGCGGAGGCCGGTGGGGCGGGGTCCGTCGGGGAAGACGTGGCCGAGGTGGGCTCCGCAGCGGGCGCAGTTGACTTCGATCCGGCGCATGCCCATGGTGCTGTCCTCGTGGTCCACGACGGCAGTGGGGCTGACGGGGATGAAGAAGCTGGGCCAGCCACTGCCTGAATCGAACTTGGTGTCGGAGGTGAAGAGCGGGGCGTTGCAGGCGACGCAGTGGTAGATGCCGTTGTCGTGGTTGTAGGTGAGGGCGCCGGAGAAGGCGGGCTCGGTGCCTTTTTGGCGGGTGACGTAGTACTGCTCTGGGGTGAGCTGGGCGCGCCATTCGGCGTCGGACTTTTCGATCTTTTCGGGGACAACTGCCGCTGATTTTGTGTCGGGCATTCGTGGATCTCCTCAGTATTAGATGGGGAATGCAGGTCCTTCGACTCGCACTAGTGGCCAGTCCATAGACAACGTTAGCAGGGCAAACCGGTCGGACAGATACCTCTTCGGAAACGGGATTTCCCGTTTGGAGACTTTCCAGTGCCTCGGGGGTCGTAAGGAACTCTTTGCGACGGGCCGATGGCGAAAACTCGAAACTGATTTGTTCCCGAAAGGATACAGCACAGTACTTCAGGCTGGCGCCCGGAGTGAAATGCGTTGACCAACAGGGCAGTGGAGGCCTTCGCTACTTGCTGTGGGGTGAACCTGGCCGATCCAACGCCGGGGCTCTCTTTACCCTGGGGTGGCACTGAAAAGAGCCACGCGCTTGCAGACTTCCGGCGCCTCAGCCGTAACGAACTCTCTGCGACAGGCCACTATTCCACGGTGGCGATGACTTCGATTTCGACGAGGGAATTTCTGGGAAGGCCTGCGACGGCGACGGTGGAACGGGCCGGGGGTGTGACTCCGCCGGGGGCGAGGTATTGTGCGTAGACGGCATTCATGGCGGCGAAGTCGTTCATGTCCTTCAGGAAGACGACGGTCTTGAAGACGCGGCTGAGGTCAGTGCCGGCGGCGGTGAGGATGGCCTTGATGTTTTCGAGGACGCGCGTTGTTTGCTCGGCGATGGCGCCGGGGACGAGTTGGCCGGAGGCAGGGTCGAGGGCGATTTGGCCCGAGGTGTAAATCAGGTTGCCGAGGCGAACGGCCTGGGAGTAGGGGCCGATGGCGGCAGGGGCGTGCGGGGTGGAGACAGGGGTCTTCAACGAATCGTTCATGGAACGATTGTGCCGGGGCAGAGAGGCAGGTGGCAAGGATGGTACGTTGGGCATCGCGGGGAGGGTGGGGATACCCCTTTTGGTGAGTGCGCGTCCAAATTGCGCAGGGTAAAATCAGAGAACGATTCGATGAAGATTGCAGTGATTCGTCCCCTTCTTGTTTTGACATGTGGATTGTGTGCGGCGGCCAGCTTGCCGGCGCAGACACCTCCCGCTTCGCAGCCGGATGCAACGCAGGCTCCGGCGGCACCTCCGCAGTTGCAGCAGCGGCAACCGGATGGGGCGCAGAGCCCGCAGCAGAGCGGCGATCAGGGCCAGTTCACGATTCCGGTGCTCGTGAACGAGGTGTACCTCGAGTTCGCGGTGACGGACAAGCACGGGCACTTCATCCGCGATCTGCAGCAGAACCAGTTTGCGCTGCTGGACGACCACAAGGCTCCGGCGCAGGTGTTCAGCTTCACGCAGCAGACGAATCTGCCGCTGCGGGTGGGAATCCTGATCGATACGAGCACGTCGATCCGGCAGAGATTCCAGTTCGAGCAGCAGGCGGCGAACGCGTTTCTGCTGGAGATTGTGCGGCCGCAGTCGGATAAGGCGTTTATCGAGGGGTTCGATGTGACGCCGGATTACAAGCAGGACTGGACGAACAATATCGATGCGCTGTCGGCGGGGATTCAGGGGCTGCGTTCTGGGGGCGGCACGGCGCTCTATGACGCGGTGTACAGCGCGTGCCGGGACAAACTGCTGACATCGCGCGGAGCGGAACCGGTGCGGAAGGCGATTGTGCTGGTGAGCGACGGCGACGACAACCAGAGCCATGCGTATCTGGAAGATGCCATCAAGGAATGCCAGCGGGCGGAGACGATCATCTACGCGATCAGCACGAACGTGAGCCCGAGCCGCGATCGCGGCGATGACATTCTGGACAAGATGGCCATTGCGACGGGCGGGAAGGCGTTCTTCCCGACGCGGATCGAGGACATGCCGAACAGCTTTGAGGAGATTCAGGAAGAGCTGCGGAGCCAGTACGCGCTGGTGTACAAGCCCGCGGACTTCGCGGCGAATGGGGCGTTTCGGCAGATCTATCTTTATTGTCTGGACCGGCGGTACACCGTGCGGGTGCGTGAGGGGTATTTCGCGCCTAAGGGCTGAAGTACAGCTATAAAGCGGTTAGCTAAAGTCCGGTTAGCTGAGAAGCGGCCAGCGCAAGGCCGGTCAGCGAATAAGCGTCGCGAGTGGCTATGGCAAGGTGTCACGGCCCGGGAATACGCCTGGACCTGGACGCGGCCGGGAAGTGAGAGCCGGGCTGCGTGAAACCAGTGCGTGAAACCAGATTCAGGGACAGGAATCCAAGAGGCATGAACCGATTCTGCCTGAAGGCGCTTTTTGCTGCGGCGTGTGGATTGGGCTGTGGTGCGGGTTATGCGGCGAACCCTCCGGATGCGGGGAAGACGCCGATCCTGCTGGAGCTGTTTACGTCGGAGGGATGCTCGAGTTGTCCGCCGGTGGATAGCTGGGCGGAGCGACTGGATGCGGTGCAGCCGATTGCCGGTGCGGAGCTGATCGTTTTGAGCGAGCACGTGGATTACTGGGACCATGATGGCTGGAAGGATCCGTATTCGTCGGGGCTGCTGACGGATCGGCAGAGGGGTTATGCGCGGCTGCTGGGGTTGAGCGATGTTTACACGCCGCAGGTGATCGTGGATGGCGATGTGGAGGTTCATCCGTGGAAGACCGATGAGGTGAAGCAAAGCCTGGAGAAGGCCGCGGGTGCGCCGATGGTGGCGGTTCGGGTCGACGGTGCGGCGCTGTCTGAGGGAGCGCTGATGGGGCGGGTCGCGGTGGACGGGGCGGCGCCAAAGCATGGTGGCGACGTTTTTGTCGCGGTGGCTCTGGATAAGACCCTTACCGATGTGCTGGCTGGCGAGAACAACGGCAAGAAGCTGACGAATGTGGCGGTGGTGAAGGAGCTGGTGAAGATCGGGAAGCTGGAGAAGGGGAAGAGCTTCGATCAGACATTTCGGGTGAAGTTGTGGCCGGGGGCGAATGCAGCGAATCTGCGGGTGGTGGCGT
>PMUI01000070.1 GCA_003166955.1 Acidobacterium sp.
CGTAGAGGCCCATGTCGAAGACGTTGACGGCGATGGCGGGATGGCCGGTGGTTTGGGTGAAGAGGCTGGGGCCACCACCGGCAGCGGCGATCTGCGCGGGGGTCCAGCCATTGGCGATGCCCTGCTCGGTGATCTGGTAGGCGGTGAGGGAAGGGAAGATGTACTCGCCGTTGAAATTTGCGGTTGAGGTGTTGGAGTCGCGCGTGTCGCGCAGGCGAATGCCGAAGGCGGCGGTGTGGCGGCCGCGAGTGGTCTGGGCGTAGTTCTGCAGCTCGTAGTGATCCTGGGCGTCGTTGTTGAGGCCGAGGTTGGAGCCGCCGCCGGTGAATCCGCCCTGGACGACGATGGTAGGGCCGAAGGTTTGCGGGGTTTGGCGGTTGCGGTTGCGGATGTACTGGAAGCGGGTTTCGTTGAGGAATTTTGGGCCGTAGGTCTGCGAGTCGCTCAGCTGGAGGGACTGCTCGGTGTCGTTGCTGTTGAAGGCCTGGGAGGCGAGCGAGAACTGGCCGACGCCGCCATTGGTCTGGGTTTCCTGATCAAGGTGATAGCGGACGGTGAGGGTCTGGATGGCTCCGATGGAGAGGTCGTAGCGGGTGGAGAAGTCGGTTTCGCCGCGGGTGTTGGGGAAGACCTGGGTGATGGGCGTCTGGTTGAGGGAGGAGTCGAGGATGAACGCGTTGACGATGGAATCGTCGGAGGAGCCCTGGTGCCAAACCTCGGTGAACTCGGAGGAGTGCTTGGTGAGAGGACCGTTGAGGTCGCCCCAGATCTCGATGGAGTTGTAGGGGGGCTGGGTGGTGACGAAGGGATTGCGGGAGTTGAAGGCGGAGTCGTTCGCCTGGGCGTAGAAGTCGGCGTGCCAGGTGTCGGCGCCGGGCTTGGTGAAGATCTCGACGCGGCCGAAGCCGACCTGGTCGTACTGCGCTGAGTAAGGATTTTGGTTCATCCGGATTTCGCGGATGGCGGATTTGGGGGGAAGGCGGCCGCCGGAGAATCCGTCGATGTAGAACTGCGTGCCGATGTCGGGGTCGGAGCCGGCGATCATCTGGAGCTGCTCGGTGAGTTCGTCGGGATCGTCGGGGAGGGCGTCGAGGTCGGAGCCCTTGAAGATAATGGCGTCACCGTTTTTGTCAGGGCTGGCGTCGAGGGTGTTCGCGCTGACGAGGACCTGCTGCTGCTGGATCTGGATGATGAGGGTGAGGGTGAGGCGACGGGTTTGGCCGGGCTGGAGGGCGACGCGATCGAGGCGGACGGAGCGGAAGCCGGGCGCGGTGGCGGCGATGGACCAGGCGCCGGTGGCGAGGTTGGGGACGGTGAAATTGCCCTGCGCGTCTGATGTGGCGGTGATGGGAGCGGCGGCGGAGCTTGAGTTGGCGCGGGTGATGGTGAGCGCTGCGCCGGGAATGACGGCTCCGGTGGGGTCGACGACGGTGCCGGAGAGGGTGCCGGTGGTTGGGGGATTGGTTCGGGGGGCGCTCGCGGGGCGCGGGGACGCGGATTGTGGGCGGGCCGGCAGTGGCACAGACAGAACCAGAGCGAGAGCGATGGCAGGAATCGCGCAGAGTCGCCGGGTTCCGCGGTGACGCGACATGGGAGCGCACTTCTCCTGTTGGCCGGAGCCGGAGGTTCGACAACGCAGGGTCCGCTGTTTGGTTGAAAAAACAGATTAGCAGGGGAAGGTGAAGGGCCTGTGATGACGCGGTCTTTGCCGCGTTACCCGTGTAGACGAAGGGTACACGGAAAGTGTTCGGGGAAAAAGACAGGGAGTAGCCGGTAGCCCGTAGCAGACAGAGGACTGTGGACAGAGGTCGGAGATCGGGAGACAGAAGACTGGAGCGAGGAACGGTCGACCGCGAGGGGCTATAGGCGCTACTTCGGGGGGGTGACGGGTGGTTCGTTTGGGGGAGTGCGAAAAGTAACGGGCGGCGCGTAGGTTGGTGTTGCTTTTTTTCGATGGAAGGCAGATTGTTTAGGGCCGGAGAAGCCTGGATCGGCGCGGCGCTATGTAGTGGAAGCGGATCAGGTAGATGTTTTGACCGTGACCGTGCTTTGCGACTTTGAGGAGATCGAGTACTCCGAGAAAGCCGGAGGCGCGGGCGAGCTGAGGAGTGATGTCGGGGAGGCCGATGGGATCGATGGAGTCGATTTCGATTTCGCCTTCCTCCATGGGGTAGCGAGCGCCGACGCGGACGTGAGGGCGCATCCAGATGCGGACCGAGCAGGTGATCTGGCCGCTGCGGACGCCATCGTGGAGACGCCGGGTGAAGAGCATGGAGGAAGGATAGCCGGTTCTAATGGAAGTAAAGGCGGCGGTTTTTTGGTGGGGTTTTACAGCGCTACGAAAGTCGAGGCGGGACACAAAGACAAGGCAGTTGCAGTGAGAGGCAAGATACGTGGCGGAGGTTGGCCGAACAGCCTTCAGAGTGCATGACGTCATCTCAGAGATTGTGCGTTTTCCGCAGGTGGATGCTTGTTGAGGGATTCGGCACTTTGGTTTGATTGGGGCCCGTTTGTTGTGATTAATGTCACACCCGCTCAGCGTAGAGCGGGTGGAGACTGATGCGGATCGGCAGAGTTTGCTGGTCTGGCGCGCTTTGCAGCGATGCGGGCGCAGGCAGTGGAAAGGGCCGCCCCCGTCCGGCGGCCGAAGGAGGACAACGTGCGATCCTCGCATTCCCTGGTACAGATGAGTGATGTGCGCCGGAGCCTTGCGCAGACTCCAGCGTGGGTTGCGGTAGTGGTAGCGGCCGCAATGACGGCAACGCTGCATGGGCAGATGAACCCGGTGGTGGGGAGTCCCGCGGCGATGGATGCTCCGGTGGTGAATCCGGTGGCGTCGCAGATCCAACAGGAGCTGCGGATGGCGGGAAACTACCTGGCGGGCAAAGGCGTGCCGAAGGATGCAGTGCAGGCGGCGTACTGGTTCCGGAAGGCGGCAGACCTGGGCGACCCCGGCGCGCAGAACGAGCTTGGATATTTGTATGTGTGGGGGATCGGCGTGGAGCGGAGCCCGGAGCAGGCGTTCCGTTGGTTCGCGCGCGCGTCGGGCGAGGGCTCGCAGCAGGCCAAGCTGAACATGGCCGTGATGTACATGAAGGGGATGGGAGTAGCGCGGGACCCGAAGTTCGCGGTGACGCTGCTGGAGGATCTGGCGGAAAAGAGGAGCGCACGCGCGGAGGATTATCTGGGCTTGCTGTACCTGGACGGGGTCGGCGTGGAGCGGGACAGCCGCGCGGCGGAGGAGTGGTTCAGCCGGTCGGCGAAGGACAAGAATCCGGAAGGCGAGTTTGCGATGGGGCAGTTGTATTCGGTGGGGGAGGATCACGAGCACGATTACGCGAAGGCGGCGAAGTTTTTGAGGGATTCGGCGCGCGCGGGGTATGTGCCGGCGATGTACACGCTGGGGGTTCTGCTGGCGGATCATCCGGAGGTAGGGCAGAAGGGATCGGGCGAGGCGATCAGGTGGCTGGGGCGCGCGGCGGAGGCAGGGACGTGGCAGTCGTCGGCGACGCTGGGGATGATGGCCCGCGATGGACGAGGAACGCGGCAGGATATGGGCGAAGCGTTCCGGTGGTTCACGATTGCGGCGAAGCAGGGCGGGGCAGAGGCGCAAGAGCACACGCGCGGGAACCTGGCGATGTGCCGCGCGGCACTGGCGGCGGCCGAGCAGGATGAGGAGCTGCGGGCGGCGGAGAGCTGGATGGAGCTGCATCCACACACGGATCTGTTTATGTTCAGCGACAGGCACTCGGAGGTTACGGTTGGGGAAGTGTTTGTAATGCGGGCGAGCGGGATGGAGTGAGGCTGGGTTTGGAATTGATGCGGCGGTGTTGTAGCATCGGCGCGATGAAGAGCAAGGGGGCTGGGACTGGGAAGTACGCGGGGAAGAAGCGGGCTGGGCGGGTTGCGGGCGCGGGGCGTAGCTCGGGCTTGGGCGCGGGCCTGGACAAATCAGGAAAACAGATTGAGGAATACATCGCGGGAATTCCGGAGAGCAGCCGGAAGACGTTCGACGCGCTGCGCGCGACAGTGCTGCAGGCTGCGCCTCGGAACGCCGTCGAAGTGATCAGCTATGGAATTTTGGCTCTGAAGACGGAGCGCGTGCTGGTCTGGTATGCCGCGTTCGCGAAGCACTGCAGTTTGTTTCCCTCGGCGTCGGTGCTGGCGGCGTTCAGGGATGAACTGAAGGGCTTTGTTGTGTCGAAGGGGACGGTGCAGTTTCCGCTGGACCGGCCGCTGCCGGTGGGGCTGGTGAAGAAGCTGGTACGGGCTCGGGTGGCGGAGGGAGGCGCGAAGCGGAAGTGAGCGCGAACGCGGGCTCAGGGCTTTTGGGTTGGGCGCATCAGGACTTCGCTGATGAAGGATTGCGGGGCCTGGGTGACGATGGATTCCACGACTGCGGCTACGTCTTCGGGCTGGAGTTTTTTGTTGGGGTCCTTGCCGGAACTGGGGTCGCCGAATTTGGTGTTGATGGAGCCGGGGGCGATCGCGCAGACGCGGATGTTGTACTGGCGGAGTTCTTCAGCGACGGAGTAGGTGAGGCCGTTGAGTCCCCACTTGGAGGCAGCGTAGGCGGCGTTGTTGGGGAGCGGATTGCGGCCGGCGAGCGACGAGATGTTGATGATGTGGCCGGAGCGGGCGGCGATCATGAGCGGGGCGAGGGCGCGGATCATTAAGTAAGGAGCGCGGAGGTTGGTGGCGAAGAGGCGGTCCCAGTCTTCGGGGGCGACTTCGTGGAGGGGTGCGCTGGGGAGGGCGATGCCTGCGTTGTTGACGAGGATGTCGCAGCGGTGGAAGTCGCGGGAGACCTGCTCGCCGAGGCGCGCGATGGCGGCGGGGTCGGTGAGGTCGCAGGGGAGGACAGTGGCGTGGCCTCCGGCGTTTTGGATTTGGTCGCGGACATCGTTGAGGCGCTCGGTGTCGCGGGCGGTGAGGAGGACATGGGCGCCGAGGGAGCCGAGGCGGAGGGCGATGGCCGCGCCGACTCCGCGGGCGGCGCCTGTGACGAGGGCGATTTGGGATTGGAGCGGGGGCATGGCTCTATTATCGATGCGCGATCCCATGTCCCAACACCAGGGAGCCGTTCGACTCGCCTCGCGTCGCTCTGCGTTCGCTCATGGCGGGCTATGGAGTACTCGGCGTATTTGCGGATGGAATTGGAGAGACTGAAACGATGACACGCGGATCGAAACAGCGATGCGGATGGGCGGAGAGCGATCCGGTGATGCGGACGTATCACGACGAAGAGTGGGGAGTGCCGGAGTTCGACAGCCGCACGCTTTGGGAATCGCTGATGCTGGAGGGATTTCAGGCTGGCCTCGCTTGGATTGTGGTGCTGCGGAAGCGGGAGGCATTTCGGAAGGCGTTTTGTGGGTTCGATCCGCAGAAGGTGGCGCGGCTGGGCTCGAAGGATGTGGAGAAGATGCTCGAGAATCCTGGGATCATTCGTTCGCGGGCGAAGATTGAGGCGACGATTGGCGGGGCGCGGTCGTTTCTTGCGATGCAGGATGCGGGGCTGGATTTTTCAAAGTGGGTTTGGGAGATGGCGGGCGGGCAGCCGTTGCAGAATTCGGGGCCGGTGCCGGCGAGTACGCCGCTGGCGGAGAAATTTTCGAAGGAGCTGAAGCAGAGGGGGTTTAAGTTTGTGGGGCCGGTGATTGTGTACGCGTGGATGCAGGCGATGGGAGTGGTGAACGATCACGCGGCGGATTGTTTTCGGCGGGGGTTTTGCGGGCGGATTAAGAGGAAGGTTTGAGGGACGAATCGGCGCACTGTACGGAAGGATCAAGGGGCGCGGTCGATTTCTAAAACCTGGATGGCGTATTTGGGGACTGTGTGGCGGAAGGTGGGTGCTGCGTTGGTGGCGTGCGTCACGACGGGGACGATGTGTTTTGGGTTGGTGATGGAGTTGGTGTCTTTGGTGGTGGCGCCGGCGAGGGTCGTGATGGTCATGGCGGGGCGGATGCGAGTCGCGCCCTGGATTTTGATGTCGATGGGCTGGGGCTCCGATGACGCGTTGACGAGCTTGAGGTAGAGGCGGCCGGTTTTTGCGTCGGCGGTGACGGATTCGAAGAGGCGCGGGTTGCCGGCCGTGAGAGTTGAGGCCAGGATCTGGTCGCCGAGGTGGGTGCTGAACAAGACCTGCGCGTAATAGCTGGGCGAGCCGTAGCTCGAGAGCGCGTCGAAGCCGATGAGGTCGCCTTCCCACTGCATAGCGAAGGGGTTGACGTTGACGAACAGCGGGGCGTAGGAAGCCATAACGACGATATCGGAGTTGCGCTCGAGGCCGGTCATCCAGGCCGCATCGCCGAGGGCTGCGCCGAGGTTGGTGGTGGGAGTGCCTTCACGCGTGGCCCACTCGCCGACGAGAATTTTGGGGCCGGTACGGTCGTAGGTGTCGTAGCGGTGGACGTCGTGGAAGAACTGAGTCGCGGTGCGATAGAAGTGGCGGTTGGCTTCGTGGTCGTTGTCGTCAATCATGTCCGGTCGGACGGAGGCGACGGGGCGAGTGGCGATAATTTGTAACTGTTGGTGATCTTGTTTGATGGCTTTGTAGAACTGAGCGAAGCGCGCGTCGTAAGTGCCGGAGGGATCGTGGTATTCCTCGTTGCCGATTTCGACGTAATGGAGGTGGAAGGCGGCGGGGTGGCCGTCGCGGGCGCGCTGGGCTCCCCATTTGGTTGAAGTGTCGCCGGTGACGTACTCGATTTCGTCGAGGGTATCCTGGACGTACGGTTGGAGGTCTTTGCCAGGATTGATGTGAGTTTGGTCGAGGGCGTAGCCGGAGAAGACAGCAAGGAGCGGCTCCATGTGGAGGTCTTCGCACCAGGTCAGCATTTCAAGCAGGCCCATGCCGTCGGTGGAGCGATACATCCACGGGGCCTGATGGCCGGGGCGGTCGACGAGAGGGCCGATGGTCTGCTTCCAGTCGAAGTGCTCGTTGAGGTGCTGGCCTTCGAGGTAATTGCCGCCGGGGAAGCGCAGAAATTTTGGGTGGAGGGCGGCTAGCTTGTCCATGAGGTCGGGGCGGAACCCGTTGGGCTGATCGTGCCAGGTAGGCGGGAAGAGAGAGAGGAGCGTGAACCAGGCGGAGCCGGGATGGGCGACGAGGAATTCAAGACGGTAGTTGGCAGAGGGTTGGAGGGCAGGGGCGGTTTTCAGGGTAAACGTGTACTGCTTCCACGCGGAATCGAGAGCGAGGACAGTGGTGGAGGTGGCGACGGCTCCAGTTTGGTTCTGGACGAGACGGACGGTGATGGCTCCGAGGGCGGGCGTGTCGGATTTGGCGTAGAAGGAGCCGCGGTACGTGGTGGAGGGGCGGACGGCGATGCCCCAGTAGCCGGTATTGAAGAATCCGGCGGTGGAATGGGGGTCGGCAGAGGTGACGTCGAGCTTGAGGCTGGCGGGGAGTGCGGTGCTGGGACCGCTGGCGGGGTCGATGGCGATGGCGGCGGAGGAGGCGCCGTGTTCAACGAGGATCCAGTTGTTGGGTGGGCGGCCGGGGCGGCGAGGTGGCTGGAAGGTGCGGGGGTTGACGAGTTCGGCGTAGAGGCCGCCGTCCCAGGCGTGGTTAATTTCCTCGCTCATGATGCCGTAGAGGGTGGGGCTAACGGGGGTGGCGGGGTGGGAGGCGTCGATGGAGAGGGTGGCGGTTTGCGCGTGGGCGGTGAGGGTGGAGGCGAGGAGGATGAGGGCGGGAAGGACGAGGCGCATGGGCGGTCCGGGATTTGAGATAACGTTTACTGAACGCTCCCCACAGTAGGCGGAGCGAGGCTGCGGCGTCAAGCGTGGGAAGTTGCGCGCCGTATACTTTTCTGTTTGTTGCGAGGTGAAGAGATGAGTGCTGGGGCGGTTGGGTATGCGAAGGAGAATGCGGGGCGGTTTCTGGAGGAGTTGAAGACTCTGTTGCGGATTCCGTCGGTGTCGACGACGCCGGAACATAAGGGCGATGTGGAGAAGGCGGCGGAGTGGGTGGCGGCGGAGCTGCGGCGGATTGGGATGGAGCATGTAGAGGTGATCCGGGCGGCTGAAGGGCACCCGCTTGTATATGCGGATTGGCTGAAGGCTGCGGGGAAACCGACGGTTCTTTGCTATGCGCATTTCGATGTGCAACCGCCGGATCCGCTCGACGAGTGGGTGTCGCCGCCGTTTGAGCCGACGGAGCGGAATGGGAACTTGTACGCGCGCGGGGCGGTGGATGACAAGGGGCAGCTGTGGTCGCAGGTGAAGGCGCTTGAGGCGCTGATGAAGAAGGACGGCAAGCTGCCCATCAATGTGCGCGTGATTTATGAGGGCGAGGAGGAGGTGGGCGGGGAGCGGATTGCTGCGTTTGTGCGGGATCATCCTGAGCGGCTGAAGGCGGACTTCGCTCTGATTTCGGATACGGAGATGTTTGCGCCGGAGCTGCCTACGCTGTGCGTGGGGCTGCGGGGGATGATCTACACGGAACTGGAGGTGCGGGGGGCGAAGACGGATCTGCACTCGGGAATGTATGGCGGGGCGGCGCCGAATCCGTTTGTGGCGCTGGCGCAGATTATCGCGGGGCTGAAGGATCGCGAGGGGAAGATTTCGATCCCTGGTTTCTATGACGATGTGAAGGCTCCGAGCGCGGAGGAGCTTGCGGCGTGGAAGAAACTTCCGTTCGATGAGGAGGAGTATCGGGAGAAGGAGGTCGGGGCTTCGAAGCTGGTCGGCGAGAAGGGGTATTCAGCGATTGAGCGGACGTGGGCGCGGCCTACTCTCGACGTGCATGGGATTGTGGGCGGGTTTATCGGCGCGGGGGCGAAGACGGTGATTCCGGCCAAAGCTACGGCGAAGGTTTCGATGAGGCTGGTGCCTGACATGACGCCGGAGAAGAGCTTTCGGCAGTACAAGGAGTATGTCGAGAAGATCAAGCCGGAGGGCGTGACGGTGGAGGTGCGGCTGATCCACTCAGGCGAAGCGATTGTGATTGGGACGGACAATCCCTACGTGAAGGCGGCGACGAAGGCGCTGAAAAAAGTGTGGGGGAAGGACACGGTCTTCATCCGCTCAGGCGGATCGATTCCGATCGTGGGGGATTTCGAGAGGTTCCTGAAGATTCCTTCGGTGATGATGGGGTTTGGATTGCCGGACGACGGGCTGCACGCGCCCAATGAGAAGTTTCATATCGCGAATTTTCATCGGGGGATTGAGAGTCTAATTGAGTTCTTTGACGAAGCCGGTAGCCTGTAGCCGGTAGCTGGTTACGGTGCAAAAAGGGGGAAGCGGTATGGGGAGGATTGGGGGGAGACCGCTTCCCAATGGATCATAGGCTGGGTTCGGCAAACTCGCTTGTGTTCACCGCTTCGCGATTTCGCCTTGCGGCTTCACGATTTCGGCCAGACGTGGATCCTTCCAGAGCGGGGTGAAGGCGGGATCGGTGTAGACGCTGGCGAGTTCTTTGTAGTGCTGCTCTTTGGCCTGGCGCAGGTAGTCGAGGGCTCCTTCGATGTTGCCGCGCTTCACGTAGGCCCTGGCGATCATGAAGGAGACCAGGGCTTTCTGTTCGGGCGTGGAGACCTGGGCGAAAACACCTTCCTTGTCGGTGCTGTTGAGGATGTCGGCGTCCAGCTCGAGCGCTCGGGCATACTCGGTCATGGCGCGATCCATTTGCTTTTGGCCAGCCCAGGCTTCGGCCAGGTTGAGGTGCGTGGCGGCCTTGGACTCATCGAGGGCCAGCGCCTCTTTCAGATAGCGGACGGCGGGGCGATATCTGCGCTGCAGCGTGTAGACGGCGCCGAGGTTGTTGAGCGCGTCGACGTTGGAGGGGTCGTGTTTGACGGCCAGGGCGAAGTCCTTGCGGGCCGTGTCCATATCACCGATTTTCATTTCGGTGATACCAAGTTTGATGTAGAGGGAGGGGTTGGCAGCGTCGTAGCGAAGCGCGGCGATATACCAGTTGGCTGCGATGTAGTACTGTTCGCGCGCGCGGGCGACATCGGCCTTCAGTTCGAGGTTACGGGCCAGCTGCTGCCGGGTGTCGGCGGCGAGCGAAGTGGGGAGAGCCGGGGGGACCTCGGCGCGGGCCGCGGCAATAGGGATCGCCAAGGTGGCTGCGGTGGCGAGGGTGAGGATCAGGGACTTCATAAACTACCTCCTGCGGAAGGCTGTGTGGGCAGTTGGGGGAGCACTTCCGCTTTCGAGCTTGAGTAGACAACCGGGGGCAGGGCCGCACAACGCTATTCCTGCTACATCGGGGCTGGTCGGGGGTTACGGCGGCGGGGCTGCGCTGGATGACGGGAATCATTGGAGTTCGGGGCGGGTTGTAACGGGCGGGTGGGCAAGCCGGGAGAGCGCGGGTGGGGGTTAAATCCCGTTACATGCGGCTGCGGGTTGAAATGTCACGGGTTAAGCGGCCCTGGCAGCGAGGCGCGAGCGTATAAAGAGAGCGGAAGAGAGCGACCGGACAGGAAAGCGCGGGGGGCGGTACGGCGATGGCGGTGATCGAACACCCAGAGCCGGTGGAACGGGAAGCGTGGCGCGAGGAGCTGCGGGCGGTGCTGGAGTCGCGCGGCTTCCGGCAGGCGCCCACCCTGGCGCACCTGCTGCGCTATTTGTGCGAGAAGCTGTTTGCCGGCGAGAGCAGCCAGATCAAGGAATATTCGATTGGGGTGGAGCAGTTCCGGCGCGGGGATTCGTTCGATCAGGAGACCGACTCGATTGTGCGCGTGGAGGTAAACCGGCTGCGGAAGCGGCTGGCGGATTACTACGCGGGCGAGGGCTCGGGGCACAGACTGCGGATCGTGATTCCTGTGGGGCAATATGTGCCTGGCTTTGTTACGAATGCCGTGGCGGAGGCAGTTGCTCCAGCGGCGGTGGAGTTGGCGCCGAAGGTGGGGACGCCCTGGTTCCGGCGGCGGTGGGTTTGGACTGCTGGGATCGGCGCGCTGGTGCTGGTTGGTGGCGCGGTGGGTTGGTGGTGGTTCGCGCTGCGGCCGAAGCCCTTGCCGCGGGTCGCGATGACGGGTGTGCCGGCGCAGCTGGCGTCGGAGCCGCTGGTGGGGCCGCCGCCGGGCGATGAGGTGCGGATCCTGGCGGGATCGACGCGGAGTTATGTGGATCACGCGGACAAGATGTGGAGCGCGGACGCGTGGTTTGCGGGCGGGACAGCGGTGAAGAACGAGGCGCGGCATATTGGGCGGACGCAGGATGAGAGTTTTTATCGGACCAGCCGTGAGGGGCAGTTTCGGTATGACATTCCGCTGAAGGCGGGCGGGTACGAACTGCATTTGCATTTTGCCGAGACGGAGTACGGGCCGGAGAACACAGGCGTGGGCGGCGAGGGAAGCCGGCTGATGACGGTGCGCGCGAATGGCGTGCCGCTGCTGAGCCATTTCGACGTGACGGCGGATGCGGGCGGAGAGCGGATGGCGGATGACCGCGTGTTTCCTGGGCTGCGGCCGGCGAAGGATGGGCGGCTGCATCTGGAGTTCGCGGGCGAGAACGGGGCGAACGCGACCTTGTCGGCGATTGAGATTTTGCCTGGGTTGGGAGTTGGGCCGGATGTGCGGATGCGGCCGGTGCGGCTGCTGGCGCGGCAGACTCCGTACTACTCCAATGACAGCCACTGGTGGGGCCCAGACGATTATTTCGATGGCGGACAGCTGGCGACGTATTCGGAGCCGGTCAGCGGGACGACGATCCCGAGTTGTATGAGACGGAGCGGTGGGGAAATTTCTCGTATGCCATTCCCGCGGCGCCGGGGCGGTACACGGTGGTGCTGCATTTTGCGGCGCGGCACCGGGGTTGGGATCAGCCGCTGGCGGCGGAAGAGGGCGAGACGACGCGGGTGGAGCACATCTTTAATGTGTTCGCGAATGGGAAGGCGGTTTTGGAGAATTTCGATCTGGCGAAGGAAGCGCGCGGGACCGATGTGGTGGTGAAGCGGGCTACCGGTTTGGAGCCGAACGCTCAGGGGAAGTTGATGCTGAGTTTTGTTCCGGTGAAGGGGTATGCGTCGGTGACGGGGATTGAGGTTGTGGAGGAGTAGCGGGAGGCGAGCTGGAAGCGAAAAGGCGGTCACACCGCTTTAGATTTTTTCGGCCGCTGCGCGACCGATTCCCCTCCGCGTCAAGACCCAGGCTGACACACTGCTCGCTGCTACGTGGGGTCCTTCCACTCCGCGCGGATTGAGTTTCATGCACCGCTGGAAAGATTTTTGGCCGCGCTCCCGTTAGGATGACAGTTCTTTTCCGCGCCACACTGCGTTATTTGCCGTAGAGGTCTTCTTCGGAGACGACTGGGGAGCTTGTGTTGGCGCCGGCGGCTCGGTGGGCGGCGGTGAACATGCTGCCGCGGGCGGGGATGATGGGCGCAAAGCTCATGAAGCCGATCTTTGGGGCGATGTCGTCGTAGATGGCTTCCATGCCTCCGCGGAGGGTGTAGGTTTCGTGCCAGAAGCCGGTCCCCCCGGAGTCGCGGAGGAAGTTCTTCCACCAGAGGCGATGCGGTTCGGAACGGGTCCAGGCGAGCAGCGAGTCCATGTCGCGCCAATACTGGCGCATGCCGGCGTGCATGGGGAAAAGCGAGAAGAGGAAGTTCTCATGGCGGAGAAGCCCGTCGGGCTGGGCTTCGACGGATTTGGAAATCTTCGGACCAAACCCGATGAGGGTTTTGAGGCCCGCGATGCGGTTGACGCGCATGCCGAGGTAGATCACGACGAGGTCGGGGTAGGAGGAGAGGTTGACGGTGCGGCGGTTGACGCGGGTGGGCATGGGCTGGACCTCCGATTCACTGAAGGGTAGCGCAAGCCTGGCGTTCGGCGCACGGCGCTCGGCGTTCCGAAGAGCCGACAGCGGATAGGAGGCCCGAGCCTGGTTTGGTTCGGCGCTCACGTTTGCGATGGACGCGTCGTTGGCGGGGGGTCGCGCATCTGGTAATGTGGTAGGTCGGGCGCGAAAGAGGCGAAGGAAGAGAGAACGATGGCGAAGGCGGTGTGGAACGGGAAAGTGCTTGCAGAAAGTGAGACTTACGAGACGGTTGAGGGGAACGTGTACTTTCCGGATGGCGCGGTGAAGCGGGAGTTTCTGCGACCGAGCTCGACGACGTCGACCTGCCCGTGGAAGGGACAGGCGCGATATTACAGTCTTTTGGTGGATGGACAGGAGAATCAGGACGCTGCCTGGTACTATCCGAATCCAAATCCTGCGGCGCGGAACATCAAGAATCATATAGCGTTCTGGCGTGGTGTTGAGGTGGAGAAGTAGCCGGTAGCTGAGAAGCGGGCAGTTAAGAACCGGTCAGCGATAAAACCGTCAGCGGAAACGGGTCAGCTGAGATGCGGGCAGGGTAGCGTTTAGCGAATAGCCCTGGCCACGGAAAACCGGCTGGCACGCTTTCCGCTGACAGAGCTTTCTGCTGGCCGGTTCTAGCTGGCAGGTTATTTAGCTGACCGGTTCTTAGCTGACCGCTCTTTAGCTTGCCGCTTCTCCAGCTAATGGCTTAACGATAGCGGATTTGGTGCCATTCCCAGGCGCTTTCGATGATCATGTCGAGGGTAGTGTGGCGGGGTTTCCAGCCTAGTTCGCGGGCGATCTTTTCAGAACTGGCGATGAGGACGGCGGGGTCTCCGGGGCGGCGGGGCTGGATTTCGATGGGGATGGGGTGGCCGGTGACGCGGCGGGCTGATTCGATAACCTCGAGGACGGAGAATCCGGCACCGTTGCCGAGGTTGTAGATGAGCTGCTCGTGGTTGGCAAGTGCCTCAAAGGCGAGGAGATGGGCGTGAGCGAGGTCCTCGACGTGGATGTAGTCGCGGACGCAGGTACCGTCTGGGGTGGGGTAATCGTCACCGTAGATCCTGATATGGCCGCGACGGCCTAAAGCGACCTCCAACACAAGAGGGATAAGGTGTGATTCGGGTTCGTGTGCTTCGCCGCGGCCGCCCATGGCACCGGCCACATTGAAGTAACGCAGACTGGCGTAACGCAGACCGTGTACTCGGTACATCCAGCTGAGCATTTTTTCCACCAGAAGCTTGGACTCGCCGTAGGGGTTGGTGGGGCGGAGAGGCGCGTCTTCGGGGATGGGAGTTACGTCCGGTTCGCCATAGACGGCGGCGGTGGAAGAGAAGACAAGGCGAAGGACGCGGGCGGTGAGCATGGCCTCGAGAAGGGTGAGCGTGGAGGCGCTGTTGTTGCGGAAGTAGAGCTCGGGTTTCTGCATGCTGTCGCCGGCTTCGATGAGCGCGGCGAAATGCATGACCCCGTCAAAGCCGGAGGCGAGGAGTTTTTCGAGGGCGGAGCGATCGGCGAGCTCGCCGTGGACGAAGTCGACGCCAGCGGGAAGCAGTGCGCGGGTGGCGTGGCAGAGGTTGTCGTAGACGACGACGGCATGGCCCTGTCGTGCCAGTGTTAGCGCAACCATCCCCCCAATGTACCCAGCGCCGCCAGTGACCAGAATTCGCAAGCTTCTCTTCCTCCAATCCTCTATGCTATTTGAGTCTCTGCTGCGTCTGACTTTTTATAGTCCATCGGGAAAAGTCCCTCGACAGCGGTAATCGTCGGCGGTGGCAAATGACTCCCGGGTCCATCCGAGGAAAGGCTGATCGGCTATCGGTAAGGACTTGCGAATGCACACCGCGAGAGGGTAGAGAAAGTGAACGAAGAAGGGCTGGGACGCGTCGTTCACACCATGGCAAGACCCAAAATGGGCACGCTTCTGCCTCGTTCGTGTGACTGTTGGAGGTAATCCACAGGAGTACCTTCAAGTCACCACTTGTGCGAGTAGAAGTACCTATAGGAAGATCAAAATGGTAACCCCACTTTGCAGGAGAGATCATTTGGGAAAGGGGTCCCGCCGCTTTGAGGAAAAGATGTCTGGAATCGGGCCACCTCGGAAAATCGCTGGTCATCAAAGTGCATAGCACCAGGGATGCACTCAAACAAGAACAAAGAGTCGCAACTTCTTTTCGCGGGTGATGTTGGAGATACAGGGCAATGGCGACAGATAATTCATTGAAGCGCGGAACGTTTGGACTGCTCCCCGAGCCTGAGGGCCGGATGGGCTCATTCGGCATGAGCATGGTCATCAACGTGACCATAGCAGCTTTGATGCTGCTGCTGACGATCGCGCAGGTGCATCAGGTAGCGGAACACAGATACCAGACGACGCAACTGATCTTCCCGGTGGAGCAGCCAAAGCCGTACGAGCCGCCGGTGCCGAAGATCAAGATCATTCCGCCGCCGCCCATGGTGAAGCTGGATCAGCCGAAGATCGAGATGCCGAAGCCGCTGCCTCCGCCGCCGAAGATCGCGGAGATTAAGCTGCCGACGCCGGTGATGCCGAAGATGGAAGCGGCGCCGCCGAAGAAGTTCACGCCTCCGCCGCAGCCGAAGCTGGGGCTGTTCAAGACGGAGTCGCCGACGAATGTGGCGAACAATATGTCCGCGCCGACGCCCAGGACTGGTGGGTTTGGAGATCCTCTGGGCGTGAAGCCGAATCCGAATGCGACGCGGACGGCGACGGTACCCGCGGTGGGCGCGTTCAACGCAGCGCCGGGCGTGGGCGCAGGCGCAGGGGCCGCTCGGCAGGGATCAGTGAAGGGCGTGGACTTTGGGTCTGGCGTAGCGAACGGCGTGCCGGGCGGGAAAGACCGCAACGCTACGGTGGCCTCGGCGGGATTCGCCAACGGAGTGCTGGGCGGAACGGGGCAGCCAGGGAGCAAAGGAACAGTCGCGAAGGGGAGTTTTGGCGACAACCTGTACGGGCCGGCATCGGCACCGCCGGCGCGTCAGCAGGCGCCGACGGAAACGCCTATCGTCGTATTGGCGAAACCTCTTCCGGGGTACACCGCGGAAGCTCGCCAGTTGAAGATCGAAGGGGATGTGACGCTGCAGGTCCGCTTCCTGGCGACGGGACAGGTGGAAGTGCTGCGAGTGATTGCGGGATTAGGGCATGGGCTGGACGAGCAGGCGAAGCTGGCGGCAGCGAGGATTCAGTTCAAGCCGGCAACAAAGGACGGCCACGCGGTGGATCAGGTGAGCATCATTCACGTGACGTTCCAGATGGCGTAAGGCAAGGGGCTGCGACGTGGCGCAGGGACGTTGCGCCTGGCAAGGCAAAAAATTTTCAGGCATGGAGTCAGGAGTCATATGTATCGCAAGATTTTGATGCTGGGCATTACATTGTTGCTGGGCGTTCCGGCGTCCCAGGCGAAGGAACCTCGTGGAGCGGCGCCAATCCCGCTCTCACCGCAGCAGCAGCGCCTGGTGCAACAGGCGATCGCGCGGGAGAAGGTGATCATCAAGCAGATCCAGAAGAGCACGCCGGTGGTGCAGTCGTACATCCAGGACCTGCGTCCGGACGTGAAGCTGTACCAGGTTCCGGTGTCGGACCAGTACATGCTCGGGCGCGTGGATTTCGGCAAGGCGTTTTCGGCCGATGAGTACGCCCAGGTGGAGCGCGGTGGGAAAAAGCACGGCTGGTTCGCGGGATCGTTCAGCTTCATGCAGGACCTGACGAAGGCGTTTCATCTGGAGAACTCGCCGACGGGCTTCATGGCGATGATGTTCATCGACCCGACCGGGTTCGACCTGCAGCACTATCAGTTTGCGTTTGTGCGGCGTGAATTTCTGGGTACAGTGCGGACCTGGGTCTTCGACGTCCAGCCGAAGGAAAAGGGCTCGGGGCGGTTCTTCGGGCGCATCTGGGTTGAGGACGAAGACGGCAACGTGGTGCGCTTCAATGGCACATACATCTCGAACGCGAACGACGAAGCCTCCCATTATTTCCATTTCGACAGCTGGCGCATGAATGTGCAGCCCGGAGTCTGGGCGCCGGCGTCGGTTTACATCGAGGACACCCTGAAGAACCAGGTCGCGCACGCGACGAGCTTCAAGGGACAAACGACGTACTGGGGCTACTCGCTGAAGCTGCCGACGAAGGAATCGGACGCGGAATCGATGGAGATCGAGAACGCGCAGGACCAGAGCGACAACTCGACGGACGTGAGCCCGCTGCAGGCCGAGCGGGAGTGGATTTCCCAGGCTGAGGAGAACGTTCTGGACCGGCTGACGCAGGCCGGACTGGTGGCGCCGCCCAGCGATTTCGACAAGCAGCTGGAGCAGGTGACGAACAATATCATCATCGGAAACAACCTGCAGCTGCCCAGCGACATTCATTGCCGGGTGATCCTGACGACGCCGCTGGAGTCATTGGCGGTGGGCAACACGATCCTGCTGAGCAAGGGCCTGGTGGATGTTCTGCCGACCGAAGAGGATCTGGCAGCGGTGATCAGCTTCCAGCTGGCGCACATCGTGACGGGGCACCACATCGACACGCGATATGCGTTCAACGACCGGCTGCTCTTCCCGGATACGGCGACGTTCCGGCGGATCACGATGAATCACTCGACGCCGGATAACGAAGAGGCGGCGAAGAAGGCAGTAGAGCTGTATAACCACTCGATCTATCACGACAAGGCGGCGAGCGTGGGGTTGTTCTTCCAGCAGCTGCAGGTGAGGGAGAAGGATCTGCCTTCGCTGTTTACCCCGCGGCTGGGCGACTCGCTGGTGCGGGCCGATGGGCAGCCGTGGCTGGCAGGGCTGACGCAGGGAGCGCCGAAGCTGGACATGGATAATCTGACGCAGGTTGCGGCGCTGCCGCTGAACAGCCGGCTGAAGATCGATCCGTGGGACGACAAGGTATTCACGCTGAATGTGAAGCCTGCGCCGTTACTGAACGCGCGGGACAAGATGCCGCTGGAGCTGACGCCGGTGTACTACCGGTTGCAGCGTTATTCGGACGCATCGCCTGCGGCGCCGGCACCGGCGAACGCGGCGCCCGCAGCAAGCGCGCCACCTTCGGCGGATGCCGGAGCGCAGCAGCCGTCGGCGAGCGCACAGGCTCAACCACAGGCGGGGCCGCAGTAATCGGGCCTGGGCTTTGATCGGGGATGGCTTTGCGGCTCAAAAAAAAGAGCCGCGAAGCGCAACGCCTGAGGTTAAAAGAGGGTTCTAAATAATTGCGGTCTTGAATTTGCGGAGGGCCGGCAAGCTTTAAGTTCGGAGACAGACCGTGGTCAAGAAGATCGCATTCATCGCTCTATTATTCCTTCCTGCGGCGTTAGTCGCGCAAAACCCGGAGTCAGCCACTGGTGGCGAAACTTCGATGACGGTGGGCGCGGAGTTCTCGTCGTTTAACCCGGACTGGGGATGCGCGAACATTAGCCCATTCGGCTGCACGGCCCAGCTGTACGGTCCTACAGCACTGTTCGACGCCGACTGGCACAGTCGGTTTGGCGTGGAAGGGGAAGCTCGCTTTTTGCACTTCCATGGACAGGGCGGCGAGGTCGAATCGAATTACCTGGCCGGCCCGCGCTACCGGATGTTCCGGATCCAGCGTTTCGATGGCTGGTTCAAGGTGCTTCTGGGCGGGGGATGGATCACGACCCCCAATTACCCGGCTGCGGGCAGCCTGAAGGGAAGCTACTTTGTCTACGCTCCGGGCGGAGCGTTCGACTATCGGCTGACGCGGCATCTCTTCGCTCGCGCCGACTATGAGTACCAGATCTGGCCGTCGTTTGCCGGACCACCCGCTTATAATTCGACGACCGGGAAGGTGGTACAGAACAACAGCGGACTGACACCGAACGGACTGAGCTTCGGTGTGGCTTACAGATTCCTCGGATACTAGCCGGGAAACGGGAAAGAGGAACGGGCTGGGCAATGCGCCCAGCCCGTTTTGCGTTTGGGAGACCACCAGGTTTCAGAAGTGGTACGCGATTCCGACGACCGGATCGTAGATGTTGTAGTAGACGTTTGTGTTGAGGTCATGGCTGGCGTAGTTGAAGGTGGGGGTCTTCATGAGGAGGCCGCGATATTC
Organism: Acidobacterium sp.; assembly: GCA_003166955.1. GTDB lineage: Bacteria > Acidobacteriota > Terriglobia > Terriglobales > Acidobacteriaceae > Palsa-343. The sequence continues at coordinate 18,844 of PMUI01000070.1, forward strand.
GGCGCGAATATCGAAGCTGGGACTGATCTCGTAGGCGAAGCCGGCGCCATACATGGCCCCGACATTCGTGACGCGGCTGAGGCCGAAGGTGTCGGTCTTTGCGTCGTCGATGGGCGAAAAGATAAAGCCAGCGGCGCCAGCCTCGATAAAGGGGTTCCAGTTCTTGAAATTGAAGCTGTAAACGTAGGCTCCGGAGAACTCCTGAAAGCGGTCGTGGATGCGGTAGGAGCCGAACGAGCAGCAGAAGTGCTGGATGTTCTGGTTGTACTGGTAGTTGATCTCCAGACCACCATGAGGAGTGAGTAAGTAGCGATAGCTGACGAGCGCGCCCGCGTATCCGACAGTAGCGTGGAGCTGGACAGCGTTTCCTGAAGCAAAAGGCGGGATGATGGCGGTACCGCTAACGCTGACATCCTGGCGGCTTTCCTGGGCGAAGACGGGAATGGCCAGCAGGGGCAACAAAAAAAGCAACAACGATTTCTTCATTCTTCGGTCAACCTCTTTACAACGCCCTTCGGAATTTTCCGGCGTCAGCCGCAGACTGGCGCCTTAGAAGCTCGGGCTCCCTGAAATAGCAAACATCGGGGGGATGTCCACCTGGTCATTGTACCTGCCGCGGGGTGTTTCGACAGCTTGCGGCGGGAGTTAATGCTTGGACGAACGAGAGGGGCGGATGGGAAGTTGTTCGGTGCGAAATGCGAAGGGGTGGCCATGAGAGGAGGCCAGAGCGCGGACAATGGCGAGGAAAGCCAGACCGGCGTGGGAGGAGGTGGCGCGGGCGCGATGGACCAGCCAGAGACGGCGGGCGATTTTCAGCTCGGGGACAGCGACCTGGACCAGTTCGCCGCGGGCGAGTTCGGGCTGAACGGTGAGGCCGGGGACGAGCGCGACGCCGTTGCCGCGGGCGACGAAGCGCTTGATAGCTTCGAGGCTGGGGAGCTCGACGGCCATATTGAGGGGGGTCTGATGGCGAGCGAAGGTTTCGATGACGCGCTGGCGCAACGGCGAGGCGACGGTGTGGGCGATGAAGGTTTGCGCGCCGAGTTCGCGGATGGAGACCTGCTTCTGTTTGGCCAGGGGATGTTTGGGGTCGACGACGAAGGTGACAGAGTCGGTGTAGACGGCGATGGCGTGGAGGCGGGCGTCCTCGGGACGGAAGGAGAGGATGCCGAACTCGACGGCGCGTTCGAGAAGCTGGTCGGGAATCTGGCTGGCAAGCGAGCGCTGGACCGTTACACCGATGTGGGGGTAATCGCGACGGAAGGCGTCGAGCACAGGGAGGAGCCAGAGGCAGGTGTATTCGTTGGCGGCGAGCGTGAGGCGGCCGCGCTCAAGGGAGCGGAGCTCTTCGAGGGCGGTGACGGTTTCGGTGCGGAGACGCAGCAGCCGTTCCGCGTAGCCGCGCAGGAGCTTGCCTGAGGCGGTGAGGGTGCCGTCGCGGGAGGAGCGTTCGAAAAGAGGCTCGCCAATCTCCTCTTCGAGTTTGCGAATGGCATGGCTGATGGCTGGCTGGGTGCGGCGCATGCGCGCAGCGCCACGGGAGAAGCCTTTTTCTTCGACGACGGCGAGGAAGGTTTCAAGTTGGTAAAGGTCCATAGAAGCAGGCGGAATCGGGTGCTGGAAGCCAGTATGAATCAAATTTATGTAAATGCAAACAATTACAAATTTGCTTTATGAAGAGCGCTTTGCCAAACTAATTACGTACGAAGCAAGATGGCTGTTGAGGACGTGTGCGACGGATCGCACACGCAGGCTTGACTCAAGAAAGACATTCGTATGCCTCAGGACCGAATCTATTTCTTCGATACGACGCTGCGGGATGGCGAACAGTCGCCAGGCTGCAGCATGACCCACCACGAGAAGCTGGCGCTGGCGCATTCGCTGGCCGATCTGGGTGTGGACATTCTCGAGGCGGGGTTCGCGATTGCGTCGGATGGGGATTTCGCGGCCATTTCGGCGATTGCGCAGGAAGTGCGCGGGCCGAAGGTGGCCTCGCTGGCACGGGCACGGCAGGAAGACATTGAGCGCGCGGCGAAGGCGGTGGAGAAGGCGGCGCGGCCGAGGATTCATGTGTTCCTGGCGAGCTCGGATATTCATCTTGAGTACAAGCTGAAAATCACGCGGGACGAGGCGCTGGAGCAGGCGGCGAAGATGGTGGCGCTGTCGAAAACGTATGTCGACGATGTGGAGTTTTCGCCGGAGGATTCGACGCGAACCGATCCTGAGTTTCTGTGTCAGTTTGTGGGAGCTGCGATCAGCGCGGGGGCGACGACGATTAATCTGCCGGACACGGTGGGATACGCGACCCCGGAGGATTATGCGGGGATGTTCCGGAACATTCTGGCGAAGGTGCCGGGCGCAGATCGGGTGATCCTGTCGACGCATTGCCACGATGACCTTGGGTTGGCGGTGGCGAATACGCTGGCGGCGATTCGCGCTGGGGCTCGGCAGGTGGAGTGCACAATCAACGGGATCGGCGAGCGCGCAGGGAATGCGGCGCTCGAAGAAATTGGCGCGGCGATGCGGGTGCGGGCGGATGTCTTCCCTTACGAATGCAATTTGAACCTGGAGAAGCTGTATCCGGTGAGCCAGCAGCTGGCGGGGACGATCAGCTTTGGCGCGGCGCCGAACAAGGCTGTTGTCGGGTCGAATGCATTTGCGCACGAGGCGGGGATTCATCAGCACGGGGTGCTGTCGAATCCGCTGACGTACGAGATCATGACCCCGGTGTCGGTGGGCGTGCCGGCGAATCGCATGGTGCTGGGCAAGCATTCGGGGCGGACGGCGCTGCGGTCGCGGCTGCATGAGCTGGGGTATCGGCTGTCGGCGGCGGATCTGGACATCGCGTATCGGGCGTTCACGGAGCTGGCGGATCGCAAGAAGGCGATCTACGACCAGGACCTGATCAATCTGGTGGCGCATCATCAGCGGCACGAGGATTTGATCTCGACGGAGCCGGCGGTCAACTGACCACGGCAGCCGGTAGCCAGCAGCGGGTAGCTGGTAGCAAGTTGAATGGAGACCGCAGCGGAACTGCCGCAGGGAAATTCATGACGAAAAAGCTAAAGATTCTAGTTGTGGCCGGCGATGGGATCGGGCCCGAAGTGACGGGCGAAGCGGTGCGCGTGCTTCAGTCCGTGGCGGAGCTGGGCGGGTACGACTTTCAGTTTCGCGAAGAGCTGATTGGCGGCGTGGCGATCAAGGCGAAAGGGTCGCCGCTGCCGGAGGACACGTTGAAGGCGGCGCTCGAAAGCGACGCGGTGCTGCTGGGCGCGGTGGGCAGCAACGAGTTCAATGCGCTGCCGCCGAGCGAGAGGCCGGAAGCGGGTCTGCTGAAGATTCGCTCGGAGCTGGGTGGGTTTGCGAATCTGCGGCCCTCGTTTGCGTGGCCGGGGTTGAGCCAGAATTCGCCGCTCAGGCCGGAGATCGTGGAAGGGGCGGACATTTTGTTTGTGCGCGAGCTGCTGGGCGGGCTGTATTTTGGCGCGCCACGCGAGTGGGACAAGCGCGTGAATGCGGCCTGGAACACGATGCGCTATACACGGGACGAAGTGGTTCGCGTGTCGAAGGTGGCGTTTGAACTTGCCGCAAAGCGGCGGAAGAAGGTCACGTCGGTGGATAAGGCCAACGTGCTGGAAGTTTCGCAGCTGTGGCGCGCGACGGTGACCGAGGTGGCGAAGGATTATCCCGATGTTGCGCTGGAACATCAGTACGTGGACGCAATGGCGATGCACCTGATGAATCAGCCGCGGAATTACGATGTGGTGCTCACAGAAAACTTGTTCGGCGACATCTTGTCGGATGAGGCTGGTGTGATCACGGGGTCGTTGGGGATGCTGCCTTCGGCAACAATCGGTGGGAAGGTGAATTTGTATGAGCCGGTGCACGGGTCGGCTCCGGATATTGCGGGAAAAGGAATTGCGAACCCGCTGGGCGCGATTTTGACGGCCGCGATGCTGCTACGGTATTCGGCGGGTCTCGAGGATGAGGCTGCGGCGATTGAAGCGGCAGTGAAGCAGGTGGTCGCGGATGGGGTTCGCACGGCGGATTTGGCGCGCGCCGACAAGAGCGTGGAGGTGTCGTCGACGACAGAAGTGGGGAGTAAGGTTCGCGAAGTTTTGGTCGGTGCTCGTGCGAGCGCTGCGGCGCGTTAAGTTTCGACAAAAGTTGTGGGAGTAGAGATGGCGGGAAGTCCGAAGACATTATTCGAGAAGGTTTGGGAAACGCATGTTGTGGCGGAGCCTGCGAATGAGCCGGCGCTGATCTACATCGATCTGCATTTGATCCATGAGGTGACTTCACCGCAGGCGTTTGAGGGGCTGCGGCTGGCGGGGCGCAAGGTGCGGCGGCCGGATCGTTCGGTGGCGACGGTGGATCACAATGTGCCCACGACAGCGAATCGGCTGGTGATTGAGGACCCGATCGCGGCGAAGCAGATTGAGACGCTGCGCAGGAACTGCGCGGAGTTTGGGATCGAGTTGTACGACGTGCAGTCGCCGCGGCAAGGCATTGTGCACGTGATTGGGCCGGAGCTGGGGCTGACCAAGCCGGGGATGACGATTGTGTGCGGGGACTCGCACACGTCGACGCATGGTGCGCTGGGCGCGCTGGCGTTTGGGATTGGCACGTCGGAAGTGGAGCACGTGCTGGCGACGCAGTGTTTGCCGCAGGGGAAGCCGAAGACGTTTCGCATTTCAATTGAGGGCGAGCTGCCGGAGGGAGTGGGCGCGAAGGACATCGTGCTCGGGATTATTGGACGCATCGGGACCGACGGCGCAACGGGCCACGTAATCGAGTACGCCGGGTCGGCCATTCGGTCGCTGAGCATGGAAGGCCGGATGACGATTTGCAACATGAGCATCGAGGCCGGCGCGCGGGCGGGGATGATTGCTCCTGATGAGACGACATTTGCGTGGCTCAAGGGGCGGCCGTATGCGCCGCAAGGCGCGGCGTGGGACGAGGCGGTTCGGGAGTGGCGGAAGCTGGCGACCGATCCCGGAGCGAAATTCGATCGCGAGCTGACGATTCCGGCTGTGGAGATTGAGCCGTTCGTGACGTGGGGGACGAATCCGGGGATGGTGGTATCTGTAACAGCCACGGTGCCAGATCCGGCGAGAGCGCGGAACGATGCGGATCGGCGGGCGTATACGCGGGCTTTGGAGTACATGGATTTGAAGCCGGGGACCCCGATGGAAGAGATTGCGGTCGATCGGGTGTTCATTGGGTCGTGCACGAATTCGCGCATTGAGGATCTGCGGGCTGCGGCCAAGGTGGTGGCCGGGCATCGTGTGCACAGCACTGTGCGGGCGATGGTGGTGCCGGGATCGCAGCTGGTCAAGGCGCAGGCCGAGAAGGAAGGCCTGGACGCGATATTCAAAGAGGCGGGATTTGAGTGGCGGGAGCCGGGATGCTCGATGTGCCTGGGGATGAATCCTGACATTTTGCAGCCGGGCGAGCGGTGCGCGTCAACGAGCAATCGGAATTTTGAAGGACGGCAGGGGCAGGGCGGACGGACGCACCTGGTGAGCCCGATGATGGCCGCGGCTGCGGCGGTGATGGGGCACTTCACCGATGTAAGGACGTGGGAGTTCAGGAAGGCTGAGGTGCTGGCGTAATGGAAAAATTCCGGACTCTCACTTCAGGCGTCATGCCGCTGGATCGGGTCAATGTGGATACCGATCAGATTATTCCGAAGCAGTTTTTGAAGCGGATTGAGCGCACGGGGTATGAGGATTTTCTGTTTTTTGACTGGCGGAAGGATCCTGCTTTTGAGTTGAACAATCCGCGGTACAAGGGCGCGAAGATTCTGGTGGCTGCGAAGAATTTCGGATGCGGGTCGTCGCGGGAACATGCGGCGTGGGCCCTGAGCGACTACGGGTTCCGGTGCGTGATTGCTCCTTCGTTCGCGGATATTTTTCATTCGAACGCAGGGAAAAATGGGATTTTGCTGGTCACGCTGCCGGAGGAGCAGGTGCAGACGCTGCTGGATCGTGCAAGTAGCCGCGACGGTTACAAATTAACGGTGTCGCTCGAGGAAAACACGATCAGCGGCTCTGAAGGGTTCAAAACGAGTTTCGCGATTGATCCTTTCCGGCGGGATTGCCTGCTGGAGGGGTTGGACGATATTGGGCTGACGCTGCGGCACGCGGCGGAGCTGGATCAATTTGAGAAGCAGCACGATGCGGCGTTCTGGGTGAAGCCGCGGGCGGGAGAAGGCGCGCAAGCATGAACGGGAAGAACGGGAACGGAACGGGAACGAGTTCAGGAAAGCTGTATTCGATTGCGCTGACGGAAGGGCCGAGCCGCGCGCCGGCGCGGGCGATGCTGCGGGCGGTGGGATTTACGCCGGAGGATTTGAGCAAGCCGATTATCGGAATCGCGAATACGTGGACGGAGATTGGGCCGTGCAATTTTCATCTGCGTCATATCGCTGAAGCCGTTAAACAAGGTGTGCGCGAGGCGGGCGGGACGCCGATGGAGTTCAACACGGTGACCATTTCGGACGGTATCACGATGGGCACCGAGGGGATGAAAGCGTCCCTGATCAGCCGCGAGGTGATTGCTGACTCCGTCGAACTCGTCACGCGCGGGAATCAGTTTGACGGGCTCGTGGCGATTGCCGGATGCGACAAAAATATGCCGGGGACGGTGATGGCGCTGGCTCGGCTCGATATTCCTGGCCTCATGCTGTACGGGGGATCGATTGCGCCGGGACATCTGAACGGAAAAGATCTGACGGTGCAGGACGTGTTTGAGGCCGTGGGCGCGCATGCGGCGGGCAAGCTGGACGATGCGGGGCTCGAGGCTGTCGAGGCGAATGCGTGTCCCGGTGCGGGCGCGTGCGGCGGGCAGTTCACGGCGAACACGATGGCGATGGCGTGCGAATTTCTGGGGATTTCGCCCATCGGGTTGTCGGGCGTACCGGCGTTTCTCGAGGAGAAGCTGGCGGCTTCGCGCGAGGCGGGACGCCTGGTGATGGAGTTGGTGCGAGCGGGCAGGAAGCCTTCGCAGTTCATTACGGCGAAGGCGATCGAGAATGCGATTGCGAGCGTGGCGGCGAGTGGTGGGTCGACGAATGCGGTGCTGCACTTCCTGGCGATTGCGCATGAGGCGGGGATTCCGCTGACGGTGGATGATTTTGACCGCATCAGCACGAAGACGCCGCTGCTGGCCGATCTGAAGCCGGGCGGGAAGTATGTGGCGGCGGATTATCAGGCGGCGGGCGGGAGCCGGTTGCTGGCGAAGCGACTGCTTTCAGCCGGGCTGCTGCATGGTGAGTCTCTGAACGTTTCGGGCAAAACGCTGGCCGAAGAGGCGGCGGCGGCCGAGGAGAAGGCGGGGCAGGATGTGATCCATGCGCTCGCGAATCCGTTGAAGCCGACCGGGGGGCTGGTGATCCTGAAGGGGAATCTCGCGCCGGATGGATGTGTGATTAAAGTGGCGGGGCACAAGCGGCTGGAGCATCGCGGGCCAGCGCGGGTGTTTGATTCCGAGCACGCGGCGTTTCATGCGGTGGAGGTGGGAAAGATTAAGCCGGGCGATGTAATGGTGATTCGGTATGAGGGTCCTGTGGGCGGGCCGGGTATGCAGGAGATGCTGGCGGTGACGGGCGCGGTGGCGGGGATTCCTGAGCTGAGCGACACGGTGGCGCTGCTGACGGATGGAAGATTTTCCGGGGCGACGCGCGGGCTGATGGCGGGACACGTGGCTCCTGAAGCGGCGGTGGGCGGGCCGATTGCGGCGGTGCGCGAGGGGGACACGATTCATTTCGATATTCCGAACCGGAAATTGGATGTGGAGATTCCTGATGCGGAATTGAAGGCGCGTTTGGGTCAGTGGAAGAAGCCGGAGCCGAAGTATAAGCGCGGCGTTTTCAAGAAGTATGTGGATACGGTTTCTTCGGCGTCGCAGGGTGCGGTGACGAACTAGCTGGAAGTCGGAAGTCAGAAGTAGACAAGCAGGTAGAAGCGCGTTTCCCAGAGCGTGCAAAGGAAAGGGAGCAAATATGGGAACGGCAAAGAAGAATCCATCGCAGAGTACGAGTCATGCGGGGAACACGACTGCTTCGGGTCGGGTGGGGAATGCGACTCGACTTACGGGGTCGGAGATGATTTGGGCGACGCTGGAGGGTGAGGGCGTCGATGTGGTGTTTGGGTATCCGGGCGGGGCGATTTTGCCGGCGTACGATGCACTGCGGAAGTTTCCCATCCGGCACGTGCTGGTGCGGCATGAGCAGGGCGCGGCGCACATGGCCGATGGGTATGCGCGCGCGTCGGGCCGGGTGGGCGTGTGCGTGGCGACGTCGGGGCCGGGCGCGACGAATCTGGTGACGGGGATCGCGACGGCGATGCTCGATTCAGTGCCGATTGTGTGCATCACGGGGCAGGTGTCGAGCAAGGTGCTGGGGACGGATGCGTTCCAGGAAGTGGACATCACGGGCATCACGCTGCCAGTAACGAAGCACAATTATGTGGTGACGCGCGCGGAGGATGTGGCGCGGACGATTCGCGAGGCGTTTCTGGTGGCGAAGTCGGGCCGGCCGGGGCCGGTGCTGGTGGACATCACGAAGGACGCGCAGCAGGCGACGGCGGAATTTGATTTTGCGGCGGCGGCGCCGAAGCCGCATCGTCCGCACCCGATGCTGAAGACGGAGTCGGCCTCGATACTTGCGGCGGCGGAGCTGATTCGCAATGCGAAGAAGCCGGTGATTCTGGCAGGGCACGGCGTGCTGCAGTCGCGGGCGGGTGCCGAGCTGCGGACGCTGGCGGAGAGAATGCGGATTCCGGTGGCGTCGACGCTGCTGGGGCTGGGTGGATTTCCGGCTTCGCACCCGCTGTCGCTGGGCATGATGGGGATGCACGGCGAGGCGTGGGTGAATCATGCGATCCAGCAATCGGATTTGCTGATCGCGTGCGGGATGCGCTTCGACGATCGCGTGACGGGAACGCTGGCGACGTATGCGCCGGATGCGAAGAAGATTCACATCGAGGTGGATCCGGCGGAGATTAACAAGAACGTGAAGGTGGATGTGGCGCTGATCGGCGATTTGAAAGAGGCGCTCGAGGCGCTGCTGCCGCATCTGGCTCCGCGCGATACGAAGGGCGAGAGCGCGTGGGTGAAGGAGATTGAGGCGAGCAAGGGCGAGTGCGCGGTGCGGGATATTCGCAACTTGCCGGACAGCGGGCACTTGTATGCGGCGCATGTGATGCACGATTTGTGGAAGGCGACCGAAGGCAAGGCGATTGTCGTGACGGACGTGGGGCAGCACCAGATGTGGGAGGCGCAGTATTACAAGCACGATGAGCCTCGGACGCTGATCACGTCGGGCGGGTTGGGGACGATGGGGTTTGCGCTGCCGGCAGCGATTGGGGCGAAGATCGCTTGTCCTGACAAGGAAGTGTGGGTGGTGGCTGGCGATGGCGGGTTCCAGATGACGGCAGCGGAGCTGGCAACGGCGGCGCAGGAAGAGCTGGACCTGAATATCGCCATCGTGAACAACGGGTATCTGGGGATGGTGCGGCAGTGGCAGGAATTCTTCTACGAGAAGAATTATCAGTCGACGCCGCTGCTGAGCCCGGATTTTGTGAAGCTGGCCGAGGCGCATGGGATTCGTGGGAAAGCCGTGAAGACGCGGGCGGAGGTGCTGCCTGCGGTGGCGGAGGCGCAGAAGCACAAGGGGCCGTTCGTCATTAACTTTTTGGTGGAGAGGGAAGATTCGGTTTATCCGATGATTCCGGCGGGGTCGGCGCTGCATGAGATGATTCGCCGGCCGAATAATCCGTTGGTGGAGACGGCGCACGACAAGTAAAGCAGCCGGTAGCCGGTAGCTGGTAGCCAGAAAGAGTGGGCGATTTATGCTGCACACATTTGTTGCACTGGTGGAAGACAAGCCGGGCGTGCTGACGCGGGTGGCGTCGCTGTTTCGGCGGCTGAATATCAATATTGTTTCGCTGACGGTGGGGCATTCGGAGCGGGTGGGGGTGTCGCGGATGACGATTGTCTGCGACGCGTCGCCGACCGCCGGGCACCGGATCGCGGCGAGTCTCTATAAACTGGAGAATGTGCTCGAGGTCGATGACGTCGGGCAGCTGTCGCACGTGGCGCGCGAGCTGGCGCTGATTAAAGTGGCGGCGACTCCGAAGACGCGGTCGATGGTGTTTGAGCTGGTGGAGGTTTTCCGGGCGCGGATTGTGGATTTGGCGCCGGAGTCGATGATGATTGAGATCACGGGCGTGGAGAGCAAGATTGAGGGACTGATCCAGGTGCTGAATGAGAACGGGGATCGAATTCTCGAGATTTCGCGCACGGGGCGGATGGTGATGCGGCGCGGGCAGCATACGAGCCGGGTGCTGGAGGCGATGCGGGTTCCGGGGATCGAATTGCCGGAGGACAAGATTGTGGATGACGGCGCGGCTCCGAGCGATGTGCTGATGGCGGAAGAAACAGGCCTGTAAGGGCAGGCAGTAGGGAACAGGCAATAGCAAAAGCAGGTCCCTCCGCTTCGGTCGCTGCGGCGACCTCCGGTCGGGATGACAACATTTTTGTAATGCTCCCGATAACGACAATTTTGCAATCGAGAAGAGGATAAAGAATGGCGAAGACGTATCACGATGAGGACGCGGATTTGTCGCTGATCCAGGCGAAGAAGGTTGCGGTGATTGGCTACGGGTCGCAGGGGCATGCGCATGCGCTGAATCTGAAAGATTCGGGCGTGGATGTGCGTGTGGGGCTGCCGGCGACGAGCAAGTCCGTGGAGAAGGCGAAGAAGGCGGGCTTGCAGGTTGGATCGGTCAGCGACGTGGCGGCTTGGGCGGACGTGATCATGATCCTGACGCCGGATCATTCGCAGGGCGAGACCTACGCGCAGGAAATTGCCCAGCACATGAAGAAGGGTAAGACGATCATGTTCGGGCACGGGTTCAACATTCGCTTTGGGCAGATCAAGCCGCCGGCGGAAGTCGACGTGTCGATGGTGGCGCCGAAGGGGCCGGGGCATCGCGTCCGCGAGGTATTCATCGAAGGCGGCGGTGTGCCGTGCCTGATTGCGGTGGAGCAGAATGCTTCGGGAAAGGCGAAGGAGCTGGCGCTGTCTTACGCGAAGGGCATTGGCGGGACGCGCGGCGGCGTGCTGGAGACGACGTTTGCCGAGGAGACGGAGACGGATCTGTTCGGCGAGCAGGCGGTGTTGTGCGGTGGGACGTCGGCGCTGGTGAAGGCGGGGTTCGACACGCTGGTGGCGGCCGGGTATCAGCCGGAGATTGCGTATTTCGAATGCCTGCATGAGCTGAAGCTGATCGTGGACCTGATGTATCGCGGGGGCCTGGCGTACATGCGGTATTCGATTTCGGATACGGCGGAGTACGGGGACTACACGGCGGGTCCGCGGATTGTGACGGATGAGACGCGCGCCGAGATGAAGAAGCTGCTGACGGAAATTCAGAACGGCACGTTCGCGAAGAAGTGGATCGACGAGAACAAGACGGGCCGGAAGAATTTCACGGAGATGCGGAAGAAGGAAGCCGGGCTTCTGGTGGAGGAGGTCGGGGCGACGCTGCGTGCGGCTATGCCGTTTCTTGATCCGGTGGTGGTAAAGGATGGGGTGCCGCAGCCGGCCGCCGCGGAGACGGTGAACGCCTGAGGCCAGGTGACAGGTTGCAGGGTAGGGTGAACGGTACTGGCCCTGCGCCTTCACTTCCGGCTCATAACTGGCGTCCGCATGTTGGTGAAGCGAGATCGATGAGTGGACGGCTTTTGATCGGCGCAGTGGTTATGGCCCTGGTGGGGGCGAGAGGCTACTCTCAGGCGAAGCCGACGTGCGCGGTGGTGCCGAAGTCGCTGGCGGCGATGAAGGATTGTTATCGGCCGCTGCTGGTGTTCAGCGCGAACGGCGACGATTTGCGGCTGAAGCGGCAGGTGGAGATCCTAGATAAGGCCGCCGATGACATGATGGACAGGTTTGTGCTGTTCACGCCGGTTGTGCCGGACGGGCGGCGGGTTTCGACGCCGGCGGATTCGCCGTACACGATCCTGAGTGGCGAGCAAATGAGTGCGATGCGGAGTCTGTTCCACATAGCCACAGGGGAATTTGTTGTGCTGTTGCTGGATGAGGACGGGAGTGTGCTGTTGCGCGCGACGGGTCCGGTGGATGCGGACCGTCTGAACGCGCTGATCGACAAAACACCGCGACGACAGCAAGAGGCGGCGCGGCCGCACGCCAATTAGTCACACAGAAACACACGCACAGACGGGTTCGTTTAGCATCGAAGAATCGGGACTACCCTCCCTTCCTGCCTCAGCGACTTGGTTTTGGGGCGTGTCGGGCATCCCCAGGAGGGCATATGGAGTCATCGACGGCGACCGTAATGGCGGTTCCAGGCACGGCGCTCGTAACGCCGCTGCCGGAAATTGTGGAAGTGCTGAAGCGCGTCCAGGCGCTGCAGGGGTTGACGGACGGCGAACTGGAGTGGCTGGCTACGCATGGCGAGGAGGTTTCGGCTCCGGCGGGCACGGCGCTGTTTCGCGAAGGCGATCCGGCGACGAAGATGTGGATCCTGCTGAAGGGCGAGGTGCACGTGAGGCGCTCGCAGGGCGGGCTGGCGCTGTTTGTGGGGCGCTCGGGGCAGATTACGGGACTGCTTCCCTTCTCGCGGATGAAGACGCATGGCGGCCAGGGGTTCGCGGCGTCGGATTTGTGGGCGCTGCAGATCGATCGCGACGTTTTTCCGGAGATGCTCGATGCGATTCCGTCGATGGGACAGCGGTGCGTTTCTGTACTGCTGGATCGCGTGCGGGAAATGACACGCCTGGAACAACAGGCGGAGAAGCTGAACGCGCTGGGCAAGCTGGCTGGGAATCTGGCGCACGAGCTGAACAATCCCGCGTCGGCCGCGCAGAGGGCGGCGTCGGGCCTGATCGAGGAACTGAAGACTTACGGACATCAGAAGTTTTTGTTGGGGAGTTTGTGTCTCGACAGCGCTCATCTGGAAGCGATTCGCGCGTGGCGATGTCGCATGGAAGAACAGACGAAGCAGCGGCCGGCGAATTCGGTGACGCAGGCGCAGCGCGAGGATCTGCTGCAGCGGTGGCTGCGCGAGCGCGGGGTGGAGAAGACCTGGCAGATTGTGCCGGATCTGGCGGAGTTGGGGATCACGATTGAGAATCTGGACGAACTGTCGGACCTGCTGGGCGGCGAGCATCTGGACGTGGTGCTGTCGCAGTTCGCGTCGTCGGCGCGAACGGAGCGGATGGCGCAGGCGATGCTGGATTCCACGAGCCGGATTTTCGAGCTGATTGGCGCGGTGAAGGATTATTCGTGGATGGATCAGGCGCCGATTCAGGAAGTCGATTTGCCGCAGTCCCTGGAGACGACGCTGACGATGCTGCAGTCGCGGCTGGAGAACGTGAAGATCGAGCGGGAGTATGGGCCGGGGCTGCCGCGGATTTCGGCATACGCGAGCGAACTGAATCAGGTGTGGATGGCGTTGCTGGAAAACGCGCTGGATGCGATGAACGACGACGGAAAGATCACGCTCAAGGTGGAGCTTTCCGGGGAGTTTGTCGTGGTGGAGATCTGGGACAATGGGGCAGGGATTCCGGCGGAGTTGCAGGCGCGCATCTTCGAGCCCTTCTTCACGACGAAGGCGCCAGGAAGCGGGCTGGGACTGGGGCTGGACACGGCGCAGCGGATTGTGCGGCGGCATCGCGGGTACATTCACGTGCAGTCGAAGCCCGGCGCGACCTGCTTCCAGGTGCGGCTGCCGATCGAGCCGCTGCAGGCGTACTAGATTTCAGGCCGATTTGCGAAGGTCGAGCCAGTCGACAGCGGCGTCTGACCAGGAGTGGTCGGAGGCTGGCCAGCTGCTGCGATTGTGCCGGACCGGTGCCTGAAGCCGTGTGCGGGAGAAGCCGCGCCGGGCTTCGAAGTCGAAGGCGGCTTGGGGAGCGCCATCGATGAGCAAGGCGCACTTGTGGCCGTCGGGCGACCAGACGATGGACAGCGAGGCGTGACGCCTGTGCCGGGGACGGTTCGCAGCGTCATAGACGTGGACAGCGTCGAGGATCAGGTCGTCGGAGTCCAGGTCGAGGGCGTAGAAGTACGCCGCTTCGCCGTCGTCGTCGAAGAATGCTCCGTATCGGCCGTCAGGAGCAGCGGTAGCGGCAAAGAGGTCGTTCCCGGGCAGAAAAATCTGTTGCGCCATGGGGTTTGGCTCCGGTTCAGTGTCAATCGTGCGCAAAGTCGATCCCGTGGGGCGGAGGTCTGGCCCGCGCGAAATCTCCACCTATAGTGTTCGTCGCGGGCAGGAAGTTTCATCCATCATGCCACAATCTGGGTGACGCTGAACCGGGGAAATTGCACAGCCCGAAATCTTAGAGCTGATTCATATTCACCAGGAATTCAGCGTTGTTGCGGACTTTCTCGAGCCGGCTGACGAGCAGCTCCATCGCTTCAACGGGCGAGAGCGGATTGAGCACCTTGCGCAGCACCCACGTCCGCTGCAGCTCGTCCTTTGGGATGAGCAATTCTTCCTTACGGGTGCCTGAGCGCTGGATGTCGATGGCGGGGAAGACGCGCTTGTCGACGAGCTTACGGTCGAGAATGATTTCCATGTTGCCGGTGCCCTTGAACTCTTCGAAGATGACTTCGTCCATGCGGGAGCCGGTGTCGACCAGCGCGGTGGCGATGATGGTGAGCGAGCCGCCTTCTTCAATGTTGCGGGCCGCGCCGAAGAAGCGCTTGGGCCGCTGGAGGGCGTTGGAGTCGACGCCGCCGGAGAGGACTTTGCCGGAGGGCGGGACGATGGTGTTGTAGGCGCGCGCCAAACGCGTGATGGAGTCGAGGAGAATCACGACGTCGCGCTTGTGCTCGACGAGGCGCTTGGCCTTCTCGATCACCATTTCAGCGACCTGCACGTGGCGGGCGGCCGGTTCATCGAAGGTGGAGCTGATGACTTCGCCTTTGACCGAGCGCTGCATGTCGGTGACTTCTTCCGGGCGCTCGTCGATGAGGAGGACGATGAGGACGATCTCAGGGTGGTTGGTGGTGACGGAGTTGGCGATGGACTGCAGCAACATGGTTTTGCCGGTGCGCGGCGGAGCGACGATGAGACCGCGCTGGCCTTTGCCGATGGGGGTGAGGATGTCCATAACGCGGCCGCTGATGTTCTCGCGGACGGTTTCCATCTTGACGCGCTCCTGCGGATAGAGGGGCGTCAGGTTGTCGAAGAGAATCTTGTTGCGGGTTTCTTCGGGGGATTCGAAGTTAATGGCTTCGATCTTGACCAGCGCAAAATATTTTTCGCCTTCATGCGGCGGGCGGACGTTGCCGCTGATGGTGTCGCCGGTCTTGAGATCGAACTTGCGAATCTGCGAGGGCGAGACGTAGATGTCGTCGGGACCAGGGAGGTAGTTGTAATCGGGGGAGCGAAGGAAGCCGTAGCCGTCGGGAAGAATTTCGAGGACGCCCTCGGCAAAGATGTGGCCTTCTTTTTCGCTTTGCGCCTGGAGAATTTTGAAGATCAGATCCTGCTTGCGGAGGCCGCTGGAACCGGGGATTTCAAGGGTGCGCGCGATGCGGCTGAGTTCAGTGATGTTCTTTTCTTTGAGTTCTGCGATGGTCATGAATCACCTGCGGTGAGCTTTCGAGGAGGGAATTTGAATCAGGAAGGATGCGGAACGAGGAGCGGGAGTCAGCAACAATCTTAACTGAGAACGGGAGCGGCGGGAGAGAACACGCCGCACCCAGGCAGCGCAGCGCCGGGATTACGCGGCGCGGCGCTGGGGGTGCTGCGGGATCGAAATCGGTTCCTGACGGACGGGTGCTGCCGCCGCCGGGCTGTTCTCCCGGAAGCGGACAAGCACGTCGTTCATGGTGTCCTGGAGCCGAGTATTCGGCTTATGCAGCTTGCGAGTCGCCTTGGAGGCGAGTTGGCAGAGCTGGTAACGATTGCTGATATGAGTGAGTGCACCAAAAATCAATTCTGAACGCATGGTAGTAGTCTCCTTGCTTTTGGCTTTCAACTAGTAAGATGTTCCGACCGCTTTCGATCACAGAAAAACTGCTGAACCAATGCCGGCCCGAAGCAGATTTTTGGAAGAAGTGATCCCAGGGAAAGCTCAGTTGGTTAGACGCGGCAACCCGGAATTTCGATCAACTTTTTCCCTTTCTGAAAAGCGTTTTGTGCAGTGCGGATGTCTTTTTCGTACTCCTGAGACTCACCGGTCGATGCAGACGAGAGAGGGTGCGCTCCTGGGGAGTGAACTTCTCTTCTGCGTGATCGGATTGCAATTCAGGACGGCCGAGGCCCAGAAGGTCAAAATCGACAGCTTTGAAAATAACCTTGGAGGGGGATTGGGTCAACTATTTTTTTCATAGGGGGGTAACTGCGGTTACCAAAAATAGAAACGTCGACGTAACTGATTGATCGGCTGGTCATTGGAGGGGCGGTGTGGTAACCAAAGTAGGCACGTGCCATCTTTTGTCACTTCCAAAAGTCATAGTACTGGCACGAATGACGGGAGAAGTGATCAACTAGCGATAAGGTTTTTGTTTATATGGAGATTGTGGATGTTCATTTTCGGACAGCGAACGCGAAATGGAGGGTTTTTCCTTTTTTCTCCCACATTGTTTACTCATAGCGCAACGCCTCGATGGGGTCGAGGTTGGCTGCCCGGACGGCGGGAATCATGCCGCTGACGAGGCCGACGACGCCGAGGATGATCGTGGAGAGGAGGATGGAGCCCGGGGAGATGAGGAGACGGATGTCGGCGTTTTCCGCATGCTGGGCCATGGCGCTGTAGAAGGTGATGCTGCCGACACTGAAAGAGACAACGTAGGCGAGGAGTATCCCGAGGACGCCGCCGGCGGCGGCAATGACGAGGGCTTCAGAGAGGAACTGGAAGAGGATGTGGCGGCGGCGGGCGCCGAGGGCCTTCTCGATGCCGATCTCTTTGGTGCGCTGCTGGACGGCGACCAGCATGATGTTCATGAGGCCGATGCCTGCGATGCCGAGGGTGAGTGCGCCGATAAAGAGCAGCAGGGCTTCAAGCGCGATGGTGATGACCTCGAACTGCTTCATCTGGTGCATCAGGTTGGCGACGAAGATGGCGTTGCGGTCCGAGGGCAGGAAGTTGTGCATAGCGGCGAGGGTGTTGCGGACGGCCTGCTCGACGACCTGATTGTCGCCGTGGTAGGTGAGCCAGATGCCGCCGAGGTATTTGAGGTCGCCGAAGTCCTGGAAGGTGTTGAAGGGGATGTAGACCTGGCGGTTGACGTCGTCGTCGCCCTCCTGCATTTTGGGGTCGAGGACGCCGATGACGGTGAAGCCGATGCCGTTGAGGCGGATGCGCTGGCCGAGGGCGTAGCGGCCGCCGAAGAGCTTGGTCTTGGCTTCGGAGCCGAGCACGGCAACGTGAGCACGGTCCTCGTCGTCCTTGTCGGAGAAAAAGCGCCCCTGGTCGATATCGAGCTTGAGCACGCTGGAGATTTCGGCGCGATAGCCGTTGATCCACCACGAGTACAGGTGCTCATCGCTGGCGACGTTGACCTGCTTAAACATTCCCGGCGAGATGTGCGTGACACCGGGCACAGTGGCCCAAAGGCGGTCGACGTCTTCCTGAGTGAGGCGAACCTGCACGCCGGCTTTGGAGCCGCCGACCTGCTCGGAGGTGCGGCCCGGGAAGACGCCGATGAGGTAGGTGCCCCACTCCGCGAAGATGGCCTGGATGGCCTGGCCGAAGCCGGCGCCGTAGGCCAGGAGGAGCACCACGGTGGCGATGCCCCAGGCCATTCCGATGACGGTGATGAAGGTGCGGCGGCGGTTGTAGACCATCGCTTCCCAGGCCTGGCCCCAGATGTCACGGATCATTGGGAGCCTCCAGCAATTCCAGCAATAAAGTGGGCAGCTAAAAGGCGGTCAGCTGAGAAGCGGTCAGTGATGTGGCGGAGATTCATGGTCTATTCCTTGCGCAGGGCTTCTACAGGTTCCATGGCGGCGGCCTGAGCGGCGGGGTAGAGTCCTGAGACGATGCCGCAGATGGCGAGGGAGAGGATGGCCAGAGCGGCGGACCAGGGCTGGAGGCGGGGTGGATCGAATCCTTCGACGTTTTGGCCTAAGGCACGCTGCAGGAGCCACATGAAAAACGCTGAACCGAGAATGCCGATGAGGCCGCTGACGCCGGTGAGGGTGAGGCCTTCGAGGAAGAACTGAACGAGGATGCTGCGTTTGGTGGCGCCGAGGGCCTTGCGGAGGCCGATCTCGCTGGTGCGCTCGGTGACGGAGACGAGCATGATGTTGACGATGCCGACCGCGCCGAGGGCGAGGGTGACGAGTCCGACACCGCCGAGGAAGATGTCCATGGCGTCGAAGATTTTGCCGACCATCTGCTGGGACTGAATGGAGTCCCACTCATTGAAGGCCTCGGCATCGTCGGGATTGAAACCGTGGCGGCGGGCGATGATCTCGTGGACTTCGTGCAGGGCGGCTGCGTGCTGCGTGGCAACGGTGGGCTGGTACTGGATGGTGTTGACGGTGTTCTGCGGATTGTGGCCCCAGTTGAGGGCAAACATGTCCATCATGACGGTGAGCGGGATGTAGACCTGCTGGCTGCGGTCGTCGTTGTCGCCGTGGCCCACGTGGTCGGCGACGCCGATGACGGTGAAGCGGGTGCCGTTGAGGGCGACCCATTCGCCGAGGGCGGGATGACCGGGAAAGAGGAGTCGCGCGCTTTTCTGGCCGAGGACGATGACGTGGTTCTTGTCGATGAGGTCGTTGGTCTGGATGAAGCGGCCCTGGCCGATGGGCAGGTAGCGAATGGTCTGGAACTGGGGCTCGACGCCCAGCACCTGGCCGCCGGCGGTTTCCCAGATGCTCTGCTGCTTGATGTCGCTGCGGTTGAGGATGGCGGTGGCGTCACGAACGTCGGGGGCCTGGGTGCGGACAGCCTCGGTATCGGCAAGGGTGAGGTAGTAGGGCCGCATGTTGGAGTGCTGGCCAGGGACGGCTGGGATGTTGCCGTTCCACATCATGATGACGTCGTTGCCGAGCTCGGCAAACTCGCGCTTTTGGCCGGAGCGGAAGCCTTCGCCGACGGAGATGAGCAACAGCATGGAGCCGACACCCCAGGCGATGCCGAACATGGTGAGGAACGAGCGGAGCTTGTTGGCGCGGATGGCCAGAAAGACCTGCCCGAAGGTGTCGCCGAGACTCTGCATGGTCTGTACTCAGATACGCGGATCGAGGGTGCTGGGTTCCCGGGCCGGGGGCTATCGGATAGACGATGCTGGCTGCGGATGGGGATCGAAATAAGGGTTGGGCAGGGGAGTTTGTGATGAATGGACCCGGAAACGCGGCGGGCGGCAGGCCGAGTGCAATGGGCCCGATCCGGTGGCGTAGCGTGAACCGCAGCGTAGCCGGGACGAGTGCGCTACTTCGTGCTGGAAAGTGCGGCCTGCACCTGCTCGGCGCCCGGCTCGGACTGTTTCAGGTACTCGCTGACGCGCTTCTTTTCGTCGGG
The DNA here is from genome assembly GCA_003166955.1 of Acidobacterium sp. GTDB lineage: Bacteria > Acidobacteriota > Terriglobia > Terriglobales > Acidobacteriaceae > Palsa-343. The sequence continues at coordinate 38,356 of PMUI01000070.1, forward strand.
CGGGAGGGAGGGGATGAGAGCGATCATGCGGCGCATCGTGGTCGCCACGTCATCCACGAGATTCATTACACGAATAGCTTCGCCGGAAAGGGGCATAAAGCTTCAGTTGACCTCTGCAGCCATTTTCGGCGATCCGGGGATTTCGGTAAAGCAGGGGGGGTGCGAGGTGCGGGGCGAGTGCCCGGAGTGAGAAGATGCCGTCATGAATTACTTGGATGCGGCGCGGGATTTGCGCGAGGTGGTCGGGGAGTGCGAGCGGAAGTTTCTGGCGATTAAGGATGCAGAGGCCGGCCGCGCGGCCGGGCTGGAGAAGTGGTCGCGGAAGCAGATTCTGGGGCACCTGATCGATTCAGCGGCGAACAATCATCAGCGGTTCATCAGGATGCAGCTGACGCCGGAGCTGAAGTTTCCTGGATACGAGCAGAACGAGTGGGTGCGGCTAAATCACTACGCGAAGCGACCGTGGAAGGAGCTGGTGATTCTTTGGGCTGCTTACAATCGGCATCTCGCTGAGGTGATCGAGCGTATTGCGCCAGAGACGCTGGGGCATGTGTGGGACAAGAGCGGGGAGCAGGGCGACGCGCGCTACGATCTGGAATTTGTGGCGACGGATTATGTGGCGCATCTGCGGCATCACGTTTCGCAGATTGAGCGCGGCTGATTCGATTTCCTGAGACGGATTACTTCGCGATTTTCATTTCCTCGAGAAACCCCTTGACGTGCGCGGGCTCGGACTCGCCAAGGTAAATCTTGACGTAGTCGAGGTAGTTGCGCGCGTACTGGAGGATGTCCTCGCGGTCGTCGGAGGTGAGGTCGCGGCGGATTTTGCCCGGGACACCGGCGACGAGCGAGCGGGGCGGGACGACCATGCCTTCAGGGATCACCGCGCCGGCCGCGATGATGGAGCCTTCGCCGATGACGGCGCCGTTGAGGATGGTCGAGCCGATGCCGATAAGGCAGACGTCTTCGACCACGCAGCCGTGAACGGTGGCGTTGTGGCCGATGGTGACCCAGTCGCCGACGATGACGGGATATTTGTAGCGCATGCCGTGGAGGACAGCGCAGTCCTGCACGTTGGAGTGGGCGCCGATACGGATGGAGTGCACGTCGCCGCGGACAACGGCGTTCATCCAGACGCTGGCGTGCGGGCCGAGGACGACATCGCCGATGACCTGGGCCGAGGGATCGACGTAGCAGGTGGCGGGGATGGTCGGCGTGTGACCCTGGTAGGTGCGGATCATGAAATTAGTCTAGTCTGCAGCATTATGGCTCTTTCTGTTGAGCGGAAAACAATGAAATTTGCTGCGGTTTTCGAGCATACGGAAACCGGGTGGAGCGGGTGGGCTCCGGATCTGCCCGGCTTAGGTGTGGCTGGGGAGACCTTTGAGGAAACCGAGCACCTCATGCGCGAAGGGATTGAATTCCATATCGAGGGCCTGCGGGCGGATGGCGAACTGGTTCCAGAGCCGACGACGCGCGTCGGGGAGATTGCGGTTTCAGCCTGAATTCTGCGAGACCAGTCGAGTTTCGGGCACTTCTGTGGTCTGTGCCCTGCACCCTGTGCCCTGTTTTGTGATTTATCCTCAAAAGAATCATGCAGAATGACGAAATTCCCCCGCTCAGTGGCTGGAGCGAGGCGGAGCTGGACCGGGCGTTTGCCGCTGTCGCCGCTGAAGTCGAGAAGTCGGCTGCATCGATCCGGTCGCCCGACGACAAGGAGCAGTTTCGACTGGCGTGGCTGGGGCGGAAGCAGGGTCGTCTGAAGGCGATCAGCGACGCATGGCTAAAGTCTGCGCCGGCTGAGGCGAAGAAGCAGATCGGGCAGCGGTTCAACACGCTGAAGGCCGAGATTGAGCAGCGGCTGGAGCAGGCCGGCGCAGGGTCGTCGGACAGTGCGCTCAATGCCGAGGCGATCGACATTACGCTCCCCGGGACGCGCCGCAAGCTGGGCGCGGAGCATCCGCTGATCAAGACGTGGAATGAGATTGTCGCGGTCTTTCAGCGCATGGGGTACTCGGTCGGCGTGGGGCCGGAGGTCGAGACCGACTACTACAACTTCGAGTCGCTGAATTTTCCTCCAGGGCATCCGGCGCGCGATACGCAGGACACACTGGTGATCGTGGGACAGGAACGGAAGCCGCTGCGCGACCGGCTGCTGATGCGCACGCACACGTCGCCCGTGCAGATTCGCACGATGGAGCAGCAACCGCCGCCGGTGCGGATCATTATTCCGGGCAAGGTACACCGCAACGACGCGGCCGATGCGACGCACTACCCGATCTTTCACCAGGTGGAGGGACTGTGCGTCGACACGAACATCACGTTCGGCGATCTGAAGGGGACGCTCGATGCGGCGATGAAGGCGTTCTTTGGGTCGAGCGTGAAGACGCGCTTCTTTCCATCCTTCTTTCCGTTCACGGAGCCGAGCGCGGATGTGCAGATCAGCTGTCCCTTCTGCGGCGGGTCGGGATGCCGGAAGTGCAAGCAGTCCGGATGGATTGAACTGCTGGGCTGCGGCATGGTGGACCCTGCGGTGTTTGGGTTCGTCTCTCAGAAGCAGTCCTTATACGATCCGGCGCGCATTAGTGGATTTGCATTCGGCATGGGGATCGATCGGATCGCGATGATGAAGTACGGCATCGGAGATATCGGATTGCTCTACTCGGGAGATCAGAGATTTTTGGAGCAGTTCGCGTGAAGATTCTTTCGAGTTGGTTGCGCGAATATGTTCCGGGGATTGCGGTTTCCGATCGGGAACTCGCCGATGATCTGACGCTGCGCGGGATTGCGGTCGAAGGTGTGTTCGATCTAGGGGCGCACGGGTCGCTGTTCGAGATGGACATCACGACCAATCGCGTCGATGCGATGAATCACTACGGCATTGCGCGTGAGGCGGCGACGATCTACGGGCTCGAGTTGAAGCTGCTCGATACGAGTCTGCCGGCAGCGAGGGTCGCAGCACGGCCCGTGTCTGTGTCGATCGAAGAGCCGAAGCTGTGCGGGCGGTTCACGGCGCGGGTGCTGCTCGATATTCGGCTTACGCCGTCGTCGGGCGTGGTGGCGGAGCGGTTCCGGCTGCTGGAGCAGAAGCCGATTTTCAACGCTGTCGATGCGACCAATTATGTTGTGCTGGCGATGGGGCAGCCGACGCACGCGTTCGATCTGGACAAGCTGGAGGGCGGGATCATTGTCCGCCGCGCGCGCAACGGCGAGAAGCTGCGCACGCTCGATGGCGTGGAGCGCCTTCTCGATGCGGATGATCTGGTGGTCGCCGATGAGAAGAAGGCGCTGGGCCTTGCTGGTGTGATGGGCGGCTGGGACACGATGATTACGCCTGAGACCAGGAATGTTCTGGTGGAGGCGGCGTGGTTCGATCCGGGCGTGGTGCGGCGTTCGTCGAAGCGGCATTTGCTGCACACGGATGCTTCGCATCGGTTTGAGCGCGGGGCGGATTTCAATGCTCCGCCGGTAGCGTCAGCGCTGGTGAGCCGGATCATTCTCGAGGCTGGCGGTCATCCTGAAGGCGAGTTGGTGGATGTGGTGGTCGAGGAGGCTGTCGCGCGGACGGCGAAACGCGCCAGCGTGAGCTTCAGTCTCGGTGAAGTGCGGCGGATGCTGGGGCCGACCGAGGATGCGGAGGGAATTTTGGCTGGGACGGCGGAAGGGATTTTGTCTGGGCTCGGATGCGGGATGGCGAATGCCGGCGCGGAATCCTGGAGCGTGACGCTGCCAAGCTGGCGGCTGGATCTGGAGCGCGGGATCGATCTGGTGGAGGAGATTGCGCGCGTCTACGGCTACAACCGATTCCGGAATACGGTGCCGGCGTTTTCCGGAACAGTGGTGGAGTTGCCGTGGGCGGGGAAAGAATCGGCGGTTCGCGCGACGCTGCTCGCGCTGGGTTGGAATGAGGCGATCTCGTCGAGTTTTTGCGCGTCGGAGGACGCGGCGCGGTTTGTGCGCGAGCCCGGAGCCGCGGTGGCGATCGGGAATCCGCTGAGCGAAGAGGCCGGGATGCTGCGGCCGTCGCTGCTGCCGGGGATGCTGGACATGCTGGCGCTGAATATTAGCCGCGATGTGGAAGGCACGGCGCTTTTCGAGATGGGGACTGTCTTCAGTGGAGGGCCGGAACGCGTGGACGAGCGGCCGTCACTGGGATTCGGCGCGACGGGGCAGGCGTTCGGCAAGCAGGATGTTGATTTCTACGAGCTGAAAGGGACGGTGGAGGCGCTGTTGGGGAAGTTTGCGTCGCGGTCGGCTTACTTCGATCACTTCCCTGCTGCTTCGGGCCCCGCTGCTTTGCGATTGACGCCGGCGTGGCTGCATCCGGGGCGGAGCGCGCGTGCGGTGCTGGATGGCGCGACGGTCGGGTGGTTCGGGCAACTGCATCCGGCGGAGGCCGAGCGACGGAAGCTCAAGCAGGCAGTATGGATCGGGGAGCTGTGGCTGGATCGGCTGTACAGGCAGGGGCTGCGGCAACCGGTGGTCGAGGAGCTGTCGCGATATCAGCCGGTGCGTCGGGATTTTTCACTGATGTTGCCGGACAGCGTGGCGTACGCGAAGGTGGCCGAGGCACTGGAGGGGCTGGCGATTCCGGAGCTGCGGATTTTTGAGCCAAAGGAAGTGCTGCGGGGAAAGATGGCGGCTCCTGCGCACTACTCGCTGCTGCTGGGCGTAGTGTTCCAGTCGCACGAGCGGACACTGCGGGAAGAGGAAGTGCAGGGGTGGTCGCAGCAGGTGGTTGCGGCGCTGGAGGCGTTGGGGGGAAAGCTGCGGGCCTGAGGAGCCCCCTGAGTCAGAGGACTTCGGCGAGGCGGGGATAGAGACCGGCGTGGCTGGTCTGATAGAGGGCGAGGAGGCGCTGGCGCATGAGGTAGTAGGAGGAGGCGGCCTCGTGCAGATGGAAGGGAATAAGAGTGGCGGAGCGGCGCGCGACGATATGGAAGGTGAGGGCCAGCTCGATGCGACGGATGGAGCTGCGGAGACGGACGGCATCGCGGCGCATGCGCTCGGTAACGATGACGCCCTCGTCGAAATTCCAGCGCTGGGCGTGGGCGGCGAGGACGAGCATGAGCTTCGCATTCTCGCTCATGCGGCGCAGGCCTTCGCGGCCGCCGAGCATGAGCCACATGTCGGTGGGCTCGAGGGAAATTTGCCCTTCTTTTGGTTCAAGATAGTCGCGGGCGACGGAGGTTACGCGCTCAAATTCGATGCGCTTTAACTGGGAGACTAAGTCCTGCCAGCTGCGGCGCTCGACACGAATGGCGGATAACTGAGACTTGAGGGCGGCTGCGAGGAGACCACCTACAATTGCACCCAGGAGGAGGTAAGCCAGCACCGCGACGGCCTTTCTTATGAAGGAGCCACCTGGCTCCCCGAATCCGGAACGACGGGACAATTAATGTCGTGCGTCAAGTCTGCGAAGATCGTACTCGACGCGCCTGTGGAGCGCAAGGATATATTCCTGTAAATCGGCAGAAATTGGCTTCCGCTCGGGTTCGTCCCTCCAAAGTTGCAAAGTCATCCAGGTAACTGCAGCGATATAGGCCAATCCGCGTGCGTGGTCGAGGCCTAGGTAGTAGCGCTTGGTTCCCAGGAAGCTCTGGAGCGCTGTGGTAACCACCATGAGGCTGGTCCAGGCAGTTAGTCCCTGACCGACGGCGATAACATGATTGCGCCAGCCGAGGCCGAGGCGATTGGCGGTTAAAGCCATAGCCACGAACAGCTCGCAGATGACGAGGCTGGTGAAGAGGTCCCCGCGAATCTGCCAGGCATAGCGAGCACTCCAGGCGGGGGGAGAGACCAGCCAGGCAACAAGAGCGGCAAGGGCGATACCTCCGAATCCCGCAGCCGCAAATTGCGCTCGGGCGTCGCGTGCCCAGGTACCGGTGGGACGGAGAACGATGCGGGCTATCTCGAAGACGAGGCCGAGTTGCAGGATAAAGTCGATCCACCCTCCCACAACGTAGACGCGGGTATACCAGAGCCACGTAAGGTACGAAGAGAGGTGCATAGGGCTGCTCTGGTAGATGAGAAAGAGCAGGACGGAGCGGAGCAGCAGGAAAGCCATCCATGCTGTGAGGATGGGGAAGGTGCGCCAGCGGCGACGGAAGAGCAGCACAAAGAGAAGAGCGAGGTTCAGGAAGAAGACCGCTCCCCAAAAAATCTTGTCGACTACAGAGAAATGCATGCGCCCGCCCAGCCTCTACAATACGACACACCTCAGGCTTCGGCGCAATTGCCGAAGCTCGAGGGGGTCGCACGGGCAAAATGCGGTTGCTTAGAAGCCGAGGGAGGCCGGGGGTGGCGGAGGTGGCGGATCGTCGCCGCCGGGGCCGGCGAAGGCTGGGGCTACAGAAAGGGCGAACACCGCGGACAGGACGGCGATACGAAGCGTTTTGGTCATGGGTGGCAAGGGTCCTTTTGGCGTCATTCGACGCAGACCCGAGCCTAACCCGGAAGTGGGAGTGCCATACCACCAAAGATTTCCAGACTTGGTAAGCCGAAAATGAGTACGAAAGTCGAAAAGCAGCGGTCGAGATATAACTACTTGTAGGTTCAACCTCGATGTTACTTAAGTCGCCTATCTGTACTACTAATGGGCAGTAAATCTCATCAAAACGATTTATCCGGCGACTCACCAAACTCGGCAGCTCTTAACCGGAGCCATCGGCTGGCCCTGCTTGCAACCGAAAGCCTGAGAGAACTCCGGCATGTTGACGATGACGCCGCGGACGCGGATCGCATCGGGAGAGTGGGGGTCGGTCTGGGCTAACATCCGGAGCAGCTCCGGGCGCTCGTTGGTGCACCAGTTCTGGGCCCAGCCGATGAAGAGCTGGCGCTGCGGGGAGATGGACTGCTCGGCCTGTTGCTCGGCGCCTGATGCGGTGGGCGCACCGGCGGCGAGGCGCGCCATCAGGGCGATGTAGGCGAGACGCAGGCCGCCATTGTCGGCGGTGTTTTCGCCAAGGGTGAGTTTGCCGTTGACCTTGACGTCGTCGACCGCGGTGAATCCGCTGTATTCGGCATCGATGCACCCGGTCTTCTCTTCGAATTTCTTCTTGTCTTCCGGCGTCCACCAGTCGTGAAGGTTGCCGGCGGCGTCGAACTTCGCGCCCTGGTCGTCGAAGCCGTGGGTGAGTTCGTGGCCGACGACCGCGCCGATGTGTCCGTAGTTGGTGGCGTCGGTCGCGTCCTTGTCATAAAAGGCTGGCTGCAGGATACCGGCCGGGAAGTTGATGTCGTTCATCGACGGATCATAGTAGGCGTTGACGGTGGGCGGAGTCATCTGCCATTCCTGGCGATTGACGGGCTTGCCGATTTTGTTCAGCTGGTAAGCGGTCTCAAATTCGCGCGAGCGCATGGAGTTGCCGAGTGCGTCGCCAGGCTTCATGTCGAGTTTGGAGTAATCGCGCCATTTATCCGGGTAGCCGATCTTGTCGGCGACCGCGTGCAGCTTCTCTTTGGCCTTGACCTTGGTTTCGGGACTCATCCAGTCGATCTCGTCGATGTCCTTGCCCATGGCGGCCTCGATGTCGTGAACCTCGCGCAGCGTCGCGGCTTTCATATCGGGAGTGAAGTACTGGGCGGCATAGAGTTTGCCGAGCGCTTCACCGAGGGAGCCGTCGGTGCCCTGAACGCAGCGTTTCCAGCGCGCCTGCTGCTCGGGAGTACCGGTGAGCTTGCGGCCATAGAAGTCGAAGTTTTCGTCGTCGAAAGTGTGCGGCAGGCGCATGGCGAAGGAGTCCGCGAGGTGGGCGCGCATGTAGGCCTGGAGGGTGGCGAGGTCGGTATCGGCGATGACCTTGTTGAGCGCGGGGAAGAAGCCGGGCGAGACGACGTTGAGGTCGGTGACGGAGGGTGAGCCCATCAGTTCGATGAATTTCGCGGTGTCGATGGCAGGCGCAGTGGCGGAGAAGGCGGTGAGCGCCATCGGGTGGTAGATATTCGCGGGATCGCGGCGTTCAACATTGCCCTGGGAGGCTTTGGCCAGCGCGGTTTCCAGATCCAGGATCTTCTGCGCTTCGGCCTGGGCGGCGTCGGGCGAATCACCGAGGAGCTTGAGGACATTGACGAGGTGGGCGACGTACTGCTTGCGAGTCTCGACGGACTTGTCGTCGGTGCGAAGGTAGTAGTCCTTTTCAGGCAGGCCCAGGCCGCTCTGGTCGATGTAGGCGATCTCGCGGGTCGCGTCTTTGTAATCCTGCATGGATCCGTAGTCGAAGAAGACACCCACGGCCATGCGGTCCAGGTGAGCGATGAGAGCCGGGAGATCCTGTTTGGATTTGAGTGCGGCGATGCGGTCGAGTTCGGCCTGGATGGGAGTGAGGCCCTGTTTGTCGATGGCGTCGGTGTCCATGCAGCTGGAGTAGTAGTCGCCGATCTTTTGCTCATTGGTGCCGGGAGCAGCGTGGGCGGCGGCGGTTTTTTGGACGATTTCGTGGAGGGCCTGGGTATTGAACTCGAAGAGATTCACGAACTGATCGAACTCCGGCATGTCGGAGGGAATGGGGTGCACCTTGGCGAAGTTGCCGCATGCGTATTGATAGAAGTCGGTGCACGGGTCGGCGGAGGTGTCCATCACCGAGGTGTCGTAGCCGGGCATGGGCTTGTACTGCTGTGCGTCCGCGGCGGGGGCGGGGGTTTGCGCCGAGCAGGCGACACCGGTGGCAAGCAAAAGGCAGGCGGCGGCAAAGAGGGAAATGCGCATGGATCCTCCGGAAAACAACCCAGGAAAACAAACCATGATACGCGAGTGGCGAGGCGGGGGTTCGCATCGTGGGCGGTTCGGCGGGCGATTTGTGGTGAGCCGGGCTCAGGCGGCGATGAATGAGGCGGATGGCCGCGAATCGGGCCGGATCAGGGGCGCGGGAGGTCCGCCGGCGAGGGCTCGCGCGGCACGAGGGACTGATCGCGGAAGGGAGTTGCTGGTAGGCTGCGGATAACGATGACCGCGGAAGCCAAATTCGCGCCCGGGCAGACGCTGCTGATCGACGCCGACGACACGCTGTGGGAGAACAACATCTACTTCGAGCACGCGATCGCGGCGTTTATCTCGTATCTCAACCACCAGGAGTACTCGCGCGAGCAGGTGCGCGAGAAGCTGAACGAGGTGGAGCGCGAGAACGTGCGGCTGCACGGGTACGGGCTGGTGAGTTTCCGGCGCGCGCTGGTGACGTGCTTTGAGGGGCTGACGACGGGGCCGATCACGCCGGAGAAGCATGATCGGATCATGAGCTTCGCGCAGTCGATCGCGGACCAGGAGATGGAGCTGCTGGAAGGTGTGGCGGAGACGCTGCCCGTGCTGGCGTCGCGCCACAAGCTGATCCTGATGACGAAGGGCAACCAGACAGAGCAGGCCGACAAGCTGGCGCGGTCAGGATTGGCAAAGCATTTCGCGGCGGTCGAGGTCCCGAAGGAGAAGGATCCGGACGCCTACCGCGAAGTCTGCGGGAAGTACGAGCTCACACCGCACACGACCTGGATGATCGGCAACAGCCCGAAGTCAGACATCAATCCGGCGCTGGCCTGCGGCCTGCATGCGGTGTATATCCACCATCCCCACACCTGGGTGCTGGAACATGAGACGCGCGATGAGGCACCCCCTGGGCAGCATTTGCTGGAGGTGGAGAATTTCGGGGATTTGCTGAAGTGTTTCTGATCAAACCGCAGCGGTCTGCAACGCTAGTTCTTCCAACAGCGCCCGGACTTCGTTCAGAATTTCTTCCGGTTTGGTCGCCGTCAACGGGAAGCGCAAGACTCCCTGTGGCGTGAACTGCGCGCCGCGTTTGGCGTTCTTTGCTACGAGCTTCATGAGGCGCCCAGGGTCGACGGCTGCGGTTTCCGTAAACCGGATGTGGAGCCGGTCGCGCTTGCGGTCGACCTGGGCTACGCCGATTTTTTCGCATTCGATGCGGAGGCGGGCGGCCTGGAGCAGATGGGCGACGCTGGTGGGGAGCGGGCCGTAGCGGTCTTCTAACTCGGAGCGGACTTCGTCGAGGGTTCGGTCGCTGTCGACACCGGCGATGCGCTTGTACATGCGCAGGCGCTGGTTCTCTTCGGATATGTAACTTTCATCGATACGTAATGCGATGCCGAGCGAGAGCTGGACCGACGGGCGCTCGACCCGCTCCTCGCCTTTGAGCTTGCTGACGGCTTCTTCGAGCATCGAGGTGTACATTTCGAAGCCGACAGCTTCGATGTGGCCGCTCTGCTCGCCGCCGAGGAGATTGCCCGCGCCGCGCAGCTCGAGGTCGAGCGCGGCGATTTTGAAGCCGGCGCCGAGGTCGGAGAATTCCTTGAGCGCGGCGAGACGGCGGCGGGCGACGTCAGTCAGTTCCTGTTCGGGCGGGATGAGCAGATAGGCGTAGGCGCGGCGGTTGGAGCGTCCGACGCGGCCGCGCAATTGATACAGCTCCGACAGGCCATGGCGGTCGGCGCGGTTCACGATCATCGTGTTGGCGAGCGGGATGTCGAGGCCGTTCTCGATGATGGTGGTGGCGACGAGAACATCGTATTCATGATTCATGAAGGCGAGCATGACTCTCTCAAGCTCAGTCTCGTTCATCTGGCCGTGGCCGATGATGACGCGGGCGGCGGGGACGAGTTCCTGGATCTTTGCGGCGATTTCGTAGATGGTTTCGACGCGGTTGTGAACGAAATAAATCTGTCCGCCGCGCTCCAGCTCGACTTCGATGGCGGAGCGGATGAGCTTCTCGTCGAATTTGGCGACGACGGTTTGGATGGCCATGCGATCGCGGGGCGGCGTTTCGATGACGCTCATGTCGCGCAGGCCGACGAGCGACATGTGCAGGGTGCGCGGGATGGGCGTGGCGGACATGGCGAGGACGTCAATTTCGCGGCGCATCTGCTTGAGCCGCTCTTTGTGGCGGACGCCGAAGCGCTGCTCTTCGTCAACGACGAGGAGGCCGAGGTCGTGGAACTTGATGTCTTTGGAGAGGAGGCGATGCGTGCCGATGAGGATGTCGACGCGGCCGTTCTCGACTCTTTCGAGGATGAGCTTCTGCTCTCTCGGCGTGCGGAAGCGGGAGATCATTTCGACGGTGATGGGGAACTGACGGAAGCGACTTTTGAAAGTCTCGAAATGCTGAAAGCTGAGAATGGTGGTGGGGGTGAGGACGGCGACCTGGCGGCCATCCTGCACGGCTTTGAAAGCGGCGCGCATGGCGACTTCCGTTTTGCCGTAGCCAACGTCGCCGCAGAGGAGGCGATCCATGGGGAGGGTCGATTCCATGTCGCGCTTGATGTCGGCGATGGCGGAAATCTGGTCGTCGGTCTCAGTGAAGTCGAAGGCGTCCTCGAACTCGCGCTGGAATTCGTTGTCGGGCGGGAAGGCGTGGCCCTGCGCGGCTTTGCGCTGAGCGTAGAGCTTGAGGAGCTCGTCGGCCATGTCCTCCATGGCCTTGCGCACGCGCGCCGTTGTTTTAGCCCATTGCTGTGAGCCGAGGCGGTTGAGCACGGGCGCGGGGCCGGCTTCGGTGGAGCGATATTTCTGGATGAGGTCGAGGCGCGTGAGCGGGACGTAGAGGCGCGCTCCCTCGGCAAACTCGAGGATCATGAACTCGATGGAGACGCCGTCCTGCTCGATTTCGCGCAGGCCCTGGTAGCGGGCGATGCCATGCTCGACGTGGACGACGTAGTCACCGACGGTGAGGTCGCGGAAGTCGGAGACGAAGGCGGCGGTTTTGGATTTTTTTGGTGCGGGGCGGGCGGTGACATCGGCTTCGTCGAAGAAGTCCTGCGCGCCAAAGAGGACCAGGCGCGCGTCGGGAAGGCTGACGCCGGTGGCGAGCGCGGTGCGCAGGATGACGGGCGTGCGCATGTCGCCGGCGAGGTAGCTGGATTCGTCGTAGATGTTTTCGCTGCCCGCATGCTGAATACGCGAGCCGAGCCGGTAGGGGAGTTCGTATTCGCGCAGCAGATTCGCCAACCGTTCCACTTCGCCCTGATTGGGCGCGACCAGCAGGGTGCGTGTGTCCTGGTTCATCAGGTTGCGGATCTGCTCGATCAGCGCCGGGATGGATCCGTGGAAGCGCAGCGTGGGGCGCGAGGTGAATTCGATTTCGCCGAGGGTGTTGTCTTCATCGAGGACATCGACGACGCCGAGCTGATCGATGTCGAGGCCCGGGTGCGAGGCGAGTTGGGCCTGGAGAATTTCGGGGCGGAGATAGATGTCTTCGGGAGTGATGAGCGAGCCGATGCTGGAGCGATCATGGCGCTGCTCGACTTTGTTCCACCAGCGGTCGATCTGGTTGCGGATCATCGCGGGCTCTTCGACGAGGAGTGCCGAGCGCGGGAAGAGGTCGAGGAAGGTGCTGGTGGCGCCGCTGACGCCGGCGAAGAATTCCCATCCAGGAAAGACGGAGACGCCGCCGGCAGCGATGGCTTCTTCGATGAGGTCGGGATCGTCGGAGGATTCGACACGCTCGCCGCTGAGGCGGGTGTGGACGGCGGCGAGGAGGCGCTCGGTGACGGGAGTTTCGGTGAGGGGCAGGAGGCGGGCTTCGTCCAGCGGCGCGGCGGAGCGCTGGGTTTCGGGATCGAATTTGCGGATGGACTCGATCTCGTCGCCGAAGAACTCGAAGCGCACAGGGCGGTCGGCCTCGGGCGAGTAGACGTCGAGGATGCCGCCGCGGCGCGTGAACTGGCCGGGCATTTCGACAATGTCGTTGCGCGTGTAGCCGATGCTGGTGAGGTGCGTGAGCAGAGTATCGACGTCAACTTCTTCGCCGCGGCGGAGGATTTGCGCAAGGCCTGCGTAGAAGGGAGCGGGGAAGAGCTTCATCGCGGCGGCTTCGACGGGTGCGACGACGACGGACGCTTCTCCGGTGGCGATTTTCCAGAGGGTCTTGGCGCGCTGCTCCTGGATGTCGGGGTGGGGCGAAAGATTTTCAAAGGGCAGAACGTCGTGCGCGGGAAGGCGGAGGACGCGATCGGCGGGGATGGCTCCCGTGAGGTCGCAGCCGGCGCGGAGGGCGAGGTGCATGGCGTCGGCAGCTTTGTTGTCGGCGACGATGACGACCGTGGGGACCTGCGCGGCGCGGGCGAAGAGAGGAATGTAGAGGGCGCGGGCGGTGGAGGTGAGTCCAGAGACACGACGCCGCCCACGGGCAAGCGCCAGGTGCCTCCTTGCCTGTTCGAAGGAGGATGAATGCTCCAGGTCCGCCAGCAGCTCGCGGACAAAGGGGAGGATCATGCTGTGCTTAGTTTAGCAGTCGTGGAAACAGCGTGAGTGCGCGGGGAAGGTGACGATTGTCACCATCGGAATTGGCCTAGAATCGAGGAATGTCCTACGCGTCGGCGCTCGACGGTCTTCATGCGCGTGCGGGTGAGTTGTATGTGGCGCCGGGGCAGCCGAGGCGGAAATTTCGGCTCGAAGAGATGCGGGCGCTGGTGGAGGCGCTGGGGCATCCGGAGCAGCGATTCAGGTCGGTTTTGATTGCGGGGACAAACGGCAAGGGATCGACGGCGGCGACGCTGGCGTCGATTGTGCAGAGCGCCGGTTATCGCTGCGGGCTGTACACGTCGCCGCACCTGGAGCGGGTGAACGAGCGGATCCGCATCGATGGGGAGCCGATCGGCGATGAGGATTTTGCGAGACTTTATTTTCGGGTAGACGACTGCGCGCGGAAGCTGGTGACCGACGGAAAGCTGCCCGGGCATCCGAGTTTTTTTGAGACGCTGACAGCGGTGGCATTTGAAGCGTTCGCCGATGCGCAGGTGGATCTGGCGGTGCTGGAAGTCGGGATGGGCGGGCGGCTGGACGCGACGAATGTCGTGGAGCCGCTGGTTTCGGTGATCACTGATATTTCGCTCGATCATACGGAGTGGCTCGGTGAGACGATTCCGCTGATCACGCGCGAGAAGGCGGGAATTCTGCGACGCAATGGCGTGCTGGTGACGTTGCCGCAGCATCCGGAGGCGAACCAGACGATTGGAGAGGTGGCGGCAGAGCTGGATGTGCGCGGGGTGAATGCGGCGGGTTACGTTCCCAGCGTTCAGCGTTCAGGGTTCGGCGTTCCGGAAGAACAGCTTCGGAACCGATATTCGCTCGAAGTGATGGGCGAGACGATTGAGGTGGATTCGCCGCTGGCCGGGGTCCATCAGCAGCGGAATATTGCGCTGGCGATTGCGGCTGCCGTTGAGATTCGTAACAGCCACGGTTTCAAAATCACGCCGGCGCAGATTGAGGAAGGGATCAGGAAGACACAGTGGCCGGGAAGGCTGGAGCGGGTGCGGGTTCCGGGAAGAGCGGATGTGCTGATGGATGTGGCCCACAATCCGGCAGGAGCGTGGGCGCTGCGAGCGGCCCTCTCTGCCCTGGCAGAATCCTCTGATCGCGCTTCCGCCGAATCTCCCCGGAGCCCGGCGCCCGGTGCCCGGCGCTCGGTCCTCGTATTCGGGTGCATGAAGGACAAGGCGTACGAAGAAATGGCGCAGATTCTTTTTCCGCTGTTCGACCTGGTGGTGGCGACGCCGGTCGAGTCGCCGCGCTCAGCGACGGCGGAAGAGCTGTTAAAAGCCGCCGCAAAGACCGGCGTGCGCGCGATCGCCGCGACGGATGGGCATGCGGCGCTGGAGATGGCCTGGCGTGAGGTTGGTGATGACGGCCTCATGGTGGTCGCCGGGTCGGTGTATCTGGTGGGCGAAGTGCGACCGCTGTTGGAGCGGGTTGCGGTGGGCGCGCGATGAAGGGGACAGTCCCGACCGGGCCCAGGCCCGATCCGCTGCCACTGCACGAGCGGCTGGTGAGCCACTGGTATCAATTGCCGGCGTTCGTTGTGGCGACGGCGTTTTTCGGAAGTTTGGCGCTGCTGGTGTCACTCTTTGAGAAGAGCGGGCGCCGGCAACACAGCATCGCGCAGGCGTGGGCGCGTGTGAGCGTGCTGATCAGCGGCACGCGGGTGACGGTTCTCGGACGAGAGCGGCTTAGCGGCAAACCGGCGGTGTATGTCTGCAATCACCTGTCTTATATGGATACGCCGGTGATCTTCAGTTCCCTGCCCTTTCAGTTTCGGATCGTGGCGCGGAGCGGGCTTTTCAAGTTGCCGTTCATCGGCTGGTGGCTGGGCCGGTCGGGTCAGGTGTCGGTCGACGTTGGCAATCCGCGCGCGTCGATTGCGAGCCTGGCCAGCGCGGCGCGGACGCTGAAAGCGGGGATGCCGCTGTTTATTTTTCCTGAGGGCGGACGGACGGAGAGCGGGGAGATGGCGAAATTCATGCAGGGGCCGGCATTCATGGCGATCCGCGCGCAGCTGCCGGTAGTACCGATGGCGCTGATCGGGACGCATGAGCTGCTGCCGATTCACGCGAACACGATCCACAAGGTTCCGGTGACTTTGACGGTGGGCGAAGAGATCGAAACCCGGGGTATGACCATGAAGCGGGTAAACGAATTGACAACGCTACTGGAGGAACGCGTCGCGGCGCTGTATTATGAGCACTCCTGGCGGAAAAAAGCTGAGGCTCCGGCTGCGACGCCCACGAGCACTGCGGAAGTTGGGAATCTGGAGGCGGTAACAATTTCTCGGGACCTGCAAGAAACCGAGGAGGCGCGGAGAAGATGAAAGCACCACGCATAGCGATTCCGGAACCGAACTTCGGCGATAAGGAATACAGCGAGCGGTCGTGGCCACAGTATGCGCGCGCGGTGCAGTTCGCGGGCGGAGAGCCGGTGAAGGTGGCGCTGCGGGATTCTCCGGCAAAGGTGGCGCAGCTGGTGGCGTCGTGCGAGGGCGTGCTGCTGCCGGGAAGTCCGGCGGATGTGAATCCGCAGAAATATGGCGAAGAGGCGGAGCCGGATTGCGCAGCCGCGGACGCCGCGCGAGAAGCGGTGGACGAGTTGCTGCTGCAGGACGCGTCGAATTTGTACAAACCGCTGCTGGGAATTTGCTACGGATTTCAGTCGCTCAATGTGTGGCGCGGCGGAACACTGTTGCAGCATCTGAAGACCACTGTCGATCACGCGGCGGGACGGGGCGTGGCGGAGGCGCACGCGATCGAAGTGGAAGCACGGTGTCGACTGCGGCGGATTCTGGGAATGGGAACGCGGCCGACCATCATGGTCAACAGCAGTCATCATCAGGCGGTTGGGATTCTGGGCGATGGGCTGGTCAAAGCAGCATGGTCGCCGGATGACGGCGTCGTCGAGGCGGCCGAGGGCCACGGCGATCAGTTTCTGATGGGTGTGCAGTGGCATCCGGAGCGAGTGCTCGATGAGAACAAAGCGGCGCAGTGCCTGTTCCAGTCGTTTGTGGATGCGGCAGCGGCATGGGAGCCGCGGATGATCAGCGAGTCCGTCGCGGACTGAAGGACAGGGCACAAACTGAGTTCTGTCGTTTGGCGAGGGACCTGCATTCCGTCGACATTCTTGAGCAATGAAAAAAGCGAGCGAGAATCGGTTCAGCCTTGGGGGTGCGGGGCTGGATGCGCTGGCTGTCGAGCGGTTTGAGGCTTATCTCGTGCTGATCGTGAAGTGGAATGCGCGGATCAATCTGACGGCGGTGCGTAAGCCGGAGGAGATTGTCCGCAGACATTTCTTTGAGTCGATTTTTGCAGCGGGGCAAATTCCGAAGAAGGTCAAAACGCTGCTGGATTTTGGATCGGGCGCGGGGTTTCCCGGGATTCCGATTGCGATTTGCCGGCCGGAGATCGGGGTGACGCTCGCGGAATCGCAGGGAAAGAAGGCGGCCTTTTTGCGCGAGGCGGTGAGGACGCTCGGACTGAAGACGGAAGTGTGGGCGGGACGCGTGGAGGAGATGGAGCAAGGGCGCGTATTCGATGCGGTGACACTGCGCGCTGTGGACAAGATGGCGAATGCGTGCGGGGCGGCAGTGGAGCGGCTGGCCCCGAAGGGTTGGATCGCTGTTTTCGCGACGCGAAAGACAGAAACCGCGCTGGAAAAGGTCAAGGGGATCCGGTGGGAAGCGGCGTTGGAAATCCCAGGGACGGAGCAGGAGATCCTCAAGACAGGCAACAGGCTGTAGGCAACAGGAACCGGGCGTGCTCGAAAGCGCTCCGCCAGCGGCTCTATACTTGAGGTCCAAACCTTGGCCGAATCGAGCATTTTCAGGCTCGTGAATCGCAAGGTTGCAGGAGGACCCCGCTCCATGCGAAGTGAAAAGCAAAGAGTGCTCAGCTGGCTGGCCGTGCTGGCAGCAGCGCCGGTTCTCGCCGGTTGCGGAGCGAGTTCTGTTGTAGCGGCCGCGAAGCCGGATTTTTCACTGACGTCGAGTCCTGCGAGCATTACCGTGACGGCGGGCGGCGGGGCGCAGACGGTCTCGCTCTCTGCAACGGCGCTGAACAAGCTTTCCGGGATGGTACAGGTCACGGTGAGCGGTGTTCCGGCGGGCGTGACGGCGGCGCCGACGACTCTGAACCTTGCGCCGGGAACGCCGTCGCAGGTGAGCTTTGCGGCTGCGGCAAATGCGAGCGCGACGACGGTCACGGTGCAGTTCACGGGGACCGCGGCCGGCATGACGCATACGACGACGGTGACGCTGACGGTGAATGCGGCGGTGACCACGACGCCGGGCGTGGATGTCACGACGTATCACTACGACATTGGCAGAACGGGCCTGAACGCCAGCGAGACGACGCTGACGCCGAGCAACGTCACGCAATCGAAGTTTGGATTGCTGCGGATTCTGCCCGTGGATGGGAAGGTGGACGCGCAGCCGCTGTACTTGTCGAGCGTGATGGTGGGCGGGCAGCTGCACAACATCGTGTATGCGGTGACGGAGCACGACAGCGTTTACGCCTTTGACGCCGATACCGGAGCGCAAATCTGGAAGACGTCAATTCTGGGCTCGAATGAGCTGACCAGCGGGGATCACGGGTGCTCGCAGATCTCGCCGGAGATCGGCATTACGTCAACGCCGGTGATCGATCGGAAGGCGGGGGCGAACGGAACGATTTTTGTGGTCGGCATGTCGCTGGATGGGGGCGGAGCCTATCACCAGCGGCTGCACGCGCTGGATGTAACAACGGGCGCCGAGCAGACGGGGAGTCCGACGGAGATTCACGCAACGTATCCGGGCACGGGCGCAAACAGCTCGGGCGGCAGCGTGGTTTTCGATCCGGCCCAGTATGCGGAGCGCGTGGGATTGCTGTTGATGAACGGGACAATCTACATGGGGTGGACATCGCACTGCGATCAGGACCCGTACACGGGATGGCTGATGGCGTATAGCGAGTCGTCGCTGGCGCAGACGAGCGTGCTGAACCTGACGCCGAATGGGAGCGAGGGGTCGATCTGGATGGCGGGCTCGGGACTGGCTGCGGACTCCAGCGGAAATATTTATTTTCTGGACGCGAACGGGACCTTTGACGGCACGCTCGACGGAAGCGGGATGCCGGTGAATCGCGATTTCGGCAACGGGTTTCTGAAAGTGTCGACGGCGGGCGGGAGCCTGGCGGTGGCGGATTACTTCGAGACGAACAACACGATGGCTGAATCGAATGGAGACGAGGATCTTGGATCCGGTGGTGTGCTGGTGCTGCCCGACGTGACCGACACCGCGGGCACAGTGCATCACCTGGCGGTTGGAGCGGGCAAGGACTCGAACATCTACGTGGTGAATCGGGATTCGATGGGCCATTACAACGCGCAAAACAACAGTGCGCTGTACCAGGAGGTCGATGGGGCGATCGACGGAGTCTTCTCGATGCCCGCGTATTTCAACAACACCGTGTACTACGCCGCGGTAGACGATAACGTGAAAGCCCTGCCGATCACGAATGCGAAGCTGGCGACGAGCGCCCCGGTGCAGAGCGTGAACCAGTATGGGTATCCGGGAATGACGCCTGCCATCAGCGCCAACGGAACAGCGAACGGGATCGTGTGGACGGTGGAGAACGCTTCGACGGCGGTGCTGCATGCTTTCGACGCGGGCACGCTGCAGGAGCTCTACAACAGCAGCCAGGCGGCGGGGGAGCGGGATCAGTTTGGCGCGGGAAACAAATTCATCACGCCGATGGTGACCGCGGGGAAGATATTTGTGGGGGCGCCGAGCGGAGTTGCGGTGTTTGGATTATTGCAGTAACGAAATTCGGGGCGGTCCCACCAACGGGTCATCGACAATCGAGCCCGGCGAGTGATGTTGTATGCAGAGTAGTAACTGGAGATCAATAACTCCGCACCGTCAGGCAAGTCCCCCTCCCTATGCCCAACGCGAGGAAAGAGCCGATAGAGAAGGCCTCGGCTGCTGAACCGATCCGCGAACTGTTGGCCAACGAAATTGGCTACGCAGGCGTCGGCCGCGTTTTGAGAACCGTCCGCAAATATCTCGGCATGGACGTTGCGTTCATTACGCAGTTCCGCGAGGCAGACCGCATCTTTGAAACCGTGGATGCGGAGCCGGGCGCGCCGTTGCAGGCAGGTTTCACCATGCCGCTCGACGAGGGCTACTGCCTGAAGGTGGTGCGCGGCGAGATTCCGCAGGTGCTGCCGGACACATCGCAATCGCCGGCGGCAATGGCGATTCCCGAAACAGCGATGGTGCCGATCGGTTCGCATCTGGGCGTGCCGATTGTGCTGGAGGGCGGGGAGATTTACGGCACGCTGTGCTGCTTCAGCTATCGGCCCGATCCCACGCTGGGTGAGCGCGAACTAAAAATGCTGCGCGCCTTTGCGGAAGTGATGGCGACGCGGATTTCGGAATCGCGAGGAATCCAGAAGAACCGTGCGCGGCGGGTCGGGGAGATCCGCAACGCGATAGCGGGAGACGCACCGCGCATGGTCTATCAACCGGTCTACCGGCTGCGCACGGGCGAGATTGCTGGGTTCGAGTGCCTTTCCCGCTTCGACATGGAGCCGTACCAGTCGCCGGAAAAATGGTTCGCGATGGCGCAGGAGGTGGGCCTGGGCCGCGAGCTGGAGCTTCTGGCCATCGAGAAGGCGCTTGCAGCTCTGCATCGCCTACCGGGCGGGCTATTTCTGGGGATCAACAGCTCGCCGGAGCTGATCGTGTCGGGGGCGTTGGCCGCGGTGCTGGAGGGCGTGGATCTGAGCCGCATCCTGCTGGAGATCACCGAGCACGCGGTGGTGGCCGATTACGAACGCCTCGTTTCCGCATTGCAGCCTTTGCGGGAACGCGGCCTGCGAATAGCGATCGACGATGCGGGCGCGGGATACGCGAGCATGCTGCACATCGTGAACCTGCATCCGGACCTGATCAAGCTGGACGTGAGCCTGACGCAGCACATCGACACGGACCCACGGCGGCGCGCGCTGGCGCGAGCGATGATTGCCTTTGCGCGGGAAATCGGGAGCCTGATTTGCGCAGAAGGCGTTGAGTCGGAGAAAGAACTCGAGATGCTGCGGATCCTGGGCGTCGAAAAGGCGCAGGGCTATAACCTCAGCAAGCCTCTCTCTCTTGAGGACGCGATGCGTCTGCTGGACCGGCAGACGCTGGCGCCGACAGCGTGAAACCAGAATTAGTCCACGCCGGATGGATTCTGCGTTAGGTTGCGGGCGTTGGTAACGTTCTCGGGCTCGCCGTTAAATGTCTGGCCTTCGCGGTAGGCGAACTTCTTGAACTGGCCGCCAACCTTGCGGAGGCAGTCCTGCCATCCGTCGTCCCAGGTGACCTGGGCTTCGCCATTCACATACTGCCACGTGCCGTGCTCGTGCTCGAGAGTGTCCATCGTGCGCAGGGCGTTGCCGTCTTCGCGCAGGGTAATGTAAAAATTGTCGCCATTGCCTTCGCCGACTTCCCACTTGCCGAGAAAGCGCGACCGCGAAGGGCCCGGGGTGCTGATGAGGCCCGCCGGAACGGCGCCGGGAAATTCGAGGCGCTGAATGTCGTTGAGGTTGACGCTCTGGCGATGGCCGTTCTTAAAAACGATGACGAGGGTATTAGGCCGCGTGCCGGTCTGGGCCTGCGCAGCGGGCAGCGCGAAAAGAATCGCGATGGCAAGGGCCGCGGCGCTGATGAATTTGTGCATGGTGGGTCTCCTTTACATCAGCGGCGCGGCGGGGGAGGGCAAGTAGACCGCGCTGTAGTGAAGTACGCGAAGGGAGGGGAGTTGGTTCCCTGGGCGCCAGCGTACAGCGGTTAGCGGACAGCGGATAGAACAGAGTTTAGAGTTTAAAGTTCAGGGATCAGGGGTCGGAACCGGGAGGCAGACGTGGCGAGGAAGGCGAAGAACCGCGCTGGGGCAGTTGCTGTGGCGAGCCATACAGCGCCCACTGCGGGGCGGCAGAATCCCTACCTGCGGATTTTCAAATCGAATGTGTATGTGCGCGATCACGACCGCAGCCTGCCCTTCTACGTGGATCAACTGGGATTCTGCGTCGTGGCGGACAGCCGTTTTGAGTTTGGGCGCTGGGTTGCGATTGCGCCACCGGATGGCAGCGCGATTCTGGCGCTGATCGCCCCTCGGCGTGGCACGGAAAACTACAAGCTGATTGGCCGAACCACGAACATTGCGTTCATCGCCGAGGACATCAACGCGACCTTTGAATTGTGGCGGAGCCGCGGCGTGAAGTTCCTGCGTCCGCCGCAGCCGCAGTTGTGGGGCGGTACGTTCGCGACCTTCGCCGACATCGACGGCAATGTGTTTGAGCTGCTCGGCTCCGATGAGATGAGCCGCGAGATTGAGGCGCAGCGGCGGGCCGCGAACGAGCGCTCGGAGTCAGAGCGGCGCGTGGCGCAGGAGCTGGAGATCGCCAAGCAGGTGCAGGCGCGGCTGTTTCCGCAGACCGCTCCGGCGCTGAAGACGCTGGATTATGCGGGGGTCTGCATTCAGGCACGGCACGTGGGCGGCGACTACTACGACTTCCTGTCCTTCGGGCCGGATCGCCTGGGCTTGGTGCTCGGCGACATTTCGGGCAAAGGCATCGCGGCTGCGCTGCTGATGGCGAACCTGCAGGCGAATTTTCGGAGCCAGCTGGCGTTGGCCGGCGATTGTCCAGAGACATTTCTACGGACGGTGAACCAGACCTTCTTCGACAACTCAGTCGAGAGCGCGTATTCGACGGTCTTCTTCGCGGAGTACTGCGATGAGGCGCGGCGGATGCGCTACTCGAATTGCGGGCACTTGCCAGGACTGCTGTTGCGCGCCGATGGCCGCGTCGAGGAGCTGGCGTCGACCGGAACGGTGCTGGGACTCTTTCGCAACTGGGACGGGCACATGGGCGACTGCGCGCTCGAGCCTGGCGATGTGTTGGCGCTCTACACCGACGGCGTGACGGAGGCCTGCGACGCGCAGCATGAGGAGTTTGGACAGAAGAGATTGCTTGCGGCGCTGAAGCGGCGCAAGAAGCTCGGCGCGAAGGCCATGGTGGATGCAGTGCTCGACGAGGTGCAGCAGTACAGCGCCGGCGAGCAGGAAGATGACATCACGCTGATTGTGGCGAAGTGCGTGGGTTAGATTCGGGATTTCAGATTTGGATCGGTTGAGAAAAGGCCCTCGTTGCGAGGGCCTTTTCTCTGCTCGGAATCAGGCGAAGCGGGCGGCGTGCTCTTGCGCCCACTGCTCGAAGGTGCGTGGCGGCCGGCCGGTGACGCTCTGAACCGTGTCAGTAAGTTGGGTGACGCGGCCGGCGCGGATGGCCTCAAAAGACTGACCCAGCGCCGCGGCGACATGTGCGGGAATGCCGTTGGCTTTCAGGCCTTCGACCGCCTTCTCGGGCGCGACGTCGATGGTGCGGATCGGCTTGCCGACGTACTTCTCGAGGATGCTCACCTTCTGCGCGGCCGTCAGCAGCGCGGGGCCCGTAACTTCGAAGACGGTCTCGGTGAGGACCGGCGCGGTGAGCGCGTGGACCGCGACTGCGGCGATGTCCTCGGGGTCGGTGGAATTGGTGGTGCCGTCGCCCATGGCGTTGTAGACCGCGCCTTCAGCCTTGATCGTGCCGATCCACTGGTAGGCGTTGCTCATGAACCCGCCGGCGCGCACGATGGCGTACGGCAGACCAGAGCCGCGGAGCGCTTCTTCTTTGTCTTTGTGCAACTGGCCGATGCGAAGATCGGGGTCATTGGCAAAAAGGCTGGAGAGAAAAACAACGCGCGGGCTGCCGGCGTCTTTGACGATGCTCATGAGCTGGCGGAAGAGCTGTCCGTCGAGGGCGCCGTTCATCATGAAGACGGCATCGACGCCGGTGACCGCCTTGGCGAAGGTGTCCGGTTGGGTGAAGTCGCCTGGCGCGAGCTCGACCTGTTTGAGTTGGGCTACCCTAGCGGCGTCGCGGGTGAAGACGCGGACCTTGTGGCCCTGGGCCAAAAGCTGGTTGACGATCTGGCTGCCTACATTGCCTGTTGCTCCTGTAACGAGAATCATGGGTGTTTCCTCCTTCACGGCAGCAGATTCGGGAACGTATTAGCAGGTTTCTCGAAACAAAGCGTCCCTCAGCGATACACTGTTGCTCTATGGGAACAATGCCTCCGGATTTGAACGAACTGCTCTATTTCACTGCCGTGGCCGCGGGGCGTAGTTTCACCGAAGCGGCTCGAAACCTGGGCGTGCCGAAGTCGACGGTGAGTCGGGCTTTGCGGCGGCTGGAGGGGCGGCTCGGGGTTCGGTTGGTCGAGCGAACGACGCGGCGCGTTTCGCTGACCGAGGTGGGGGCGCTCTACTTGGGCCACTGCCGGCGGGTGATGGAGGAGGCCGAGGCGGCCGATCTCGCCATCGGAGCGCTGCTGGCGGAGCCGCGGGGGCGGCTCCGTGTCGGAGTGTCAGTCCCCCTTGCCCGGATGATCGCGGGGCCGCGGCTGGCCGAATTCCTGGCAAAGTACCCGAAGGTCCAGGTGCAGCTGGACCTTGAGGGCGACGATGTCGCGGTGCGCGAAGGCCGGCTGGATCTGATGATTCGGGCCGGGGCGCTGGGTGAATCAGGTCTGCTGGTCAAGCCGCTGATGCAGGTGCTGCCATGGGTGGTGGCGAGCCCGGCGTTTCTCGAGGGGAAGCAACGGCCGGAGACTCCGGCGGAGCTGCGGCGCTTGACCTCGATTGCGACAACCTGCGATTCCGTCGCCGGTGAGGCTGGAGGGACGACAACCTGGCGGCTACTGCGGGGGCACGAAGTGGCGGAAGTCCAGATGGAAGTGCGGGTTGCGGTGCCGGATCCAGAGATGAACCGGCAGCTGGCGTTGGCCGGGGTTGGCGTGGCCATGCTGTCGCGGGGGATGGTCCGGGCGGATGTAGAGGCTGGGCGGCTGGTGCACTTGCTGCCCGAGTGGGAGCCGGAGCCGGTGGCGCTGCACGCTTTTTATCCGACGCGCCTGGGGTCTTCGCCGAAGGTGCGGGCGTTTTTGGAGTGGTTGAAGAGCAGCCAGTAGGCAGTAGGCGGTAGCCTGTAGTTAAACGGCTGCTAACAGGTGGCTTGTGTTCCACAGTGAAACCTTATCCTGCGCCCTGCGCCCCGCCAAAGTACTTCCGTACCGCCCCGCCCCACGATCCTCCTTGTATTGCTCCCGGCCCGACTGCACCCTATACGTAGCGGGGATTCCCTGCCTTGGGCGGGAAGAATCCCCATCGGCGTTTTCGCAGCCAAATCGGCGCTCCTGAGCACTGGATCGAGAGCAGCTCCGAGTCAGATCTCGAAGTCGCCTGTAATGAATGGGATCAGGTCTAAACCAAGTCGAATCAAACGGCGGGTGCCTCAAATCCCGAAAAGTGCGGCTAACTCCTTGCATTTTCTGCTGCTTGAGATCTAAATAGCCCGTAATGAATGGATTACCGCAAGGCCGATTCGGCAAGTCCATTCAAATGAAACACTTACAGAAAAATCCCGACACCCCCCCTGAAAAAGGCCCGCTGCGATTCACCACCAGGAATGTTCCACGTGAAACACTGCCCCTGCTTTCCCGCTCCTGTCCCCTCTTCCCGGCTCACCGACTCCCTGCTTTTAGGAGGCCTGCGATCATCGTTGGAAAATGTTCCACGTGGAACACCGCCCAGCTCCCAGCTCCCAGCTCCAAGCTCCTTGCTTCCCGCATCCCGCTTCCCGCTTCCTGCTCCCTGCTTCCTGCTTCCTGCTTCCTGCTTCAGGACGGATGCCCGCGGAACAGATAGAACAGCTCGATCAGCAGGATCAGGACCACGACCACTTCGAGGAAAAAGGCTCGGCTTTGGTTGAATTGCTCGACCATGTAGTCGTAGAGCTCTTCGGCAGTGCGAAGTTTTTGGGTGACGAGGTTCTTGTAGTCGGGCACGCCGACTTTGCCTGCGGCGAGACGGTAGAGGCGGGCAGCATACATGTCACTGAGGAACTTGATAGCGTTGTCGGCGTGCTCGGTGAGCTCGGCCACTTCGAGCAGAACTGTGTGGAGGTTGTTGGCGGATCGCGCAAGACGCCAGCGGGCCAGCCGTCCGTGCTTTTGGTCGAGACTGTCATAAACGCCGTCGAGAACGCCGGTGAGCAGCTCGTCGTAGTGGCGGAATTCGAGGAGCTGGGAGTTGGCATATTCAAGGAGCTGGATAGCCGTTTCGGCGCCGGCGCTCGAGTCATAGAGGAGAGCGGCGTTCCAGCCGATGACGGCTACGTCGCTGGCGTAGTAGGAGATCTGGGAGTTGAGAATTTCGGCGCACTCGCCGGCTGATAGCGGGTTGCGGTCGCCGCGGACGACCTGGGCGATCTGGCTGCGGTAGTCGCGGGTCAGGTCGGCGGCCGGAGGCTGGCCGGTAACCTCGCGAACATGAAAGATGAAGTAGTCCTCACTGAGCCATGGGGAGTAGGGCTTGACGAGAGCGGAGGCGAAACGGTCCAGCTTCTGGCGGATGATCGGCTCGGCGCGGGAGGCGAAGTCGAAATCCCAAACCCAGCGGCTGGCGAGGAGGACGAGCGAATCCCAGTCGCCGGCAAAGGGAAGATTGAAGAGGACGCTGACGACGCCGTAGTCGTAGTACTTGATTTCGCCGGAGAGGCGCTCGCCGGATTCGAGGACGAGGGGCTCGATGGGCTCGACGACGGGCGGGCGCTCGTAGCGGACGTAGGCGGGCGCGACGTGCTTGAGGTTGGGTTTCTGAACGGTGCGGGCGTTCACGGTCTGTTGAATCTGTTCGAGGCGGATTTCTTCGCAAACGTCGAACTGGATGAGGACGAGGACCGAGCCGGTGAGGGAGACGGCTGGGGCGGGCCCAGCGGGGCCGGGGAGCGGGGTTGTGGAGAGCTGGCTCATGGTGCGCACTGGAGCTTAGAGCTAAGAGTTCAGTCCGAAGATGCGTGGCGTGTTGTGCTCCACGTGGAACATCAGCGGGTGTGACCGACGTGCTGAATGGCACAGAAAAGAGAGGCGGCCCACTCAAGCCAACAGCATTCTTGAATGAGCGACCCCAGGTTTTGGGCCATCCGAGGTTTGTTCCACGCGAACATCCGGGTTGGAACCGCAGTTCGGATCTCGTGATTTTGCGAGTGAAAATGGTCCGGGATTTCCACGCGGGGTCTCTTTTCGGTAACACTCCTGTTGCAATTGGGCGGGACGCGTATCCCCCGGACGGGATGGGGGTTAGACATGATGGACGAAAGGTGAGCGGGAATCCTTCCACAAATGCAGCCCTGTTTCGCACAAGCGAATCGCGTTGCGGTGGGAGCGCCGGACCAGTAGGCTTTTCTAGTCATGGGGAAAGTGCTGGCGGTCGTCAATCAAAAAGGCGGGGTAGGCAAAACAACCACCGCCATCAATCTCTCGGCAGCACTGGCTTTGGAGGGTTTGCAGATCCTTCTGGTGGATTGCGATCCTCAGGCGAACTCGAGCGGGGGATTTGGGATTACCCGGGACGCGGATCGGCGCTCGTCGTACGACGTGCTGATGGGCGAGGCGACGATTCCCGAGGTCGCGTTGCGGACCGAGATCGACACGTTAAAGATCGTTCCCTCGAACAAGAATCTGACGGGGGCGAATGTGGAGCTGATCCAGATGGATCGGCGAGCGTACCGGCTGCGGGACGCGCTGGATAAGGTCAAGGACGACTATGCGTTTGTGATTCTGGATTGCCCGCCGGCGCTGGATCTGCTGACTTTGAACGCGCTGGTGGCAGCGGACCGGCTGCTGGTTCCAATGCAGGCGGAGTATTTCGCGCTGGAGGGGATCAGCGAGCTGATGCACACGCTGGAGCGGGTGCGAGGGGCGTTCAACGCGGGGCTGGAGATTGAGGGCGTGCTGCTGACGATGTATGACGATCGCACGAACCTGGCGCAACAGGTAACCGATAATTTGCGGGAGTTTTTCAAGGACAAGCTGCTCAAGACAGTCATTCCGAGGAATATCCGGCTGGCGGAGGCGCCGAGCTATGGCAAGCCGGTGCTGCTGTACGATCCGCGGTCGCGTGGGTCGGAGAGCTATCGGGAACTGGCCGATGAGCTGCTGACGCGGAACGGGATTGAGAGTCCGGCGGCGAAGGAGCGGAAGACGGCGCGGGCTGCGCAGGGTGGGGTAAAAGTTCGGTTTTGGCCCTATGCGTGAGAAAGCAGCCTTTAGCCAGTGGCCTGTAGCCTGTAGTTGATACGGGCTACTGGCTACTGGCTACTGGCTGATTGAAGTTCTTTGCTTATTTTTCTGGCTTTGGTTTGGATTCGTGGTGAGGCGAGGGTGAGATGCAGACAATGACAGAAGCTCCGAAGCGGAGAGCGTTGGGTAAGGGGTTGGAATCGTTGCTGCCGCGGGTGCATGCGGTGGCGGAACCGGGGTCGGCGGAGAGCGGCGAGGGCAGGCCCCGGGAAATCCCGATCGGGGAGATTGAGCGGAGTCCGTTTCAGACGCGGACGCGGTTCGACACCGTGCAGATGGCGGAGCTGGCAGCGTCCATTGCGGCAACGGGGGTGGTGCAGCCCATCGTCGTGCGGCCGCTGCCGCATGGGCACTATCAGCTGATTGCCGGCGAGCGGCGGTGGATGGCGTCGCAGGCGGCGGGGAAAGAGACGATCCCGGCGATTGTGCGGCAGGTTTCGGATGAGCAGGCGATGGAGATGACCATCGTCGAGAACCTGCAGCGGACGGACCTGAACGCGATGGAGCAGGCGCGGGCGTACGAGCTGCTGGCGCGGGAGTTTCAGTTAACGCAGGAGCAGATGGCGAAGCGGACGGGGAAGGACCGCGCGTCGGTGGGGAACTTCCTGCGGCTGCTGAAGCTGCCAACGGAGGTGCAGGGCAAAGTCGAGGAAGGGGTACTGAGCTTTGGACATGCGCGGGCGCTGCTGCCGCTCGAGGATCCTCAGACGATTTTGAAGGCGGCGCAGAAGGTGACGGCGCTGTCGATGAGCGTCCGGCAGACGGAAAGCTACGTGCAGAAGATCCTGAGCCCCGGACCGAAGAAGCAGGATGGCGAACAAAAGGAGAATGTGCTCGACCCGAATGTGCGGGAAGTACAGGAGTTGCTGCAGCGGGCGCTGGGCCTGAAAGTGCGGATCGAGGACAAAAAGGGGCGCGGGCGGGTGATTATCGAGTACGCGCAGCTGGAGGAGTTTGACCGGCTGCTGGAGAGGCTGAGCAGGGAGTAGCCGCGAGCTGGGAGTTGGGAGCCGGTAGCCCGTAGCCGGTAGCGAAGAGGTCGCGGATCGCGGCGGCTGCATTCTTCATTGAAAAATGAGACGCGAAGCAAGGAAAGGCTTGGGCGGCCATCGCTTGCTGCTCAGCCGACGGCATCTGGAGCCAGCGGCGGAAGAGGCGCTCGGTGCCGTCGAGGGTGTCGTCTTCGACGAGGCCGGCGCCGTCCTGGTGAATTTCGGGCCAGATGTTCACCTTATTGGTAATGAGGACGGGGCGGCCTGCGGCGAGGGCCTCGGCGACAACGATGCCGAAATTCTCCGAGTGCGAGGGAAGAATGAAGGCGTCGGCGGCTCTGAGGGCTCCCCATTTGAGATCGCCGCGGATCATACCGGGCCAGTGGACGCGGTCCGCGATGCCGCTTTCGGCGCAGAGCTTTTGAAAGCCGGCCTGGGAGCCTTCCTGATCGGGGCCGGCGACGACGAGATCGATGTCGGGAAACTCGGCAGCGATTTTGGCGAAGGCGGCGACGAGCAGATCGCAGCCTTTTTTGGCGTGAAGGCGGGACATAAAGAGGAGGTAGCGGCGGCTGCGGAGGCGGGGAATGTGGCTCAGGAAGGCTTCGACCTGAGCGGCGGGATCGCCGTCGGGCTCGGTGATGCCGTAGGGGACGGGGAGACTGTTCCAGCGATTGGGATGGAAGCTGGTGATGGCGAGGTCGCGCTCGATGGCGGTGGTGAAGAGAACGGCGCGGGCATCGCGGAGGACGCGATATTGCAGGGGCCAATAGAGGATCTTCTTGATGTGTTTGAGGGGGTATCGGGTGTTGAACCAGGGGTCGAGGGCGCCGTGGGTGAAGACGGCGTAAGGCACGCCGGAGCGGCGGGCGGCGGAGTGGACGGCGATGTCGGGGAACACCCAGATGCCGTTCATCACAATGCCGTCGTAACGGGGGGCGTTGCGGTGCAGCCAGGTCCATAAGCGGGGGGAGAGGCTGAAGCGGCCCAGCCAGCGCTGGCCGAGGGCGTGGACGGGCACGCCAATACCGGAGAGAAAGGGAGCGGAGGGGGCATCTTCGCAGACGATTTCGGCGTCAACGCCAATTTGGGGATAGGCTCGGGCCAGGTGGCGTACGGCCTCTGGAGGACCGCCCAGGGTAGGCGAAAGGCTTGCGATGACATGGAGGATTCTCATCGATCAGAACGAGCAGAACGATCGGAACGAGGCGGTGTCAGTCTAACTGAGAAGCCGGACAGAGAAAATGGGGCGGCGGGCACCCCTGGCGGTCCGGCTGGGGGAGGGGCCCCAGACTCCCGTTCACCGATTGTTCACTTCTATTGCAAAATCATTCTTTCAGAATGCGAAAAGCATTGCTACACTAACCAACACGCTACGGCCAGCACGCTGCTAAGACCTGATTGCTCGCAAGACGCAGAGCGGGGTTGGGTCTTGTGTTTCAGTAAATAAATCTCAAGAGAGTTCTCCCCTAAAGGTCTGGGTATCTGGATGTGTGGTATCGCCGGAGTATTGGTCAAAGGAAAACCAGAGCGTCTGCATCTGCCTGATGTACTGACGCAGATGTCTTTCTCGCTTGCCACACGGGGACCGGACGCTGAAGGCGTTTGGGTTGCGCCGACGAAGGAAATGGGATTCGCGCATCGGCGGCTGTCGATCATCGATGTGAATGCGCGGTCGGATCAGCCGATGCACTCCCCGGATGGACGATACACGATCGTTTTCAACGGCGAGATTTACAACTACCAGCTGCTGCGTGAGGAACTGAGGAAGAAGGGGCGGCGCTTCACGACGACGTCCGACACGGAAGTGCTGCTGGCGATGTACGCCGAACACGGGGCGGAGATGCTGACGAGGCTGCGCGGCATGTACGCCTTCGGCATCTGGGACCGGCAGAAGCGGGAGCTGTTTCTGGCGCGCGATCCGTTCGGCATCAAGCCGCTTTACTATGCCGATGCAGCGGAAGCCTTCTCTTTTGCATCGCAGGTACGATCCCTGATGTCGGCGCCGGACGTGGATTTGCGGGAAGAGGCGGCCGGTCACGTCGGATTCTTCGTGTGGGGCTCGGTTCCGGAGCCGTACACGCTGTATCGCGGGATTCGTTGTCTTCCCAGTGGAAGCTGGATGCGGGTGACGCAGGAGGGGGCTACGTCGCCGAAGGTGTTCGCGTCACCGGTGGAAGAGGCGGTAGGATTCGATCCCGGCTCGATGCCGCAGTCGCAGGGCGAGGCCGATGCCCGGCTGCACGATGCGTTGAAAGAGACACTGCGCATGCACGAGATCGCGGATGTGCCGGTGGCGATCTTTCTTTCGGCAGGCATCGACTCGGGGATGATCGCGGCGCTGGCCAAAGAAGCGGGGAACGAAGTTGAGACGCTGACGCTGGGGTTCGACCGGCTGCGGAATACCGAACATGATGAGACGGCAGCGGCGGCGCGGGTGGCCGATCACTATGGACTCAGCCACGAATCGCGCTACGTAGATCAATCGACGTTCCACGACCACCGCGAGCGTCTGCTGGAGCATATGGATCAGCCGACGGTCGACGGCGTGAACACGTACTTCATCAGCTGGCTGGCGCACGAGCGCGGATTCAAAGTAGCGCTGAGCGGGCTGGGCGGAGACGAGTTGTTCGGGGGGTATCCCAGTTTTCGTCAGATACCGCGGCTGGTGCACACTCTGCGGGCAACGGGCGTGGCACCGGTGGTGGGACGCGGACTGCGCAGGGTGACGCACGCGATGATTGCCAAGTTCACTTCACCGAAGTATGCGAGCCTGTTCGAGTACGGAGGAACGTGGGGCGGAGCCTACCTTCTGCGACGCGGGTTGTTCATGCCGTGGGAACTGCCGGAGTTTCTGGATCCGGAGCTGGTTCGGGTGGGGTGGCGGGATCTCGAGGCGGTGGAGCAGATGAACGCGACGGTTCGCCCCTATGGAACGCTGGAGAACGTGGCGGGAAAACAGGCGGCCTTTCTGCGGGTCTCAGCGCTGGAGACGAGCTACTACATGCGGACGCAGCTGCTGCGGGATGCGGACTGGGCGGGGATGGCGCATTCGGTGGAGATTCGTGTGCCGCTGGTGGACATGACGATGCTGCGGCAGATTTCGCCGTTGCGCGCGAGCCGCTATTCGCCGCGCAAGCCGGGTATGGTGCGCTGTCTGCGCTACCCCCTGCCTGCGGAAATCCTGAACCGGCCCAAGAGCGGATTCAGCGTTCCGGTGCGGGAGTGGATGCAGGCGTCACCGGATCGCGGTCTGCGCCACTGGGCAACCTTCGTGCATGAAGCGCTGATCCGGAGGACTTCGTCGACACGGGTTCGGGCGAAAAGGACCGGCGATTCTTCTGAGCCGCCCCTGCTGGCAGCGAAAGCGCGTTCGCGCGCGGTCTGATGCGGGATCGACGCTGTCCCGAACGGAATCTGTAACATCATCTGTGACAATTAGCAGCTGGGCGCCGGCTGGAGCCGCCGCCTTTGGAACGGGACTGCGCTTCTCCGGCGCTGGGTAGTAGTATCAGGCCAACTGCAGACGCAGCTTGAATCTTCCCAGTCGCTCCGTCGGAGTCGATCGGGAGAGAAGCGAGGATTGCGCTCCCTGGCGGCTCGCAATATACCGGACGGGCAACGCCCCCAGGATGAGAGCATCCGGCCGAGGGAGACGGCGGGACTTGCTCCGGAGGAAGTGGTTGCGGAGCGGTATGTTGTGAAACGGCGGCTGGGCGCGGGCGGGATGGGGGAAGCCTGGCTGGCCGAGGATCGGATCCTGCATCGGAAGCTGGTGCTGAAGCGGCTGACGGGGGCGGAGGCGGCGTCTTCGGATTCGCAAAATGCAATGCGCGCCGGGCATTTGCTGACTGAGGCGAAACGCGCAGCGGCCATCAGCAGTCCTCACATTTCACAGGTTTACGACGTGTGCAGCCACCGCGGCGAATGGCTGGTAGCGATGGAGTTCGTGGTGGGGCGCGATCTGCGAACGGTGCTGCGCGCGCCGCTGGAGGCTTCGACTTTCTTTTCGCTCGCGGTGCAGATTGCCGAGGCGATTGAGGCCGCGCACGCCAGCGGGATTCTGCACTGCGACATCAAGCCGGAAAACATCATGGTGACGGAGCAGGGCTTCGTCAAGGTGCTGGACTTTGGTTTGGCGCGGATGATGGCGAGTCAGGAGGGCACCAACGAGACGGTGAGCCTGACGGGAGCGGCGTTTGCAGGAACTCCGGGCTACATGGCGCCGGAGGTGCTGCGGGAGAACGAGCCGACGGAGCAGGCAGACATTTTTGCGCTGGGCGTGGTGCTGTATGAGATGGCGGGCGGGGCGGCTCCGTTCAAGGGCAAGAGCCTGGCGGACAGCGTGCAGATGACGCTGACGAATGAGCCTGCGGCGCTGGATCTGAAGGCGCGGGGATTGCCGGCGGATTTGAATCGGGTGCTGAGGAAGGCGCTCGAGAAGCAGCCGGAGCGGCGGTACGCGACGGTCAGGGATTTGTCGATCGACTTACGGAGTCTAACCCGGGATTCGGCGTCCGGCGGGGCACGGCAGCTGCCGTGGAATTATGGGGCGGTAGCCGGCGTGGCGGTGGTGGTGATTGCGGCGATTGCGGCGGGATGGATTTTGGTGCGGCGGGATGAGCGTCGAACACGACCGGCTCCGGCGGCTCCGAAGACGCGGCTGCTGGCGGTGCTTCCCTTCCACGTGATTCCCGAAGAGGCGCAACTGAGCGCGTACAGCGAGGGGCTGCGAGAGTCGATTACGTCGAGTCTGGCGCAAGAGGCGTCGTCGAATCGGATCGAAGTGCTGGCGGCGAGCGAGGTGCGGGCGCATGGGCTGAAGACTGCGGAGGAGGCGCACAAGGAGCTGGGCGCAGACCTCGCGATCGACGGGAGCTATCAGCAGTTCGGAAACCAGGTGCGGATTTCGTATGAGGTGAGCGACACGACGGGAAAGATCCTGCGTTCGGACACCGTGAACGGAACGCCCACGGATCCTTTCAAGCTCGAAGACGACGTGGTAAAGGGCGTACTCACGATGCTGAGCGTTTCAACCGCGGCGCCGGTTGGGGAAACCGCTGCGAGATTCGGGACGCGCGTGCCCGCGGCCTACGACGCGTACCTGAGAGGCGTGGGGTATCTGCGCGATTTTGATATCGCGGACAATTTGAAGAAGGCGGAGGAGAGCTTTACGGAGGCAACGAAGGCCGATTCGGAATTTGCCGCAGCCTTTGCGGGCCTTGGAGAGACGCTGTGGGCGGAGTATCAGGCGAGCGCCGATGTAGGGAAGATTGAGCTGGCGCGGGCGAGCTGCGCGAAGGCTCTGCAACTGAATGCGCAAATCGCGGAGGCGCAGATTTGCCAGGGCACGATTGACGATGGGACGGGCCAGGCGAAGCAGGCGCAGCGGGAGTTTCAGGAGGCGCTGCGGCTGGATCCGCAGAGCGACAGCGCGCTGAACGGGCTGGCGCGGACCTACGAGGAGATGGAGCAGCCGGACCAGGCCGAGAAGGTGTACCAGCAGGCGATTGAGGCGCGGCCGTATTACTGGGCGAATTATTTTGCGCTGGCCAATTTTCTGCTGAGGCGCGCGGAATACGCGCAGGCGGCGACGGTGCTGCAGCAGGCGGTCGAGAAGTTTCCGGCGAACAGCGTTCTGGCGCGGCGGCTGGGAGTGGTGTATTTGCTCGAAGGGAAATTCGATGAGGCAGCGGCAAGCTTCGAGGACGCGATCCGCGGGAGCCCGCACGCCGAGGCGTATATGGATCTCGGGCAGGTGTATCTGCACCAGAAGAAATGGGGACCGGCGATAGCGGCGCTCGAGTCCGCGGAGCGGATGAAGCCGAATTCATTTGCGATCGAGGCCGATCTGGCGGATGCGTATGCGTGGGGCGGGCAGGCGGCGAAGGCGGAGGCTCGATACAAGGATGCGCTGGCGATGAGCAGCGACCGGTTGCGCGTGAATGCCCAGGACCTGGACGCGACGATGGTGGCGGCGTACTGCTCGGCGGCCCTCGACCAGCGCGGGGATGCTCTGGGCTTTCTCAACGCCGCGTTGCAGCATGCGCCGGAGGATTCCGAGGTGAACTACTACGCGGCGCGGGTGTATGCGCGGCTGGGCGACGAGGGTGCGGCGCGAGCCTGGGCGGCGAAGGCGATCGCGCACGGGTATTCAAAGGCGGATATCGAGAGCGCGCCGGATATGAAGGGCGTCGCCCCAGCGAAGTGAGGGCCGACGCGACCTCTATCAGTGACCGGTGATTCCGAGGTGCGGGTCGCGGCACTCGAGACGGCGGTGCTGCGGATCGAATTCAGCGACCGGCGCGTTGGGATCGACGGTGAGGAACTGGACCTCCAGCTTGTAGCGGCAGCCGATGGCTTCGGTTTTGGGCTCGGCGGTGTCGAAGTTGGGGGCGAAGTTGAAGTCCTCAGCGTGGAATTCGCGACTGAACGGATGAGCGGGGCAGGCCTGGCCGTTGGCGTTGGTCTTGTTGATGGGGACGAGACGACGCACGCGGAAGGTGCGGCCGTTCCTGGATTCAAAGACGATGTGCTCGGCCATGGCTGCGGAGATGCACATGGGCTTATGGTCGGAGAACTCCTGGGCAGACACCTGCTCGTAGTGGCAAACCTCTTTGGGGTTGATGCGCTCGACATCGAGAACGCATTTGCGGCCTCGGGTTCCGGGAGGGGCGTCCCATTTGCAGAGATTCTCAGCGTCTGTGTCGCCGGCGCAGATGTCGACGGCGCCGGAGGCGGCGGCCTTGGGCGCGGGACCGGATGCGTGCGCGGCGAGAGCGGTAACGATGAGAGTGGCGAGCGCAGCGATGGTGATTTTCACAGTGGTTCTCCTGGGAAGACGGATTAGGCCTCTGCGTGCGGGAGGCGGACGCGTGTCTATGAAGGGGAGGGAGCAAGCATAGTGCTTTGAGGCGCGAGGTGCAAGGGGCCTAGCCCACGTAGCGGACGTCGAGGACGGTGCAGTCGTCGTCGGCGGCGAGGGTTCCAGCAAAGCGCTCGACCTGGAGGAAGATGTCGTCGAGGGTGGCTGCTTCGAATTCGGGGGCGGCGAGGCGGGCTTCGCCGTAGAATTCGCCGTCGGGGGCGGATGCTTCTGTAACACCGTCGGTGACAATCAGGACGCGGTCTCCGGGTTTGAGTTGCATCGAACCGGAGGAGAAGGGCGCGCCTTCGATGAGGCCGACGGGGAGATTCGATTCGGGGAGGCGCGAGCATCCGCTGGAATAGAGGAAGGGCGGGACGTGACCGCAGTTGATGTATTCCAGATGGCCTTCTGGGGAAATGCGGAGGATGGCCATGGTGGCGTACTTCTCGACATTCTTGCTGCAGATGTAGCGGTTGACGATGTCGGCGATGGTGGCGAGGGGCTGGCGGGCAATGAGCAGCGAATAGATGAGCCCCTGGAGGGTGGCGCCGAGGATGGCGGCGGAGATGCCTTTGCCGGAGATGTCGGCAACGATGACGGCGAGGGATTGTCCGTCTTCGATGATGTCGAAGAAGTCGCCGCCGCATTCGCGGCAGGGCACGGAGCGCGCGGCAACGGCCGCCCAGGTAAGAGTAGGCGGGCGGACAGTCATGAGGCCGCGCTGAATTTCGGCGGCGATGTTCATTTCCTGGCGGTAGACGCGCTCGCGCTCTTCGGAGACGGCGAGCTGAGCATTGTCGATGAGGGCGGCGGCGTCGGTGGCGATGGTGCGCAGGAGATCGTTGTCGATCTGAGTGAGCGAGCCGGGGCGAAGGCGGCTGTCGAGATAGAGGAGGCCGAGGAGGTCGGTGTCGCGCGCGGCGGCGCCGGGCCGGCGTTTGCGAAGGGGGATGCAGGTGACGGAGCGGATGCTGTGCGCGACCATGCTGGCGGAGCGGGTCTCGGGGTCGGCGCTGAGGGTGTCGGTGACGATGAATTCATTGGAGGTGCTGACGGCCTGGCGCATGGCGCCGTGGGAGAGGGTGGAGACGTCGGTAAGGCCCTCGCCTTTGTCGTTGCGGCCGAGGGCGAGGACCATTTCGCCGGCTTCGTTGCGGAGGAAGACGTAGCCGCGCTCGACCTGGGTGAGCTGGAGGGTGGTGTCGAGGAGGGCAGCGAGGATCTGGTCGACGGCGTCGGACGTATTGAGCTTGCGGGCGGACTCGAAGAACCAGCGGAGCTTGTCGAGGGCGTTGCCGGAGGCGCCGACTCCGGGAATCTGCTCGATGATTTCGCGGAGGGTCGAAGTGTCGTTGAGATCTTCGTCAGGGGCGTTTGCGGCGTGGATGCGGAGGCTGGGGCCATCGAGGGCGCCGAAGTGGATCGTGTCCTTTTCGCCGATGAGGTGGCGGGCGGCGGCGGGTTGGCCGTTGACGAAGGTGCCGTGACGGCTGCCCTGGTCCACCATGAAGACACCACCGGCCTCAACGATCAGCTCGGCATGGCGTCGCGAGACGAAGGGGTGGGCGAGGACGAGGTCGTTCTCGGGGAGGCGGCCGATGGAGAAGGGCGAGTGGCTAATGGTGACGGTGCGGCGGTTCGAGCCGTCGATGAGGGTGAAGGAGACCGGGGCCGCATTCGTGGTGGACATTGTGGTGGGAATTATAGACGGCGTTCGGCGCTCGGCGGACGGCGTCCACAAAAACAGCGTTGGGCGGTTAGCGGCTGGTTAAAAAGCGGTCAGCTAAGAAGAGGTCGGCCGTAGAGCGGTTAGCGGGGGGAGGCCAGGCGGCGGCAGAAGAGCAGGCAGGCACCGGAGATGACGAGGGAGATGACCAGCCACGTTGCGCCGCTGGTCTGATGGGATAGGTGAGCGGCGAGGGTCTGCACGTTGATTTGCCAGTTCAGAGAGATAGCCGGCGCGCGGAGAGACGCTGGGGACTCGAGAACCGAAACGATGGTGGCGATGAGGAGCGCCAGGACAGCGACGGCGGCGACGAGGCCGGGGAGGGCGCGCTTCCAAGGAAACGGGAGCGGCGCGGGCGCGGAGGCTTGGCGGTAGACGGCGGTCATGACGCTGTCGGCAAAACCGGAGGACGGCAGGATGCTGTCGCTGGCGCCGGTGAGCGCGCGGTCGAGGTCGGCTTCGGTGAGTTGCGGGTTGGTCGGTTTGGGATTCATGGAGTTCTGGCCTCCTTTGAGTGCTGCGGAGTGAGGCTTGCAAATTTCGATGCGCGGCCGGGCCGGGAGAATTTGGAGCGCAGGAGCTCGCGGCCGCGGAAGAGGCGCGCCTTGACGGTGCCTTCGGGGATGCGGAGGGTGCGGGCAGCGGCGGGGACATCCTGCTCGTGGAAATAGAAGAGGAGGACAGCGTCGCGGTATTTGGGGGGAAGGGCGAGGACGGCGCGGCGGAGTGATTCGTCGCGGGAGGCGTCTTCGAAGGCGGCTGCGGCCGAGAGGCGGGGATCGGGTGGCTCGGCGATTTCGTCGAGAGAGAGCGGGGTGGCGGGGAGGCGGCGGAGTTCGGTGCGGTACAGATTGGTGGCGAGCGAGAAGAGCCAGGTGGAGAAGGCTGAGTCGCCGCGAAACTGGGCGAGATTGCGGAAGGCGCGGAGGAAGGCTTCCTGGGCCATTTCTTCGGCGCGGCCGCGGTCGCGGCAGAAGCGCCAGGCGAGATTGACGAGGGGCGATTGCCAGCGGCGGACGATGCCCTCGAAGACGCGGGTGTCGCCGGCAACGACGCGGGCGACCATAACTTCGTCGGGAGCTTCGTCGGTGAAGGACGGGTTGGGCACCTGGTCTGCTTTCACTTGCAGTCTTCCTGTGCGGTGAGACCAGGAATGATGGTGCGCGGTTTCATTATTTATGTCGAGGATTCCCTGCGGAGAATTTGAAACCGGAAAAGCGAAGGGCTGGTCGTACGGGGTGAAGCGGCAGAAAGTAGCGCCGCACGAGTAGAGGAAGAGGAGAAGAGCTATGACAAACGAATTCGCTGGACCGGAGTCCCTGCTTTTTGTGTTTCTGGCAGTTGGAGCGGTGGCGCTGTTTTCGATGATCTCAGTTGCGGTGTGGTCGGGCGCGCGGCGCCAGGAACGCGAGGCCTACTACAAGAACGACATGCTGAAGAAGGTGGCGGAGTCGCAGGGGCCTGGGGCGACATCGGCGCTGGAGATGATGCGGGAGGAAGCGCGGCTCGCTGCGATCAGGACGAAGCAGGGTTTGCAGATCGGCGGGCTGGTCACGGCCGGGGCAGGCCTGGGAGTGGTCATCTTTCTGCGAGTGCTGCTGGGAGCGAACGAGGGCGTTTATCTTTGCGGGCTGATTCCGCTGTTTGTGGGCATGGCGCTGTATGCGAGCTCCTATGTGGTGAAGACGGCTACGGAGTGATCAGAACAGGGAACAGGCAATAGGAACAGGGAATAGCGCTCGGCGTTCAGAGCACGGAGCACAGAGCACAGAGCACAGAGCACAGAAAAGCGAAATCGCAGCGACGCCACTTCGCAAGGCGTTCGGCTGATGCTGAACGCCGCGACTCAATTTCCAGGGAAAAAGCAGGGTTGGGCACGATTCTTCGCGCAAGAGCGGGGGCGAAGCTTCGCGAGGCATTGGCCGGCGTGAGTTGATGTTCCGGATTGGAACCGGGACGGGACGATCCACCGGGTTGCTGTGCGCGCCGCATCATCGCGCGCGGATTCCCGCCGATGAGGGAGGCATCCGGGAAGGAAATCGCGTGAGAACTGCGCATCCGCAGCGGGAGGAACGTGCGCTGGGTGTCGATGAGCAACGACAGGGCGAGGGAGGCGCGATGACAGCGGCAGCGGAGGAGGCAGGGGCGCCGCGCGTTCTCAGGGGTCTGGAAGACGACCTTGGAGCGGTACTGGCTGAGTCGGAGAGGGAAATGGGGAAGCTGGGCAGCGACTTCGAAGGTCTGGCCCAGGAGACCAGCGCGATCCTCGAGACGGCGCGAACGATCGTCGGCTGCGCGGAGAGCGAGCGAATGGCGTCGGTGCTGCCGCGGGTCGCGAAGCTGGGAACGGTGGCCAGGGCGTTCATCGGGGAGCGGCTGGCAGCCACGGCGGGAATTCTGGACACGGTGATGGCGGAGGCGGCGCAACTGGAGCGGCTGGAGCAGCTGACGCGGGGACAGAAGGCCATCGTGAAGGAAACCGGGATGCTGCGGGTGCTGACCAACATCGAAGTGGCGCGGCTGGGCGAGGTGGGGACGGGGTTTCAGTATCTGGCGGTGGAGCTGGACGACTTTTCGCGTGCGGTAGCTCGCAGCACCAACGAACTGACCAGTCTCACGGAGGAGCGGCGCAAGACGATCGAGGAAACGCGGCGGACGCTGGCGCTGGAATTGCCGCAGATGCGGGAGGGCTTCGCGCGCATGGAGGGGAGCCTCGAGAACGCGCAGAGCCTGGTGGATGCCACCCTGGCCCAGATGTACCAGACACCGGCGCGGTTCAGGGGCTGCGTGGAAGAGGTGGCGGGCAAGATTGCGGGGGTGGTGGCGGCGATTCAGGCGCATGACATCACGCGCCAGCAGATCGAGCACGTGCAGGAGGCGCTGGGAACGATTGCGGCCGGCCTCGACGGCGGAGATGGCGCGGCCGGCGGGGCGATGTGGGCGGGCCTGGCGATCCAGAGCTATCAGCTGCGCAACGTACAGCAGACGATCGAGGGATGGATGACGCAGATCAGAACGTGCCTCGAGGGGATCGCACAGATCGCCGGCGCGGAGCTTTTGAACCTGAGCCCGATGATCATGAGCCAGGAGAGAGTCCTGACGGCGCAGCTGACGCGTATCGAGGGGCTGGAGGAGGAGTGCGAGGCGGAGGATGCGAAGGTGCAGGCGTCGTTTGCCGGCATCTCGGGGCTGATGCAGCTGGTGAGCGAGCATTTGGTGCGTTCGAAGGCAGTGCGGGACCGGCTGCAGCTGCTGATGTTCAACTCGATCGTGGAGGCGAGCCACCTGGGCACGCAGGCGGACGGGATCCTGGAGATTTCGAAGTCGATCAAGCGCATTTCGGCGGCCTGGGCGGAGATCACCACGCAATCGGAAGCGGCAACCCAGGAAATCGGGACGCTGGTGGAGCAGAGCGGTTCGACGCTGGAAGCATTTTCGGAGGGCAGCTACGCGGGCCTGCGGGAGGCGCGGAACGAAACCGAAGAAGGCCTCGCGATCCTGCGGGAGACAGCGCACGTCGCGGACACGCAGGGACGGGACATTGAGGCGACGGTGCGGGCGCTGCAGGCACGGATCGCGGAGGTTGGCCGGGCAGCGGACCGGCTGGAGTCGTGCTTTGGGCGGCTGGGCACGGCGCTCAGGAGCATCGAGGTGGCCCGGGAGGAACTGGAGAAGGACAACCCAGCGGGGAGCGGCGACTACGACCGAGCGGCGGTGGAGGAGCGGTTTTCCGCAAGCTACACCACGGAGATGGAGCGCGCCGTGCTGCGGGCGGCCCTCGAAGGAGGACCCTTGCCGGAAGCGGAGCAGAGCTTTGCCGGCAACAGCGTGGAACTTTTCTGAGATGAGGCGGACCGCAGCAACGCGCGTTTCGATCAGGGACCTTCGCTGTTGTCTGTGGATTTCGTAACCGAGGTAAGGGGCGTGCCCGTTTGCGGAAGGCGGATGCCGCTTCGGGAAATGGCTGCACGGAGGACTTTTGAGTCCGGAGAAAAGCCTGGTTTTCACCGATGAAGGAGATATAGGGTCCATATGAAACAGGTGCTGACAGTGGACGATTCGGCGAGCGTGCGGCAGATGGTGAGCTTCACGCTGCGCAAGGCCGGCTACGGGGTGATGGAGGCGGTCGACGGGAAGCAGGGACTGGAAAAGGCGGGAGGGCAGAAGTTTGACCTGGTAATCACCGATCTGAACATGCCGGTGATGGACGGGATCGAGATGACGGCGGGGATGCGGAAGCTGCCTGGGTATTCGTTTACGCCCATTTTGATGCTGACGACCGAGTCGCAGCCGGAAAAGAAGGATGCGGGGCGCAAGGCGGGAACGACGGGCTGGATCGTGAAGCCGTTCCAGGCCGAGCAGCTGATCGCGGTCGTGCAGAAGCTGGTCCGCTAACTGGATTGGAGGGGAGAGAACCGTGCCGGTTACGTTCGATCGAAGAGCAGAGCCAGGAACGATTCGGCTGGAGGGGGAGATCGATATCGCCCTCGCCGCCACGCTGAAGGAAGTTTTGCTGGAGGCGCTGGCGTCGATGGGTGAGGTTCGGATCTCGCTCGAGACAGCGACGGGCATGGATGCGACGGCGGTGCAGCTGCTGTGGGCGGCGGAACGGGAGGCGAAAGCCTCCGGCGTGGTCCTGGCGCTGGAAGGGCCGGTTCCGGAGAAACTGCGGACCACGCTGCGCGAGGCGGGATTCGAGCGATTCCCATTCGCAGACGAGCGAGCAGCGGGGAGCGAGGTGCGATAGTGGCAAAGGACGGCAGCATCGACCAGTTCCGGCGCGGATTCCAGGAAGAAGCCAGGGAGCTGCTGGTGGAGCTCGAGATGGTGCTGCTGCAGCTGAACGAGCGGCGCGAGGATGGCGAGCTGGTGGGGCGGGTGTTCCGGGCGCTGCACACGATCAAGGGCTCGGGCTCGATGTTCGGCTTCGATGAGCTGGCGGCGTTCGCGCACAAGCTGGAAAACGCATTTGACGAGGTGCGGAAGGGGCGTCTGGCGGTGACGCCGGAACTGGTGGACCTGACGCTGTCGGCGCTCGATCAGATTCGCGAGATGGTCGAAGAGGGCGAAGGGGAGACGGCGGAGGACGGGGGAGCCCGCGCGGAGATTCTCGCAAACTACGCGCGGTCACGGGAAGCGCTGAGGAAACGGACGCCGGCGCAGCCAGGAAAGCGGCAAAGCCGGAGCCGGAAAAGGGAGCCGGAGCGGTGCCAGAAAAGAGCGCGGAACGGGCGTGGTGGATCCGCTTTGCACCCGGCCCCGAGCTGATGCGCCATGGTGCGGACCCCCTGCTCCTGATCCGGGAGCTGAGCGGAATGGGACGGTTGACGGCGCAGGCGTCGACGGCGGAGATACCGGCGCTGGCCAGCCTGGAACCGGAGCGGTGCTACGTGCGCTGGGAGATGGTGCTGACGACCGCCGCGAGCGAGAACGCGATTCGGGACGTTTTCATCTTTGTCGAGGACACCTGCGAGCTGGAAATTGAGCCCGGGGAGGCAGAGGGATCGAGTGCGGCTTCGACCGGAGGGCGTGCGGACGAGAAGGAGGAACCCGCCACGCAGACGCCG
Source organism: Acidobacterium sp. (assembly GCA_003166955.1). Lineage (GTDB taxonomy): Bacteria > Acidobacteriota > Terriglobia > Terriglobales > Acidobacteriaceae > Palsa-343. The sequence continues at coordinate 80,979 of PMUI01000070.1, forward strand.
GAGGTGGTGTGCGCCGGCGACCTGATTGCGAAGGGACTTGAGGAGAAGCGACGGGCCGCGGGACGGCGGGCCAGCGATCAGCCGGAGACGACGACGAGCCTGCGCGTTCCTGCGGCGCGGCTGGACCAGCTGGTGGATCTGGTGGGAGAGATGGTGACGGTGCAGGCGCGGCTGAGCGAGATTGCGGCACGGTCGGAAGAGAGTGAAGTGCTGGCGGTCTCGGAGGAGATCGAGCGGCTGACGTCGGCGCTGCGGGAGAACTCGATGACGCTGCGCATGCTGCCGATTCGAGCGACCTTCGAGCGCTTCCGGCGGCTGGTGCACGATCTGGCGCGCGACCTCGGCAAGGATGTGGAACTGACGATCGAGGGCGCGGAAACCGAACTGGACAAGACGGTGATCGATCAGCTGGGCGACCCGCTGATGCACCTGATCCGCAACAGCATGGATCACGGGATCGAGGCGCCGGAGCGGCGTGCGGATCAGGGTAAACGGCCGACGGCAACGATTCATCTGGCGGCGCGGCATTCCGGCGCCAGCGTGCTGATCACGGTGTCGGATGACGGCGCCGGCATCGATGGGGAGGCGGTGCGCAGCCGCGCCATCGAACGCGGGCTGACCACGGCGGATGCGCAACTGAGCGACACGGAAGTTTTCTCGTTCATCTTCGAGCCGGGATTCTCGACCGCGAAACAGGTGACGGATGTTTCGGGCCGCGGCGTGGGCATGGACGTGGTGCGGCAGCGGGTGGAGAGCCTGCGGGGAAGCATCGAGGTAACGAGCAGCCGCGGGGCGGGCACCACGGTGACCCTGCGCCTGCCGCTGACGCTGGCCATCATCGACGGGCTGCTGGTGACGGTGGGCGATGCGTTCTTCGTGCTGCCGCTGGCGTCGACGCTGGAGTGCATCGAGCTGACGCGCGGAGACGTCGAGCAGGCCAATGGAAAGCACATGGCGAATGTGCGGGGGGAGATCGTTCCGTACATTCGGCTGCGGCAGTACTTCGCAGTGGGCACAGTGCCACCGGACCGCGAACAGATCATGGTCGTGGAGTGCGAAGAGGGGCGTTGCGGACTGGTGGTGGATCAGGTGCTGGGGGATTGTCAGACGGTAATCCGGAACCTGGGACGGCTGTACCGGCACGTGCAGGTTGTCTCGGGGGCGACGATTCTCGGCAACGGGAAGGTGGCGCTGATTCTGGACCCGCAGCGGCTGGTGCAGGAGGCGATTCGGACAAAGATGCAGCGGGAGCGCGGGCGGGCTCAGGGCCTGAGTCAGAACGGGTCGCTCGAGCAGGAGAACGGCCGCCCGCGGGACGGCACGTTCACGAAGGGAGCCGATACGATCGGCGCTGGAGCAATGGCCAGCGCGAGTCATTCACTCAACTAAGCAACAGGAGAGGGCAGAGCAATGCCGGTTACAGGAATGCGGGAAAGTCAGAAGGCCAACGGCCACCACAAGGCGAACGGGCACGCGGTTCTCCAACCGGGGAATGACGCGAACGGGCATGCAAGCGATGAGGCACTGCTGGTGTCGCAGGAGATTCTGCGGCTGGTGGAAGCTTCGAAGGAGGGCCGGCTCGGGGAGCGCGGCCGGCCGGACCAGTTCACCGGGATGTATCGGGAGATGGTGGAAGGCATCAACGAGATGCTGGACGCAATCCTGCTGCCGATCGGCGAAGGGAATCGCATCCTGGCACAGATTTCCTCGGGCAAGATCGACGAGCTGATCGTCGCCATCTACAAAGGTGATCACGAAAAGATGAAAATCGCCGTCAACAACGTTGCCGTGGTGACGCAGGCATTGCAGAAGGAGCTGGCGCGGCTGATCGAGGCTTCCAAAGAGGGCCAGCTATCGGATCGCGGCAAGCCGGAGCAGTTCCAGGGCGCCTACGCCGAGATCGTTCGGGGCGTGAATACGATGCTGGACGCGATTCTGCTGCCCATCGGCGAGGGGAACAGGATTTTGGCGCAGATTTCGTCAGGCCGAATCGACGAGCTGATTGCGCAGACTTACAAAGGCGATCACGAAAAGATGAAGGTCGCCATCAACAACGTGGCCGGAGTGCTGCAGGGATTGCAGAAAGAGCTGGTGCGGCTGACGGATGCGTCGAAGGAAGGCCAGCTTTCGGATCGTGGCAAGCCGGAGCAGTTCCAGGGCGCCTACGCCGAGATCGTTCGGGGCGTCAACGCGATGCTCGACGCGATTCTGTTGCCCATCGGGGAAGGAAACCGCATCCTGGGGCAGATCTCGTCGGGCAAGATCGACGAGCTGATCGCGGCCACCTACAAGGGTGACCACGAAAAGATGAAGCAGGCGATCAACAACGTCGGCACCGTGGTCCAGGGTCTGCACAAGGAACTGGATCGGCTGATCGAAGCTTCGAAGGCGGGCCAGCTGTCGGAGCGGGGCAAGGCGGACAAATTCCATGGCGCGTACGCCGAGATCGTGCGGGGCGTCAACGCCATGCTCGATGCCGTGATCGGACCCCTCAACGTATCGGCACGATACGTGGATGACATCAGCCGAGGCGATATTCCGGCGCGGATCACCGACAACTATAACGGGGACTTCAACACCATCAAGAACAACCTGAACACACTGATCGACGCGATGAGCGAGATCACGTCGGCGGCCGAACAGATCGCCAACGGCAACCTGACGGTGGTGCTGAAGGAGCGCTCGGCTGAAGACAAGCTGATGCAGGCGCTGGCGGCGATGGTGGCGGGGCTGACCCGGACGGTGGGTGAGATTCGCACGATTGCGGGCGAAGTGGCATCGGCCAGCCAGTCGATCTCGACGGCGTCGGTGCAGGTGTCGAAGGGGGCAAGCGCGCAGGCGGCGGCGGCCGAGGAGGCCTCCTCGTCGATGGAGGAGATGGTTTCCAACATCAAGCAGAACGCCGATAACGCGCAACAGACGGACAAGATTGCGAACAAGTCCGCAAAAGACGCGCAGGAGAGCGGCAAGAGCGTGCTCGAAGCAGTAGCCGCGATGAAGGAGATCGCCAACAAGATCTCGATCATCGAGGAGATAGCGCGGCAGACCAACCTGCTGGCGCTGAACGCCGCGATTGAAGCGGCGCGCGCTGGGGAACACGGCAAGGGGTTCGCGGTGGTGGCGGCCGAAGTGCGCAAGCTGGCGGAGCGGAGCCAGAAGGCGGCTGCGGAGATCAACCAGCTTTCGGGCACAACGCTGCGGGTCTCGGAGAAATCCGGAGAACAGCTGGAGAAGCTGGTGCCGGACATCCAGAGGACGGCGGAACTGGTGCAGGAGATCACCGCGGCCAGCAAGGAGCAGGACACAGGCGCGGAGCAGATCAACAAGGCGCTGCAGCAGCTGGAGCAAGTGATCCAGCAGAACGCATCGGCGGCGGAGGAGATGGCTTCGACGACCGAAGAGCTGACCGGGCAGTCCGAGCAGCTGGTGAGCGCGCTGGGATTCTTCCAGACCGGGGACGAGGGCGAAGCGCTGCGGCGGAGCGGGAAGCCTCCGCGGCCAGCGCACGCGGCGCCGGTACGGACGGCGAAGCCAGCGGCGCAGGCGGCGGCGAAAGCCGGGGCCCGGGGCGGCGTGAAGCTGCGGCTGGCTGAGAAGCACGACGAACTGGACGGCGAGTTCGAGCGCTACTGACCGGGACGGCGCGGGCTGTCGGCGGAGAAGTCCGCGCCGCGTCCAGCAAGGGAAGAGAGGAGATTGAGAGAGATGAGCGTAAGCGAAATTACAGAGACCCGGCAGTACCTGACCTTCAAACTTGGCAACGAAATCTTCGCGACGGATGTGGCAAAGGTGCGGGAGGTGCTGGACCTTACGACGATCACGGCAGTGCCGCGGACACCGGAATTCATGAGCGGGGTGATCAACCTGCGGGGCAGCGTAGTGCCGGTGGTGGATCTGCGGCTGTGTTTTGAGATGTCGAAGACGGTGAGCACGCGGAACACCTGCATCGTGGTCGTGGAAGTGCTGCTGGAGAACGAGCCCACGGTGATCGGCGCACTGGCCGATTCGGTGGAGGAGGTGATCGATCTGGAGCCGGATCAGATCCAGCCGGCGCCGCGGATCGGGACGCACATCCGGACCGATTTCATTCGGGGCATGGGCAAGCGGGATACGCAGTTCATCATGATCCTGGACATCGATCGCGTGTTCTCGGCCGATGAACTGGCAGCGGTCCGCGGGCAGGATGCGGCCAGGCCGGCTGCGGAGGCGGCAACTTAGCGGAGAGGGGGCGCGACCATGCGCCCCGTCATCGCTGGGAGGCGACGCCATGAGCGCCCATGAGGAAACGCTTTCGAGCCGGGATTTCGCGCGGCTGTGTACGTTCGTCTATTCGGAGGCTGGCATTTGCCTTGGGCCCGAGAAGAAGACGATGCTCGAGGGCCGGCTGAAACGGCGGCTGCGGGAACTGAACATCAATTCCTACAAGGTTTACTGCGAATACCTGTTCGGGCAGGAGGGGCTGAGAGAAGAAAAGGTCCGGTTCATCGATGTGGTGACGACGAACAAGACCGATTTTTTTCGCGAACCAAAGCACTTCGACTATCTGACGCAACAAGCGTTGCCGGAGATGACGGCTCGATCAGGCGGACAGCCGGTGCTGGTGTGGAGCGCGGGTTGTTCGTCGGGAGAGGAGCCGTACACGCTGGCGATGGTGCTGAGCGAATATGCGGAGGCCCATCCGGGATTCCGATTCCGGATTCTGGCGACGGATATCTCGACGAAGGTGCTGGCCAAAGCAGAGATGGGAATCTACACGGGCGATGTTGTGGAGCCGGTGCCTCCTCTGATGCGGCGGAAATATCTGATGCGCAGCCGCGAGCGCGATGGAGATCGGGTGCGCATGGTGCCGGAGCTGCGCAAGCTGTTGGAGTTCCGGCGGCTGAATTTTATGGACACCGATTACGGGGTGGAAGAAAAGGCGGATGCGATCTTCTGCCGGAACGTGATCATCTATTTCGACCGGCCGACGCAGGAGCGGATTCTCGGGAAATTGTCGAGTTATCTGAAGCCGGGCGGATACCTGTTTGTGGGACATTCCGAGACGCTGCACGACATGAATCTTCCGCTGGAGGCGGTAGGACCGGCGTTGTACAGGAGGCTCCATGGGCGAACCTGACGCGTGCCGCGAGGTCTATGTGCAGCCGGGGGAGTCGCACCTGGTGCATGGGCCGGCAGTTCTGCGCACGGTGCTGGGGTCGTGCGTCGGCGTGACGTTTTGGCATCAGGGGCTGCAGGCTGGAGCGCTTTGCCATCCGATGCTTCCGCAACACCCGGCTGCGGCGCGGGGAAAGATCAGCCTTGAAGCGGCGCGGCGGTACGTGGATTTCGCAATTCGCGATCTGGCGAAGCAATTCGACGCGCTGGGTGCGAGGCGGGGGGAGATTCAGGTGAAGCTGTTCGGAGGCGCAGATGTGCTGGCGGCACAGGAGCGTCAATTGCGTCCGACGATTGGCAGGATGAACCGGGAAATGGCGCTGGAGATTCTGAGGGCCGAGGGATTCGATGTAGCGGCGTCGCGATTGGGAGGGCCGGTGGGATTCCACATCGACTTTTACACCACCACCGGGGAAGTTCTTTTACGGCGGCTGGGCTAGGCGGGAGCGAGAGGCGCGGAGATGGGCCCATCGAAGGTTCGAGTGCTGATCGTGGACGACTCGGCAGTGGTTCGACAGACGCTGGCGCATGTGCTGGAGGAGGATCCGGAGATCGAGGTGATTGGGGTTGCGGGGGACCCCTATGTCGCAGCGGAGAAGATAGCGGAGCAGGTTCCGGATGTGATCACGCTGGATATCGAGATGCCGCGGATGGATGGGCTGACATTTCTGCGCAAGATGATGGCGCAGCATCCGATACCGGTGGTGATCTGTTCAAGTCTGGCGGAGGAGGGCACGAGGAGCGCGATGGAGGCGCTTGAAAACGGCGCGGTCGAAATTGTGACGAAGCCGCGGCTGGGGGTGCGGCAGTTTCTGGAGGAATCGCGAACGACTCTTTGCGATGCGGTGAAGGCAGCGGCAGGAGCGAGGCTGCGGGCGCCGAACCCCAGACACACGGTGGAACCGAAGCTGACTGCCGATGCGGTGCTGGCGCCGGCGACGTGCGCGATGGCGAAGACGACGGAGAAGGTAGTGATGGTCGGGGCGTCGACGGGAGGCACGGAGGCGCTGAAGACGCTGCTGGAGGCGCTGCCGTCGGACACGCCCGGGATCGTGATTGTGCAGCATATGCCGGAGCTGTTTACGCGGGCGTTCGCAAGCCGGCTGGACGGATTATGCGCGATTACGGTGAAGGAAGCCGAGAGCGGAGACACGGTGCTGCGGGGACGGGCGCTGATTGCGCCGGGGAATCATCATCTGCTGCTGCAACGCAGCGGCGCGCGGTATTACGTGGAGGTGAAGGAAGGGCCGCTCGTTTGCCGGCATCGGCCGTCGGTGGATGTGCTGTTCCGCTCGGCGGCGCGGTATGCGGGGCCCAATGCGGTGGGGGTGATCCTGACCGGGATGGGCGACGACGGGGCGCACGGGATGCTGGAGATGCACCAGGCGGGGGCAAAGACGATTGCCCAGGACGAGGCGACCTGCATTGTTTTCGGCATGCCGAAGGAGGCGATCAAGCTCAACGGAGTGGATAGGGTGATGCCGTTGGAGAGCATCGCGGGGGCGATTCTGAACGTGGCTCGATAGGGCCGGCCTCGCTCGGAGCGCAGCGATAGCGCGGGCTGATGTTCGGGGCGAGGCGCCAGCGCTCGTGTGGTAGGATGGCCGCGATTCCATGAGACATTCACGTTTGCATCGTTTCTCAGTGCTGGGCTTGTTGTGTGTGGCGGCGGCGATTGGTTCCGCGCAGGGGACTGCGCCGGCCGGGACGAGCGCGGATCCGCAGCCGACGCGAGAAACCTATCTGCGTTTGGCAGGTGAAGTCGACACGGCACTGCATCGCGATGTACTGGGGATGTGGTTTCCGCGGTCGGTGGATCGGGAGCACGGGGGATTTCACTCGCATTTTGCGCATGACTGGCAATGGCTGCCGAGCGATGGAAAGTTTTCGGTGTTCCAGGGGCGCATGACGTGGGTGACGTCGCAGGTGGTGATGCGCGAGCCGGCGATGCGGGAGGAATTTCTGCCGCTGGTGAAGCAGGGTGTGGATTTTCTGGCGGACACGATGTGGGACAAGCAGTACGGCGGGTTCTACTGGGGACTCGACGATGATGGGAAGGTGACGCCGCAGTTCACCGCGAACAAGGATTTGTACGGGGTGGGTTTTTGCATTTATGGATTGGCGGCGGCGTATCAGGCGACGGGCGACAAGGGTGCGCTGGAGCTGGCGAAGAAGGGATTTCTCTGGACGGACGCGCATGGGCACGATGCGGTTCACGGCGGGTATTTCGAGATGCTGACGCGGGAGGGTAAGCCGCTGGTTCCTGATTCGGCGAGCGGGACGGTGACGATGCCGCCGATCCCGATTGGGCCGGAGAATTACAAGTCGATGAACACGCATATTCACTTGCTGGAGGCGTGGACGCAGCTGTATCAGGTGTGGCCTGATGCAACGCTGCGGGCACGGCTGGAGGAGATGCTGACGATTGTGCGGGATAAGATCAGCGTGGAGCCGGGTGTGATGAATTTGTTTTTCACGAATGCGTGGCAGCCGATTCCTGGGCACGATTCGTATGGGCACGATGTGGAGACGGCGTACCTGATGCTCGAAACCGACGAGCGGCTGCACGGCAAGGCGAGCGCGAAGACGGAGCGGATGGCCAAGATGCTGGTGGATCACGCGCTGGCATACGGGTGGGACGCGCAGAATGGCGGGTTCTTCCAGTTCGGAACGACGTTCGACAAGCCGGAGGATACGCACAAGGAATGGTGGGTGCAGGTGGAGGGGTTGAATGCGCTGCTGATGATGCACGAGCGGTATGGGAAGGCGAATCCGATTTACTTTGAGAGGTTTTTAGAGGAGTGGGAGTTCATTCGCACGCGGACGATCGACGCGAAGGATCATGGGCTTTGGAATCTGACGACCGCGGATGGGACGCCGGTGATACTGGATAAGGGCTCGATCTGGAAGGCGGCGTACCACGATGGACGCGCGTTCTGGAATGTGAGTGGGCGGCTGCGGAAGCTGGCGGCGGAGTAATTCGGCGGTTGCTGCGGCGGCCGACGGCGGCAGCTTTGGTTGGCGTGGGCTGCTGTTTTCACGGATAATCTGAGCGAATCCCTGTCGTTGCGCTGTTCCCAGACTCCGGCGTGTCCGACGGAAACCCGACAATGTATCCCGCGAACACCGTCACGCCCGTCCTCTTCCAGGCCAGCAGCATCTTCCGTATTCGCTCACCTTGTTCTGCTTCTTGCGCGCCCCCATCAGCGCTTCAGGATTGATGCTCTCCATCCCGATAAACACGCGCGCCACGCCACGACCTGGAGCACGTAACGCGCGAGCGCATGACGCAGGCAGAATGGCAGAAGCTCTACCACGATGCGTGGAGGAGCTTCTATTCCCCCAGCCACATGGAGACGGTGATGCGGCGGTCGGTGGCGACAAACGCAAATCCCGGGAACACGCCGTTTCTGCTGAAGTGGTTTTACTACTGCATCGTGCTGGAGGACGTGGACCCCCTGGAGGGCGGCTATCTGCGCAGGAAGTATCGGCGCGACCGTCGTCCGAACTTCCCGGTGGAAAGCCGCATCCGCTTCTATTCGCGCTACGCTGCGGATTTCCTGAAGAAACACTGGCTGCTTGCGCAGCTGGTCTGGCACTACGGCAGGCTGCGGCGGCAACTGAAGCGCAATCCTGCAGCGCGGAACTATATGGATGTGGCGCTGACGCCGGTGGCTGACGAGGCGGGCGAAGTGCTCGGGACCGGGATGCGCGATCATCATGCTGCGCCCACACTGGTGACGATTAGCTCCTGAGAGGTTTTTCAAGGCATTTGGCTGAATTGCCGGGCTAAGCCGCGGTTCCGCACTCATAGCCGACACTCGACCCGCCTGTGTCCTGACAAGGAACACCCTCCCCAGAAAGTTGTAGTTTCGAGCGCCGGTTTGGTGACAGCGTTCACAGCTTTCTCGGCTATAAAAGCACCAGGTGCGGCTTGCTGCTGCGCGTGCTCCTGGTCGCTCAGCTTCAGCCGGAGATTTCCCCGTTTTGCTCGTAGTTTGCCCTCCCGGCCCCTGGATCCAGCGAATCGCCGGGGCGCGGTCCTGCTGGTATTTGAAGGAGTTGCCGGGTTTTGCGCGAGTACTCCCCTGCTGTCGACGGCCTGCCGAACCTTGCGCAAGCAGAGGCGGAGGTGGGTGTGGAGCGCGGGCGGCCGAAGCCGCGGATTCCGGCGGAAACGCTGACAGCGATCCGGTGAAAGAACTTCTTTGGGGATTCAATTCACAGCCTGAGGGAGCAGAGCCCGGGCCACCGCCGTTCGCGGCGTATGATCCGTTCGCGCCGCCCCAGCCTGCCGGATCGCTCGATCTGCGCGGCTTGATCAAGCTGCTCACCGACGCGGGACACCTGACGCGAGTGCGGGAACGGGTCGACTGGAAACTCGGGATCGGGCGCTGGACCCGATCGAGGCACAGGCCGCTGCTGTTCGAAAACGTCAAGGACTACCCGGGACAGCGGGTCTTCACCAACGGGCTCATCGATCCGGTGTGCATCGCGCTGGCGCTGGGGCTGGATATCGCACTTCCACCGGCGCACATGGTCGCCCGGGCGCGCAGGCGGCTGCGCGATCCCATGACGCCTAAGGTGGTGCGCAACGGGCCGGTGATGGAGAACGTGGTCCCGGCGAGCGTGCTGGACCTGCTCCAGTTCCCTGTTCCGCAATGGAGCGAGCAGGACGGCGGCCGGTATATCGGGACGTGGCACCTGAATATCACCAAGGATCCGGAGACGGGACGGCGCAGCGCGGGCATGTACCGGATGAAAGTGGTGGGCCCGAAACAGGCGACGGTGAACGCGCCGAGGCGCAGCGATCTGGCACGGCACATCGCGAAGGCGGAAGAGAAAAAAGCCGAGCTTCCGATGGCGCTGGCCATCGGCGTTCCGGAGGCAACGGCGATTGCAGCGCGGGCGGCGTGTCCGGAGGGGATGGACGTATTCGATCTGGCCGGAGCTTTACAGCAGAGACCGGTGGAGCTGATGGATTGCGGGCATCTCGAAGTGCCGGCGTACGCGGAGATCATCGTCGAGGGATTCATCCATCCCGGGAAGCGCGTCGAGGATGGGCCTTACTTCGATTACCAGGGAAACCCGAAGACCAACTCAAGGGCTTTCCTGTTTGAGGCGACGCGGGTGATGCATCGCGATAACCCGATTTTTCGCGGCAGCACGCTGGGAAGACCAGGCGGCGAGGACTATCAGGTGCAGGCTTTCCTGGGACAGTTAAAGCTGCTGGAGTCGCAGCGGTCGCGGATCCGCCAGCTCATGCAGCACATCTTCGGCTAGGCCGATCCATCCGTCATCATCCTGCACATCTCCGCGCCGATGAAACCTCTAGGGTCCATGCGGCTCGTGGCAGCTGCGCTGTGCTTTGGTTGAGGATCCCACTAACGGCGACAGACTCTCTATCGCTCCGGCTTCGTCTCCGGATAGGGCACGGAAAACACTTCCGGCGCGTTGTGAAACTTGCGGAAGAGCGCAAACACATAGCGCATGCGCTCTTCGATCCTGGTCCAGTTTTTCGCAGCTGTGGGTGTTGCACTGCCCGGCAGGTCTTCGCCGACGGTCAGGACCCGGTTGCCAATCTCATACGTCATCAGGCGCTCGGTTGCGCAGCGCCGCACGATGAACGGCATCGCTCCGCGAATGTACGGCTCGAGACGGATGTGCTCGTGATAGACGATCTCGCAGTTCCCTGCGATGGTCGCCGCCGTCTTCGCGGCCAGGTCTTTGGCATCGTGCGCTGCGAGGTAGGAACGAAACGCGGTCGCCAGGCGATCTTGCCCTTCCTGTTCCGCAGGCCCGGGTCTCAGGCCCGCGAAGAACGCTTGTCTCCGTTCGCTCGTGGCGCCATTCTCCAGCATCTCCAGAAAGCGCGCCGTCTGCTTCCCGACGTCCTGAATCACAATTTGATTGCCTCGCAGGACCAGAGCTGCGGCTCTGCGCCGGCTCCAGATTGCCAGCCATCGGCCGGTTCCGCCGCCAGTGAGAGCGCCGATGATCGCACCCATCGCCCCTGTCAGGACGTGGGGTGACCAGCCCAGCAAGCGTCCGGCCACGACGCCGGTTGCGGCGCCGATTACAAGGCCCACCACACCCGCCGTTTTGGTGGCGTTGCCGATCGCGCTCTCGAGGTCCTCCTGCCGAATCGTCACGCCCGCCTTCTTCGAGCCCCACACCGCCCATGAGTGGAAATTGGGGCCGCCCTCGCGCCCCAGCGCATCGGCTAATGCTTCCGACAGCAGATAGTGCGCCTGCGTGATCCGTTGATTGGAGCGAGCCGCATCCGGTTCGGCGCAGGCATCCTCGATCAAGCCGATCCATCGCTCCGCAGCCGTCATGCAACCAGTATGGGAGACGCCAGCACGGGGAGACAACAATCTTGTTGCCGGTCCCGCGCAGCGATGTTCAGATTACGCGCCTGGGTACACAGAGGATGGATGCAGGTTGTGATGCCGCCCTTGTCAGCCGGCGTCAGATCCGCATGGGCATGATGATGTAGCGGTACTTGTATTCGTCGGAGCCGTCTTCGGGGCGAACCTGGCCAGCGGATTGCGCGTCCTTGAATTCGAGACGGACTTCGCCCTCGTTGCCGATGGCTTTGAGGAAATCGATCAGGTAGGCGGAGTTGAAGCCCACGACGATGGGATCGAAGCTGTAGGGCGTCTCGATGGTGTCTTCGGACTCACCGGCCTCGGTGGAGGAGGAGGAGACCTTCAGCTCGTTCTGCTCGATGCGCATCTTGATGGCGCCGGAGCGCTCGTCGGCGAACTGCGCGACGCGCTGGATGGACGCGGCGAGATCTGTGCTGCGCACGATTACAAATTTGTTGTTGTCGCGCGGCATGACGGCTTCGTAGTTGGGGAACTGGCCGGTGAGCTTGCGGCTGGTGAGGACGCGATGGCCGACGCGGAAGAAGAGCGTCGAATCGTCCTCGGCAAACTCGATGACTTCAGCTTCGGTGTTGCTGAGGAGCGATTGCAGCTCCTGCAGAGCCTTGCGCGGAACGAGCGTTTTCTTTTCGGCGCTGATGCCGGGAAAGCTCTCGGCGGTTTTTTCGATATACGCGAGGCGATGGCCGTCAGTGGCGACCATGGCGATGGATTCGGCCTTGAGGATCAGCAGCGCACCGTTGAGAGTGTAGCGGGATTCCTCGTTGGAGATGGCGAAGATCGTGCGCGCGATGAGTGTGCGCAGCGAAGCGACGGGGATCTTGATGGCGCCGCCGGTGGGGAACTCGGGAACTTGCGGGAAGTTCGCGCGGGCCATGCCGACCATGCGCGTGTTCGAGCGGCCGGCGCGAATCTGGACCCAGTGGTTCTCGAGCAGCTTGACAGACATATCGCCGTCGCCGAGAAGGCGGATGTAGTCGTAGAGCTTGCGCGCGGGGATGGTGCAGGAGCCAGGCTTTTTGATTTTGGCGGCGCAGGAGGTGCGAATGCTCTGATCCAGATCGGTGGCGGTGATGACGATCTTGTCGCCGTCGGCTTCGAGCAGGAAGTTGGAGAGGATGGGAATGGTGGTTTTGCGCTCGACGACGCTTTGCGCGGCGGTGAGCTCACGCAGAAGATCCTGGCGGCTGACGGTGATCTCCATAGTCGCTCCCTGAACGGCTTTTTCCTCTTCGACAGCCGGCATGATGGCTTCCCCCGATTCGATTGGACTTCACTGTACACCAGACGGGGCGGGAGTCCGCAAGGCACACAGGGACCGCGCATTCATTGTAGAGTCAAGCGGCTGAAATGCGCTCTCTGGAAAACGTGGGTGTTTTCTGGGTGCGGATGACTGCGGCCGCGGCGTGGGTGACGACTACGGTTACGGTTTTGAATTTAGTTCTTAAAGTAGTAGCCGTAGTCGTTCAGGTCGGAAAAGTGGAAAGGCGATGGAAAACCGCTATGGGCGCGGGCTTGGGAGGGCGGCGAGTTTTAGAAAACGTGGTTGTGGAAATGAGAACAACGAGGAAAGCTGGAGGAGAAGAGCGAGTTGAGGCACAGGATGTCCACGGATTCAACACAGGCGTGGGAAAGCGGTGTGGAAAGGCGGCGTGGTGAGTGGAAAGAGTGGATTGAGGCAGTAGAGGGGCGGGTCTGGGAGAGACCGTGGATGCACAGCTAGAGGTTTGTCCGGCTGTGCGAGCAGCAAAGCGGGGGAGGGCCAGGGGGAGGGAAAACTGTTGAAATTCACCCAGCGTGACAAGCAACGCCTTCTTAGTTTGTACTGGTCGAGTCGTTGTGGCTGATCGTGACGCCGCCGTTGACGGTCTGAACGTGCACGGTAGGTCCACCGTTGCCCAGATCGGTGTTGAGGCGGTTCTTGATGGATCCCTGAACGGTGATGGGAAATTCAACGTTGATGCCGCCGTTGACGGTACCGGTTTCCAGATGTGCCGAGTAGTGCTCGGGCACGCGAAGTTCGATGCCGCCGTTCGTGGTGTCGGCGTGGAGGCCTTCACCCTGCCAGCGATCGCCGGCGAGAGTGACGTCGAGCCCGCCGTTGACGGTATGACCCTGCGCATCGCCGGAAACATGATCCAGAGAGACGCCGCCATTCGTCGTATCAAAGCGGAGATTCCCGTCCACGCGGGTCAGGTCGATGCCACCGTTCATGGTGTGCAGTTCGGCAGCAAGGTGGCGCGGCACATGGAGGTGGTAGTCGACGCTGTAGCCGGTGTGATTGAAGAAATGTGCGTGCGGGCCGTGGTCACGGATGTCGCCGTTGTCCGTGTCGATCACGACCTCGTTGAGGAGGTCGTTGGCTTCGGATTCGGTCGGCGCCCAGGCTGTGACGCGCGCTTCGAGCGCGACATCGGAGCGGTCTTCGCCCATGACATCGATGCCGCCGTTGACGGTGTTCACGCCGATGCGGCCGGAGGGCAGAACCAAGGTGGTGCGGCGCATCTGGCAAACATGGGCTTCGCCCCAGTGGTGGCTGTTGTCGTCGCATTCGCCGTTGTGCCAGTTGCCGGTCTGGGCTGCAGACGCGGCGTGGACATGGCGGCGGGAATGCGGAAGCGAAACGCCCAGAAGGACGATGACTGTGAAGCAAAGGACAAAAACGGCGAAGCGGCGCATGGCACGGACCTCGCTGGGTGGGTACGCGGATGGATGCATAGGAGTTCCCTTTGATTGGCGATTGGGGGGACCCGATCAGTGGATGAAATAGCACGCCGCATGCCGTATTGCGCAGATGGTTGGGGTTGGGGAATCAGGGACTTACGGAGGGGTGGGGATGGAGGCGGTGTCCACGAGGGGGAAATGTGTTCGGGAGTGGACAGGGAGAGGCAGGAGACGGGAAGCACGAGACAGCCGGACCCTGGCATACGCTTCATGACTCGGACGATGTAGGCGTATGGGACTGAAGACCGTGAGGACCGTGCAACAGTATCGGGTCATTTACCCGTCACATATCTGAGTCATACCAGTCTCAGGTCGATGAAGTAACTCTGTCCCCCGTCGTTGAAAGGGCGAGCTTCCCTTGGACATTCACACACTGCATGTGGAGCATGTAGTTCTTCTGACGGTGTACACCCTGCTGGTCCTGGCCAACTCGTGGGCACACAGGGGGATGAAAGGGATTCGCTGGTTTTTCCTCTACAACCTTTTTGCGCTCCTGGGGGCAGGATCGGTTGCATTGCGGGGACGGATTCCGGACTTTCTGTCGATCGTGGGCGGGGACATGTTCGTCGTGGTCGGCTATTTCCTGCTCTTCCTTGCCCTTGCGGCGTTGTTCGGGCGTAAGAGCCGGCAAATCTATCTGCAGGTTTTTCTGGTACTGGTTGCAGCGGTGGCGACGGTGGAGACCGGATATATCCATCCGGACACGAAGGTGCGCCTGATCGCCTACAGCACGATTCTGCTTTGCCAGCAGGCTCAGATTGCGTTCTTTCTGTTTCGCCGGGACATCGACGAGGTACACGTTGCGGGAAACTCGATGGGTCTGATCATGGTTGGTCTCGCGCTGAGCAATCTGATACGGGTAGTGGGGGTTGCATACAACGGAGCGCCTCAGAATTATTTGAAGTCCGGCGAGTTTCTGGCATGGATCGTGATCCTGAATTCATGCCTGCAATGCGGGGCAATGGTGGCGTACGTCTGGATGACGGCATCTCTGTTGCGCCGCGATCTGGAAGTCCAGGCATCGACAGACCCGCTGACAGGCCTGCTGAACCGGCGTGCCTTCGAACAGGCATCCGAAAGAGCGCTTGTCGCCTGCAGAGAAGCGAACGTTGCGTTCGCGGCGATCATTATCGATCTGGACGACTTCAAAGCGATCAATGACACCAATGGACACCGCTACGGCGATGAAACATTGATCGCGGTTGCGCGGGCCCTGGGAGCGGGGATGCGGAAGAACGACTTACTGGCTCGCATTGGAGGCGATGAATTTGCGGTGGTGCTGCCGCAAACCACGGCGGTTGAGGCGGACCAGATCGCGGAGCGTCTGCGCCACGCCATCGAAGGGACAGAGAGACCGCTGGAAGGAGCTCAATCCACGTTGACAGCTAGCTTTGGAGTTGCTGTCAAGCAAAACGCCACCGACAGTTGGGACCAGCTGATGATGCGTTGCGACCAGGCGCTTTATTCAGTCAAGAGGGTGGGGGGGAACCTGGTGCAGCGCGATTTGCACTGGTCCTCCGTTTTACCCTCGGCGTAGGGCGGCGGAAACGTCGCGAAAGCGGATGCCGGTGAGCCGCCCGTCGGGGCCGCCTGCGGGCCAGATCCCATGTTCAATCTCGCTCTTTGATCGTTACTAGCTTGGCTCCGCCGTCGAAGGTGATTATCCAATTTCGCAGGATGTCTCTTCCTATCAGGCAAGAGTAGTAGCGCTCCTTTGCGAAAAGCGCAGAGATTATTCGGATTGAATCGAAACCCCGAAGACTAGTGTTGGGGAAGCCGATAGACCCTGCGTGCTCACCACAGCGGTGAATCGCGCCAATGGCGGAGATTTTGCTGCCCTCGTTGGTTTGACGCAGTTTGCAGTAATCCGCAAACTTTCTGCTGATCAAGGTCACAGATGCGCCGGTATCGAGCAGGGCCCGTAAAGGGCGCGGCCCAGGATATTCAAGGCCGACGGAGCGCCCTGCTTCAATCACGTCCGGAGAGTTCATGATCAGAACGTCTATGCACGGGCCGGGATCGTTCTGATCAAACGGATCCCAAGGGATTTCAGCGCGGGCCATACTATGAGACGAGATAAACCTGTTCCGTCGTCCATACCTGCTTCACAAGAAAATCTCGCGCGACGTCGAACTTCTTCAGGCCAGCCTTCAGAGCTTCAGCATATGAACTGAAGAACCCCTCGATGGCATCATCCTGAATGGCGACAAATTTACCAGGATGGGAGAGCGACCACTCTTTGCGATGATGTTCGAATACTTCGAGTTCGGCGGCGAAGGGTCCGGTGGCGGCCATAAGGTCCCTCCCCTATCTGATTACGCGACTGGGATGACTGATGCCATCCAAAGGTGCGTTACAACGTTACTGCACTATAACGTAATAATGCGGCAATTCTATAATGCAGTCAATAGAAAACTGAACCCTCATGAGCCCCAAGGCAAAGCACATCCCGGATGATGCGCGGCGCACCTCGATTTGTCTGACTGCCGAAGAGAACGCAGCGATCAACTGGATCAGCGAGGCACGCCGGATTAGGAAGGAAAGCCGGTGGACGATGAACTGCATTCTCGTCGATGCGCTCTGGTATTTCCTTGAGAGGACAGAGGGCAAAACAAAGGACCATATGCGCGAAATGATCCCAACTAGGCCGCCTGACGAACTGCAAAGCAAAGTAACCGAGATGCCAAAACCGAAGAACAATCGCTAGCGTTAAGGCATCCGGCAGTTGGTGCGATTGCCTGACGGCTAATGTTTGCGTTCCCAGAATTCTTCATGGCGGTCGTCGCGGAAGCGGATGCCGCTAACGCGGCCTTGGGGATCGTGCTCGAAGGTGACCCGGCGCGTGTCGCCCGTGGGAAAGAAGAAGGTATTTGAGTTTTCAGGCAGCAGCTCAGTGACTTCGCCGATGCGATTGCGCGAGAGAAGTTTGTCGCCCTGACGGTAGACGCTGGCGATGACCTGGTTCTGGTCCTCGTAGTCGCCGATGTAGGCGTTGTAGAGGGAGGGGTCGACCTTCGCGGGCACGGGATGGATGGGGACAAGGATTTGTTCCGCGACCGCGGTGAGTTTGGAAATGGCGCTGAGACGCTGAGCGAGCAGCCAGTGCGGGAGCTCGGGCTCGGCGTAGGCGCGGTCCCAGACGTTGTGCTTGATACCGGCGTACTCCCAGAAGCGGACGTCGCCGCCATTCGCTTTGAGCGCCTGGAACATGAGCAGCGACTGGCGCGGGATGACGATGGGGTCGTCGGAGCCGTGGAAGAGCCAGGTGGGCGTGCGGCCGACGGCGTGGGCGTATTCGGCGGGGAGGGTATTGACGTCGCGCCAGCGGTCGGGCTGATAAGACCAGAAGACGCCGCCGGAGACGGGGACCAGCGCAGCGAAGCGGTGCGGGTAGGTCTTCGCGATTTCCCAGACGCCGTAGCCGCCGAGCGAGAGGCCGGTGAGGTAGACGCGGTCCGGATCGCCGCGGAATTCCTTCATCTCGGCGTCGAGCGCGGCGATGGCCATGGCCATCATGTCAGGATCGGTCCAGTGATGGTGGTTGAAGGGGACCTGAGGCATGACGACGACGAAGGGCCAGCGTTCGGGATGGAGGCGGATGGCCTGGGGCAGGCCGATCTGGGTTTGGTCCATGCCTTCGGAGCCGCGCTCGCCGGAGCCGTGGAGGAAGAGGATGAAGGGCCAGGTCTGCTGGCGGTTCCAGTTTTCAGGAAGGTAGACAACGTAGCGATGGAGGACGCCGTTGATCTCGATGGAGCGGTTGAGGAAGCCGGTATCCTGCGGGCGCGGGGCGGCGTGAGCATGCGGCAGGAGAAGAAAAGAAAATGAAAAAGCCAGGAAAATGCGGCGAATCATCGTGGGATGAAGACAGGGTACAGGGTGGAGGGTACTGGGTGCAGGGAAAAAGCTGGAAGCGGGTAGCTGGTGGCGGAACAGGCGGTTGGTTTTCCAGAACGCCCGCGTGGCGTTGTCCGGGAACGGACGGTGCGTTTGGTTTGTGGACAGGCGCGGTGCGGGGAGCTGATAAGGATCGTTGAGTAAGCCGCCTGTTTCGCGGACGATAGGCTGGCGCGGCGGGATGGCGCGGCGGGTGCAGCAGTGAGGCTGGGATTTTCCTGCCTGATCATCTCCTGGTTTGGGGGAAGCGATGCACGATATGTGGATCGATTTGCGGATTGCGATGCGGCGACTGCGGCATTCGCCTGGATTTGTGCTGGTGGCAGTCCTGTCGCTGACGATGGCGATCGCGGCGAACCTCGTGGTGTTCGGCGTGCTGAATACGGCGATCCTGCGGCCGCTGAACGTGGCCAACGCCGACCGGCTGTGGATGATCGTGCAGAAGCCGGCCAGGTACATCAGCCAGTCGTATCCGGACTATCTGGATTACCGCGCGCGCAACACGACCTTCAGCGACATCGCCGCCTACCGGTTCAGTGAGGTGGGGCTGAGCACACAGGGCGTGGCGCAGAAGAATTTCACCTATGAAGTCTCGGGGAACTACTTCGACATGCTGGGCGCGCAGCCGGAACTGGGGCGATTCTTTCACGCCAGCGATGAGCATGGACCGAACTCGGCGCCGTATGTGGTGCTGAGCGACGGGTTCTGGCGCTCGCGGTTTGGCGCGGATCCGGCAGTCATCGGGACGAAGGTGGATCTGAACAAGCATCCCTTCACCGTGATCGGCGTGGCGCCGGCGGAATTCCACTGGACCGAGCTGATGCTGTGGCCGGACTTCTGGATCCCGATGGTGAACGAGGAACAGGTCGAAGGCTATCGCTATCTGGACAAGCGTTTCAATCATGGGCTGTGGGTGGTGGGATCGCTGAAGGCGGGCGTGACTCCGCGGCAGGGTACCGAAAATTTGAATGCGATTGCCGCGCAGCTGGCGAAGCAGTATCCGGACACCAACGATCAGATGGGCGCGCGGCTGGTGAAGCCGGGGCTGCTGGGCGATGTACTGGGAGACGCGACTAGGGAGTTTCTGGCGGGAGTGCTGCTGCTGGCGATGTTGGTGCTGGCGGCGGCCTGCGTGAATCTGGCGAGCATCTTTGCGGCACGTGCGGCGGACCGGAGCCGCGAGATGGCGATTCGGATGGCGATTGGCTCGAGCCGGTGGCGGATGCTGCGCCAGGTGCTGGCGGAGGCGGCGCTGTTGTCGCTGGCGGGCGGGGCCGCGGGCTGGGCGGCGGCGAGCAAGCTGCTGCGCGTGCTAAGCCAGTGGCAGCCGATCTCGGCATACCCGATCCACGTAGCGGTTGCGGCCGACGCGCGCGTGTATGGAATTGCGGTTCTGCTGGCGATTGCCAGCGGCGTCCTGCCGGCTCTGCTGACGGCGCGGCAGATCTGGAAGACGAACGCAATGCAGGCGATGAAACCGGGCGCGACGCAGGGGGTCTTCCGGAAGCTGTCCTTGCGCGATTTGCTGCTGGGCTTGCAGGTAGCGCTCTGTGCGCTGCTGGTGACGTGCGCGCTCGTGGGGCTGCGTGGGATGAGCCGCCAGTTGCATGCGCCGATCGGCTTTGAGCCGGAGGGGACAACGCTGGCGGAGACCGAGATGAATATGGCGGGCTACTCCGATGCGGCGGCGCTGCCGGTTCAGAAGCGAATGCTCGAGGAGGCTGCACAGATTCCGGGCGTGACGGCGGTGGGGATGATCGACGATCAGCCGCTGAATGGAGGGGGCAGCACTACGCCCGTCTACCGCGAGGGCACGACGGACTTCCGGAATTCAAACAGCGTGACGGTGGCGAAGTACTTTTCTATTTCGCCGGGCTATCTGCGGGCGGCAGAGACGCGCCTGCTGGCGGGGCGGGACTTCACGTGGCATGACGACGAGCATGCGCCAAAGGTGGCGCTGGTCAATGAAACCTTCGCGCACATGATGTTCGGGAATGTTCCGGCGGTGGGACGGCGGTTCGCTCAGCCGGGACCGACGATCTACGAAATTGTAGGAGTTGTTGAAAACGGGAAATACGATTCGCTGACCGAAGATGCAACCGCGGCGATGTTATTCCCGGTGGCGCAGTCGAACGACAACGACACCACACTGGTGGTGCGGTCGCCGCGAACGACGGCCGAGATAGCCGGGGCACTGAGCACGATGATCGGAAAGATCGATCCGAGCTTGCCGGTGAAGATCGAGAGCTGGCCGGATGCGCTGGCGCTGGTGTTGTTCCCGACGCGTGTGGCGACGGTGGTGCTGGGTGTGCTGGGAGTGCTGGCAGGGATGCTGGCGGCGACGGGGATTTTCGGCATGGCCAGCTACACGGTGGCGCGGCGGCTACGCGAGATGGGTATACGCGTGGCACTGGGCGCGCAGCGTTTGCAGGTGCTGAAGTCCGCGCTGGGAAGAACGGTGCTGCTGCTGGGCGTTGGTTCGTTAGCCGGACTGGCCCTGGGTGCGCTGGGCAGCCGTGTGCTGGCGAGCATCGTGTACCAGGCAACGGTCTACGATCCTGTGGTTCTGGGCGGGGCGATTGCGGCGATGATGCTGATCGGAGCGATGGCGGCGGCAGTTCCCGCGCGGAGAGCGGTGAGCGTGGAGCCGGCGGTGTTGCTGCGCGAAGAGTGACCACGACGAAAAGCTGAAGCCGCCAAACGTGCAACGGTCATCCTACAAAAGCGTGATGCGCGCGTAGGATGAACCGATGAAGATTGTCATCTTTGGAGCTTCGGGCGGGACCGGGCGGGAGCTGGTGCAGCAAGGACTGGCGCAGGGACACGACGTGACGGTGTTCATGCGGAATCCCGCGGCGTTCACTGGCGGCGATCACTTGCGCGTGGTGGTGGGCGATGCGCGCGATGAGAAGGCCGTGGCGCAGGCGATTCCAGGGCAGGAAGCGGTGTTGTCGGCTCTGGGAGGGGCTCTCGGGGACGACACGCTGTTGCCGGAGTCGATCGGCCATATCCTCGCGGCGATGAAGCAGGAGGGCGTGCGGAGACTGATCGTGCTCGGCGCGTCGGGCGTGTGGCCAGGGGCGGCGAAGAACCTGTCGGCCGGAACTAGACTTTTCCTGCGCGTTCTCGAGGCCGTAATTCTGAAGAAGCCATTTCAGGCGCAGCGGGCGATGCAGATGCGCATCCAGGCCAGCGATACGGATTGGACGGTGGTGCAACCGCCGCGGCTGCTGAACAAGCCAGGGACAGGAAAGATTCGCGTGGATGGCGAAGCGCTGCCGGCGGGCGGAACGATGATTGCGCGTGCCGATGTGGCCACGTTCATGCTGGTGCAGTTGAACAATGCGCTCTGGGTGCGGAAATCGCCCTTCGTCGCGTGGTGAAGGGGGCGTGGTGAGCTGATCTGCCGCGGGTGGCGGGATTGCCTCCGCGTGCACAGGAGGCCCTACAATGGGCGCGGAGGATCTCCAGGATGAAGCTGACCCGCCGCGATTTTTCTCGTTTAAGCGCGATGACCGCGCTGGCAGGGGCGTTGCCGAAGATGGAAGCGCTGGAGAGTGGACTTGCAGCGCAGAAATTCTGTTGGGGCATCGTCGGGCTGGGGCGCATTTCGATGGGCCACTTCATGCCTGGGGTGGAGCTGTCGAAGACCGGCAAGATTACGGCGCTGGTGAGCGGACATCGCGAGAAGGCCGAGAAGCAGGCGGCGCAGTACAACGTGCCGTCGCCTTCGATTTACAGCTACGAAAACTTCGATGAGATTCGGCAGAACCAGGAGATCGACGCGGTGTACATCGCGCTGCCGAACTCGATGCACGCGGAGTACACGATTCGCGCGGCGAAGGCGGGCAAGCATGTGCTGTGCGAAAAGCCGATGGCGACCAGTGTGGCCGAGTGCAAGGCGATGATCGAGGCGTGCCGCAAGGCGAAGGTGAAGCTGATGATCGCGTACCGGTGCCAGTACAATCCGGTGCACCTGAAGGCGATTGAGCTGATCCGGTCCGGGGCGATCGGGCAGGTGCAGACCATCGAGAGCGGGTTCGGGTTTCCGATTCAGGCGGGCGAGTGGCGACTGAACAAGAAGCTCGCCGGGGGCGGGCCGTTGATGGACGTCGGGATTTACTCGCTGAATGCTTGCAGGTATCTGACCGGCGAAGAGCCTGGGGAGATCAAGGCGAACGCGTCGACGATCGACCACGACGGGCGCTTCGACGAGGTGGAAGAGAACGACGGCTGGACGATGAAATTTCCGTCGGGGATTCTGGCCAGCTGCGCGACAACCTATGGCGGGGACACCGGCGGCGGCGGATTCTTCCGCGTGCACGGATCGAAGGGCTGGCTGGGGATGGAGCCGGCGTTTCCGTATCAGGGCAAGCATCTGACTGGCCATTTGGCGGATGGACAGAAGCTGGATGAGATGGAGCCGGACAAGGATCCTGCGGACTTCGTGCGGCAGGCGGATCATCTGGCGGAGTGCGTGTGGGAAAATCATGAGCCGAAGACGGCGGGCGAAGAGGGGCTGCGGGATACAGAGGTGATGTCGCGAATTTACCAGGTCGCGGGGATGAAGGGGCTGTAGGGGACCCCGGCGGGCACTGTTTGTATGACAGAAAAATACGTTAGAATACAGACATGCCCAGAACGCGTGCCAACACGAGCGTCAGCTTTCGAGCTCCACAGCACCAGGTCAAACGTCTCGATTTGTTGGCTAAACGCCAACGCCGCGATCGGACCCAGTTAATCGGTGAGGCGATCGATCAGTATCTGGAACTGCAAGATGTGCATCTTGCTCGCATTGAGGAAGGGATTGCGGATGCGGACAACGGGAAGTTCGCTTCCGAAGAGGAAGTGAACACCGAGTTTGCACGATGGCGTAAACGGTGAGGGTCCTTTGGACGCCCGCCGCTCTCAGGCAGCTCTCTGCGGCTCGCGAGTATGTAGAGATCGATAGCCCGGAGGCAGCAGAGCGACAAATTGAACGAGTCCAGCTCAGTGTCAACCGGCTGAGGGTTTTTCCAATGCTGGGCAGACGCGGAATGCGATCAGGAACGAGAGAATTCCCTATTCCTCGTACGCCGTATATCCTCGTGTACCGAATCAGGGAGGAGACGCTTCAGATCCTCGCCGTTCTTCATGGCGCACGAAACTGGAAAAGCCGCGAGACCACATAGTCACATTCAGTGGACTCTCGCCCTGATTTTCTAGCCGTTCAGGGTTTCCTGCAGCTTGTTCAGCGTCGAGTTCAGGTTCTTATCGGCGCGGCGCTGCTCGTCGATTTTGCCGATGGAGTGCATCACGGTTGTGTGATGCTTGCCGCCGAACTGGCGCCCGATCTCCGGCAAGGATGCTTCAGTGAGCTGCTTGGCGAGATACATTGCGATCTGACGCGGCACGACGACGGCGCGCGAGTTGTTGCGCTGCTTGAGCTCGGCAACGCGCATGCCGAACTGCTCGGCGACGGTGCGCTGGATCGACTCAATGGTGATCTTGCGCACCTGCGTATCGATGAACTGCTTGAGGCACTGTTGCGCGGTGGGCAGCGTCATCTCGAGGCCGTTGAGCCCGCACCATGCGATGAGGCGGACGAGCGCGCCTTCGAGTTCGCGGACGTTGGTGCGGACGTTCGAGGCGATGAAGAGCGCCACGTCCATGGGCAGCGGCGCTGGCAGGTGCTCGCTCTCGGCTTTCTTTTGCAGGATGGCGACTTTGGTCTCGAGGTCGGGCGGCTGAATGTCGGCGATCAGTCCCCATTCGAAACGGCTGCGCAGGCGGTCCTCGATCTCGGCCAGCTCACGCGGCGGGCGGTCGGAGGCGATGACGATCTGCTTCATGTTGTCGTGCAGCGCGTTGAAGGTGTGGAAGAACTCTTCCTGGGTGCGCTCTTTTTGAGAGAGGAACTGGATGTCGTCGATGAGCAGCACGTCCACGGTGCGAAAGCGATCGCGGAAGCTGGTCATCTTGTCGAAGCGCACGGAGCTGATCATCTCGTTGGTAAATTTCTCGGCAGAGACGTAGGAGATGGCGGCGTTGGGCTGGCGCAGCTTCACTTCGTGACCAATGGCGTGCATTAGGTGCGTTTTGCCCATGCCGACGCCGCCGTAGAGGAAAAGCGGATTGTAGGCCTTGGCGGGCGACTCGGCGACAGCCATGGCTGCGGCGCGCGCGAACTGATTGCCGGGGCCGCAGACGAAAGCGTCAAAAGTATAGCGGGCATTGAGCTGCGCGGCGGTTGACCAGTCGAAGCGTCCCTGCTGGGGCCCGCCTTGCGGAGGACGAGCGCCGCCGTTGGTGTGCGGAAGAACCGGGGTGGAGGAAGAAGGCGCAAATCCACCGTCTTCGCGGACGCGGGGCAGGGTGGGATCCTCATCGGCAGTGATGAAGGTGACGTCGTCGAATTCGAGATGGAGCTTCTCGATCGCTTCCTGAATGAGATCTCCGTAGCGATCGCCCACGTGGCGGAATTCGGGAGTCGGAACGCGCACGAAAAGCATGCGCTCGCGGGTATAGCTGTAGCGGGTGGGCTTGAGCCAGGTATCGAAGGACTGGCGGTTCACTTTCTTTTCGAGCGCGGCGAGGATTTGTACCCAGGGATTGAGAACGACAGGAGACGTGACGGCGAATGACATCGGCAATCCTCTTGTGACAAACACCCGGGAGCGGAAGTGACCGGCGTCGCCGTGAACCGAAATACGAAAATGCCCGAGGTGAACCCTGGTAGGTGGAAGAGGGCGAATTCAGGGACAAGTGCGTAGTGGCCGGGAATGGGCTCCGATCTGTCACGCATCGGAGCGTCGGTCTAAAGCTCTTCCGACAACCGCAGGGCGTCGAAAAGTCTTAAGTGAACGTTGCCGATAGTAGCACAGGAGGAGGCGAAGAGAAGCAGCTTGCAAGCAGAAAATTTTCTGCGCCCGAAAGTTGCACAAATGGTGGTGAAGAATGCGTGCGCGCAGCGATTTTTGCGGGCGCGGAAGCGATGCGATATACTCAGAACTTGCCGCGAAGAGGCGAGGATTTTCCAGCAGTTGCGCGGCCGATGAGAGCCTTTGCGGGTCCGACAATAACAGCAAACAGCAAAGTGACGCGACGCACAAGGCAGCTCAATCCGAGAAATTCAGGAGCCAGATTCTTTCCATGCCGAAGCGCACATTTCAACCGAATCGCCGCAGCCGTTCAAAGACGCACGGCTTCCGCAGCCGCATGAAGACGAAGAGCGGCGCTGCGGTGCTGTCGAGGAGGCGCGCGAAGGGCCGCAAGCGTGTCTCAGTCAGCGCGGGTTTTCGCGACTAGACCTTCCCGTTCTCATTTGTTCCGCAAGGCGGCCGGATTGCAGGAATCGGTGGCTGCCACTCCCGAGAGTGCGACAGAATGGAGATATGCCGGAGGCAGGATTCGACTGGCGCAGCGCCCGTCTGCGAAAGCACTCAGACTACCAGCGCGTGTATCGGGATAGCCGGCGGTATTCGTCTGCATCGATGAGCTACTTTTTCCGCGCACGATCGACTGAGGACCCAGCGGGCGCGCAGCCTCGCGTGGGCCTGACGGCGGGACGCGTGCTGGGTGGCGCAGTGGAACGGAATCGTATCCGGCGGCGTATGAGAGAAGCGGTGCGGCTGCATCTGAACGAATTGCCGCCATGCGTGGATGTGGTTCTGCACCCGCGGCGGTTGGTGCTGGAGATCGAGTTTGCGCGGCTGGAGCGCGAAGTGTCGCGTGTGTTCGCAAGCGTGGCCGGCGGTGCGGAGGGAAAGAAATGAGCGCGAACGCAACGCGGCGTTTCCGGAGCGTGAGAGCGGCGATGGCCGGCGGGGCGCTGAGCTTTCATAAGCGCGTGGTTTCGCCGGCGATGCATACGATTGCGGGCGCTCAGGGAGCATGCCGTTTTCAGCCAACGTGTTCAGAGTATGCGGCGATTGCGATTGCGGAGCACGGGACGATTCGCGGCGGGCTGATGGCTCTGGGACGATTGCTGCGCTGTCATCCGCTGCACCGGGGCGGCTTTGATCCGGTACCCGCGAAGCGCAGCGGGTCCGGCGCGGAGTGTTCGGGCCGGGCAATTTCCTGAGTTTCGCACAGAGAGAAGACAGGTAACGGAAGTCTTGGCAGAGATACAAAATCCCAATCAGGGCGGTGGCGGCGGCGGTGGCTTGGGCGGCGATTCGAAGTCGCTGTTCGGCTTCATGATCGTATTTGTGCTGATGGTTGTTGCATTTCAGGTCTTCGGGCCGAAGAAGACGCAGCAGCCGCAACCTTCGCAACAGAAGGCGCAGACAACGCAAAGCGCCCCAGCTCTGGCGGCGGCGGCAGGCGAAGGAAGTGCCGCTGCACCTGCAACCCCAGCTGGAAATGTATCCACGGCTGCTACAAATGCGGTGCAGGCGGCGAGCGAGAGCGAAACGGTGGTCGAGAACGAGGTATACCGGATCACCTTCACGAACCGCGGCGGAGCCGTCAAGTCCTGGTTGCTGAACAACAAGCAATACAAAGATGACAGCCAGAAGAACCAGCTCGATCTGGTCAACCACGATGCGGCGGCGAAGTATGGACTGCCGTTATCGTTGTTTGCCTACGATGCGGCTCTGAAAGACAGGCTGAATTCCGCGCTGTACGTGCCGTCGGCAACGGGAACCATCGACGCAACGACACCGGCCACGCTCAGCTTCGAATATTCCTATGGCGGCCTGACCGTCCACAAGAGCTTCCACTTTGATAACACTTATGTGATCGGCGCGGATGTTTCGGTGACGCAGGGCGGCGCGCCGGTGACGGCGCTGCTCGCGTGGCCTTCGGGGCTCGGCGACCAGGCGAACCTGCAGGGCTACGCCGCTGCGACGATTGACACTTCGGAAAGTGGCAAGACGGATCAGATCGCTGCGAAGAAAGTCGTAGGCAGCGATACGCTGCGCGGCGCCTTCGATTACGTGGGCGTCAGCGATTTGTACTTTTCGGCAGTCTTCATGCCGGAGTCACCGGCCGACACCAGCGTGGTAACGCTGCACGAGACGGTGGGCGTGCCGCGGAACCGCGAACACCCGGATCAGAATGTCGATCAGGCTCCGTTGTTGGGCGCAGCGGTCGGCTCGATTGGTGACGGCGTGCACACCCGGTTGTTCGCGGGGCCCAAGGTGCTGGGGCTGCTGCAGACGATCCACTCGGCGAACGGCGAGAACCTGGAGCATGTGGTGAGCTTCGGGTGGTGGAGCTGGATTGCGAAACCCATGCTGCTGGTGCTGCGCTTCTTTGTGAACCACGGCATACCCAACTGGGGCTGGGCCATCCTGGTACTAACGCTGATTCTGAATCTGGCGATGCTGCCGACGCGCGTCATGATGATGAAGTCGTCGCTCAAGATGCAGCGCATCCAGCCGCAGATCGAGGCCATCAAGGCGAAATACGCGAAGTACAAGACGACCGACCCGCGGCGGCAGGACATGAACAAAGAGATGTTCGACGTGCAGCGGGAGCATGGTGTGAACATGTTTGGCGGGTGCCTGCCGATGCTGCTGCAGTATCCGCTGCTGATTGGTTTTTACTCCATGTTGCGGTATGCGATCGAGCTGCGGCAGGCGCACTGGCTGTGGCTGCCGGATTTGTCGGCGCCCGATGCTTTGCACGTTTTGCCGATTTTTGTGATCGTTTCGATGTTTCTTTCGCAGTTTTTTACACCTTCACCCGGCATGGACCAGAGTCAGCAGCGCATGATGGCGTTCATGATGCCGGTGATCTTCGGATACATGATGTGGAACATCGGCTCCGGGGTGGCGTTGTACTGGGCGGGCAGCAACCTGCTTGGCGTCGCCACGCAGCTGGTGATGAACCGTACCAGCATGGGGCAGGAGATGCACGCGATCGCCGCCAGGCGGGCAGCCAGGCGCGGGCCGAAACGCTGATCGCGCCGGGCTCATTTTTTCCAGGTAAGGAATTAGTGGTTCAGAACTTCGCCAACGTGATCTAATAACTCCGGACTGGCGGCTAATAGATTCGATGCCGATCGACGATTACTCCTCCGCAGCGCAAAAGATCGCAGACTTCCTGAAAACGCTCATCCACTTGGGCGGACTCCGGTTGAAGTTCCGGATCACCGCGGGCCCTGGAGCCGCGGATCCCGCGGGCCTTGAAGCAAGAGAAATCTATGTGGAGTTAGCGGGGCCCGATGCGGGGTTGCTGACACAGCGCGGCGGCGAACTGCTGCGGGCGCTCGAGCATGTGGCGGCCAAGGTGCTGCGGCTCGAAAACGAAGAGCACGACAAAATTTCGTTCGACGCGGAGAACTTCAAAGCGCTGCGCGCGCGCGAGCTGAAGCTGACGGCGGAGACGGCGGCGGAGCGAGTGCGGAGCACCGGGCAGCCATACAGCTTTGCACCGATGAGCTCGCGCGAGAGAAGAATGCTGCACCTGGCGTTCCGCGCCTATCCTGATCTGGAAACGGCGTCTTCGGGGGAAGGCATGCGGCGCTTTGTCGTGGCCTATCCGAAGGGGTATGAGCATCGGGATGCAGGGCCGAGGCAGGACCGCTTCTCCGGACGGCGCCGTTAAGCCAGCCGAGACGCAAGCGGCGCGCAGCCAGGGAGCAGCCGGCATGCAGCCTCATCCACAAACAAAGGAACGGGAAGCCATCGCGCAGGAGACGATTGTCGCCATCTCGACGCCGCCTGGACGGGGCGGGATCGGGATCGTGCGTCTTTCCGGGCCGCACGCGCTGGAGATCGCGCAGGGCCTGATCCGGATGAGCGGCACGCTCGAGCCCGCGCGGGCGCGACTGGCCCAAGTTGTGGATCCGGACTCCGGTCAGAAAATTGATGAGGCGGTTGCTACATATTTTGCAAAGCCTCATTCGTACACGGGCGAGGACCTGGTGGAGATCGCGGCGCATGGGTCGCCGGTGATTCTGGAACTACTGGTGCGGCTGGCGCTGCGCGGCGGAGCTCGTTTGGCGCGACCGGGCGAGTTCACGGAACGGGCGTTTCTGTCGGGTCGGCTGGACCTGACCCAGGCGGAGGCGGTGCGGGATTTGATTGAGGCGCAGACGCTGTATCAGGCGCGTATTGCTGCCGAGCAGATGGGGGGCGCGCTCTCACGCCGCGTGCAGCCGCCGAAACAGAAGCTGGTGGAGCTGATCGCGCTGCTGGAGGCGGGTATCGATTTTGCCGAGGACGACGTGGAGGTGACTCCGGATGAGGAAATTGTCACTCGCATCGATACAATTGCGGTCGAGCTTGCAGTGCTGGCGCGGTCCTTCGAACACGGGCGCATGGTACATGCGGGGCTGCGGCTGGCGATTGTCGGGCGGCCGAACGTCGGCAAGTCGTCGCTGTTCAACCGGCTGCTGGAGCGGGACCGCGCAATTGTGACGGCCAGCCCCGGAACGACGCGCGATCTGGTGACGGACCGCCTTTCGGTGGGCGGCATCCCTGTGGAGTTGGTGGACACGGCGGGTTTGCGCGAGGCGAAGACGGAGGCCGAAGCCATCGGCATTCGCAAATCGCGGGAGGCGCTGGCAGAAGCGGATGTGGTGATGGTGGTGCTCGATGCCTCGGTCCCGTTGCGGGAGGACGAGCGTCAGCTGATCGCATCCCTTGAAGGTCGGCGGGCGCTGGTAGTCCGGAACAAAGCGGACCTCGACCCCGGCGCGGATCTTCCGCCGGAGTTGCCGCTGCCGTGCGTGATGACTTCTGCGCTAAGCGGCGAAGGCGTGCGGGTTTTGCGCGATGCGCTGGCGGAGTTGGTGCGCAATCCAGCGGGAGAGAGCGAGTCGGGCATTCTGACGAACCTGCGTCACTTTGAAGCGGTGAGCGGGGCGATCGCAGCATTGGATACAGCGAAACAGGCTCTGCCGGAGAGGATTCCGCATGAGATGCTGCTGCTGGATCTGTACGCCGCGCTGCGCCAACTCGACAGCCTCACGGGCGAGACGACGGCAGAGGATATTCTGAACCGGATATTCTCGACGTTCTGCATCGGGAAATAACTACCGGTTCTGCCGCGTCCGAAGACTGCGAACCCCGGAAAAGTACATTTATCCCTCTCTCGGCGACCCTCAGCTGAAGGACATCACCGCACTGGATATCCAGTCAGTTGTACATCCTGATCCAGGACGGCCATCCAGCTCAGGCGATGAAGGCTTGGAACACTGCCAGGAGGATGTACGGCTATGCAATCGAGCTGCATCTGTCGCCGAGCGGAATTGGGTGTCATTCCCTGCGGAATCTTCCGCCGTCCGTCCCTGGCCCCTGGTGCTGGTCCTCGATGAGCGCATCGGCGATAACGCACCTATTGATGCAGCGCAGCGCGCCCAATCCGCGTGTGCCGAGGAGAGGACCGATCGGCGATCGCGCGTCGCGACGCTACATGTGATCTCAATCACTGCCGAATCCGATGCCGGAAGCCCATGCTGAAGCTGACACCGGGGTTAAACTGTGGATGTGGGCAGAAAAGGCGCGCTCGTATTGCTGGCGGTCGTGGTTCTTTGGACTGCGATGCCGGCGCTCGCGTGTCTGACGCCCGCCACGCAGCACTCCTGCTGTCACGGAATGATGCAGGAATGCGCCTCGTCGCCGGCCATGAGCGGCCATGCCTGCTGTCGTGTTCAGCCTCCCGCACCGGCGGTGCCTTCAGGTATCGCCAGTACAGCCGATCACGCGATCCAATGCGCGCAGCTTCCGGTTCACGTGGCAACAGTGGCTCCGCCCTCTTCGGGCTCCGTAAGCCGCGCTGTCACCGGCGCGCCTCCTCCGGAATCTTTACCGAGCCATAACTCCGTCCTCCGCATCTAGCTCTTCTTTCCTCGCTCACTCACGCGTCGGTGTGTCTGCTTTGCGGATGCATGATCGCGCCCTGAACTACCCATTCACGCGAGGGAACGATGAAAGCTCTCACTGTTGTGCTTTGCGTTTTTGCGCTCGGTTGGCCTGTGAGCAACGTCAGCGCGCAAAAGCCGGATCAGGCCGCTGGTCTGCCGGATCTCGATGCGCCGATCGGGGATCGGCGTGCACCGGAGAATGCGGGACCGGCACTCACTCTCGACGAAGTCGAACGGATGGCGCTCGCCCGGAATCCGGAAATCGCGGTCGCGGTGCGCCGCGTGGTCATGGCCGAGGCGAGCGTGCCCGCAGCCGGAGCGCTGGACGATCCGGAGTTCATGTATCGAGGCTGGGGCGTACCGCTGAGCCAGCCCTGGAACTACAACGCCGCGCAGAACATGTTCATGTTCACGCAGTCGCTGCCCGGTCCCGGAAAACGAAGCCTGCGCACCAGCGTCGCGAATTCCGATGTGACGGAAGCGAAGGACGAGCTGGCGGCAACCAGACTGCGTGTTCGTGTCGAGGTCCGCAAGGCGTTCTACAACCTGCTGGGTGCCCAGGATGAGCTTCACGTCCACGACGAGCACGTGGCGATCGCGCGCCAGGCGATCGAAGCGGCGCGCATTCGTTACACCGTGGGCAAGGTGCCACAGCAGGACCTTCTAAAGGCGCAGCTCGAGTTGACGCGTCTGGCCGAGCACATGATCCGTTTCGACCGCGATGTGGAAGTAGCCCGCGCTCAGCTCAATACACTCGTCGGCCGCGATCCCGCCACTCCTCTTCAAGTGCACGGCGACTACGGCGTCGTTGCGCCGTTGCCTTCTGCGGCGAGCCTGGAGCAGTTGGCCCTGCAATCGCGGCCCGACCTGCTCGAAGCCGAAGCGGCGGTAGAGAAGAGCCGTCGCCAGCAGAGTCTCGCGAGGAAGGCGTACGTGCCCGACTTCACCGCATCGGCCGGTTACATGCTCATGCCGTCGGGTACCTCGCCGCGCAATGACTACATGGTGGAGGGCTCCATGACGCTGCCCTGGCTGAACCATCGCAAGCACGATGCGGACATTGCCGAGGCCGATTCTGCGGTGACCGAGCAGGAGGCCGAACTTGCCGCGATGCGCACAGCGGCATTCGGCCAGATTCAGGAGTCACTGGCCGAAGCGCAGGCCGCGCAGAAGTTCGCGGCGCTTTATCAGAACTCGTTGCGGCCGCAGGCCGAAGCGACGCTGCACGCAGCCGTCATCGCCTACGAAAACAACGAGACGGATTTCCTCAATCTGCTCGACAGCCAAATGGCGGTCGTCGACATCCAGCTGGCCGGCATTCAGGCCATGGCCGACTTCAGCACGCGCATGGCGGACCTGGAACTCGCCGCTGGCACACCGATCGACCCAACGCAACCAGCGTCAGCAACATCCGCGCAGGAGGGACAGCAATGAACGAGGTTACGTATCGCAAGCCATTTTTCGCAGCTCTCGGCGTCTGCGTTGTTCTCTCCGGCGCACTCGCGTTCGCGATCCTCCATCGCAATCGCCCCGCGCTCGCACCGATGCAGGACGATTCCGACCCCGTGGTCGCGCAGGGGCCAGCAGCCGCATCACCGGCCGATCCGCCACAGGGCAGCGATCCGGCGCTCGCGCCTCTCCAGCTCTCGCCGCAGCGCCTGCAGCAGATTGGCGTGACCACCGCCGTCGCGCAGCTCAAAGACGTGAGCGACGAGTTGCAGGTTCCGGGCAACGTCGACATCGACGAGCAGCACATCTCCTATGTGCAAACTCGTTTTCCCGGATGGATCCAAAACGTCTTTGCCAATGCCACCTGGCAATACGTCCACAAGGGGCAACGGCTCTTCACGATCTACAGCCCTGACCTCGTCAGCACCGAACAGGAGTATCTGCTCGCGAAGCAGAATCAGAAGTCCTTGGCGCCCGACATGCATGGCATGGCTGCGCAGGAAGGAGGCTGGCTGTTGCAGGCTGCAACGGAGCGCCTGCGTCAGTTCGATGTCCCGACGGCGGAGATTACGGCTCTTGAACAGAGCGGCAAGGTGCAGCGTGAGACCGCCGTCGAGTCGCCGGCCTCGGGTTACATCACCGAACGCAATGCATTGCCCAATGCATACGTGCAGCCGGATACGAAGCTCTACACCATCGCCGATCTTTCGACGGTGTGGGTCTACGCCAACGTCTTTCAAACCGACGTGGGGCGGCTGCGGCCTGGCGATCCAGCCCAGGTGAGCGTCGATGCGTACCCCGGTCGTGTCTTTCACGGCCGCATCGACCAGATT
This sequence comes from Acidobacterium sp., assembly GCA_003166955.1. Taxonomy (GTDB): domain Bacteria; phylum Acidobacteriota; class Terriglobia; order Terriglobales; family Acidobacteriaceae; genus Palsa-343. Next base: position 114,221 of record PMUI01000070.1, read on the forward strand.
CTTCCAGAGGTCGATCCAACAACGCGCACCGTGCGCGTTCGCCTCGTCTTCGGCAATCCGGGAGTCGTGCTCAAGCCCGGCATGTACGTCAGCGTGAACATCGCGGTCGCTCTCGGACGGCAGCTGGTGATTCCCTCCTCGGGCGTGCTCCAGGCAGGCACACGCGAAATCGCCTTCATCGATCACGGCCAGGGCAATCTTGAACCGCGCGAGATCCAGACAGGCCCGCGTCTCGACGATTCTGTCGTGGTCCTGAAAGGTCTGCAGGTGGGCGACCGCATCGTCAGCTCGGCCAACTTCCTGGTGGATTCCGAAGCGCAACTCCAGTCAGCAATGGGCTCGTTTTCTCCGCCACCGGCGCCAGTCGGAACCGCATCAAGCACAGCCCAGTCGATGCAGATCGATCTAACGACCGATCCATCGCCCGCGCGCAAAGGAACTAACACCGTGCGGGCAAGAATCACCGGCGCCGACGGCAAACCCGTAGCGGGCGCTCAGGTGACCGCGACCTTCTTCATGCCCGCGATGCCAGGCATGGGTATGCCCTCGATGCGCGCGGTCGCCACGCTCGCGGATAAGAGCCAGGGCCTGTACGAAGGACCGCTGCAACTGGGCACAGGTGGCACCTGGCAGGTCACCGTCGTCGTGATCCGCAACGGCCAGACCGCTGCTACAAGACAACTCAGCGTCACCGCCGCGGGAGGCATGTGATGATCGCGAAGACCATCGACTGGTGCTCGCGCAATCCCTTCATCGTATTCACGGCGGCCATTCTGCTCGTGGTCGCCGGCGCGTGGTCCATGCAGCGAGTGCCGCTGGACGCGCTGCCCGACATCAGCGACGTCCAGGTCATTATCCACACACCGTGGCCGGGCGAGCCGCCCAGCGTCATTGAAGACCAGGTGACCTACCCCATCGTCTCGGCGCTGCTTTCCGCGCCGCAGGTCAAGGGCGTCCGCGCTCAAACCATGTTCGGCGACTCCTACGTCTTCGTCGTCTTCCAGGACAACACCGACCTCTACTGGGCGCGCTCCCGCGTCACCGAGTATCTCCAGCAGATTGCCGGCCGCCTGCCTGCGGACGTGCACCCCGCCATCGGACCCGACGCCACCGGAGCAGGCTGGGTCTACGAATACGCGATCGTCGACCGTAGCCACACCAGGAACCTTGCCGACCTCCGCGCCCTCCAGGATTGGTACCTGCGCTATCAGCTGGAAACCGTCCCCGGCGTGTCAGACGTCGCCAGCATCGGCGGATTCGTGCGCCAGTACCAGGTGAACCTCGACCCCAACAAACTCTTCTCGTTCGGCATTCCCGCCGCCACCGTGATCGACCGCGTGCGGCAAAGCACCAACGAAGTCGGAGGCGACGTGCTCGACATAAGCGGCGCGGAATACATGATCCGCGGCCTCGGCTATCTGCATTCGCTGTCCGATCTCGAAAACGTCCCGGTCGCGACCAGGAACGGCACGCCGGTTCTGGTGCGCGATCTCGGCACGGTCTCCTTCGGCCCCGACGTGCGCCGCGGCGCCGCCGACTGGCAGGGTCAGGGCGAGACCGTCGGCGGCATCGTAGTCATGCGCTACGGCAGCAACGCGCTCAACGTCATCGACGGAGTCAAAGCCAAACTGCGCGAGATCGCCCCCGCCCTGCCGCCCGGCGTCGAAATCGTCACCGGCTACGACCGCTCCTGGCTCATCAATCAGTCCATCCACACTCTCAAGCGCGATCTCATCGCTGAAGCCATCATCGTCAGCTTCGTCAGCATCGTGTTTCTGTTTCACTTCCGCTCCGCGCTCGTGCCCATCCTCACGCTGCCCATCGCCGTGCTGGCGGCGTTCATTCCCATGTATTACCTGCACGTCAGCTCCAACATCATGTCGCTGGGCGGACTGGCGCTGGCCATCGGGGTTCTCGTCGACGCCGCCATCGTGATGGTCGAAAACGGCTATCGTCATCTCGCCGAGCGCGAGATTCCGCCAACCGATTCGGAACGCCGCGGCATTCTGGTGCACGCCGCGCAGCAGGTGGGCCCGGCTCTCTTCTACTCGCTCCTCATCATCGTCGTCTCGTTTCTTCCTGTCTTCCTTCTGGAAGCGCAGGAAGGCCGCATGTTTCGCCCGCTCGCCTGGACCAAGACTCTGGCCCTCATCTTCTCTTCTCTGCTCTCCATCACACTGGTGCCCGCGCTTATGCCACTCTGTCTGCGCGGCAAGCTGCGCCCCGAGTCGCGGAACCCCGCAGCGCGCATCACGCAGGGGATTTATCTGCCCATCCTGCGTTGGTGCTTGCGCCACTGGAAGCTGGTGATTGCTCTCAATCTGGCATTCCTGGCCGCGACCATTCCGCTCTACTTCCGCATCGGCAGCCAGTTCATGCCCGCGCTCTATGAAGGCTCTGCGCTCTACATGCCGAGCGCGCTGCCGGGTATTTCCATCACCCAGGCCGTCTCACTCATGCAGGAGCAGGATCGCATCATCCGCTCCTTTCCTGAAGTGACGACGGTCTTCGGGACCGTCGGCCGCTCCGACTCCGCTACAGACAATGCGCCTCTCGATATGTACGACACCACCATCATGCTCAGGCCGCGCGAGCAGTGGCGTCCCGATATGACCTACACCAAACTCATCGCCGCGATGGATCAGCAACTACAGTTTCCCGGACTCACCAACACCTGGACCATGCCCGTCGAGAATCGTCTCGATATGGAACTCACCGGCATCAAGACCCCCATCGGTATCAAGATTCAGGGCCCCGACCTCGCCCGCATTCAGGATATCGGATCGCAGATGCAGCAAATCCTCTCCGGAATGCCCGAAGCCACGTCGGTTTTCGCTGAGCGCGTCTCGCAGGGTTTCTATCTCAACGTGGACGTGAACCGTCCCATAGCTGCCCGCTATGGGCTCACCGTTGCCGATGTACAGCAGGCCATCACTTCTGAAATCGGAGGCGCCGATATTGCGGAGAACGTCGAAGGCCGCGAACGTTTCCCCATCGCCGTTCGCTACCAGCGCGACTTCCGCGACCATCCCGAAGCCATCTCGCAGGTTCTCATTCCAACGCCTGCCGGAGAGCAGATCCCCATCGGCGAAGTCGCGCGCGTCTACTTCTCGCGCGGCCCTGCCATGATCCGCGACGAAGACGGCGCTCTCACCGGGTACGTCTATCTGACCCTGAAGACCAGTAACTACGGAGATTTCGTGAACCGGGCCAACGGCATTCTGAAACAGAAACTCGCGTTACCGGCGGGCTACACCTGGCGCTGGGCGGGTGAGTATGAGTTTGAGTTACGCGCGAAGCAGCGCCTCGCCATGATCCTGCCCATCGTCTTCTTCGTCATTTTCCTGCTGCTGTATCTCGTCTTCAAATCCGCCGCGGAAGCCGCCGTTCTGATTCTCCCCACGCTCTACGCCATGTCCGGAGGCCTGCTGCTGCAGTGGATCCTCGGTTACAACTTCAGCGTCGCGGTCTGGGTCGGCTACATCGCACTCTTCGGCATTGCTGTCGAAACCGGCGTTGTCATGGTCGTCTACCTGCACGAAGCGCTGGAGCATCGACTCTCCCGAGATACGCCGCTCACCGAATCCGACATCGAACAGGCCACCATCGACGGTGCAGTCCAGCGTCTGCGCCCCAAGCTCATGACCGTAACCGCCGTCGTCCTCAGTCTGGCGCCCATCCTCTGGGAGTCCGGCATCGGCTCGGATGTGATGAAGCCCATCGCCGCGCCCATCGTCGGCGGCATGATCACCTCAACCATTCACGTCCTGATCCTGGTTCCGGTCTTCTTCCTGCTGATGAAGCGAAGGCAGCTGCGCCGCGGTCTTCTCCACCGAGCTGCCCATCGGCCCACTGTCGAGGAAGGTCCGGTGAATTGTTGAATCCGCACGCTTTCGAGCCGATCCGTCAGTTATTCCTATCAAGCCGACCCGCTCATCGACACCGATTTAGCGGTTCATTCGCAAAGAGCCGCTGCGCCGCACCCACGAATGCGTCTTCGGCGTGCTGGCGCTCGAAAGCGAGCCCGTTGATCCGCGCCTCTGGACAGAACGAAGCCAGCTTCCTGACCCGATATGGCCGTGTTGCTCCGGCAAGCGAGTGGTTCTCAATTGGCCGCGGAGCCTTACGAATCGTAATCTGGAAGGGGAGATCGTCGGTGAGCCTCCAGCGAGTCTCCAGCGGCGTGCGATCAGAACAGGAACCGCATAAACACGGGGAGTGTGGACGCATTCTCGACCTTCTGCATCGGAAATCAGGGATAGAAAATGAAGAGAGTTCATGCGGGAAGATGGCTCGTCCTGGCGGGTCTGGCGCTTATTTGCTGCGGGGGATGCTGGCGCGAGATGCTCGCGCAACCGCAGCCGCCGGTCGGCGAGAAGCAGAAGGTCATCTTCGATACGGATATCGGAGATGACATCGACGATGCGTTCGCGCTGGCTTTGGCGGTCGCCAGCCCGAAGCTCGAAGTGATTGGCGTGACGACTGCGTGGGGCGACACCGACCTGCGCGCTCGGCTGGCGGAGCGGTTTCTGAAGACCACGGGGCATGGGGATATTCCGGTCGCAGCCGGACCGAAGACCCATGCGGCGGCGATTTTTTCGCAGGCGCGGTGGGCGCAGGCGGAGCCAGCGAAAGCCTGGACGGACGCGACGGACTTTACCCTGGATGCGATTCGGCATAATCCGGGAGAGATCACGCTGATTGCGGTTGCGCCCTTCAGCAATGTCGGCGCACTGATCGACCGCGATGCGGCGACGTTCCGCAAGCTGAAGCACATTGTGCTGATGGGAGGCTCGATCCGGCGGCGCTACGGCGATCTCGGCTATTTTCCGGATCGTGGGCCGGAGCCCGAATACAACGTCATGATGGACGTCGCGTCGTCGCGCAAGTTGTTCGCGTCGGGAGTTCCCATCTATATGATGCCCCTCGATTCCACGCAGCTGAAGCTGGACGAGGTCATGCGGAGCACGGTTTTCAGCCAGAGCACGCCGGCGACCGATGCGCTGCTGTCGCTGTATGAGGAGTGGCGGGCATCGACGGGGAATCCGACGCCGACTCTGTTCGATGCGATGGCGGTGGCGGCGGCGATCGATCCGAGTCTCTGCCCGACCACGCCGATGCGCATCGAGATCGACGACAAGGGATTCACGCGGCCGGTCGCGGGCGAGCCGAACGCGAATGTTTGTCTCGCATCGGACTCGGACCGATTCTTCCACTTCTATATTCCGGCGATCCTGAACGGGGCGGGACGATGACGGATTCGGTGGACCGATTCGATCTGAGCGGGCGCGTGGCGTTGGTGATTGGCGGAACGTCGGGCATTGGGCACGCCATTGCGCTGGGGTTGGCCGATGCTGGCGCCGACGTGGTGGCGAGTTCGCGGAGAATCCGCGAGGTGGCCGCGGTGGCGAAGCAGATTCGCGAGAAGGGAAGGCGATCGCTGGAAATCACCTCGGATGTTCTGGAGCGCGGGACGCTCGAGAACCTGCACGCGCAGACGATGGCTGCGCTGGGCAAGGTCGACATTCTGGTGAACGCGGCGGGCACGACGAAGCGGCTTCCTACGCTCGAGATGCCGGAGACGACCTGGCGCGCGATTATGCAGACGAATCTAACGGGGATGTTGCGCACCTGCCAGATTGTGGCGCCGGGGATGGTGCGGCAGGGATGGGGGCGGATCATTAATGTAGCGTCGCTGGCGACGTTTGTGGCGTTTTTTGAAGTTGCGGCGTACGGCGTGAGCAAGGCGGGCGTAGGGGCTCTGACAAAGTCGCTGGCCGTGGAGCTGGCGCAGCACGGTGTGTGCGTGAATGCGATTGCGCCGGGATTCTTTCCGACCGAATTGAACGAGATGCTACTTGAAAATACTCCGCGAGGGCGCGAGGTTCTGATGCGCACGCCGATGCAGCGTTACGGTCACCTGGAGGAGCTGGTGGGTGCGGCGGTATTTCTGGCATCGGAGAGCGCATCCTTTATTACCGGCCAGATTCTGGCGGTGGACGGGGGTTACCTGGCGAGCGGCGTGAACCAATAGGGTGCGGGCTCTGGATTGATCGGCGACCGGACAGCGCCCCGAGCGGCCCGTCTCAAAATCGAATCCCCCAATTGCTTTTCTTCTGGCGTATCTTTGTGTATCCGAGTGTAGAGTTGTACGTTGTTCCGCGAAGGCAGCCGGGGAGCAGGAACGGACGCCGGAGAAAGTGACGGTGTGTCCCGGCCGGCAGGTGCGGGCAAACTGATGCGTCGGAGCACCCACAGGAACGTGCGCGGCATTCGCCATGTCGATCTAATGGATGTGCAGCTGGCGTCCAGCGAAACCGCGCGACGGATCAACCGCGACATCGTGCTGGAAATGATTCGGACGAGCCAGCCGATTTCGCGCGCCGATCTGGCGCGGCGCTCGGGGCTGCAGCGGAGCACGGTTTCGCAGATCGTGGAGCAGCTGATTCGGGAAAAGTGGGTACGGGAGGGCTCGATCGCGTCGGCGCCGCGCGGGCGCCGGCCAACGTTGCTGGGGCTCAATGAGGATCTGGTTGCGATCGCGGTGGACATCCACCCAAGGCAGGCGATTGTGGCCATCGTGGATCTGAACGGGCGGCTGCTGGCGCGATCGCTGGTGCCGATGACCTCGGATCCGGAGTCGTCCACGCGGCTGATTATCGACTGCATGCAGCGGATGCATCGCACCGTGCCGCGCAAGTCAACGGAGGGGATCGGCATCAGTTTGCCCGGGAGGGTCGACCCGGGGACGCAGCGGATGACGTTTGCTCCGAACCTGCGCTGGCCGGAGTTCGACCTGAAGAAGGTGATCGAGACGAAGATGGGCCTGCCGGTGAAGATGGAAAACGCGGCAACGGCCTGCCTGCTGGCTGAGCTGACGTTCGCGCGGATGGACGGAGTGCGCGATGCCGTGCTGGTGACGGTGTCGGAGGGCGTGGGGACAGGCGTCTTCGCGAACGGACAACTGATTTCCGGAGCGCACGGGCTGGCCGGCGAGTTCGGCCACATTCCGATCGATCCGGCGGGCCCGCGCTGTGGATGCGGGCAGAACGGATGCTGGGAAACCTTCGCGTCCTGCAATGCGGCGCTGCGCTACTACCACGAGATGCAGCCGAAAGCGCACGCTATTACGTTCAACGAATTGCTGAATCTGGCCGAAGAGGGCAATGCGCAGGCGGCGCAGGCGCTGGCGAAGCAGGCGAAGTACATCGGGCGTGGATTGCGGATGATCATTGCGGCGCTTTCGCCGAGCGAGATTCTGATCGCGGGCGATATCACGTCGGCCTGGCACCGTTTTGGGCCGACGATTGAGAAGGAGGCGTCCGATCTCACGCTGGCGGGCGAGCCGCCGATCATCCGGCCCACCCATGAGAGCGAAATTGCCCGTTTGCGGGGTGCCGCGGCCCTGGTCTTTCAGCGCCGGTCCCCGATGGAGCAGCCGGAGTCACCCGGTGTTGCTGTGCCGGACGGCGACCGAGGCGGGTTGCAGATCCAGACGGCCTGAAACCCCAGCCAAAACCCACCAACCAGGCGAGGATTCCACAGGGGTTGAGTCTCCGGGAAATCGTTCGATCGATAACCCGGGCCGGAGATAGCCCGCAGTACCTGGAAACCGGTTACCAAACAATATCTATCGTGCCTGCCAAGCCATCAAAACCCTTGACAAGCTTCTCGACAGGCTCCTATAGTTCGGGTCGCATATTAAACCGATGAGAATGCCCTGCTTTGCGGAGGGATCGTTCCCAGGCCCGTATACACGAACCTGGCCGGCGAGCTTCAGGCAGACAACCGCTGCAAAGGCCAGGGGATTGATTTGAGGCGTGGACAATCGGTCGAAACGTAGGGAGGAACTCAAATGGAGAGGCCAACAATGAAAACGAAAACAGAGTGGACGACAGCAAGAATGTGGCTGCTGGCGATACTGCTGGTGGCGACGATGCTGGGTTCGGTGGTGGCCAGTGGGCAGGTGCTCTATGGCACGCTGACCGGGACGGTGACGGATAAGAGCGGCGCCGTGATACCCAAGCTCACGGTATCCCTTACGAACCAGGGCACGGGCGAAGCTCGGACGGTCGTCACAAGCAGCGTCGGCGAGTATCGCTTCGGCGACGTTCTGCCAGGCACCTACACGGTGTCGATAGCGCGTAACGGCAATTTCGCGGCATTTAGCGAGAACAGCGTTGTGGTAGACGTTAACCGCGAGGTGCGTATTGACATATCGCTGTCGCCGGCAAGCGTAAACCAGACCATCAGCGTCACGGACACGGCGCCGACCCTTCAGACCGAGACGGCCGATGTCAACCACCAGATCACGGAGACACAACTGGCCCAACTCCCGATTACGTCGAGTCAGGGGCGGAGTTTCCAGGCGCTGTATACCATCATTCCCGGCGCAGCCGCGGTCCAGGAGAAGAACTCAACGGCCTCGAATCCGTCGCGCGCCATGTCGCTCAACGTGAACGGCATGAACTACAACGGCAACACCACACGCATCGACGGCGCGATGAATTATTACGGCTGGCTGCCGTACATCATTGCCTATGTGCCGCCCGCGGATTCGATTCAGAACGTCAACATCGAGACCAACTCCTTCAATGCGGAGCAGGGTCTGGCCGGCGGCGCCGTCATCAATGTGACGACCAAGAGCGGCACGCACGATTTCCACGGCGGGGCATGGGAATACTACCAGGATGGCGGCATCAACGCCCGTCCATATACCGCAACCAAGGCGAGCGGCGTGCTTACGATTCCCAAGAACGTCTTCAATCAGTGGGGCTTCAACATCGGCGGTCCAGTCTACATTCCGGGGATTCTCACCGGCAAGAAAAAGCTCTTCTTCTTTGACAACTTCGAACGCACCACACGCCGCCAGCTGATCACCGGCACTGTGACGGTTCCGGACTCGAAGATGATCACCGGCGACTTCTCCGAGGTTGCCACGATCACCCCCCTCTACGATCCGCAACCGGGAGGCACAGGTCCCTATTTGGCCCTCGGCGCTCGTCCCACTTTCCTGTCGGAGTACGGATGCAATTGCATCCCGGCTTCGCGCATTCACCCTGCAGCGGCGACGATGATCGCCAATCTGGCCCCCATCGCATCGGCAATCGGCACGCCCAGTGCGGCGTTGCTGGCGTCACAGATGGCGAATGACTATAACGGGACGGGGACGCTCGCCTACAACCGCAATACCAACGACGCAAAGATCACTTACATCCCGACCGACACGACGCAGGTCTTCGGCAAGTACAGCATCGAGCCTTTTTCGGTCGATGACCCACAGCAACTGCTCGCGGCCGGCGGGGGTACATTCGACGGCGGACAGCCTGGCGCGGCTGCTGGCCGCATTCAGAACGTCGGACTGGGGGCGAGCCATGTCTTCAGCCCCACGATCGTGATCGACGCAGACTTCGGCTACACCCGTCAGGTCACCGGAGCGCAGTCGACGGTCGATATTAAAGACGGCGCTTACGGCCTGGACGTGCTGCACATTCCGGGCACGAATGGCCCGGGTACAAACTATGCGGGCCAGCCCATCTTCGCGTTCACCGGTTTCAATACCATCGGCAATGCGAACGGGGCCAACCCCTTCCTGTTCCGCGACAACCAGTTCACCGGCGACGTAAACCTGAGCTGGGTCAAAGGCAAACACGCCACCAAGTACGGCTTTGACTACTATCACTTCGATCTGAACCACTTCCAGCCCACCAGCGGCAGCGGCATCAATAACCCGCGCGGCGGCTTTCAGTTCCAGGGTGGTTTGACGGTCGGACCCGGCGACATCAGTTCAAAGGGCGCGGCCAACACGATTTTCGCCTACAACAGTCTCGCCGACTTCCTGCTGGGCCTTCCCAACAATGGCACCGGCGAAGCGGTCACCACCGCGCACCAGATCGCCAATCCGAACGCTCTCCGCTGGACCGAGTTGGGCGCCTATGCCCAGGATCAGTGGACGGCGACGCCAAAACTGACCGTGAACCTGGGGGTTCGTTATGAGGTATTTCCTCCCGCGTACCGCGATCACACCGGCGTCTATATTCTCGATCCAAACCTGCCCCAGAGCGCTAACGTTGAAGTGGGCGGGGTCAACGGCGAGCCGAAGGATTCCGGTCTGAGCGCGGGCTGGGGCTTCTTCGCGCCGCGCCTCGGTCTTGCTTATCGCCTCGACTCAAAGACGGTCGTCCGCTCCGGCTTCGGCCTTACCTCCGACCCGGACAGCTTCCGGTTCATGCGCGACGCATTTCCGATGGATCTGAATCCGCAATACGGCGGCACCGCCGCGGATACCATTGCCATCGATCCGACCAACGGCAACACGCCGATGACCCTGACCTACGGCATTCCTGCTCTGACCATCCCGAACTACTCGACCGGTTTCGCTTCGCTGCCGGTCAGCGGTGGGACGACGACGGTCAAGAAGGACTTCCACCGTGGTTACATTGAGAGCTGGAACCTGTTTGTCCAGCGCGACCTCGGATGGAAAATGGTGGCCAATGTCGGCTATGTGGGAACGCACGATGTCCGGCAGCTCATCCAGACCGGCTACCTGAACTCGGCGCCACTGCCAAGCGGTACCACTCCCTGCATGGCCAACGGCCAGTACAATCCGTCCACCGGCCTGACCGGAAAGTGCAGCTTCAACGCCAACCAAATCCTCAACGAGCAATGGTGCACCGGAGGGACCAATCTCACCTGCTATAACACCGGCGGTATCGGCATGGTTGAGCCGCTCTTCAGCGCGGACTACAACGGACTGCAGTCCCAGTTGACTTACAACGGAGGCCGTCTGGCGCAGTTCGGCGTGGTCTACACCTACTCGAAGGCCATTGACCTCGAGGATAACGGCGCCGGTTCCGGCTCCGGCGGCCTGGCTTGGAATTATCCCGCCTACTACTTCCACAACCGGGCCGAAGCGGGATATGACCAGACCAACAACCTGCAAATCTGGGGTATTTATAACCTGCCCTTCGGCCGCGGCCACGCCTGGGCGAGCACCGGCGTTGCCAACGCGATTCTGGGTGGATGGCAGCTGAATGGCCAGTTCTCCCATATCAGCGGCTCTCCCTTCACCGTCAGCGCGAACAGCAACACGGTCAATGCACCGGGCGAGCCACTTTATGCGAACCTGACTGCACGCTACCAGCAACTCGGCGGCCACGCTCGCACCACCACCGGCAGCCCCGTGAACGGCGGAAAGCTGTGGTTCAATACCGCGTCGTTTGCGAATCCAACCGAGCCAACCTACACCGCCACCGAAGCGCCGTCTGCGATCACGCCGCCGGTGTTCGGTAACACGAACCGCAACGAATTCCGCGGACCGGGCGTCTCCTATGGGAACGCGAGTGTCTTCCGGGGATTCCACCTCTATCGCGAATCCGAGTTCCAGGTTCGCTTCGAGTCGTTCAATGTCACCAATCACCCGCAGCTGACCAGCAATCCAGGCGCCACGGTCGGCAGCTCAACCTTCGGAGAAATCACCAGCTTTGGCGGCACCCGCTCGCTGCAGTTCAGCGGCCGGTTTGTCTTTTAACCTGTGACGTGCAACCCTGGGGCCGGGACCCTCGACGTCCCGGCCCTTCCTTTTGGCGTCAGCTTACGCCGCCGCTCGGACGGCGTCGGCTTCTGCGAGAATGGCTGGTCAGCGGTTCACGGTCTCATGACGGATCGATTCTTGCGGTTGCGGATTCTTCTTCCATGCCTCTTTTCCGCCGTGGTGCTTTCCGCCCCTATTTCCTTGAACGCTGAGGGCGGGGCGCAGGGTTGGCTGCGTTACGCGCCGATCTCCCCGGTTCCCGTCAGCTACCAGAAGATGCCGGCCACCCTCGTCAACCTCGACCCATCGCCCGTGACCGCGAGCGCCGAAAACGAAATGCTGCGCGGCGTTCAATCCATGCTCGGGCGCTCTCTGCGCGTCGAGCAAAGGGTCCCGAACGAAGATGCCTGGGTCCTCGGAATCACGGACGAATTGCACGCGCAGTTTCCTGACTATCGCCCTCCGGCCCTGGGCCCGGAGGGGTTCGCCGTTTCCGAACTGACGGCGCACGGCCATCATTACTGGTTGATCGCAGGAGCGGATGCGCGCGGCGTGCTCTACGGCGCGTTTCATGTGCTGGCCGGGATCGCGCGTGGCGAAGACTTTCCGGTGATCATGGGCAGCGAGTCGCCCGCCGCTCCGGTGCGCTGGGTCAACCAGTGGGACAACCTGAACGGCATGATCGACCGCGGCTACGCGGGGCGGTCGATCTTCTTTGACAGCGGATCGGTAAGGAGCGATCTGACCCGCGCCGGAGAATATGCGCGTCTGCTGGCGTCGGTCGGCATCAACGGCTGCACCATTAATAATGTGAACGCCGATCCGCGCATGCTGACGCCGGAGATGATCCGCGGCGTCGCCCGCATTGCCGATGCGTTTCGCCCGTGGGGTGTGCGGCTCTCGATTTCGGTCGCGATCAACAGCCCGCAGGCGGTGGGAGGACTCGACACATTCGATCCCGGCAATCCGAAGGTTGCGGCCTGGTGGAAGGCGAGGGTGGAGGAGATCTACGCCTCGATTTCGGATTTCGCCGGCTTCGTCGTGAAGGCCGACTCCGAAGGCCAGCCCGGGCCTTCGCAGTATGGACGCACGCCGGTGGACGCGGCGAACATGCTCGCCAGCGCGCTCAAGCCGCACGGTAGCGTGGTGCTGTATCGTGCGTTCGTCTACAACCATCACCTGGACTGGAACGATGTGAAGGCGGATCGCGCGCGGGCGGCGTACGACATCTTTCATCCGTTGGATGGGAAGTTCGCCGACAACGTGATTGTGCAGATCAAGAATGGGCCTATCGATTTCCAGGTGCGCGAGCCGGTCTCGCCGCTGTTTGCGGGTTTGCAGAATACGAATGAGGCCGTCGAGCTGCAGGTCACACAGGAGTACATGGGCCAGGGGCGACATCTGGTTTTTCTGCCCACTCAGTGGAAGACGTACCTCGATTTCGATCTGCGCGCGGACAATCGGTCGACGCCGCTGAAGGACATTGTCGATGGAAAGAGCTTTCATCGGCCACTGGGCGGATACGTAGGCGTAGTCAACGTCGGGCTCGACACGAACTGGATGGCGCATCCGCTGGCGATGGCGAATTTATACGGATTTGCGCGGCTGGCGTGGAATCCCAACACGGCCGTCGAGACGATTGCCAGCGACTGGACGCGGCTGACCTTCAGCAATGACGAGAAAGTCGTGACCACGATCAGCCAGATGCTGCTGTCCTCGTGGCCGATCTACGAGCACTACACCGGGCCGCTGGGATTGCAGACGCTGACCAACATTACCGGGCCGCATTTCGGGCCGGCGCCGCAGTCGCAGGAAAACAACGGCTGGGGCCAATGGATTAGAGCCGACCACGACGGCGTCGGCATGGATCGGACCGTTGCCACCGGGACGGGATTCATCGGGCAGTATCCGCCGGAAGTGGCGGCGATGTACACGTCGCTGAAAACCTGCCCCGACAATCTGTTGCTCTTCATGCATCACGAGCCCTACACCTACCGGCTGCACACAGGCAAGACCGTGATTCAGACCATCTACGATTTGCACTATCAGGGAGCGGAGGAAGCAGCGGACCTGGTCCGGCAATGGCAAACGGTGCATGGCATGATCGATGACGAGCGTTACGAGAAGACCCTGGGGCTGCTCGAATATCAGGCGGGGCACGCTATCGTGTGGCGCGACGCGGTGGATCGCTGGTTCGAGAAGATGTCCGGCATCCCCGACGACAAGGGCCCGATCGACCACGATCCGAACCGCATCACGGCTTCGCAGATGCAGCTTGACGGCTATACGTCGGTCGATGTGAATCCGTGGGAGACGGCGACCGATGGCAAGGCGTATGTGTGCAAAGACCGCGCGTCGTGCACGGCGACGGCGCATCTGGATCGGCCGGCAGGGCCCTACGACATTGCCGTCGAGTATTTCGATTACCGGCAGGGTGCATCGACATTTCGACTGCTGCTCAACGACCAGCCCATCGCTACATGGGCGGCGGACAACACGCTGCCGGGGATGGCGCCTAACGGAGATACGTCGACACGCTACACTTTGCATGGCGTGAAACTGCAATCGGGAGATGTGCTCACCCTCGAAGGCCATCCGGATGGCGCAGAACCTGCGCCGATTGACTACATCGAGATCGTGCCGGAAGCGCGCGGTGTCGCGGAGAATCCGCACCCATGAAGATCAAGCACGCATCGGTCAACATCTGCTCGCCGGGGCGCAACTTCGTCACTCTGAAGATCGAGACGGACGACGGAATCTACGGCCTGGGCGACGGGACGCTGAACGGCCGCGAGCTCGCCGTCGCGAGCTATCTCAGCGAGCATGTGATTCCGTGCATCCTGAATCGCGATCCGTTTCAGACCGAGGATATCTGGCAGTATCTCTATCGCGGGGCGTACTGGCGGCGCGGGCCGGTGACCATGTCGGCGACCGCCGCGGTTGACATGGCTCTGTGGGACATCAAAGGCAAGGCGCTTAACACGCCGGTCTACAACCTGCTCGGCGGCCGGAGCCGCGATGGCGTGCTCGTTTATTGCCACGCCCACGGCGCCGACATCGAAGAGGCCTGTGACGACGTTGCCCGTCACAGGGAGATGGGCTACAAGGCGATCCGCGTGCAGAGCGGCATTCCCGGGCTCGACGCGACCTACGGCGTGCCCAAAGGCGCATTGCCGTACGAGCCCGCGGAACGGGGCTTGCCGCCGGAGAGCCGCTGGTCGACGGAAAAGTATCTGTTGCATGTGCCGAAGCTGTTTGCGCGGGTGCGCGAGCAGTTTGGCGATGATCTGCATCTGTTGCACGACTGCCATCATCGGTTGAGCCCGATTGAAGCGGCGCGCCTGGGCAAAGAACTCGAGCCGTTTCATCTTTTCTGGATGGAGGACCCGGTTCCGGCGGAATTCCAGGAAGGTTTTCGCGTGATTCGCGAGCACACGACCACGCCGATTGCGACGGGCGAGGTGCTGAACTCCATCTGGGATGTGCATGACCTCATCCGCAATCAATGGATCGACTACGCGCGGCTGACGCTGACCCACGCCGGCGGATTCACGGCACTCAAGAAAATCGCAGACTTCGCCGAACTCTACCATGTGCGGACGGGCTGCCACGGTCCCACGGATCTTTCGCCGGTGTGCATGGCGGCGGCACTGCACTTCGATCTGGCGATCCACAATTTCGGGATTCAGGAACACATGCCGCACAACAAAGAAACCGACGAAGTCTTCCCGCACGCCTACCGCTTCGAAGATGGGTTTATGTTTCCGGGCGATGGCCCGGGGCTGGGCGTGGATCTCGATGAGAAGCTGGCCGCGAAGTATCCGTATCAGCGGGCGTATCTGCCGGTGTTGCGCAAGCTCGATGGCACGTTGTGGGATTGGTAAGCGCCAGCCTGTTCGCGTGCCGGTACTACTCAGATTGCAATACGTAACTGGAAACGATCTTATTCTTCGAAGGAGTCCGATTGTGCTGATTGGTTCAAAGCGCTGGATGGTGATTCTGTGTGCCGCCATGGTCCCGGCGGCGTTGGCTCAATCTGCTCCCGATCCGGCGCACTCCGGACAAATCTGGTTTGACTCGTCGCAGCCCCTCGACACGCGCGTGGACGCGCTGGTCCATGCGATGACGCTCGAGGAGAGAGTCTTGCAAATGGAGAACCACGCCGCAGCGATTCCGCGCCTCGGCGTGCCGGAGTACGACTACTGGAGCGAGGGGCTGCACGGCATCGCGCGCTCCGGCTACGCGACGCTGTTCCCGCAGGCGATTGGCCTCGCGGCGACGTGGGACACCGACCTGCAACATCAGGTGGCAACGGTGATTTCGATCGAGGCGCGCGAAATATGAGCAGGCGATGCGCGATAACCTGCACAACATTTTCTACGGCCTGACGATCTGGTCGCCGAACATCAACATCTTCCGCGATCCGCGCTGGGGGCGCGGCCAGGAGACATACGGCGAAGACCCATTTCTGACCAGCCGCATGGGCGTAGCGTTCGTCGAAGGTCTGCAGGGCGACGATCCGAAATACTTCCGCACCATCGCGACGCCGAAGCACTATGCGGTCCACAGCGGGCAGGAGTCATTGCGGCACGAGTTCAATGTCGATGTGTCCCTGCACGACCTGGAAGACACCTTTCTGCCCGCGTTTCGCGCGACGATCACCGAGGCTCACGCCGACTCCATCATGTGCGCCTACAACTCCATCGACGGCGTCCCGGCGTGCACGAACACCATGCTGCTCCAGGACTACCTGTGTAAGGACTGGGGCTTTCACGGATTCGTGACGTCGGATTGCGCGGCGATCACCGATTTCTTCTCGGCGACCGGGCATCATTATTCGCCGGACGCGGCGCACGCCAGCGCGATCGCTGTGAAGGCCGGAACCGACACCAGTTGCGGGCAGGAATACAAGGCGCTGGTGGATGCGGTGCACCAGAATCTCATTTCCGAAGCAGAGATTGACGCGGCGGTGCGGCGGCTCTTCACTGCGCGCTTCAAACTCGGCATGTTCGATCCGCCGTCGGAGGTGAAGTACGCGCAACTGCCGTTTTCGGAGGTTGACTCGGCGGAGCATCGGGCGCTGGCGCTGAAAACGGCGCAGGAGTCCATCGTGTTGTTGAAGAACGATGGAACGCTGCCGCTGAAGCCGGGGCTGAAGCGCGTCGCCGTCATCGGCCCCAACGCCGCATCGCTGGCCGCCATTGAGGGGAATTACAACGCGATTCCGTCGCATCCATCGCTGCCGCTGGACGGCATCGAAGAGGCGCTGCGTGGAAAGGCCAGCGTGGTCTACGCGCAGGGGTCAGGCTATGTGGAAGAACTGCCGGTCGTGGTTCCGCGAACCGCGCTGCATCCCGAGCCCGGCTCAAAGGAATCCGGCCTCAAGGGCGAATATTTCAGCAATCCTGACTTCTCGGGAGCGCCAGCGCTTGTGCGCACCGATCCGCAAGTCGACTTTGACTGGACTGGGGCAAAGCCTGCGCCAATCCTGCCGATTACAAACTACAGCGTGCGGTGGACGGGAGTTTTCGACGCGCCGGCGCCCGGTAAGTATGAGCTGTCGATTCGGCAGCCCGGCTGCTATCGCTGCGGAAACCAGGAAACCTACGCGCTCTGGCTCGACGGCAAGCAGCTTTACGACAGCACACAGCATCCGACGCCGAACCGGCGCGGACAACGCATGGCGCCAGTGGAGGTGAACATCGCCGATACCGGCCAGCACAGCATCCGCGTGGAGTACGTCTTCAAAGCTCCTCTGCTGGGCTCGGGCCTGTCGCTGGAGTGGCGCGCGCCCGCGGACGCGTTGCGCAACGAAGCGGTACAGGCCGCGAAGGACTCCGACGTCGTGCTGGCGTTCGTGGGGATTTCGCCGAACCTCGAGGGCGAAGAGATGCCGGTTCATGTCGAAGGATTCGCCGGGGGCGACCGGACCAGCATCGATTTGCCGAAGACGCAACTGGATTTGCTGGAGGCTGTAGCGGCAACCGGCAAACCGGTGGTGGTGGTGCTGATGAGCGGCAGCGCGATGGCCATGAACTGGGCGAAAGATCATGCGGCAGCGCTGGTGGAGGCCTGGTATCCGGGCTCGGCCGGCGGCGAAGCCATCGCGGACGTGCTGACGGGGAAGACGAATCCTTCGGGCCGGCTGCCCGTAACGTTCTACGCGTCCGACGATCAGCTGCCGCCGTTTACGGATTACAGCATGAAAAATCGAACCTACCGATACTTCGGGCGCGAGCCTCTGTATAGGTTCGGTTACGGACTGAGTTACTCGACTTATCGTTATTCTGACCTGAAGTTATCGACAGAAACCTTGCAGGCGGGCGAGGCGCTCACCGCTGAAGTTAGAGTGACCAATACGAGCAATCGCGCCGGCGATGAAGTGGCGGAGCTCTATCTGATTCCGCCTGGAGGGAGCAGCTATCCTCTGCGCAGCCTCGAAGGATTTGAGCGTTTGCACCTTGCGCCCCACGCAAGCGCAGTCGCGCATTTCAAACTCGACGCCAGGCAATTGAGCGAAGTGGATGACGGCGGCCATCGCGTGGTGCGGCCCGGCGATTATCAGGTGTTTGCAGGCGGATGTTCACCCGATGCTGCGCTGGGTGCAGGCGGAGTGTCGGCGAAGTTCGCATTAACCGGTTCAAAAGATCTGCCGGAATAGGACCTTATACCGAAGGTTCAGCCCATTCAGGTGGTTCCAGGGCTCTGGCCCCGCAGTGCCCGGTGGAGCAGATCAAGTTTGGGTCCCGATTCGGGGTTTTCTTTAAGACGGGCCCAGGCCGCCTGAAGAAGCGCTGCAAGAATTCCAAGGAAGAAGCCCACGATGGTCGAGACGAGAACGATGAGCGAGCGCTTCGGTGACGATTTGCGATCGGGCAGAACCGCTGGATCCACCACCTGGACCAGCGAGCCTTCTTTGGCCTCGTCGAGCTTGGCGATCTCGAACTGCCGCGCCAGGATGTCGAAGATCGTCTCGTTGTACTTAACGTCGCGCAGGTTGCGAACATACGCGAGGCCGGCCTCGGTCAGCTTGCCTTTGGGCGGCATCAGGGAATTAGCGCTTTCCTCTGAGCCGCCGAGTTTCGCCAGCTGGCCGCGCATGCTTTCCAGCTCCTGCTGCGCCTCCACAACCTGCGAATTCTCGCCGGTCGCATACGTCTGCATAGCCTGAATCTGGACTTCCTTGGCGGCGATCTGGGCGCGAAGGGTGGCGGCGGATTCGATGAGCACCTTGGTCTGACTATCCAGCTGGATGAGGCCCGTAGTCTGCTCGGTCCGCTGCAGAGCAACCTCGGCGTTCGCCAGGTTGTCCTTAGCCTGCAAAAGCTGCGTCTCAAAGAAGCCAGCTCTTTGTTGCGCCTCGGTGAGGGCAAGGTTCTTCGATAAACTGCGAAATTCCTCCACATACCCGTTGGCGAGCTCCACGGCGCGCTTCGGGCTGCGCGCTTCCACCGAGATGTGAATCAGGCCGTCTTTGCCCGTCCCATCCACCGTCGCATGCTTCTCAAATGTTTTGCGCGCGTCGGAGACCAGCCGCTTGTGGTACTCGGCCTGCAATTGAAAATCCGCGACCATGGCGTCTTCCACAGCCTGACCTCTCAGCATGGCGGTGTACATGTCATTGGGATTCTTGAGGCCGAGGCTGCCGCCGGCAAGAGCCGCGACCGAGCCGAGATTCCCAAGCTGCGAAGCGATCGCGGACCCGACAGAGGAACTCTGCTGCGGCGGCAACAGGACGACGGTTGCGGTGTACCAGTTGGGCAGAAGAAGGCAAACCACAATGGACACGATCGCGCACGCCGCAGTGACCAGCAGAACCGTCCATCTGCGTTCCACCAGAACGATCAGCAAGTCGAACAGGGTAATCTCCCTATCCTCCTGGCGATCCGTGGAGGGTGGTGTGGGCGGAAGTGCGCCGGAGGGTTCCCGCAGATCGGAGTAGTGTGTTTCTGTCGCCATGCAAACGGTCGCATCCCTGAGGAAAGCGCACTAACCTAATATCTTACAGTTTCAAACGCCGGCGAGTCCGCTCACGGCAGAACGCTGAGCGCGGCCGCTCCCAGAGCGAACTGCGAGAACAACTGCGAGTAGTCAAGGACGCCGCGCAGAGCGGAGGGCTTGAAAGTCTTTTCGGGAACCACGATCGTATCGCCCGGATTCATGCGCAGGTTGTCGAACTCGTTGCCCCAGATCCCGTTTTCCGCTTCGCGGCTGATGACCGACCCGTCCGCACGAATGATAAAGATGTGCTTTCTGTCGGCGTCGCGATTCGGTCCGCCGGCGAGGTGCAGATACGTGCCGGCACGCCGGTTGTTCTCGTACAGAAACGAATTCTGGTCGTACACGGAGCCCACCACGTTGACACTGGCGGGCACGGGAGGCACGACGAAACGGTCGCCGTCTTCCAGCGCGATATCCGGCAGGACGTCGAGCCCGCTGCTGCCCACCCTGAATTCGAGAACGATCCTCCCGGTGGCGCGCATCTGGCGGAGCCGGCCCAGAAGCGACTGTTCGCTGTTCTGGGCCGCAGCCCCGCTGGCCAGATCCTGTGCGGAACTGGCGGGCGACGACGCAAGGGCCAGATTGCCCCGCTGCATCTGCATCTCCAGCGTCTGAATGTATTCGTCCATGCGGCGCTGCTGAATGGCGCGGGTGGTTTCACGCGTGAACTCGGAGCCAAACAGATAAGCGCTCGCCGTAAAGCCGCCGGCACGCTGCACCAGATCGCGGAGGGTCTCGCCCGGCTGCGCGGTGTAGACGCCGGAGTGCACAAACTCGCCTTCGAGGTAGATGAATTTGGTTTGCTGAACAATGGGCACGCGGATATCGCCCTGCGAGAAGATAGAGACGACATCGCCCGCCTCGATCACCAGGTCCTGGGACGCATCGTGCTGGAGTACTAGCTTGCCGAGGTCGAAGGGGATCAGAGTGGTCTTCAGGGTCGCGCGATCCAGCCGCTCGATCACGGCATAGTCCCAGTCGATCTCCGGCGCGACGGGGCCAACTTCAGTACGGGTCGCGGATGGGACCGATGTGGCGTAGGCAGGCTGTTCAGAGGCCAGCGTGGCGCTGCCCGGACGCTGCGCCGCCGACAAGTTGCGATTCGGCATGCTGCCCGCTGCAGATTGTCCCGCAGCCCCTGCCGGAGCACCGGTATAGTTCTGTTCGCCTTCTGTTATGGGACCCTGGCCCGCATTCGTGCCGCCTGAGCCGCTTTCAACCATCCGCTGCAGTGGCAATTCGACCGGATCGGAGGGCTGGCGCAGGCCTGGGAACCTTTGCAGCGATTCGAATTCGGGCGCCGGAAGACCCATCTGCGCTCGTCTCCACCAATAATTCCGGGTGATCAGAGAATCCTTGTCGGGTATCAGCTCACTGATGTGCATCCCAGGATGCCAGGCGAAGCGGCCCTGGTTGGCTGTGTTGCCGCGCAGGGTCACGGTCTTCTGATACAGCGGAACGATGGAAAAAACGCGAACCAGATCGCCGTCGGCCAGAGCTGTGGCAAGGCCGGCCTGATCCCATGCAACCTCCATCGCGTAGCGGTCGCGATGTTCGTCGATCCGCTCGATGGAGATACGCGCCTGCGCCGCCACCACGGAGGCCCCGCCGGCATCGGACAGGACGTCCGCCATCGATTCCCCCTCGCGCAGCTCATAGATGGCCGGATTCCGGATGCTGCCCGTCATCGCAACCTGGGGTCCGGCGGGCGGAATGAAGAGCACATCGCCGTTCTGGAGGGGCACATCCTTCGATTTGTCGCCGTGCACCAGCAGCGAGTAGAGGTCGAAGTCGGTGACCTGAACTCCCGCCCGCCGCACAATAATGTGGCGGAAAGAACCGCCTGCCGCCGGACCGCCGCTGGAAAACAGCGCGTCGACCAGCGTGCTGAGGGAGCTCACCGTGTACATGCCGGGACGACGGGCTTCGCCGGCCAGGTAGACCTGAATCGCGCGGATCTGCCCCACGTCCACGGTCAGATCGAAATTGCGGTACACCCTTCCAATGGCTGAGCGAAGGTGCCCGTCCAGGGCGGAAAAGGGCATTCCGGCGACGTGCACCCCGCCGATCTGCGGCAGATAAATCTCGCCCGACCGGTCGACGCGATCGTCGGCGCGGAAATTCACCTGTCCCCAGACGCGGATAAGGATTTCGTCTCCCGGGCCGATAACGTAATCGGCGGGGACGGGGGTCATATCCAGCGGCGCAAATGTGGAAGGAACCTGACGAAACAGGTTTGCGCCATAGACAGGAAGCACCTGCCCTGAGGTGGACGCGACGAATTTCTGGAATTCAGTCAGCCCTTCGGGTGCAAGGTTCTGTTGCGGCTGGCGCGGCACCGGCTGGCGGAGGTTTTCGTTATCCCGGTAGTCGAAAAAGAAGGGTTGTTGTTGACTGCCGTTTTGGCCAGGCTGCAGCGTGGGAGCGGTCGGCGACAGCGGCATCGAATTCTGATTCTGCGCACTGCATTGTGACGAGTTCGCCAGGAGGAGGTCAGAGCAATCCGGGTTGCCGGGGGAATTTTGCGGGTTACCAGGAAGGTTGTCCTGTGCCCCGGCATGCAACACAAATGCGAGGCACGACGCCAAAAGGAACGAGGGGATTTGTCTCGTCATACTGTGGTAACGCACGACGCGAAAAAGGGGCGCGGAGAGCACAGAAAAGTGAGTTGTTTCATTGAATCGTGCAAGATGCCGCTGTGTCTACAGTCTAGCATGCTGCCGGGTGTGTACAACGACGTATACCTTTGGGGGATTGAGCCACCATTTTGGGAAGGTTATTGTCGTAATGATCCTTACGTGACATTAGTGTACGGGTCGTCCAATTTTGATCCTTGAACCATTAGCTTCCACGGTATACTGCAGCCAGAAACAGGAAACATCATTGGTTACAGTTTAGTAACAACATACTTCATCCAATTAATCATCATCAGCCCGCCGGAAATGCTGATCTGTTTTTCCTTAGGTTTGCGAAAGTCAGAATGCCAAGCCGTTGTGATGGGTGGGAATGAGCTCGCTTTCATTTGATAATCTTTTTTCTCCAGACACCCCTGACCACTCAGAGGATGTCTCGCGTCTTGCTTCTGCGGGTCGCACCGCGGCAAGAACTGCTGCCTGGAACGATGCGTCAGCTACGGCCACCTGCACAGAGAAGGTTGCAACCGTACAGGCCAGTCCCTGGGCGCTTTCCGGGTTGCGCCGCCTTCTGGATCTAACCGTAGCCGGTGTGGCGTTGATCGCCTTTTCGCCGGTGATGCTGGTCGCCGCGGTTCTCGTGTGGTGGGGATCGCCGGGACCGGTGTTTTTCCGCCAGCGGCGGATGGGCCGCGATGGCAGGGAATTTACGCTCTACAAGTTCCGCTCCATGTGCCCCAGGAAGGGCAGCAACTCCTCGATTACGGTGAGCGGCGACGTCCGCATCACTCCCATTGGAATTTTGTTGCGGCGTTACAAGCTCGACGAGCTGCCGCAGTTCTGGAACGTGTTGCGCGGTGACATGTCGCTCGTCGGTCCGCGCCCCAAGCTTCCTCATCACGAAGCTCTGTGCATGGCCTGCCGCCCGGGAATTACCGGGGTGGCCACCCTGGCTTTCCGGAAAGAGGAAGAGTTTCTGTCCGAAATTCCGGAAGATCAGCTGGAGATCTTCTACGAGACGTTCGTGAAGCCGGCCAAAGCCCAGCTCGATCTGGAATACATGCGCTCCGCGACGCTGCGAAGCGATGCGAAGATTCTATGGCGCACCGTTAGCGCCTGCCTGTTTTCTGGCGAAACCGCCGCGGCAGAATCCGCCGAGACGATCATTCACTATGAGGTTGCGGCGCGAACCCAGTCTGGCAGGCACTCGCCAGCCCCGGTCAGCCACTCCATCGCCCGGCCAGCGGCTTATCCAGCCAGTCTGAATCAGGAACTGTAAACTGCAGGACGGGCTCCCTTGCCTTGGGAGCCCTCCCTCCCCTTCCCCCCTTGTTAACTCCCGAGTAACTGCACCCGTTGCTCGAGCGCCTTTTCCCAACGCGGCCCGCAGACGGTACCTTCGGTGCCTTCCCCTGACGAAAGTAATGCGCTCGTCCGGGCTTCGCTCCCAAATAATGGGCACACCTCACCGGCATATCCTGACGCTTTGCGCTGACGTTCGCGAAGACACCGGTGCGGAAACGTGACGTTGATCGCTCGGTGAAAGTGGGTGGAGAGATTGAGTCGGGCGCCTGAGCCGCGAAATGGCGCTGTTGTGGGGCCAAAGAAGTTCCTCAAACCCAGGCACGGGACTCGTTGTCGAGAGACGTGCTGGCCGGCCGTGTTGGCGATCTTTTTCCTGGGTGTTGCCGCGGTGGGCGGTGTCCCTGGATTTTCGAAGGCCTGGGGCCAGCAACAGGCGCCAGCATCGGACCGCCAGACTTCACCGGCACATCGGTCGACCTCCCTTCTTCTTACTCGTCGTCAGCTCCGGGCGGAGATACCTGCGACCATCCTCCTGCGGGGTCGCGCCGCCAACGCTGCCATGTTGCGGGACCGCGCCGCCTCCGCGCCGATCCAGCCCCCTTCGACGGTATGGCAACCCGTGGGACCGCCACAGGTCAATACGTCGGCGTGGAATCTGGTCACCGGTCCGGTGACCAGCCTCGCGGCCGATCCCTCCGATTCTTCAGGAAACACGCTTTATGCCGGCACGGCGGGCGGCGGAGTCTGGAAATCCACCAACGCTGCCGGAACCGCGGGCAAAGTCAGCTTCGAGCCGCTCACGGATACCCTCAGCGCCTGGTCCTCGGCCGCGTTGACGTCGCTGAGTATCGGCGCGGTCTCGGTGCAGCCGGGTGGCACGGGGGTGATTCTCGCCGGCACCGGAGATCCCAATGACGGATCAAGCTCGTGGTACGGCGCAGGCCTTCTCCGTTCCACCGACTCGGGAAGCACCTGGAGCCTGATTCCGGCTACGATCCTCGATGATGTCGGCCTCAGCTACAGCTTTCTCGGCAATGCATTTGCCGGCTTCGCCTGGAGCACCACCAGCACGAACCTGGTTGTTGCCGCGGTAGGACAGCCTGCAAGCGAGAGCACGATTTCAGGACAACTGAGCAACGCGAACATAACCGGACTGTATTACTCCCAGGACGCCGGCGATACCTGGAACCTCGCGACCATAGAGGATGGGTCCCAGGTGATCCAGGGGCAACAATTCGCCACCAACTATGGCAACCCGGCCACGGCGATCGTTTGGAACTCCATCCGCCAGCGCTTTTACGCCGCGATCCGCTTTCACGGTTACTACGAATCCACCGATGGCATCACCTTCACGAGGCTCTCGAACCAGCCGGGCGCGAAGCTGACCACCGCGATGTGCCCCACCAATCCGGGAACCACAGGTTCCCACGCCTGCCCCATCTTTCGCGGGGCGCTGGCGGTTCAGCCATTAACAGGCGATATGTTTGCCCTGACGGTGGACAACAACAATCTCGATCAGGGTCTGTGGCAGGACGCGTGCCATGCCGCCTCGGGCGGATGCGCATCGTTGACGGTGAAGTTTGCCACACGGATTGCCGACCAGCCTCTTCTAACCCCATCCGGCAGTGGAACCATTTCCCAGGCCGATTCCGATTTCTGGCTGGCGGCCGTGCCGTCGCAGCAGGATACTCTGCTGTTTGCCGGCACGCAGGATATATGGCGATGCAGCTTGGCGAATAGCTGCGTCTGGCGGAACACGACCAACACCCAAACCTGCGCCGCGGCCCAGGTCGCACCGGCGCAGCACGCCATCGATGCGACCTTTGGCTCCGCCGGGCTCCTCTATTTCGGCAACGAGAGCGGCCTCTGGCGCTCCACCGACAACGTCAATCAGCAGAAGACGGCGTGCTCCGGCGATGACGCGAACCACTTTCAGAATCTCAACAGCGGTCTTGGCTCGCTGGCCGAGGTCGAGAGCTTCAGCGAGGATCCCAACAATCCATCTACCTGGCTGGCGGCGCTCAGCGACCTTGGAACCGCTGCTCCGGCTGCCGGCGCCACCGCCTGGAGCCAGGTGCTCAATGGCGAGGGCGACGTAGTGGCCATCGATCCAGCGGACCCGCAGAACTGGTACGCCACATCGGAAGCCCCGGTGGGCATCAACGGCTGCACCGAAGGAACGGCGTGCAACATCGCAGGGTTCGGCAATGTCGCCATCGGCGAAACTCAGGTGGAAAACGATTTCGAGGAGGCTCCCGCTTCGTGGATTCTCGATCCGGTTGACACCGCCAATGTGATCCTCGGCACCTGCCGCGTATGGCGCGGGCCCGCTACCGGTATTGGCTGGAGTCAGGTGAATCTCCTCAGCTCGATGTTGGACAAGGACCAGGGACCGTATTGCGACGGAAATGCTGCCATCAGCGCTCTGGCGGCGCAGCCGATCACGTCTGGTTCTTCATCCGGAAACGGCGCCGAACAGCTGTACGCAGGCATGGCAGGTAGCTTTGCGGGCGGCGGACTCGTCCCCGGCCACATCTTTACCGCAACCGTCAACAATGCATCGGCGTCGTCGAACACCAAATGGGTGGATCGCTATTCCTCGCCGGTCACGAATCTGGGTTCAGGAGCGCGGTTCAATCCGGAGCAATACAGCATCTCCGGCATCTATCCCGATCCGCACGATCCGGCTGGGCAGACGGTGTATGTCACCATTCAGGGAGTAACGGGGACCGAGGGATCGGAGCCTGTCGTCTATCGCTCCACCGATGCGGGCGCCCACTGGACCGACCTCAGTTCCAATCTGCCGACTGTTCCGGCCAACAGCGTTGTCGTGGATCCCAACAACGCAAACATCGTCTATCTCGCGATGGACACGGGCGTTTACGTAACTCAGAACGTCGGCGCCTGTGCGACGCTCACAAGCGCGTGCTGGAATGTTTATGGCAGCGGCCTGCCGAACGCACCGGCCATCAGTCTAATGACCTATAACCAGGGCGATACCCAAACGTTGCGCGCGGCCACCTGGGGTCGAGGCATCTGGCAGGTCGACCTCGCAACGGCGGGCGTCGCGCCCACTACCGCAACCATTCTGCCCGCATCGCTCACCTTCGCCGGTCAGCAAGTGCAGACCACCAGCGCTCCGCGAACCCTTACCCTCAACAACACCGGCGCTCTGAATCTGAACGTCGCCAGCCTCACCATTACCGGCGATTTCGCCGAGACCGACAATTGCAGCGGCCAGTCCGTCGCGGTCGCGGCAAGTTGCCAGATCGCCGTGACGTTCGACCCCTCCCAAAGCGGATCGAGAAGCGGGCAGCTGACGGTTTTCGGCAATGTCTCCGGCGGTCAACTCACGGTGTCCCTGACAGGAACGGGCCTGGCCCCGGCCAGCGTCCTGCTTACACCGTCTTCGCTCGCCTTCGGCGCCACCGCCGTCGGTTCGCATTCGTCGCCCCAGTTCGTCACCATCGCGAACACAGGGGATATCCCATCGACGCTGACCGGCATATCCGTAAGCGGTGACTTTTCCATCTCCGCCAACACATGCGCCAACTCGCTGGCGGGCGACTACAGCTGTACGGTTGGAATTGTCTTTTCTCCCACGGCCTCAGGCACGCGCAGCGGCACGCTGACGGTCACGGATTCGGTGGGCACGCAGACCGCGCCGCTTGCGGGTACCGGACAAAACCCCGCCACCGACGCGCTCTCCCCATCGAGCCTCACCTTTGCGACGCAGCAGGTGGGAATAGTAAGCACGGCCCAGCAGATCGCGCTCACCAACAGCGGTGATCAGCCATTGACCAACATCGCGGTGAGGGCAACCGGCGATTTCACTGCCGTCAACAATTGCGGAGCCCTGCTGCAGGGTAATGCCACCTGTTCCATCTCCGTGTCATATGCACCCACGGTGGCCGGCGCGGAGTCCGGAACGCTGGCCGTCACCGACGAATTTCGTAGCCAGAAAGTCGCTCTGGCCGGAACCGGCATTGCACCTCCGAGCGCATCGGCTCTTCCCGCATCCATCAATTTCGGCGGCTATGCGATCGGCACGATGAGCACCGCCCAGACCGTGACCGTCACAAACAACGGCGGCTATGCACTCACCGGTCTCGCCTCAACCACCACATCGGGTTTCACGCTGGCGACGAACAACTGCGCGGCGACGCTGGCTGTCGGCGCGAACTGCCAGCTCGGCGTCACCTTCTCTCCTGCCACCGCCGGGCCAGCCACCGGAACCCTCACGATCTCCGCAACAAGTTTAGCTATGCCTCTCGCCGTTGCCCTCTCCGGCCAAGGCGACGACTTCCTCATGGCGATCAGCGGATCGTCAACCGCGATTATCACCAGCGGCCAAATCGCAACCTTCCCGATCCAGTTGCAGGGCCTTGGCGGAACCTCGGGCACCGTGGCTCTCTCTTGCAGCGGTGCGCCGCAAAATGCAACCTGTACGCTGAACCCCACCAGCATGGCCATCACCGCTGTCAACACCTCCAGCGTGACAGCCTCCATCGCGACCGGAGTTGCAACATCATCTTCCACTCTGCGGAGTCCGAACTGGAAGCACATCGTTCCGGTCCTCGCTCTGGCATTTCCATTGTGGTTCGCTGGATTGTGGCGTCGAAGCCGAGCGCGGTGGATAGCGTTCCTGGCGGTTTTCGCGATCCTTCTGGTCGGATGCGGCGTAAGCGCCAGTTCCGGAGGAGGAGGAGGAGGTGGTGGTGGTGGTGGCGGCGGCGGAACGCAGAACCAGACTCCGGCGGGAACCTACGCGATCACCGTAACCGGAACGATGTCGAACATTACGCACACCGCGCAAATCACCCTGACGGTGCAATAGCTGTGCGCCGGCACGGCTTCAACAAAGAGCTGCTCGACAGCTCAGACGCCCAGCCCCGACGCCCAGGTTCCACTCCCCGCCCGTAGCGCACGGCCAGGTTCACCCCACAGCAAGAAGCTAAAGCCTCTGGGATGAAACATTCAACATCATTCCTCCCGCGCCTCAGTACCTCAGTACCAGCCTGGTCTATTCCGGGAAAACAGCACGGCGGCAGCTTCTCTTCAGCTTCAAGCTGACCTCTGAACTGCAGTGTCAGCCGATCCTGCGTCCCGACCACCAAAAACAAAAAGGCCGCCCGTTTCCGAGCGGCCTTTCTGCACCCTACTCCCTACACCCTACTCCCTGCTTTTACTCGTGCACTGTATCCACGAACGCCCGCAGCTTCCGCGACCGCGATGGATGACGCAGCTTGCGCAGCGCCTTCGCTTCAATCTGGCGAATGCGTTCGCGCGTGACCTGGAAGCTCTGTCCCACTTCTTCCAGCGTGTGCTCCGAACCATCCTCCAGCCCGAAGCGCATCTTGACCACACGCTCTTCGCGCGGGGTCAGCGTCCGCAGCACCTGCGAGGTGTATTCCTTCAGGTTCACGCTGATCACGGCATCGGAGGGCGATACGGCCTGACGATCCTCGATGAAATCGCCCAGGTGCGAATCTTCCTCTTCCCCGATCGGCGTCTCCAGCGAAATCGGCTCCTGCGCGATCTTGAGCACCTTCCGCACCTTCGCCACAGGAATATCCATCCGCTTCGCAATTTCTTCCGAAGTTGGTTCGCGGCCCAGTTCCTGCACCAGCTGCCGCGACGTGCGGATCAGCTTGTTGATCGTCTCGATCATATGCACCGGGATGCGGATCGTTCTCGCCTGATCGGCAATGGCGCGCGTGATCGCCTGACGAATCCACCAGGTCGCGTACGTCGAGAATTTGTAACCGCGGCGGTACTCAAATTTATCCACCGCCTTCATCAGGCCGATGTTGCCCTCCTGAATCAGGTCGAGGAACTGCAGTCCGCGGTTCGTGTACTTCTTCGCGATGGAAACGACCAGGCGCAGGTTCGCTTCGATCAGCTCGCGCTTGGCCTGCTCGGCGTCCATATCGCCCTGGATCATCTCGCGCTGTGTGCGCTTGAGCTCGGCGATGACGACGCCCGCCTCTTCCTCCATCTTCTCCAGGTCGATCTTGCAGTTTTTTTGCTGGCGCCGGTACTCCTTCTTCAGCTCTTCGCTGCGCGATTGCTCGAACTTCGTATCAAGCGAGCGAATCTGCCGTTCCAGCGTGCGCATCGCCTCGACCGTCTTGTTCACCTTGTCGAGAAGCCGCTTGCGCTCTACATTCGTGTACTTCAGCTCGCGGACAATGCGCGAGACCAGTATCTTCTCGCGCGCAATGCTCCAGCGCAGCCGCCGGTGCTCCCGCGGCTTCGCCTTCTGATTCACCGTTGCCAGCTTCTCCTCGAGTTGCTGCGCCTTTTTCTGGTGCTTTACCAGCGTGTCGGTCTTGCCGACGGTCGCGCGCACGCGCGCCTGCACCACTTCCTCGGTCAGCTCCTCGTCATCGAAGATGACGATTTCCTTGATGTTCCGCACGCCACGCTTCAGGTCCTCGCCCAAAGCGACGATTTCGCGAATCACCACCGGCGATCGCGAAATCGCCTTCATCACGCGCAGTTGCCCGCGCTCGATGCGCCGCGCAATCTCCACTTCGCCTTCGCGCGTCAGCAGCGGAACCGTGCCCATCTCGCGCAGATACATGCGGACGGGGTCGTTCGTTTTCTCCAGCGTTCCCGGCGTCAGGTCAAGCTCGACGTCCTCACCCTCTTCGGGCTCGAACTCGTCGCGCTCGGTGCCGCCGATCTTCGGCCCGCCGTCAAGAATGTCGATGCCCTGTGTGTTGATGGTTGTGACCAGGTCGTCAAGATCGTCGGGCGAATTCATATCGCCCGGCAGAAGGTCATTGACCTCGTTGTAGGTCAGGTAGCCCTTCTCCTTGCCGGCGTCGATCAGCTTCTGAATATCTGCTTCGTATTTGTCGTCAATCGCCAAGCGGATTGGTCCCCCCGCGTGAATTTTCGGATCTGTCTCACCTGGAGTGGACGAGGTGCGGTCAGGGCCATAAAAGGCGAAACCCACTGCGGCTCAGTGGCCGCAGGGTGGTAGGCGCACGTCTCCCCGGGACGTTCAGAATACCATAAAAGCGGCCTAAATCCGGCAATTTCTGATATTTCGGGCCAATTTCGGCTGTGAACGTCGCGTCTTTTGCGACAGGATCCTCACTCACTTAGATGTGGAAATCTCCAAATTGTTTCATTTCAGTAGCCCGTCAGATCGAGGCCGCCCCATCTCCAGTGCAACCAAAGGTACCGTGACTTCCGCGAACGGTACTATGACCGATTTAGAACAGGTACCGTTACGTCTCCGGAGCGAAATTCCGGTAGTGTCCGTTTACCGCGTTGCCGCTTCCTTGACCACTTGCCCGCTCACCGGGCATACATCGCTGGTGACGTGCCCGAGATGAGGAGCGTATCTATCGATTGGCAACTGGCTCTGAACGAGCGCGAGGTCGTGGATGCCGCAGATGGGCGGATGCGAGTTCTCTTTCCTGAAGCATAGTGCTTCCAATACCGCTCTCGACATAGTCGCCCTGAAAAAGGAGTCCGCTCTTGGCCGACACCAGCGGGTCGCAGATAATGGGAAGCGGTTACTGCTGTGCGAAGAGTGGCAGCAAATGACGCTCAGCGCAAGATTACGGATGGGTGTAGCAAAGACGTACCCTTTTCCGTTGACATGGAATCTGCAACGCTGCGTTAGGACACCACCGAAATTCCCGTGTGGATATCCCCGGCTGACAGGTTCATAGCTGACCGCTTCTTGGCTGACCGCCTCATAGCTGACCGGTTCTTAGCTACCCGTCTTTTACCTGACCGCTTCTCAGCTGCTCTCCCGCTGTACCCTGTATCCGAACCCCGCCGCCATGGCCTCCGACTTCGCGCAGCACGTCAAAGAACAGGCCGACATCGTCAAAGTCATCGGCGACTACGTGCGCCTGAAAAAAGCCGGCGCGCAAAACTACACCGGCCTCTGCCCCTTCCACAAAGAGAAAACCCCGTCCTTCAGCGTCCACGCCGGCCGCCAGTTCTTCAACTGCTTCGGCTGCCACGAGCACGGCGACGTCTTCACCTTCGTCCAGAAAATCGAGAACGTTGGCTTCTCCGAAGCCGTGCGCACCGTCGCTCAAAAGGCCGGCATCCCGCTCCCCAAGCGCGAATTCACTTCGCCCGAGGAAGCCGCCGAGCATCGCCAGCGCGGCAAGCTGATCGAGCTCCACGAAGTCGCCACCGCCTGGTTCGAAGAACAGCTGCGCTCGCCCGAGGGCGCGCTGGCCCGCGAATATCTCACCGGCCGCGGCCTCAACGCCGACGGCATAACAAAATTCCGCATCGGCTTCGCCCCCGACAACTTCCACGCCCTCCGCCAGCGCCTCGAGCCCCTCGCCGACATCGAAACCCTCCGCCTCGCCGGCCTCTTCTCCTGGAAGGAGCAGGAAGACGGCAGCCCCGGCCCCCTCTACGCGCGCTTCCGCAAGCGCATCATGTTCCCCATCGCCAACGAGAGCGGCCGCGTCATCGCCTTCACCGCGCGAACCCTCGAGACCGGCGAAAAAGCCGGCCCCAAATATCTCAACTCGCCCGAGACCCCGCTGTATTCAAAAAGTCATGTCCTGTTCAACCTCGACAAAGCGCGCCAGGCCATTCGCCAGGACGGCGGCGTGGTCCTCGTCGAGGGCCAGATGGACTGCATCTCCGTCTTCCTCGCCGGAATCCCCAACGTCCTCGCCACCAGCGGCACCGCCTTCACCGAATCGCAGGTCCGCCTCCTGCGCCGCTACGCCACCCGCGTCATCGTCAACTTCGATCCCGACACCGCAGGAGCCAACGCCGCCGAAAAATCCATCGCGCTGCTCACCGAGGAAGGTTTCGAAGTCCGCGTCCTCACCCTCGAAGGCGGCCTCGACCCCGACCGCTACGTCCGCGACCGCGGAGCCCGCGCCTATGTCGACGCCCTCCGCGCCGCGCCCTCCTTTCAGGACTACCTCGTTGAGCGCGCGCGCCAGCTCTTCCCCGCGCGCGATCCCAAATCCAAAACCGAGGCCCTCAACTTCCTGCTCCCGCACATTCGCCGCATGCCCAGCCGCATCGCCCGCGACGCCTTCGCCATCGACGCAGCCCAGGCCCTCGGCATCGACTCAGCCCTCGTCCGCGCCGAGTTGAAAGAAGCCGCCGCCAAGCGCCGCGACTCGATGGGCGCGCAAAATCTCCCTCTCTTGGAGGCCGAGCAGATCGTCCTTCTCGCATTTTGCGCTCCGCGTTCCAGCGAGGTGTATCTCGTCGCGGAGGGCTCATACCAGCAGCACAGCCGCGAGTTCGCAGCCGTCCGCTCTGACCTGCGCGACATGATCGATTTGCTACGCAACCGAGCCGATGGCGCGGATGTGATGACGGCAATGGCCACCGACGAGCAGCGATTACTCCTGGCTGGTGTCTCGGCCTCCATTTACGGTAGGGATCCGGAGCCGGACGAGGTCGAGGCGGCGGTACTCGCTATCCGTCGGCTTGCCCTGGAACGACAGAAACGCGAGATTCTTAGTGCCATTGACCACGCGGAACGCGCCGGCAACTCGGGCGAGGTTGCGAGACTGAGCTTGGCGAAGGGCGATCTCGACCGTCACCTGCGAGAGATGGATTAAGGCACAGATGCGCGCGCGTACCGGATCAAGGTAGAGTCATGTCCATGAAAAAGGCGGTTTGGCTGATGGCCGGCAGCGCCGTTCTGGCCGGCGCGATGCATGCGGGAGCGCAATCGGGTGCGGCGATGCCGCCCATGCCCGGGATGCACCCCTTTCCCACGCCCGACCAACTCCCGGTCCCCATCCGCATGAGCGGCATCGGCAATTCGCACATCACCATCAAGGCAACGCCAGAGGGGCAGGCATGGTTCGACCAGGGACTCAGCCTTCTCCACGACTTCTGGGACTACGAATCGGCGAAGGCCTTTGAGCAGGCCATCCGCGTCGACCCCAACTGCGCCATGTGCAACTGGGGACTCGCGCAGGCCATCGACTTCCGCAGCCAGGAAGACAAAGTCTATGCCGACAAGGCCCTCGAACAGGCCGCGAAGCTGGAGGGAAAGGCCAGCAGGACCGACCGCTTCTACATTGACGCGGCCGTCGCCGAATCTCATGAGAAGGAAGCCGACAACAGCAAGTCGATTGCGATTCTTCGCAAGCTCGTGAAGAAGGAGCCCCACGACAGCGAAGCCCGCATCTTCCTCGCGAACGCCCTCGGAGACGGCTTCGACGACAAAGGTGAGCCGAAGCCCGGAGAAAAGGAGAAGATCGCAATCCTTGAAGGCGTTCTTAAAGACGCACCCAACGATTCGGCTGCGAACCACTACTGGATCCACGCCATGGAGCCCAGCAATCATCCCGAGCGCGCCATCGCCAGCGCCGCTCTCCTCGCCTCGCTCGCCCCCACCAGCGGCCACATGGTGCATATGCCGGGCCACATCTATTACCGCGTCGGCGACTACGCGAGCGCTGACCGCTGGTTCACCGCCTCCACCGAAGCCGACGAGCGCTACATGCGCGAGCAACACGTGAGTGTCGACAACGACTGGAACTACGTACACAACCTCATGTACGCCATTGCCAACCTGATGGAGCAGGGCAGGCTCGATGACGCCAGCGCGCTCTCCGATCATCTGGCCGGAGCGCGCGGCGAGCTGTCGGAGACTTTGTACATCTGGAGCGCGCGCGATCAAGTTTCCCGCGTCAGCCGCCGTCTGCCCGTGGCTCTGCGCGTGGGCGACTGGTCCAGCGTGCTGGCCATGCTCGACGCATCAAACCTGGCCGACACAGACAAGACAACGAACCTCCGCTTCCTGAAGGAAGAACTGCACAGTTTTGCTCGCGGGATGCAGGCGCTGGACCACGGCGACCTGGCCAACGCGAAGACAGCCTCGGCTGAAATGGATGCCGGGCTGTGGCGCCAGGGCCAGGACGCGCAGGCCGCGGCGGATGAGAAGGCGAAAGCCGACGCGGAGAAGGCGAAAGCCGACGCGGAGAAGGCGAAAGCCGACGCGGAGAAGGCGAAGGCCGGCGCTGACAAATCGAAAGCGAAAACCGGCGCAGATCAAAGTCCTGCCACGCCGCTCAACCCCGATGCCGATGCCGGACCAGTGGTCAAGACGCTGACCATCGCCTCACAGGAATTGCGCGCGGGTGCGCTCCTGCTCGACGGCAAGCCCGACGCGGCGAAGAAACTGTACGCCGAGGCGATCGCAGCGGAGAAGAAACTCGGCTATCACGAGCCGCCGTTCTATATCCGCCCCGTCGCCGAGACCGAGGCCGAGGCGCTGTTGCGCGCAAAAGATTACGCCGGCGCCAGGACCGCGTATCAGGAGGCGCTGGTGGAGCGGCCAGCATCAGGATTCGAGCTGTACGGCATCGCCCACGCAGACGAGCTGGCCGGAAACACCGCCCAGGCCCAAACCGAGTACCAGGCTTTTCTGAAGGCCTGGCCCTCAGCAGACCCAAAGCTGCCCGAAGTGCTGCACGCGCAGGAAGCTCTGGCAAGCGCGAGCAGCGTCGCCGCGAAGTAGTCCGGCACTGGCACGACGGATAACAAAGGACTCTGCCGCGCAAGACTACTTACCGGAAGGTAGTTTCCGGTTTGACGACCAACCGTCCAGAACGGCAATGGCGATGTGGTGGTACGGGACCGGCCTCAGTTATCTACGAGTAATCAGATATCTCTTGTAATTCCTCTGCGATTGCGTTGTCTCGAAAGCTCAACAACGTTTCCGGAGGTACAGGCAGGGCTCGCAACAGAGCCTGAGAGGCCGCGTGATGTGCTTCGCTGAGTTGACCAACAGGCAGGTTCTCAACGATCGCTCCATCGTGAAGGACGGCAACGCGATCGCAGATCTGGATCACGGAGATCAGATCGTGCGAGATGTACAGAAGCGTCATACCGTGTCTGCGGTTCAGGCGCCTCAGCAGATCGACGATCTGCGATTGAGTGACCGGATCCAGCGCGCTGGTGGGTTCATCCGCCACGATGAGCGCAGGACGATGCAGAAGCGCTAGCGCGATCAGCACACGTTGCGCCTGCCCCACGCTGATCTCCCGCGGACGGCGGCGCAGAAACTCCGCATCGGAGGGCAACTGCACCTCCTCCATCAACTCGCGGATTCTCTCTGCCAAAGCGCTGCGGCCCCGCCTTTCATGAGCGCGCCACGCCTCCTCAAAGTGTCTCAGCAGGCTGATCGCCGTGTTGAGTGCGGTCATCGGACTCTGTGGAATCAGCGCGATCTCTCGGCCCCGAAGGCTGCGCAGCTGCTTCTCTAGAGTTCCAGCAGATTTCGGCCCCGCAGCAGAACCTCCCCGGAAACGCGGCCGCCGCGCCATGGCAGCAATCCGAGCATAGAGAGGACCAGTGTGCTCTTTCCTGCACCGCTGGAACCGACCAATCCGAGAATTTCGCCCTGCTGCAGGTCGAAACGGACCCCGGAGAGAATGATCTTTTTGGAATAACCGGCAGAAAGGGAAACATGCAGCAGCGTTCCATCGTTCATCGTGTCCCCTGCAAACGAAGCCGCTCCACATTCCACGTCAGTCGCGGCGCCAGAACGGCCGGCTCTGCCCCCTGCAGCTTCGGCGACACTGCCACCAGTGCATTGGGATAAACAAGGTAGATAAACGGCTGCTGGTCGGCAACGATTTGCTGCACCCGATCGACCGCCTTCTTCCGCTCCGCAGTCACATCGCTGGCTGCCTGCTGATCGACGAGCCGATCGATCTCCGCTTCCCACGGTGTGGCCGGCGTCTTTTCCGAAGGATTCCATTGATGGTTCGGCGAGGAACTCAGCCAGATGTTCATCATCGCGTTCGGCTCGGGATCGACGTTCTCGAGACCGAGCAGACACGCCTCGTAGTCCTGCGTGTGCATCAGCCGCTCGATCAACGCGGGGAAGTCCAGGGTCACCACAGTGACCTGCATGCCCAGAGCCGCCAGATCCTGCTGGATCAGAGTGGCCATTTTCTCGCGCGCCGCGTTGCCGGTATTGGTCAGAATCGAGAACTTCACCGGGTGTCCCGCACCATCGACCAGTTCCGCGCCATGCAGGTGGAAACCGTCAGATGCAAGCGCGGCTTTGGCAGCCGCGACGTCAGTTTGCGGTGCCGAGAGAGAGCGGTTGTACCAGAACGAGTTGGCTGGAGAGATAAACGAATATGCCGGCGTGGCGTGGCCGAGGTAAGCGATCCGGGACAGATCGGATCGACGAATCGCCTGTGAGACCGCGACTCGGAAAGCACGACTCTGAAACCAGGCCTTCTCCCACGCGGGGAGAGGCGACGCGGGTGCCTGATTGAACCACAACTGCTCCGTATTCAGCGAAGGGCCAAGGTCCCGCACCAGTCCAGGAGCCCGCTTACCGAGAAGCTCGAAATAATCCGGCGCGAGGCTGTCGATCAGGTCGTATTCGCCGCGTTGCAGCAGTCGGATTTCCTGCTCCGTATTCTCCAGAATGTCGAGGCGCACTCCGGTCGCATACGGCAACGATCTGCCCGCACTATCCTTCAGCGCATAGTGAGGGTTGCGGCGGAGGCGGACATATCGCGAGCGGCGATAGTCGGCGACGAAGAAGGGTCCCGCGGTGACGCGTCCCTCGGAGGGACGCTCAGCGGGTTCGATGGCGATCTCGTCGAAGACTTTACCAATCGCGATTACACGCTTCGGCAGATGGACGACGACAGTCCTGTCGTTGGGCGCATCCACGGTGACGCCCGCCGGAGAGACAAACTCCTCAGCGACTGGCGCCGCAGTGGCGGGCAAAAGAACACGCCGCAGCGACCAAGCCACATCGCGCGCCGTCAGGCTGCTGCCGTCGGAAAACTCCAGACCAAAGCCAAGAGTGAAGGTGACGGTTTTTCCGTCCGGGGAAATGTTCCAGTCCTCGGCCAGCTCGGGTTCCACTTTCTGGGTCAGGCGATTGAATCGAAGCAGAACGCCGGCAGTGAGATTCCGGATCGTTTCAGATTCTTCGTCATCGACTTTGGCGGGGTCGAACGTCTTCGGGTCGTAGCCGATAGTCCTGGCGAGTTCTCCGGGCAGGCGCGGCGCAGCCTGCGCCCGACCGATCACGGCGGGCATCAGGGACAGCAGCGCGGCAAGACCGATAACAGGGCGACGCGAGAGGTTCATGCGATCACGCCTCCACCGCGACGCCTTCAAGAAGGAGCAAAACCAGGACGAGAAGAGCTATGGGGAAATACACCCACCGAGTCTGCATCAGCATTGGGGAGTTGTTCAGTTCGAACAGCATTCCTCCCCACGATGGCAGCGGTTCACCGACGCCGAGGCCGAGGGCTCCGAGATTCGCCTCGGCCATCACGAAAGCCGGGATGCTGATCAGAAATTGCGGCAGGAGCAGCGGGAAGAGATTCGGAATTACATGGCGGACGACTCCCGCACCGCTCAGTCCGGAGGCGCGGGCGTAGAGCATCCAGTCCGACGTTTTCAACTGCAACGCGCCGCGATAGACGGCGCGGGCGCTGGCCGGCCATCCCAAGGCTGCGAGAACCAGAAACGTAATCGCGGCAGATTGCGCCGGCAAGGTTGTGAGCGGCAACGCCGAGCGCACCATCATCAACAGGAACATCCATGGCAAAGCCAGAAAGACATCGCACAGGAGCATGGCGGTCCATCCCATCGAGGCTCGGCCAAACGCGGCCAGCGTACCCACGCCGGCTGCGGCTGCGGTAGTCAGAGCGGAAGCGACGACCGCGCCTGCGAGACTGAGCAGAAAGGCGGCGGCAACCCGCACAAGGCGATCTCGGCCCAGTGCGTCGGTACCGGCCCGGTGCATCGCCGAAGATGCGGCCAATGTCGCATCGCGATCCTGCCTTTCGTAGCTGGTGCCCGGCAGGACGAGGATGCCGGATGCGGCCACAATCAGGCCTGCCAGCAACCACAGAACCGAGGCGCGGATCTTCATGCGCTCTCCCACTCCGCTTTGCGCGGCGTTGCCATGCCGCTGCAGGTCACCGCCAGAGCCATCACCAGCATCACCGACAGCAGCACGGGCAAATCACGGTTGAGGGCGGCGTTCCACGCCAGTTGACCGACACCAGCGACATTGAAGATCACTTCCACGGGTACCAGTGCGCTCAGCGCGGTGACGAAGGACAGAGAGGCGAGAGCCCCGAGTTGCGACGCCAGAGCGGGAGCAATGTGCGCGACCAGCAAACGCGATGTGCGCACACCCTGCGCCCGCGCCTGCATTACGTACGGTTCGAGCCATGCTCTGCGCAACGCATGATCGAGAAACTTGAAATCGCGTGCCGCCAGCAGGAGCGCCATAACCAGCACTGGGCCTCCGCTGTCAGCGAGCAGGCAGAAGGTCGCCAACGCTGCGGTGGGAATGGCGAGCAGCACGGTCGCAGGCGCCTGCCAGAGAAGCAAGGGATTCCTTCCCGCGGTGGAAAACAACGCGGCGCACAGGGCCATCATCCACCCGAGGCTCATTCCGCGAAGGAGAAGACCGCCGCTGACCGCCAACCGGGGAGTGATCAGTTCTGAGACCGGAACGGCAAACTGGCGCGAGATGCCGAAGTCTCCGCGAAGAGGGCCGCGAAGTTCGCCGAGAAGCATCCGAGGGAGCGACCGGCTGCGCGCAGCTTCCGCTGAAAGTTGGGAGCGCGCTTCGGTTGCGTAGCGGTTGTCCATCTCTCTCGCGTCGCTCAGATAGCCCGGTGCGAATCGCACCAGAAGAGTAGACCCCACAATAACCAGAAGCAGGATGGTGAGCGTTCGGGCGAAC
The DNA here is from genome assembly GCA_003166955.1 of Acidobacterium sp. Taxonomy (GTDB): domain Bacteria; phylum Acidobacteriota; class Terriglobia; order Terriglobales; family Acidobacteriaceae; genus Palsa-343. The sequence continues at coordinate 153,408 of PMUI01000070.1, forward strand.
CATCTGAGGACGGCGAGGGCGGCCTTCATGACGTCTTTAGTCCTGCAAGGACGTGGTCGTCGTGATCGACGATGCGTTCGGTGGCTGCATGGGCCGGCGCCACCTGGATTCCGCCGGACAGGGTTGCCGCAGCGTCCGACGCGGTTTCGAATCCCGCCCCCGGGGCCGCGCCGCGCTCGATGAAAATGTTGGTCTCGAGCGGCTCCATTTCGCTGCTATGCCGGCGTGCCATTTCTTCCAGCGCCGGATAATGTTGTTCGAGCAGATGCACGATCTCGGGATCGAACTGCGTGCCGGCTCTGCTCTTCACGATGGCCATCGCCTCTTCAATCGGAAGGGCGCGCCGATAGGGACGCTCGGACGCGAGTGCATCGAAGCAGTCGACCACGGTCAGGATGCGGGCGCCGATCGGAATTTCCTCTCCCTTCAATCCGTCCGGATAACCGCTGCCGTCCCAGGCCTCATGGTGCGACCGGACAATCGGGACCACGGGGTAAGGAAACTTGACGCGTTCGAGGATATCGGCGCCCACCAAGGTATGTGTCTTGATCTTTTCGAATTCTTCGTGCGTGAGTTTGCCCGGCTTGTTCAGGATCTGTTCCGGAATGGCGAGCTTTCCGATGTCATGCAGAAATGCCGCGATGTGCAGGGCCTGCATGAGTGACGGCTCCAGTTGCATGATCCTGCCCAGTTCCGTCACATAGACGCGAACCCGCATCAGATGATCGTGCGTGCCCTCGTCCTTCGCTTCGATGGCCATCGAAAGACTCTCGATGGTTCGCATGTAGAGGGCTTCGACTTCCCGGATGTGGTGTTCACGATCCATTACCATCGCCATCTGTGCGCAATAGGCTCGATACACGGTATAGACCATCGGGATCAGAAGAAGGGATGTGAGCCAGCCGAACCGGATGCCGATGAAATCGGCCAGAACGGCGAGCATCGCGCCGACGAGGTAGAAGGGGAGATACCAGAGGAACTCCTGCCGCCAGTGACGCAACGGCGATGTGTCCGATGACCAGCCGATGACGAGCGCGACCGGGATAGTGTTAGCGAAGAAATAGACGGTGGACGCCAGGGCGAGCACCGGCGCGTTCTCGGGATGCGCTCGCATGACGGCGGCGAAGGTCATCCACGCGAGAATCGTGGCGGTTGTGACATTCGCGACGTTGAAGAGGATCTGAACGATCGTAAATGGCTTGACGACGCGGAATCGGCACTGCGCGATCACGCTGCAAACTGCCAGGCAGACGGCCTGCAGTGGAGACAACTGGAGAATGCCCAGGAAGATGAAGGGAAAATTGACCGACATCGTCCCCTCGCTCTTCGGCATGGCGACTTTCATGCCGGAACTGAGGAGGATCACAACGAGATACACGAAAAAGTGAATCCACTGCTGCGCGGCGTGCCCCCGCACGACGGAGAGACACGCGATCGCTCCGGCCACTACAACACAAACGAGAGCCCTGACACGGGTCGGCACAATTCTCTTTTCTCGAACGCTGAACGCCGAACGCTGAGAATGGGGCTCCTCGCAAGTGATCTCGTTTCCCATCACCAGGGTCAAATGGGCCTATCGACTGAGAATACAAACCATGCAATATCAATCACTTGGTCAAAAGGTTGACCTGGAATCGAAATCGAAGGGCTGGACCACGGAAAGGAGCTTTCGAACGCTGAACGCTGAACGCTGAAGAACGGGGCTCGTCGCAAGTGATCTCGTTTCCATCACCGGGGTCAAATGGGCCCGAAGGAGGAAATTGCAAGCCAAGCGCAATCAATCAGTTAATCAAAAGGTTGATCCCAGGGGGGCAAAGGGCATGGCCCGATCGCAGCCAACTCGCAGTTCGCTGACCGTTCAGGCCGCCTTCGGCAGTCCCATAAAGTCGAACGCCCGGATCATATACGCCTTCATCTCGTGCCGCGGAACGATGGCGTCGAGGAAGCCGTGCGACAGCAGAAACTCCGACCGCTGGAAACCCTCCGGCAGCTTTTGCCGGATGGTCTGCTCGATCACGCGCGGCCCGGCAAACCCGATCAGCGCTCCCGGCTCGGCGATGTTCAGATCGCCCAGCATCGCGAAACTGGCCGTCACGCCGCCGGTCGTCGGATTGGTGAGCACCGAGATGTACGGAATGCGAGCCTCATCCAGACGGGCCAGTGCAGTGGAGACCTTGGCGAGTTGCATCAGGCTCACGATTCCTTCCATCATGCGCGCGCCACCCGAGGCCGCGACCGTGATCAGCGGCTGCCGCTGATCGTGTGCCCGATCAATGGCACGCGCGATGGTTTCGCCAACAACCGCGCCCATGCTGCCGCCGATGAAGTTGTATTCGATGACGCTCAGCACGACGCGATGCGGTCCAAGCGAGCCCTGCACGTTCACGATGGCGTCGAAGAGTCCTGTCTCGTTTCGCGCTTTGGCCAGGCGGTCCTTGTACGGCTTCAGGTCGACGAACTGCAGCGGGTCGGTCGATTTCAGGTTGCCGTCGATCCACTCGAATCCAGGCTCAAGCAGGCCGCTGATCCGAGCCTGCGCGCTGATGCGGCCATGCCTGCCGCACTTGGGGCACACCTGCAGGTTGGCTTCGAGATCGGCCTTCCAGATCGGCTGACTGCACCCTTCGCACTTGATCCAGAGGCCCTCGGTGCGCACCCGGTTTTCGCCCGACTCAATGTTGTTGTCTTCCCGTCTGAACCACGACATCCGCGCTCCCACAAGGCAAAGTTCCGGCGAAAGCCTCACGGCGCGCCGAGCCAAATCTGCCAAGACCAGATTATCAGGGCGGCATATCAGGGCGGCCTCCACGCACGCTGGCCTACTTTCCCGGTCCGCCTCGGCGCCAAGAATCGTCCCCAATGTCCGGAACCGGACGCCGTCCGCCTGCGTACTATGCTTTGTGTCCGGCGAAAGGTGCGAACCATGTTCTGCAGCTTATGTGGTCAGCCGATCGATGCATACCAGCCGTTCTGCCCGCGGTGCGGACGCCAGGTCACGCCCATCGCGACGGCAACCCTGCCACCGTGGATGTGGACGCGTGTGCATCGCCACGTGCATACCCTCGGCATTCTCTGGATCGCCTACGCCGGGCTGACGATGATGAGCTGGCTGGTCGCTGTCGGTGTTCTCTCCGGCATCTTTCATGACTGGGCATTCCCCTTCAGCCACGGATTCGATGGCTTCTACGGCTTCCCCTTCAACCACCTTCCCTGGCTGGTTCCCATGATCACCGTGGTCCTGGCAGGCCGCGCTGTTCTCTGCCTCGTCACCGGCATCGCGCTGTTGCGCCGCGCACCCTGGGCGCGCGTGCTGGCCATCGTGGCGGCATTTCTGACGCTGGTCCGGCCGCTCCTCGGAACCTCGCTGGCCATCTACACGCTTTGGGTTTTGCTGCCCGGCGCCTCCGGCCAGGAGTACGACCAGATCGCAACGCCCAGCCTACAATAATTGCATGGAATTCCCCATCAGCCGGATGCGGCGTTTGCGCCGCTCCGAGCCTCTGCGCGCGCTGGTGCGTGAAACGCGCCTGGAGCCGAGCGCGCTCATTCTGCCCCTGTTTCTCTGCCCGGGCGAGGGTGTCCGCCGCGCGATCGACTCCATGCCGGGGGTCTTCAATCTGTCCGTTGACGAGGCGGTGAAGGAGGCCGAGTCGGCCGCCGCGCTCGGTATCGGCGGGCTGCTGCTCTTCGGTCTTCCGGAAAACAAAGACGAGCTGGCGACCGGAGCCTGGGACAACGACGGCATTGTGCAGCGGGGACTGCGGGCACTGAAGCAGTCGAGCGCCGCAAAGAAGCTGGTGCTGATGGCTGACGTCTGCCTGTGCGAGTACACGTCGCATGGCCATTGCGGCATCGTAAAGCGAACCGGCGACGAATACGAAATCGAGAACGACTCGACGCTGGAGCTGCTGGCGAAGACCGGCGTTTCACTCGCGCGCGCCGGAGCCGATGTGGTGGCGCCCAGCGACATGATGGACGGCCGCGTAGCCGCGATCCGCGATGAACTCGACGAGAATGGACTGGAGCAGATACCCATCCTCTCGTATGCGGCGAAGTTTGCTTCGGCGTTCTATGGACCCTTTCGCGAAGCGGCGGACTCGGCGCCGCAGTTTGGCGACCGCCGCAGCTATCAGATGGATGGCGCAAATCTGCGCGAGGCGATGCGGGAGATCGAACTGGACCTGGGCGAGGGCGCGGATATGATCCTGATGAAGCCCGCCATGCCGTACCTCGATGTGATTCGCGCGGCCCGGGATCGCTTCGATGTGCCTCTCGGGGCTTATCAGGTCTCCGGCGAGTATTCGATGCTGCAGGCGGCCTTCGCTCGCGGCTGGCTGGAACCCTGTCGGGCGATGATGGAGTCGCTGCTATCGATCCGGCGCGCGGGCGCTGGATTCATCGTGACCTATTTCGCGCAGGAAGCCGCGAAGGCGCTCTGAGGTAAAGAAGGCCCGATGGGGTACAACCACTACTGGCGTCGACCTCTGGAGATTAAACGAGATGCGTTCTCGCTCATCGTCGCCGATTTTCGGCGGTGCGTTCTGGCTCTCGATGACGCGGGTGTGGTTCTTGCCGGACCGACTGGCGAGGGCCTTCCCCGAATCGATCAGGATGTCATCGCCTTCAACGGCGTGCGTCATTGTGGCCATCCCGAAAACGAGGCGATCTGTATTCCGTTTCCCTCGGAGCGTGCATCCGGTGTCGGGGATTCCAGCGATGCGATTGTCGGATCCTGGTCGATTGGCGTGCAAATCCGGCGCAGAACATGCAACGGCGATTGCAGCTATGAGTCCTTTATTCTCGAGCGCATTCTGACACCAGAGGAAACGAAGCCTTCCGGTGCTCGCGATGGCGGACGACATCTCGACGATTGCAAAACCGGCTTCCGCCCCTACGATCTTGCGGTTCAATGCGCTCTGCTCGTCAGTAAGCACCACCTTGGCGATGAATTCTACGTGTATTCGTCAGGATCGGACTGGCACTGGAATGATGTTCGGCGTATGTGCTACGTGCATCTGGGATACCCGCTTTCCGAATTCAGAATCGATCGGGACGCGGGCCTGGTTGAACCATGATGCGGCTGGCTCTCGCCGACCCGAATCCTCGCGCTGGCGTTCCGAATCTTCCACTTCGGGCGTCCTGCGTACAATAACAATTTGGGCGCACCGCGCCGGATGCGCGCACTGCACCGGCAGCATGCACCTTTCCTGAACGGAGCTTTCCTTGGCAGAGACGATTTACGACGTTGCAATTGTCGGCGGCGGTCCCGCCGGATATACAGCCGCCATTCGCGCCGGCCAGTACGGCCTGAAGGTCGCGCTGATCGAGAAGGCGGAAAAGCTGGGCGGCACATGCCTCCACGTGGGCTGCATTCCGACCAAGTCGCTGCTGTTCAATGCCGAGGTCTACGACCATCTGAAGCACGCGAAGGAATATGGCATCGAAGGCCTGGGTGAGGGGCAGGTGAACTGGCAGACGGTGCTCGACCGCAAAAACCAGATCGTCACGAAACACGTCAAAGGCCTCGACTTCCTGATGCGGAAGAACAAGGTCACCGTGATCTCCGGATTTGGCAAGCTCACAGGCCCCGCGAAGAACGGCGTTCTGACGATTTCCGTTGAAGGCGGCAAGGGCGCAACGAGCGTGCAAGCGAAGAATGTGATCCTCGCGACTGGCTCCGACGCGAAGCTGCTGCCGGGGCTCACGGCTGACGACACCATCCTCACCAACATCGAGATTCTTTCGCTCAAACAGATTCCGAAGTCGCTGGCCATTATCGGTGCTGGTGCGGTGGGCGTGGAGTTCGGATCGATCTTCCGCAGCTTCGGTTCGGAGATCAGCATCATCGAATTTCTGCCGCGTGTTGTGCCCAACGAAGACGAGGACGTGAGCAAGGAGCTGGCGCGAGTCTTCAAAAAACGTGGCATCGAAATCAATGTCGGCGCGAAGGTAGAAAAGGTCGAGAAGACGAAGACCGGCGTCAGCGTCACGTTCACCGCATCGGACGGTAAACAGGTCGTGAAAGAAGCAGAAAAAGTTTTGGTCGCCGTGGGACGCGCGCCGCGCACGGAGAACATAGGCATCGAGACCACGAAGATCAAGCCCGAGCGCGGGTTCATCAAAGTCGATGAGTGGATGCAGACCGGTGAGCCTGGCATCTACGCCATCGGCGACATCGTCGCTGGCCTGCCGCAACTCGCCCACACCGGCTCGATGGCGGGCATGGTGGTCGCGGCAAAAGTCGCCGGAAAATACGCGCGGCCAATACGGCGCGACCGCGTTCCAGCGTGCACGTACACCGAGCCGCAGATCGGCAGCGTGGGTTTGACGGAGACGCAGGCCAAAGAGAAGGGATACGAAGTGAAGGTCGGCAAATCCCCCTTCTCGGCGAACTCCAAAGCGTCGATCGTGAACTCGCACGAAGGCTTTGTCAAAGTTATCGCCGACTCAAAGTACGAGGAAATCCTCGGCGTTCACATCATCGGTCCGCAGGCGACGGAGCTGATTGCCGAAGCGGTGACAGCGATGGAACTCGAAGCGACGGTCGACGAAATGATGTTCACGATTCACGCTCATCCGACGCTGGCGGAAGCCATGCTGGACGGTTTCGGCAGCGTCGAGGGTATGGCGATTAATGTCTAGGGGTCTTCGCTGGGACAAATGATGAGATATCGCGTGGTGTTGCGGCGATCTGAAGAAGGATTTTTTGTGCGTTGCCCGGCGCTTCCCGGATGCTGGTCGCAGGGCTCGACGCGCGAAGAGGCGGTTCGGAATATTGGGGAAGCGATTCGCGAATATCTGATCGCCCAGAACATTCTGCGAAATCGAAATCAATGATCCTCAACCTTCTCCAACTCGGCCGTGTTCCGTACGGGGAGAGTCTCGATCTGCAGCGGGCGCTCATCGACGCCCGCTACGAAGGCCGCATCGAAAACACACTGGTCCTGCTGGAGCATCCGCCAGTGTTGACTCTGGGCCGCAACGCCATCCGCGCGAATATTCTCGCCAGCGACGAGTTCCTCGCCTACCGCGGCGTCGAAGTGCACGAGATCAACCGGGGCGGCGACGTCACGTATCACGGTCCAGGTCAGCTCGTCGGCTACCCAATCTTCGATCTGCGCAGCTTTATGCCGCGGCTCGGCGCTGTCGAATACGTGCGCCAGATGGAAGAGGCCCTCATCCGCGCATGCTGCGACTTTGGCGTGAAGGCAACGCGCGTCGCGGGCCGAACCGGCGTGTGGACCATAGCCGGCGGTTCCATCCAGGAGAAAAAGATCGCCGCTATCGGCGTTCACATTGCCCGCGGCATCACCTCGCATGGGTTTGCGTTCAATGTGAACCCGGACCTCCGCGATTTTCAGCTGATCGTGCCCTGCGGCATCGCCGATCGCGCGGTCACGAGCCTCGAACGCGAAGCCGACCCGCCTCCGTCGATGGAAGTGCTGCGCAACGCTGTAGCGCGGCAGTTCGGCCATGTGTTTCAATCGCAGGTCCTGTGGGTCGAGTCGCTGTCGGATTTGTTGCCCGAGTTCACGCATGCCGGAAAGGCCGTCACCGCAAGCGCAGATTTATAATCGATCCTTGCGCTGGAGGCTTTTTTGATTCGACTTGCACCATCGAGATGTGCCGCGGGGGAGAGAAATATCCATGCCGACTGAAGTTCTGATGCCTCAGATGGGCGAGTCGATTTTCGAGGGCACCATCACGAAGTGGCTCAAGAAGCCCGGCGACACTGTCCAGCGCGACGAGCCGCTTTTTGAAATCTCCACCGACAAGGTCGACGCTGAGATTCCCTCGCCCGCGGCCGGTGTCCTCACGGAAATCCGCGCACAGGAAGGTTCAACGGTCCAGATCAATTCGGTGGTCGGCGTCATCGGTGACGGGGCCTCTACTGCAGCCAGCGAACCGGCGGCAAAACCTGCGCCCGCGAAATCCGAACCGGCGCCGGGCGGTGCCGCGACACCCGCACCAGCAAAGGAAGAGAAGCCTGCTGCCGCGGGTCCGCGCCAGGACGTCGTCATGCCGCAGATGGGCGAGTCGATCTTCGAAGGCACCATCACTAAATGGCTGAAAAACCTCGGCGACACCGTCCAGCGCGATGAGCCGCTGTTCGAAATCTCTACCGACAAGGTCGATGCCGAGATTCCATCGCCTGCCGCCGGTGTGCTAACGGAGATCAAGGTTACCGCGGGACAAACGGCGCAGATCAACGCGGTCGTGGCTGTCATCGGAGGCGCGGGCGAAGCGGCTCCGGCCGCGGCAGCTCCCGTCGCGCCGACGGCCTCTGTCCCCGCTCCGACGGTCAGTGCTCCTGCGCCGGAACCAGTGGCGGCGGGCGCCGAGCATGTTCGTTCTTCGCCGCTCGTGCGGAAGATTGCACGCGAGCACAACGTCAATCTGAGTGCGGTGCGCGGAACCGGCGCCGGCGGACGCGTCACGAAGGAAGACATCCTTGCTTACATCGAGAAGGGTGGCGCTCCGGCCGCGACAACTGCCCCCGCAGCGACCAAACCTGCCGCTCCAGGCGTCGCCCCAATTCCTGGCGATCTCGTGCCGCTGACTCGCATGCGCTCGATCATCGCCCAGCGCATGGTGGAGTCGAAGCGCACGAGCCCGCATGTGCACACGATCTTCAAAATCGACTTCACGCGCATCGTGAAAATTCGCGAGAAGGAGAAGAGCAAGTACGAGCAGCGGAACGGCGTCAAACTCACCTACATGCCGTTCATCACGCGCGCCGTCATCGCCACGCTGCGCAAAATGCCCATCGTCAACGCCTCCATGGAAGGCGATGCGATTCGCTACCACCAGCACATCAACATCGGCATCGCGGTCGCGCTGGAGTGGGGTTTGATCGTGCCCGTGATCAAAGAAGCTGAGGAGAAAAACTTCCTTGGCATTGCCCGGGCTATTGTCGACCTCGCGGAACGCGCTCGCGGCAAGAAACTAAAGCCCGACGAGGTTGCATCCGGCACCTTCACCATCACGAACCCAGGGATCTTTGGCGAGCAGTTCGGCATGCCGATTATCAATCAGCCGGAGAGCGCAATCCTGGGCGTCGGCGGTCTGTTCAAGGAGCCTGCGGTGGTGACGAGCGAAGACGGCACCGACTCCATCGCGATTCGCCGCTTCCTCCACCTCACGCTCGGCTTCGATCACCGCATCATCGATGGTGCCGATGCGGGCAGGTTCATGGCCGAGGTAAAAAAATACCTCGAAGGCTGGAACGAAGACATCGGCTGAGCCACGCACCCGGCGTTGTCGCTTCGAGCCTCCCTACAGCAGGGATTGCGCCTCCAGTACGCGCGCAATCGCTTCCTCCGGCGTGGATCCGACGGCGGAAAGATGCCCCATCTTGCGGCCCTTGCGCGGCTGATGCTTTTCATAAAGATGAACCCGGATACCCGGAATCGCGAGGGCGCGATCGAAGTGCGGCGGATGATCGAGCCACAAGTCGCCAAGCAGATTTGCAATGGCCGCCGGCTGCACGACGGAAACGTCGCCCAGGGGCAAATCGCAAATTGCGCGTACGTCCTGCTCAAACTGGCTCGTGACGCAGGCGCGCTCGCTGGCGTGATAGCTGTTGTGCGGGCGCGGCGCGAGCTCGTTCACCAGCAGCTCGCCGTCCGTTGTCAGAAACATCTCCACGGCGAGCAGGCCTTCCAGCGTAAACGAGTCGGCAATGTCGCAAGCCAGCTTCTGCGCGCGAGCTTCCATCTGTGAAGAAATGAGGGAAGGGATCACGCTCCACGCCAGAATCTGGTGCTCATGGTGATTCGTAGCAGTAGGAAAGCTCTTCGTTTCGCCCCGCGGCGAACGCGCCACCATCACCGAGATTTCGCGATCGAGATCGAGAGCCTGCTCGACCACGCACGGCTGCCGCCCGAGAAGAAGCCACGCATCCGCTGGCGTCGTCTCGTCGCCGAAGCCGATCTTCACCTGGCTTCGGCCGTCGTATCCCCCCTGTGCGCTCTTGACGAAGCACCGTCCGCCCAGCTTCGCGGCCGCCTCCTCAAGATCCTGCTCCGATCGCGCCGCATGCCAGGGCCCGAGCGGAAACCCGCGCTCGCGCAGCCATTCTTTCTGGCGAATGCGGTTCTGGATGACGTGCAACACTTCGGCCGAGGGCCGCACCGGCGCGTATTTCGCGGCCGCTTCAAGGCAAGCGATGGACACCTGTTCAATCTCAAGGGTCACCACATCGCAGCCACGCGCCAAATTGGCAGCGGCCTTTTCATCGTCCCACGACCCTTCGAAACAGGCGTCGACTACAAAGCGCGCCGGGCACGACGCATCAGGATCCATGACCTGAATGCGATAACCCAGCGAGCGCGCCGCCATCGCTACCATACGGCCGAGCTGCCCGCCGCCCAGGATGCCAATGGTCGCCCCGGGAAGAATCGCGGTCATTCCGGCAAACCCTGCACGAGAACTTCTTTAGTGCGCGCCTCGCGCCAGATGCGCAGCCGTTCGCGCAGCTCAGGATCGGTGGTGGCCAGAATCTCCACCGCGAGCAGCGCCGCATTGGCTGCCCCGGGGCGCCCGATGGCCAACGTCCCCACCGGCACCCCCTTCGGCATCTGCACGATGGAGAGCAGCGAATCTATTCCCTGCAGCATGGTGGCCGGGATCGGCACGCCGAGCACTGGCACCAGAGTCTTTGATGCCAGCATTCCCGGCAGATGCGCCGCGCCGCCCGCTCCGGCAATGATGACGCGCAGACCGCGAGACTCGGCTTGCGACGCGTACTCGAACAACAGATCCGGCGTTCGATGTGCGGAGACGACGCGCGCCTCATAAGGGACCGCGAATTCGCGCAGGATTTCGACAGCGGGTGCGAGCGTTTCATAGTCGCTCTTCGACCCCATCACGACGCCGACCATAGGCTTCTCTTTCATCGTGGTCGATTCTAGAGCATCTCCGCGCGCATATCCTCACCCCGTCATTTCCGTCGCAGAAAATCCAGGAGAAACTGAATCAGCGTAACCAGGCCTCCGAGAGCGATAGCGAAACCCCTCGCGCTCTGAAAGCGCTCCTCATGCTGCGTGACGCGCTGCTCGATCGAACCAAGGCGTCCCGAGTTACCGTCGCCGACAAGAGCTACCATCTGGTTCTTGAGGACCGAAAGATCCGCGAGCACCTGTGCTTCAAAGTCTGTCATTGTTCCTGTTCCTGTAGTCCGTTGGAGTCGCGCTCCGAGCGCGCAACCGTCGCCGCACCTGCTGCGCGGCGCTCGGCATTTGAGTTGAGACATCACGAGGTCGTCAGCGGCAGGTTGACAAACACCGCGCTCGAAAATCGCGAATAGTTGGGCGGCGTCGATCCGTCGTACATGCGGATGTAATACTGCTCCATCGCTGCCTGGCGCGGAATCGTGAAGTTCGGCACCGGCGAGCGCAGGACCAGATCCGGCCCTGGTCCCGGCGTGAACGACCAGTCGCGTCGCCGCACCTCGAATCCGCCACCCGTTGCGGGCGTGATTCCCGCCGCGATTTGAATCGCGCTGCCGGTCACCGACGTGACTGCCAGTGAATTCAGGCTCGACAGGGGAGTTGCAGTCTCCGGGTGCTGTGGCAGCCACGCGTCCGCAGGCACCGCAGACGACGTTTTGATGGCCAGGTCATCGGCCCAGTCGTTAGCGAACGAAATGCTGTATTTCGCCAGGCTGGGTATGGTCTTGGCCAGGTCAATCTGCACTTCGCGCACCACTAGGTTTCCCGTGAGACCGGCCGAAGCGGCCGCGACGGCCAACACGTCGCCGGGCCAAACATCGCCCTGCTGGTCGGCATTCCACTCTGTGTATTTGCCCTTCCACGCGGCAGCGCGGCTGGTGGACATAGCCAGAATCGCAGCCGCTGCGTTTTCGCAGTCCGCCGAACTGCGCGGCACCGGGCTGGTGACGGAACCGATCCAGCAAGCGGTTCCCGGAATTGTGCCACCGTTGCTTTCGGTGGCGATGCTGCCGGCGCTCGCCAGGCGAGCTACAGAACGCCGTCTCGTTCGATAGGACACCGCGATCAGTTCACCCGCCTGCGGCGTGCTGGCCGGATAGAAGAGCAGCTTTCCCGTGCGCTCGATCGTGCAGTCCGCGCCCTGTGCGGTTGTTCCCAGCCGTCGTACAACGGCTGTGCCGTTGGGCGGCGTGCTCGTCACCCACACTGGCCCCTGCTGTTCCACGCTGACATAGCCGATGCTGCATTGCAGATAACCGGCGTTGAGCGGCGCGAACAGGCACCAGGGGGCCGGAGATGAAGTGAAGCTTCCCGAGTAGAGTACGATCGGAGTTCCGGCTACGCCATTCGTGGTGTCCTGCACTTCGAACACCATCTTCGCAACAGCTGGCAGCAAATTCGCGCCGAAACGCTCCAGCCCGTTTTCCGTGCCCAGAACGTAGTAAGCCTGCAGAAGCCGCTGCACGTCATCGGCATAAAAACGTAACCGCAGCGTATACAAATGTCCGGCGACCGGTGTGAAGCTGCTCCCGGCAACCGTTCCGTTGATCAGCGGAGCGATGGTGGTTGCGCCGTTTACCTGGCTGATCTGGAAGCCCGCAATACATGCTGCCAGCGTGACCATGCCGGCCCCGTAGAAGCCGTTGATGATGCCCGATGTGTTCTGGCCGAACTGTACGCCGCCCGCTTCGATGACCAGGCCGCCGCCCAGCTCCAGGTTGGAGATCGCAGAGAGCACGGTGGTGCCGATGTTGCTGCCACCACCCCCGCAGGTCAGGCCGGCCGACGTGAGTGCGAGTGCGGCGCCCGGATCGTCGACGTTCCAGATCTGCGTATTGATCGTCGGCCCCTGAAAGTTATCGAGCAGCGGCTTTGCCTTTGACGGCGGAGGCGTCCACGGTTCCTCGGTCAGGTCGAAGAGCACCATGGTGCCGTCTCCCTGGAAGTACTCCGTGACATGCGCGGACGGTTCCACCTCTCCGCAAACGGTAACGTCATTGGCCAGCGTCTTCACCATCGAAAGCTCAAGCCCGCTCAGCGACAGAGTTCCCTGTGACTCGTTCAGCGAATGCGTGACATTGCCCACCGGCGTCATGGTGAGCGTGCCATTCATCAGCAGGTAGGCACTGCGAACCATAGCCGCCAGCGCGCCTGCGTTTTGCGACCAGCTTCGATTGCTGTCCGGCTGAAACTCCGAGGTGTCCAGCGTCGCCAGCGAGAGCGCGGACTTGATGTTCACGCAATCGACGAGCTCCAGCATGGACTGCATCGCCTGTCCGCCCGAACCCCCTCCAATGGAGCCCATTTGCGGAATGCTCAGCCGGTCCAGGAGGATCTCGTCGCTGATTGCAGTCACGAGCAACTGATACACAGCCCCCGTCGTTGTCTGTCCCGCCAGTTCGAAAGCCGGTTCCATGGCGACATAGCCGGTAAAGAGGACCATGCCGCTGTCGTCTGTCACTACCATGCGGCCGTTGCGCGCGGGCGCAGCAAGGCTCGAAGATGAAAACAATGTGACGGCGCAGGTGACTGGTTCGTTTAGCCTGCGCACAATGCGAAACGGCCGTCCGCCCACGATGGAGCTGGTGTAGTCCATGGGGCCGTTGCCGTCATTATTATTGATAGTCAGTTTCAACTCGGCCTCCTGGTCAGATCAGCGTGGCGGGGCTTGGCAAAAAGCTGCGGAAGCAAACGACCTGCTCGCCGTCGTTCGCGTCGGTCACGGGCATTGCGCGAAAAGCTGCGCTCAGAGCGATGCGTTCCAGCGGAGGAGCCAGCGCAGTCGCTGTCTCCGCTGGACCGGCCATCGCCTGCAACCGCGGATAGTGAAACAAAATGTGCTCGCCCTGTTCGCCATCGATGACGAACAGTGCCGACCACTCCTGAAAAAAGCTGCCGCCTTCGCGATCGACAAAACCGGAGATCGGCTGCACTCGCATCGTCGCCGCAGGAACGCCGGCAATCAGCGGTTGTGCAAGCTGGATACCGGTCGACGAACTCGATGCAACGCGAGCCGCGTTAAAAGACACCCGCCGTGTGTAGTCGGGATCGTTATTGACGGCGCCAGCGCTGCTCACATACGCGGCGTACACACCGCTGCCCAGAAAACCGGTCTGGCCCGCGTAGTCCACGTCGACGACCACCAGCGAGCCCGCGGCAAATCCAGCCGCATCGGAGGCAGCCATCGACAGAAAGGTCGCGGTCGATCCGGCGGTCAGGCTCACAGCGGCCACGCCCTTGCTGCCCGACCCGTTTGCGGCACCCCCGGCTGCGGGCACGATCAGATTCATGTGCTGGGATCCGGCAGCGAGGGCCATTGAAAGCTTGCTCCACGCCTTAAACCGAAGCGAAACCGTTGCGTCGACGGTCTCACGAACCTGCAGTTGTGTAGTGCCGGGACTGCCGGTGACGAGCTCACCGAACTTGCTCGTGGACCTGCGCGTAAGATTCTCGATCCAGCCAAGGTCGACCCAGGGAGACGGCGGCGCACTCGTCGAGAATCTGCCGTTGACGGAGGGATCGAAAAGCGTGGGTGCCTGATGAACACGGTCTACAGGCGCAAAGTAAGCGCGCACCGACCGCCCCGTCGGCGGCAACGCGGGCATAGGCGTAGTGGCTGGCGTGCTCATTGTTCCCCCTGTTCCTGAAAGGCGAAGACCGTGACTTCCACCGACCGGGTCAGGCGGTCGCGTTGTGTGACGATGGGACCGAAATCAGGCTCCGACCAGAAGACCACCGTCTCCATCGTGGCCGCTGGATTCTGCGCGTAGTTCATCTTTTGTGCCGAGTACGGATACAAAAGCTTCAGCACCTCGTAATCCATTTCCTCAAGAACCCGGCCGCGATCGAGCCCGGCATTCCCCTGGGTACCGGCAGTGCTGTATTGGATTTCGCAGGTCATCTGCGCCAGAATTGCCGGCAGTTGCAGATCGGCCTGCAGCCCAGTCCAGTTCAGCGCGAACGTATCCGGTATTGGTTGTGGCATCGGCGCCTCGGCCTCGCTCACCAGAATGCCCGGGCGCGAGACGGCCCGCAGCGTCATGGTACGCGCAGGGTTCACCGTCGCCAGCCGGCTACGCAGCGCTATATAGAACGTATCTTTTGCATTTTGCATAGGTCACTCACTCGGTTACATTTCCAGCGAATAAGCGCTGGCGCCGTTACATTTCGGTTTTTCGGACCAGACGGGACCCGGCGCGGACTTCTACACCGGCCATTCGCCGCAGGTTTCCTGTAACAACAGCCGATACAAATAGGCCTGTCCCTGGCTTTCTGAAGCAGAAACCGCCTCGATGAGAAACAACTTCCCCGCCACCACCACGCCGCAGGCCATCGCAAACAGCGCCTCGCCCGAGTTCAGCTGCATTTGCGTCACCTGCGCCGTGACGGCATCCGCGGAAATCAGCAACTCGTACTTCGGCAGCTGCCCGTCCTGCATCGCGATCCGCGCCTTCCGGAAAACCGCCGGTGCAAGCGGCAGCGACAGGAATCCCGGCGCATCGAGACCGATTTGCCCCGCGTTGGTTGAATCTCCCTGAAGGGGAGGCATCTGCAGGCAGGCGGTCGTCCCGCCGTTGGCCCGCAGCAGCGCGGTTGCGACGCGCTGCGCCAGACCGCACGGATTCTGTGTACTCAGATCGGCCATGGCTTATCCCATCCTCACGGAGACCCAAGGCTTGAGCATGGACTGGACCGTTCCATCGACCAGCGAGCCGCCGAAATACTGCAGCTGCAGCGTGTCGAGCTTCGACGACTTCACATTCAGTCCAGGTGTAGCCTGGGCGTTCTTCACAATTTGCGCGCAGGCGCACTTCACGGCGTTGGGAATCGTCGCGAGTCCCGCCGTGTACGTCACCTGGACCTCGTTGTAGGGCAGGCCGAGAATGTTGAGCGGGAAAATCAGCTCGCCCGTGTCCGCGACAAAGTCGACAGTGGTCGGATCCACTGTGGTCCACGCGCCCGGCAGCGAGAAGGCCCACAGAATCTCTTCCTGCAGCGGATATACGATCTGCCCGCGCCGCGGTTTCGCGTAGCGCGCCTGGATCGACACCAACGGAAGAGTCGCCGGTGCGATCGGTGTCAGAGGAAGATGACTCAGCCGCGCGGTCTGCGAGCCCTCCACGATGCGCAGGCGCTCACTGTACTGCGTCGGGTTGAGGCTGGTGCGGCGGCAATGGCTGTCGATGAGCGATGACGCTGCCGTGATCCAGTCATCGGTGACATCGGAGGCCAGCCCGTATGTCTGGTATTCGGTTGGCTGAAGATAGGACGCCATGGGTTCTCCTTGCTGTGAATTGCGGAGGGGCCGGTCCAGGTTCGGTCCCCTGCGAGCGTGGTTTTGCTCGCAGGGAAGAGATTCGGACCAGCCCCTCCGGAGAAAACTCCGCTGGTTGCGCGGAGATTCGAGCTACCGGTCGACCAGCACCTGATAGTGCGCGTAGTTCGCGCCCTTGACCACAGGTGCGCCGAACTTCACGACCACATGCTGCGACGCCAGTGAACCCGGCGTTCCCAGCTGGAAGACGCGCGGATTGGGATCGCTGAGCCAGTGGTACTCGATCAGGTCCTCGGTGACGATGTACGCCGGCAGCACCGCAGTGCCGCTACCCGGCGTGCCGGTGTAAGCCAGCGACCACTCCGGAATCAGCGGCAGCTCGCCCGCCTGGGTGGTGAGCATCTTCACCGTGAATCCTGCGGCGATTTCCTTCGTGTTCAGCACCACGTTGAACTCCGACTTCATCTCGCGATCGATCAGGTCGAGAAGAACCGGGTTCGCATAGATGGCAGTCGGCCGCACAGCATAGCTGGTGTTGGCACACATCTGGGCGATCGTCGACTTCAGGCCGTCGGTGATGCTTGCGGTCGTGCCGATGGTCGTTGTGTTGCCGCCCGCGGCGATCTGCCCGGCCGCGCCGAAGTACTGCATCGTGGTCGGCGTGCTCAGCGACGTGTCGCTGCCGTTCCACAACGCGACGTCATGCGCGAGCATCACGCCTTCGATCGTGTCCACCAGGTCCTTCGCCTGCAGATACGCAAACTGCTTCTGCTGCGCCCCCAGTTCCATGTCGAACAGGTTGTAGTTCAGCTGCGCGACGATGGCCTTCAGCGGCACGCTGCGCTCGACGCGGGTCGGCGTCACCACCGGCGCGACGATGTTGCGCGGATCGACGAAGCCGGCGGTCGAGGGGTTCGGAATCCCCGTCTGCTCGAAGTACCGCGACGGATGACCGGTCGCGGGGACCTGCTTGATGCGCTGGCCGAACATGTTACGGCGGCGCACGATGTCGAGAATCTCAGTCTGATAGAGAGGAACTTCAATGGCGCCGGGTCCGATGTAATCCGCAGCGGCATGGATGTCGAGGAAATTCGCTGTCATAGCTACCTTTCATGAGGAGACTTCTGTTGGCAACAAAAAAGCCGGCGCTCAGGCCGGCCTCAGGTCAGGTCGAGATACGTCGTGACTAGCCGACAACGCCCGCGCGCAGCAACTGAGCCTTCACCGCGATGCGCTGCTCGAGGCTTAGCCCCGTCAGCGCCGCGTCCAGCGTGCCCGCTTCCACGGACTCCAGCGAAGTGATCCCCTGCTTGGCAAGGAACTGCGCCGTTGAAGCCGGGACGGTTTTGCGCGCGGATTTCGGCTGCGCCTCGGACCTCGCCTCCATCTGCGCCCGCAGGTCGGAAATCTGCTGCTCGGCGGTTTCCAGCTTCTTCTGGAGTTCCGCTTCGCGCCCGGTTTCCACGGCGGCCACGATCTTCCGCACCTCACCGCTCCTCTCGCTCTCGCGCTCTTCCATCAGAGCTGCGGTGCGCTCAAAGAGCGCCGCCGCGGCTTCGAAGCGGACTTCCATGCGCTCCATGCTCTCGGTCAGCGCGACCATGTTTTCGCCTGTCTGTGATTCCATGTTTGTTCCTTTCCTGTTTCTCTCCTCGGGACAGCCACGCCTGCTCCATCCCGGGAACATCTTGTTGCGCCCGCGTGTACGCTCTCTCGGAGCGCGGGGTGGTTGATGATCGAGCGGCAGCGCGATGCCGCCAGCTCGAACGATGTGTTGCGATATGCTGCCTTCTCGCGCAGCAGGATGGCCGCGCCCGTAAAGGTTGCGCGCGTCAGCCTCCAGACCTCCGCCCGCATGTCTTCCACGTGAGCGTCGGCCAGCTCCCACGACATCCCCATGGCGCCCGGCAGACATTGCCGCATCTGCCGTTCCACCTCGGGAAAGTCCTTCGCGAAAAGATAGCCGGCCACCAGCAGCCGAGAGCCGTTCAAGTCGGCCTGCGTGATGATCCCGCACTTGCGCCGCGCGTCGTGCCCATCCCAGGATGGCGCGTAGTCCACCGCCATCCCCAGCAGGGATGGCAGCGCGGTCAGCGCCGCCCCGCGCGTCAGGATCACGCGATGTCCGCGTGCCCCCGATGGCGGCTTGATGCTCGGCTCATCCACCTGCGTCAGCACACCCGTAAAAGGAGCGCGATTCGGATGGCCCGCCACCTCCGGCAGCGTTACTGCCATGGCTTCCAGTTTCATTGCTTCTCCCGTCATCCCTGAATTTCCTGATTTGTAATCGCTGTTGTGACGTGTTCCTCCTTCTTCACTGCGATATTGGCCCCATCGCTCGGCAGAGGCGCAAGTCCGCGCATGGCGCGCACCTCGTTCACCGTCAGCACCCCTGCGGCCAGCAGCGCAGTCTGCATCTCTACCTCCTCCATCGCGTCCGTGGCATCCAGATCGTTGAAGACGAACTCGAATTCCGGCCATCCGAGCCGTTTTCCAAACAAATCCCGGGTCAGGTGTTCCGCGACCAGCCGCGCCAGCGGCACGATGGCGCTGTGAAAGGCCTCGTCCATCAGAGACGCCGCGGTCGACCGGTTCACATCCTGCTCCAGGCCCAGCAGAACCGGCGGAAGCGAGAAAGCATTCGCGATCATCCGGATCAGAAACTCCTGCCAGGTCAGCCGCAGGTCGGCGTCGGTGCCGGCGGCGAAGCGCAGAACCTCCGGCTTCTGTTCGCTGCTCAGCAGCGGCACGCGCCCCGTCCCCTCGATCTCGTCCTGCCACCAGCGAATCAGCCGCTCGTGCTGCGCAGGCGTCGTCTCGTTCAACCACAGCGCATACTGCACCACCGCATTGCTGGCCAGCTTGCCCGCAAAGCGATGCGCGCTCAGGAACGAATTCACGGTCTCGAACGCGACTTCCAGCGGCCCCAGGCCAAACGGTGTGTAGCTGCGCGGGTTCAGCCGCACATACATAAGCTGGTTGTCCTGCAGCGGAATGACCGAGGCCGTTCCCACCAGCCCGGTCGCCTGTGCGTAGCGCACCGACTCCGGACTCCCGTCCCACTTCGGATCAATGCGAATGGTCGCCCCATCCACCGCCCACAGTTCGAACGGCTTCGCTGCATCGCCGGTCAGTTCCATCTCAATCGCGCCGAACCCGCCCCAGCGCGTCTTCAATGGTCTGCTCCAGCAGCGTGCGAAAGGAATCCGACGCATTCGGAAACTCCAGCGACTGCCGCAAAACCTGCGCCCGCTTCGTCGCAAACGCCACCTTCTCCGCATCCTGGTGGCGCTTCAGCCGCACCTGCCAGTCCATCGCCGCCACGCGATCCTTGATGAGGTTGATGGCGCGCCGCACCACCGGCGTCTCCGCGAATTTCCGCAGATTCACCGGCGTGGGCTTGGGCAGCGCCTTCGCTGGGAAGGAATACGGGGCGAGCACCGATGGCAACGCCACCGTCTTCCGCTGAGCCGTTTCCTCTTTGCGTCCGGCTCCCGGCAACGCCAGCGCCTTATTCCATTGCTCTCTGATCTTCACGTCTCCTCCGTTTTCCTTTCCCAAAAGAAAAGGCATGGCGCATGGCCATGCCTCTCGCGAACCCTTGCAACTAAACCCCTACACCCGCAGCTCCTTCCGGGCCGTCTCCGCCACGCGCTCCAGATCGTTCACTGTGAGCACCCGAATCTGCTGCGCTTCCATCGTCTCCACGCCGAAGCGGTACTCCTGCACAAAATCCTCATCGACAGCGACCTCGCCCTTGCCATTGCGCAACGGCTCGACAATCGCCGTCAGCTCCAACTCCGCGTTCTCCACTCGCGCGACTCCCGCCCGCAGCGACGGCACGCTGAAGGCCAGTACCTTCGCCAGCTCCACATCCCCGCTCAGCGACACCGCATGAAACATCCGCACCGTCCCATTGGGCCGGTAGCCGCAATCGATTCTCAGCGAATCTCCAGGTCGCGTGTACGCCGAAGCCGCAATCCGCTTCCGCATCAAATCCCACACCCGCGCATGCTCAAACTGCGTCCGCATGCTCCTGGCAATCGCCTGCCGTCCGCTCAGCGCCTGCCGTGCCCGCTCTCTGCGCGGCTCCACATACAGCCGCATCAGCTGATCCATCTCCGCGATCACATTCTCCGCCAGGCATGCCTTCGGTTCGGTCATTTGTAACTGATGCGAGAACGAATCCTCGATCGTCTTTATCAGCGGCGTCGTCTCCGTGCCCGTCTCCAGCAGGCGCCGCCGCATCTCTGCTTCCATGGCCTCCAGCATGGCGATGTCCGCGTCCGGGTCGACGCACCGCACGCGTGCCCAGTCCTTCGTGAACCGCACCACGGACACATCCGGATGCGCCGCTTCCCGCAGCATCACTCCAATATTCACGAATTCGTTCCTCACCGGATCCGGCACGTACCGCACCAGCGAGAACTCGCACTCCAGCCGCCCGTTCACATCACCCTTCCGTTCACATCACCCTTCCTTGATAACTATCGCCCCACTCCTGTCCCGCAAACTCTCCCATCCGCATCGCCCCTTTCCCCCCGTTCCACTTTGGAAACGGCTGCCGCGACGATTCCCGGAACTCCGTGATCAAGTCCCGTACCCGCGTCCGCCGCTCGATCAGCTTTTCCACCAACCCCTCCAGCAGCGCAGCGTCCCCGTCATACCACTCCGGCGGCAGCGTCTCCGCGATCTCCCACACCCGCTGCGCCTCCACTGCCTCCACGCGGGTCAGCCATGGCTCGAAGCTCTCCCAGCCCGTTACCTCCCGGTAGACCACGTCGCGCGCGTACACCCCGCGCAACGGTGCGTCTTCGAATCGCCACTCTCCTGCGTTAAAGCAAAATCCCTGGTCGATGAACGTCGCGCTGTACCGTTTCTCCCGGCCCTTGCGATAAAACAGCGCCTGCCGCCCATTCGCGTTGCCCGTCCATTTGTCCAGCACCAGCGCCCCTGCAAATTCGCGCAAGTTCCGCACCTCCACCAGCTGCTCCTCCGGCAGATAATCCGCCGTGTGACCGGGCATCAGCCCGCCCACCAGCTGCGATCCGAACTGCAACCCGGCATGGCACCGCTCCCGCCGGTGGCCATACTCCACCGTCAGCTCCGCCGTCTGCTCGATCAGCCACGGCGTCACCTCCACCACATCGCAAGCGGCCACCGGCAGCCCCATCAGCGCGCCCAGCCGCGTTCCCAGCAGTTCATTCGGCAGCACTCGCAGATGCTGCGGGTTGTTCTGGAACTTCACCACCCACGCATTGCCGTCGGCGCCCAGCATCAGGTGGCTTTGCGCGCCGCCCCTCATGCGCCGGATCTGCTGTATGGCCAGAACTGCCACGATCCCTCCGGATGTTTAATGCTAATTCAATGCCCGGCCCGTGAGCCGTTCCTCGCGGACCGCGAGTGCGATGGCCATCGCCATCACGCAGTCATCATGCTCTCCAGTCTGCGCCTCCGCCCGTCCGCTGGCGCGCCGCACAAAGCTGCGGCACTCCCGGAGCAATCGTTCGCTTGCAAAGATTTCCGGCGATTCCACCAGCGCCGACCCCAGCCGCCCCAGAATCAGCGGCCGTGTCACCGACGTGGTCAGCCATCCCTCCTGTCCCCCTGTCGCGTGCAGCCGCTCGTACCGGCAAACTCCTTTTAGATACGCGAGCACCCCGGAGCCATGATTGTTGCGCTCCACCGCCAGCAGCGCGTGGTTATACTCGTGCGCCAGTTTGGCCACTTCCTGCGCCAGATCCAGCTCAGTCAGCCTGCCCTGCAACTCCGCACACTGCAGGCCGGTGCCCATGTCGATCACCTCCGCCACCGAATAGTCGCCGTCCTCGCCGCCACCCGCCGGGTCCACCGCCACCAGATATTCCTTACCCTTCAGTGGTCTCAGCCACACGTGCAGTCCGTCCCTCCGCTCCGACACCGGAGCGGGAACCTCACGCAGCCGCGCGTCGATCGCGGCTGTGTCGAAGATGCAGTTGCCGCTCGCCAGAAAACACTCCGTCGCATCCTCCGCATACT
This sequence comes from Acidobacterium sp., assembly GCA_003166955.1. Classification (GTDB taxonomy): domain Bacteria; phylum Acidobacteriota; class Terriglobia; order Terriglobales; family Acidobacteriaceae; genus Palsa-343. The sequence continues at coordinate 175,653 of PMUI01000070.1, forward strand.
CCTGTCTGGCCAGGCCGCGAAAGCGTTCCTGGATCTGCCGCCGATACCCGATCTGCTCGAGCGTCAGATCGTGCTCGCGCCTCAGCCTCCGCTCTGCATCGTTCAGCGAATTCTCTTCCACCGCATGGCTCACATACGCCTTCTCCATCCACCATGGGAAGAAGTGCCGCACTATGCCCGTCCCCTTCGCCTCCCGCCACTCCTTCCAGAAGCACCCCGCGGCGCCCATCGGTGTCGACTCCAGCACCAGTTCGCCCGCCGGCGAAAGTCCGGCGCGCATTCCTTCCAGAATCTCCGCCGGGTCTCCCGGCCACCGCGCCACTTCCGAACAATGCAGATTCGTGATGGTCAGCCCGCGTCCCGCATTCGGCGCTCCCGCTGTCTCAACGCGGTATTCCGAATCCATCCCCGGAAAAATAATCTGCCGCGCGTTCACCTGCGATGTCTTCAGCGCTCCCTGGCACAGCGACGGCGGCAGGCAGCGCAGAAAGCGGTGCACGATCCGGAAAATCGACTCCGCCGCTTCCTGCGTGTGCGCCACCTGCACCGTCAGCGTCCCCGCGTGCGTGATCGTCTTCATAAAGAACTGGCCCGCCACCCACGTCGTCATGCCCATCTGGCGCGCCTTCAGGATGATGTTGCTTTGTCCTCGATCCTCCTCGTATTGCTTCTGCGCGTCATTGGCCGCCAGAGGAATGGTCTTTCCTGTGCGGCTTCTGACGCGCAAAAGTTGGGCCGCCAGCGCAATCGAATTTTGCTTCCGCCGTGCCCGATCCGTCACATCCAGGACATTCCCCAGACGCTCCAGCTCCGGCCGATCCGCGGCCCCCCAATCGAAAAGCATGGCTGCCACGCTCACTGATTCATCGTGTATTCCATGGTGAGTTGCGCCGACCCGGGATTCGTCGTGCATCCCACGCCAGCCGTCTGCACGCCCATCGACAAGTTGTGGCCGGCAGTGAGCGAGACCCCGGTCACTGCGTTGCGATAGCTATAGGTCGCGGCGGCCAGAGTCACCGTCTTCAGCCACGTCGCCGCGGTGCTGTCGTAAATTCCGATCACCGGCCATGTGCTGCATCCGGCCGGCGCCGTGCCCACCGCGATATCGAGCCGCGTCATACTGATCGCGGCGCTCGGCGACCAGATCGAGCCCAAAGAGCTGTTCGCCGATGTGCCGAACGTCCCGCCAAAGTAGCCGAACCAGGTCGCGTGCCAGGACTGCGAGCAATTCGCGTTTCCGTTCGCCCCGACACCCGTCGAGTAGTAGCCCGCCGGGCACTGCGTTGGGGCAGCCGCCAGAGCCGTTGCCGTCGCCGCATTCCCCGCAATCTGCTCCGTGCTGTACCAGTTCGAATCCGGCCCGCACGCCACCGTCAGGCCTCCCGCCGCCGCGATCGTGTAGCTTGTCGACTTCGACCCCGGCACGCTGATCGTTTCGCTGCTGGTGGTCGCCAGTTGCACCGCATTGCTCGTCGTGTCGGTCTTCACAATCGTGAATTCCATGCCGGTTGGCGTCAGGCCATCCGGCATTGCGGTATAGCAGCTCGGCAGTGTGAGCGTGAACGCCCCGCTCGATGCGTTGGCAAGAACGATGTGGTTGGCCTTCGTCAGCGTGGCGGACGACGTCGCGAACACCGCGCTTGTCTGCAGCCCGGTATGTCGCACCGTGCCATCCGCCATCACCGCGAAGTTCGATGGCTGCCCGCTGAACCCGCTGTAAAACGAGTCTCCCTGGCCGCCCGAAAAGTTCTCGACTTCCACACCGCCTTCATTCCCCTGCGTGCTCAGCGGAGTCACGAATACCTTCGGCGTCACTCCCGCCTGGCCCGTTCCATAGTTCGTGTTCGACGAGTTATTCCCCGCCATATCGAAAGCTGTCTGCCGGGCCGCAACGCGCTGCTGCACATACTGACCGCACCCCGCCAGATTGCTGACCGACGAATAGGACGGCGCCGAGCCATTCGCTCCCATGTAGCTGATCCAGACGCCTGTTGTACCGGCCGGAGATCCGGCAATCCCCGCCGTGGCGCTCATATTCATGCAGTCCACATTCGAAATCACCAGATTCGAGTTGACCGCCGCCTCAACCTCGGCGAACGTCGCGTTCGGGAAGCTGGTCGTGTCCGGCCACTGAACATGGCCGCCGTTGATCTGAACCCCGTTCGTCTTCAGGTCAAAGGCCGCGATCGCCGGTGAGTCCATGTAGGTGTTCGAGTACATGTTCCCGCCCGATCCCGCATCCACTACCTCATAGTTGGTTGCCCAGGATGCATCCGCCGCGCCGGAATTCGTCTCCGTCGAGTTATTACACGGAGCCGTCGTGCACGTATATGGATAGCCAAAGCCATGGATCAGTTCGAACGTTGTTCCGCCGCCGGCGTTATAGACCGCGGCCTGCAGCGCGTTCCGGACCAGCAGATTTTCCACGAAGCTGTCCAGCACCGTAGTCTGCAGATTCAGGCCATAATTCGGCCGACTGGCCGGCGCGAAACTTGCCGACGAATAACTCACAGTAACATCGCGCATCTCGAAGTTAGCCTGATGCGTGCCGCTCGACTCCCCAAGATAGAATGCATCCTGCGTCGTGTCATTCACAGTAACACCATCGACATAGAGCCCGCGAAACCACTGGAAGTTAAACGCATGATTGACATTCTTGTTGGCCATCACCATCAGATCCCGGAAGGTGCAGCTCTGCGCCTGGCTTCCGGTTGTGTTCTGCAAACCAAAGAGGTCCCCGCCCAGCCCGGACGGCACACTAATCACGGTGGAAGCATTCGCGCTGTCCGCCGTCACCGTCGGAGCCGCGCTACCAATCAGGCTCACGCACGTGCCGTTGGTGGGTTCCGACAGAGTCGCTGTCACCGGGAAGTTGCCCGGCCCCAGTCGTACCGTCTGATTCTGCCCCGTCGCATTCGCCTGGCCCAACGCCGCATTCCATGCAGCGTTCAACGTATAGTAGGTCGTGCCATCGACGGTGAACTCGCCGTTGATCGTGGCGCCCGTCACCCCTCCCTGGGCCCGAATGAACCCTGGCAACGAAAAGTTGCCGGACGTATCGACCTTCGACGTCTTCCCGTTGCACGTTATAGAAAATCCGCCGCTCGCGGTGCCTGCCAGTGTCTCCGTGCAATATGGATTGAACCCGCTCCCTCCTGTCGCACCGGCTGTGAGCGACCACGTGGTTGTTGGAATGCTGTATTGCAACGTGTCTTCGGCATTCCCGCTGTTATTCCCGTTCTCCGCCACCAGCATGTTGTACGGCGGTGTCCATTTCGAGCAGACATTGACGCCGTTCACATAGTCGGTGCAGCCCACCACCAGTGCGCCCGTCAGACCTCCGACGCTGTAGGGTGGCATCTTCAGCCACAGTCCATTTCGCCAGGAGCCGCTCAGTGTGTAGCCATAGGGTGTCTCCATTAACCCCTGGCCGACCACCCACGGCGTTGGATTCGCCGGATAATTCTCATACAGCGCTGGCTGATTAGTATTCATCAGCCACCAGCCGTAGTCGTTGCTCCCAAAGGGTCCGCCGAAATAGTGATTCCTTCCCGACATATGCCCCTGGTACGCAAACGTCTGCGAGTTCATCTCCGTGAATTGCTGAGCGTAGTAATGTGGAACTTCAACCGTGTTTCCAGCCTGGAAGTAGGAAGTACCGTTCGGCATCGGCGCGTCAGTGGCCAGGGAACTTCCATCCACAGCTCCGGTTACGGGATTCCACACGTCGAAGATATGCGTCATCGGATAAACGGTGTAAGGATTCGTGGGAGTTACTGTCACCGCAATCGATGTAAGGCCCGATCCGCCATTTTGGACCGCGCATCCGGTCAACGATCCGCCCGCGCCGGTGGTCGTGATGTACAGTACCGGCGGCGTAGCGCCGTTGTTCACGGTATAAGTCAACTGTGGCGGTTGGGTAAGGTACCCGGTACCGGTCCAACCGTTGTAGCCTGAGCCGCCACTGGCGGTGCAGGAAATGATACTGCCGCCGGCTACCGTCGCGCTGACGGCCCCGCCGTTGCCCATCGAGCTATACCCGCGGGAAGAGTATCCGCTAAATCCAGCACGATTGCCCTGATAGATCGTCGCAGTATTTCCGCTGTTGTTATACATAACCGGATAAGTCGGACGGACCATGTTAGATGGCGCCATCCCTCCGAATCCGGCAAGGCCGCTGCTGCCCCCATAGGGCGCTCCGGGACCAACCCAGTCCGCCTGCATCGTGAATCCCATCCCGGCCATGCCGCCCTGTGACCACCAGGAACCCGACGCATATTTGCGGCGCACCACGGAGAACGTGATCGAATTAGCCGTTGCGGCAGTGACAGGTTCGCATTCCCAGTGTGTACCGGAGTTATCAAAAAGGCAGATCGGCGTCGAAGTGTTGGGAACCCCGTAAGTAGCGGCGACAGTTACTGTAACATTCTGCTCGGGAAAGACATTTGTGTTTCCCGGATCGGTGATGTCCTGGGTAATCGTGCCCCAGGCGCTCGAATCTCCATAAGCGCTGTCCCAGTCGGCGCCTGACGATGCGGTCACAACATTGCTATTGATGTTGGTGACGTAACCGGTCGAGTCGGCGTGCGTCTGATCGGTCATCGCGAGATCTGCCCCCACGCTGCCTTGTGCTCCCTGTGTCTGGGTCGTCGCATAAACCCAGCACGGCGTCACGCCGCACACCTGGGAATTGGCTGGTGTCGTGGATACTGCGTTAATCGTTCCCTGGAAAGTATCCGCTGCTTCGCCCTCGAAGCTCCGGCCTTCGTTCCCTTCGTTGTCCCCGGAATTAATCCCGCCGCGTGTCTGGTTCCAGAAGAACGGAAGGATTGAGTCGCCGTTCGACTGATTCTGGAGTACCGCGGATAAGCCGTTGGTGGACGCCGGAGAGTACTGATTGAGGATAATGGACAAGCCGGTGTTATTCGTTTGCTCGAGATTAAACGAGTGCGAACCTGCGAACAGGTTCTTGATTACCGCTAGCCCGGGAGCTGTATAGTTACCCAGATAGCCGCCGGGAGATAAAGTCGAGTTCAGAACATAAGTAGGACCGATCTGATGGCGATTATCTCCAAGGTTGCCGGGAGTAACAAGCGTCTGCGCAGGTCCGAAGCGAAGATCGGTAATCGTCGCCCCCTGGGGCGCAGTATAAGGCGGACCAAGGTTCTCTATCGTAGCCTGCGCTCTAAGGCTACCGCCCCACGGCTGTCCTTCCGTTTGCGCATAAGTAGCCGGTGCCAGTATCTGGCAGGCATACGGGAGCGACGCGCACTCCGTGATCGACATCGCAATCCCGTTGTTGCTGGCCGGGCCCGACTGCCACTGCTCTGCGTAAAGCTGCCCCTCAATCTGCTTCGCATTCAGCGGCCCCGTCAGCGTGCCTCCGGACAAAGGAAGCTGCGCCGCGGCCAGTTGGTCCGCGTAGTGTTTTGTGGCGGCCTGATTCGCCGCAGCAGGATCGCCATTCAGGTTCAGCGGTCCGGTCATGGTCCCCCCTGCCAGCGCCAGCCACGAACCGCTCAGGGATGAAATTGCGCTGTCCACATACGACTTCGAGACCGCTTGCACCGCCACCGTCGACGGTTGCAGCTGCGCCCGCACCGAAGCGATCGACGCACTGGCCGATGTCGGGACTACCCAGTATTCCTGGTTCACGGTTCCATCGCTCAGGTGATAGACCGCCGTGTAGTAGCTCCCTGTCGGCAACGCAGCCGCGTTGGGCGTCAGGTTCAGGCTCACAAATCCATCCGCGCCAATCGTCGTGCTCATGTTGCCGGCGGCCACCGCCTGGTTTTGCGGCGTTGTAAATGCTGACCAGCTCACCAAAAGCGTTCCGCTGGCGGCCGTCCCATCGGCGCGATACACCGTGCCCTGCACGGTCGTCGTTGTCATCTGCGCGGTAGCTTGCGGCGGAAGCAACGCCACCGCGATCGCCACGAGTCCGAGCGCCACCCGCCGCATGGGCGTCAGGGCGCGCATCCACTCTTTGCAGTCTCTGTTCCGCATATTCCTCATTTCTGGAACCGGCAAAATGCCTCCTCCGTTCGGGTCTCTTTCATAGGGTGACCCGCGGGACCAATAAAAAAGGGACACCGTTGGGTGCCCCTTCTTTCTTTCTTTACTCTATAAATTCAGAATACCAGTTCCAAAGAATAAACCTGCCAAATTTCTTTCGTATTCCTGGTTTGCAAGCCCTTTGTTATGTTGTCTCATTACTTTCGATTTTTGCCTCTCCTCTTGACAAATTTTCCACATTTGGCTCCAGAAGGCCAGATCTCAAAAAAAGGTCGGTCAGACGGTTCATCGCCTCCCCGTAAATTCGCGCGATGGATCGCTCGCTTTGCCCCGTCAGAGTAACTGCCTCCACGATGGTGTAATCCTCCACCGCGACATGCGTCACGATCTTGCGCGAGGTTCTGTCGAGCTGGTTGATGCACTTCTCCACGTCGAGGACAAAGATCAGTCCCTCTTCGAAGCTTCGCAGACGATAACTCGACACGTGTCCGCGAAGCATCATCTTCCCCAGGGCCGACGGTGCCCGCCCCATCTCCATCGACATCTGCGCATAACGGCGCAGCAACGCCACCGTATGCTTCCGGTAAAATGCAAAGCCGACGATCGGCTTCGGCCGCGCCCGGGGCAGTTCCTCTGCGGCGACCGCCGTTGCTGTGGCGACGATGCAGGGCATCGCAAGCGCTGTGCTCATGCGGCACCTCCGGTCGTCGCAACGAAATGTCTGGACCCCCCGCGGCGTCCTGGCCGGCGCGTTGGTCTTACTGGCGGAAGAGACCGCAATTTTCGAACGCAGCCCGCACAATAGACTTCCGGGCACCCCTGAGCGCGGAGCCACAGAACGCCGCACCCCTCACACACCTTCAGAAAAACTCGCAGGTACATCAGTCATTCTCCAGAGTTCAGCCGGCCGCGAATTCCGATGTTTTCCCGGGTTCGCGGAGTTGGGGGAGCAAAGGCGCGGACCGTTGCCCACATGCGGGTAACGTCTGCCTTCCGTTACTAGAACCAGTCTCATAAAT
>PMUI01000104.1 GCA_003166955.1 Acidobacterium sp.
CCCAGCAACACCCGACACGCAATCCGAATCCGCGCCCCCGCCTCAAACTCCAACCACTCCATCGCCCACCACCGCCGCGCCCTCCGGAACCGCAGCCCCCGCCTCCATCTCGCATTGGCAATGCCAGCGCACGCAATATCTCCAGCAACGATCCACCCCCTCCGCCCCAACCCCCCAAATCGTCGCCTGGAGCGATCCCAACGATCTGCTCTCCTGGAACGTCCCCGCCATCGCCGGCGTCCACGTCGTCAACCTTCCCGCTCACAACGCCGCCTTCAAACTCCCGCCCTTCCTCGTCTCCCCCACCGGAGCCCACGCCAACTACGCCCAGAACCGCAAAATCCTCCGCGCCATCTTCGAGCCGACTCCGGCCTCATAGGGCAAGCGCTGGTTCTGCGGCATGCGCTCGTGCTGCTGTCTTTTGGCGTGGCCGTTGGACTTGGCGTCGCCTGGGCGGCCAGCAGCGTGCTGCGGTCATTCCTTTATGGAGCCGCGGCCTATAATGCAGCCACCATCTTCGTTGTCGTTTTGGTTCGCGGCCTTTGCGGAATCGTCGCCAGCTATCTGCCCGCGCGCCGCGCTGCCGGTGTCGATGCCGTGGAGGCTCTTCGCTGCGAATAGGCTCTGTGGTCCGCCCAATATGTAACGACGACGGATCTTAATGCAGGAGAAGGCACGATGTTCTCATTCGCTCGGGATCTTCGCTACGCCCTCCGTCAGCTCCGCAAATCTCCCGGATACACGCTGGTCGCCATCGCCACCCTCGCCCTCGGCATCGGCGCCAACACCGCCATCTTCCTCCTGACGTACTCCATCATTCTTCGCAGCCTCCCCGTTCCCCATCCCAGCGAGCTCGTCCGCTATCGCTTCGCCAACGGGAACCGCGAAATCGACTTCAGCTATCTCCTCTACGAATCCCTGCGCGCCCACCAGACCGCCACCACCGGCGTCTTCGCAGCATTCGACACCGACTCGCCTTTGCAGAACAGTCAGGGTCCCGCCACAACGGTCCACGCAGAACTCGCCACCGGCAGCATCTTCCGCGTCCTCGAACTCCGCCCCTGGCTCGGCCGCGGATTCCCTGAGTCCGCCGGCGAGCGCGGCCAGCCGCTGCAACCCGAGGCGCTCCTCAGCTACGACTTCTGGCGTACGCATTTCAATGCCGATCCGCACATCCTGGGTCGCGCCCTCGCTCTCGGCCGAAACCACACCGCCATCACCGTCGTCGGCGTGCTGCCGCCCGGCTTCGACGGCATAGCTCCCGAAAGCCGCATCGACCTCCTCCTCCCGCTCTCCTTTGAGAGAGTCCTGTACGGCAAATTCGCCATGATCGATCAGGCAGGCGCTTTCTGGCTCACCGTGATAGGTCGCCTCAAGCCCGGACAGACCCTCACCTCGGCTAGCTCGGCCCTCGCTGCCTCCGCCACTCTCATCTCCAACGAAGTGACCCACAGCACAAAATCCTCAATGAGAATCTCTTTGGCGGCGGCTATCGGCTCGACGTGGAATCCGGCCGCACCGGAGAATCCGACCTTCGCACTCAGTACCGCAAGCCTCTGCTCGCCCTCGAAGCGCTCTGCGCGCTCATGATGCTCCTCTGCTCCGTCAATATCGGCCTGCTCATCCTCTCCCGCGTCAGCAGCCGCTTGCACGAATTCGCAATCCGCAGCGCTCTCGGCTCCCCCCGCATCCGCCTCATCGCCCAGGTGCTATCCGAAACCGCCCTACTCGCGTCCGGTGGACTGGTGATCGGCGGCATGCTCGGCTGGGAGCTCGCCCACGCCATCATCTACCTCATCACTCCGGCCGGCGAACCTGCCGTTCTCAACCTCAAAGCCGGCGCCGCCATCGCCCTCTTCGCCATCCTTCTCAGCATCACCGCCGCCGCTCTCGCCGCCCTATGGCCCGCCTGGCGCGCCTCCCGCGCCGCCCCCGCTCTCGATCTGAAAGCACTCCACACAGAGCGCAAAGCCAGCCTCGGCCGCTGGATCATTCCTACCCAGGTCGCCCTCGGGCTCGTCCTCATCTATTCCGCCCTGCTCTTGTCCGGCACGCTTCGCAATTACCTGAAGGAAAACTCCGGATTTGTAACACATGGCGTTACATTAGCTGAACTTAATTTCCAGAGGGATGACCCAACCGACCCGATCCAGGTCGCCAAAAGTCTTCAGCTCGTCGACGACCTCCAAACCCAGCCCGGCATTCGGTCCGTAGCCCTGCTCTCTATGCCTCCCGTACACGGCTGGCTGCAGACCAGCAATTACTTCACCCGCGATCCCAACGGCAATCTCCACAAAAACAACCAGGTATGGAGCGAATACGTCACTCCCAACTACTTCTCTGCCCTGGGAACCGCAATCCTCGAGGGCCGCCCATTCAGTCGCTCTGACATCTCCGGAGACCAGGTCTGCGTCATCAGCCGAGCCGCTGCGAACTTCTTCTTTCCCGGCGAGGATCCCATCGGACGCTTCATCACCTCCGGCGACGGCGCCCCTCCCAAACCCAGCGCCAGCCCCGACTCAGCGCCCCGCGTCTATCGCATCGTCGGAGTCGCCGAGGACGCCCGCATGCAGAGCCTGCTCGTCCCCGCACCTCTCACCCTCTACGAACTCATCGAGCAACAGAAGAAACCCTTCGTCTCTTCCTTCATCGCCGTCCGCTCCGGCAACGAACGACTCGCCGCCTCCGCCATCGAGCGAGCCACTGCCCGCATCCTGCCCGGAACCACTCCGCCCAAAATCTACAGCTTCGACCGGATCCTCAACGACGACCTCAGCCGCCAACGCCTCCTCTCCAGCGTCTCCGGAGGATTCGCACTCCTCGCCCTCGCCCTCGTCGCCACCGGCCTCTACGGAATCCTCTCCCGCACCGTCACAGAACGCCGCCGCGAAATCGGCATCCGCATGGCCCTCGGCGCACGCCGCCTGGAAATCGTCACGAGCCTGGCACGCGGGGCGGCTCTGCGCATCGGCATCGGCATCCTCGCCGGAGCAGCGCTCGCCGCCCTGGCTGGCCGCTTTCTGCAATCTCTGCTCTACGGAGTCACTGTCGCGAGTCCACTCATGGCAGGCGCCACGCTCGCCGTTCTGCTGGCCGTATTAACGTTTGCCTTTATCTTCCCGGCAGGACGCGCCGCCTCCGTCGATCCGATGGAGGCAATCCGCGACGAGTAGAGTCGGCTGAACTTTGAGGATTCTGTGGTGTCAGGACCGCGATTCGCACAGCGCGCGACTGCTTTTCCTGTGGCCTGTGGCCTGCGCCCTGTCCTACAGCGTATCGGGCTGGGACACCGGAGGAGCCATCTGCGCCTGCGCACGCTGCGCTGCCACCTGGCCTGCGTGCCGCAGCAGCCTCGCGAATGCCGCCCGGCAAACGCCGTACGCCAGCAGAACTCCAAATGCGAGCGAGGCAAGCGCCGCGCAAACCAACATCAGCGTGTTCATTGCTTCCTGCATATTGCCAATATTCTCCCCGACATGGCCGGGGATCCTTCATCATCAGGATGAGATGCGCCCAATGGCTTGCATCCCCACTTCTCCATCCGATGCCATTGCAGCAGAAAGTGATACACATTGACCCACTTTTCTGTTGCCCACTAAGATACGGAGAGGATCAGCTTCCCGAATTCTAGCCCGAGTGTCCCGTTTTGCAACTAGTACTAGTGTGCTATCTGCGATATCCACCCATATTGCGCTTTTTTTGATACACAATTTGCTCCTCCCGTGTTATGCCCATCACTCAAATCACCGTTCGCGGCGCCCGCCAGCACAACCTGCGCGATATCAACGTCCAGATTCCCCGCAACACGCTTACTGTAGTCACCGGCCTTTCCGGTTCCGGGAAGTCTTCCCTCGCCTTCGACACCATCTACGCCGAAGGTCAGCGCCGCTACGTTGAAACCCTCTCCGCCTATGCCCGCCAGTTCCTCGATCAGATCGAGCGCCCCGACGTTGACTCCATCGAAGGCCTCTCGCCCGCCATCTCCATCGAACAGAAAACTACCAGCCGCAGCCCGCGCTCCACCGTCGGCACCATCACCGAAATCTACGACTACCTCCGCCTCCTCTACGCCTCCGTCGGCGTCCCCCACTGCCCCCGCTGCGGCCGCCAGATTTCCCGCCAGTCCGCCGAGCAAATCGTCGAGCGCATCCTCGCCCTCGCTCCCGGCGAGCGTGTCACCATCTACGCGCCCGTCGTCCGCGGACGCAAAGGCGAATTCAAAGACCTCCTCGACAAACTCGATCAGCAGGGCTTCCGCGCCCGCGTCGATGGCGAAATCCTCGACCTCGCCGACCCGCCGAATCTCGAAAAACGCAAAAACCACACCATCGAAGCCATCGTCTACCGTGCGGTCCTCAAGCCCGGCATCGAGAAAGCCCTCGCCGCCTCCGTCGAAAAGGCTCTGCAGATGGCCAGCGGCCTCGTCCTCGTCGGCACGCAAGGGGGTTCCGGGTCAGCCGAGCAGCTTTACTCCTCCAGCATGGCCTGCCCAGACTGCGGCCTCGACGTCCCCAAACTCGAGCCCCGCAGCTTCTCCTTCAATTCCACCTATGGCGCCTGCCCTGAATGTCACGGCCTCGGCAGCATCTACGACTTCGACCCCTCCAAAGTCATCACCGACTGGTCCAAGCCTCTCCTCGACGGCGCGCTCGGCCCTGGCTCCGCCTCGCAATATCTCATCCGCCTCATCAACATTGCTGCTGCGAAATACAAAATCGACCTCAAGCTCCCCTTCGAACAACTCCCCTTCAAACACCAGGAGCTTCTCCTCGTCGGACCGCCGCAGTCCGAAGCACCGCGCACCGGCTTCCACGGCATCCTCGCTTACCTCCGCGACTCCCTCGAAGAAGCCCGTTCCGACACCTACCGCGAGTGGATGATGCAGTACCAGTCCGCCTCCGAGTGCCCCGCCTGCCACAGCCAGCGCCTGCGTCCCGAATCCCTCGCCGTCAAAATCGACGGCATGTCCATCGCCGAATTTACCGCGCTTCCCATGGACCGCGCCCTCGACCGTGCTCGGGCCATCTCCTTCACCGCCCGCGAAGCCCTCGTCGCCGAGCGCCTCCGCAAAGAAATCGTCGAGCGCCTGCAGTTCCTCAACGCTGTCGGCCTCAGCTATCTCTCCCTCGAACGCAATGCCGCCACCCTCTCCGGCGGAGAAGGTCAGCGCATTCGCCTCGCCACCCAAATCGGCTCGCGCCTCCGCGGCGTTCTCTATGTCCTCGACGAGCCCTCCATCGGACTACACCAGCGCGATAACCAGCGCCTCATCCACGCCCTCGAGGCCCTCCGCGACCTCGGCAACACCGTCCTCGTCGTCGAACACGACGAAGAAACCATCCGCCACGCCGACTATGTCCTCGACCTCGGCCCCGGCGCCGGCCGTCTCGGCGGCTACGTCGTCGCCCAGGGCACGCCGGCCGACATCATGAACGCCCCCGGCTCCCTCACCGGCCGCTACCTCTCCGGCCAAATTTCCACCATCCAGCGCCTCCTTCCACGCCCTGTCACCGGCAAATGGATCACCGTCGAAGGCGCGCGCAGCCACAATCTCAAAGACCTCACCGTCAGATTTCCCACTGGCGTCATGACCGTCGTCACCGGCGTCTCCGGCTCCGGCAAAAGCACCCTCGTCAACGACATCCTCTACCGCGCCCTCGCCAAAGAACTCTATGGCTCGCGCGAAGCGCCCGGCGCGCATTCCCGCATCAAAGGCTTCGACCTCCTGGACAAAGCCATCCGCATCGATCAGTCCCCCATCGGCCGCACCCCGCGCTCCAACCCCGCTACGTACACCGGCGTCTTCACCGCCATCCGCGACCTCTTCGCCATGCTCCCCGAATCCCGCGAGCGCGGCTACAAAGCCGGCCGATTCTCCTTCAACGTCCAGGGCGGACGCTGCGAAGCCTGCCAGGGCGAAGGCCAGCGCCGCATCGAAATGAATTTCCTCCCCGACGTCTACGTCCAGTGCGAAGCTTGTAACGGCCGCCGTTACAATCAGGAAACCCTCGCCGTCAAATTCAACGGCTGCTCCATCGCCGACATCCTCGACCTCGCCATCGAAGACGCGCTCCCCGTTCTTGGCGACATCCCCCAGGCTCGCCAAAAGCTGCAAACCCTCGTCGACGTCGGCCTCGGCTACATCCATCTCGGCCAATCCGCCACCACCCTCAGCGGCGGCGAAGCCCAGCGCATGAAGCTCGCCCGCGAGCTCTCCAAGCGCCAGACCGGCCGCACCCTCTACCTCCTCGACGAGCCCACCACCGGCCTCCACTTCGACGATGTCCGCAAGCTCCTCGAAGTCCTCCACCGCCTTACCGACCTCGGCAACACCGTCATCATCATCGAGCACAACCTCGACGTCATCCGCAACGCCGACTGGATCATCGACCTCGGCCCCGAAGGCGGCGAGGGCGGGGGCCGCGTCGTCGCCGAGGGCACCCCCGAACAGGTCGCCGCCGTACCCCTCTCGTATACTGGCCAATTCCTGCGCCCCTGGTATTCTGGCTCGAACAGACTCGCCGGAACCCCTGCAAAACCGTCCGCCAACGGAAGCCGGAACCCGCGCACTAAATCCCCCGCGAGAGGCTCAGGAAAAGAGACCATTCAATGAGCGACACCGAAGCCGGTTACGAGCAGCCAGGCAGCCCCGACCTTAACGTCCCAGCCGCGCAAGCTCCCGCTCCGCAACCCGCCGTCGAGACCGCCGTCGAGCCACCAGGCTACCTCTGGCACCCCATCGAACCTCCGCCGCCCATCCTCGAACTCGTTCCGCCGCCCCCTCCGCCGAAGCTCATCCCCAACATCGGCCACGTTGTCGTCTTCATCCTCCTGATCATCCCCGCGCTCATCGGCGGCTACCTCGTCGCTTTGGCCTCTATCTACGCGACGCACCCCCACGTCCGCATTGGCATCCTCATGCAGGACATCGGCCGTAACGTTATCTACGCCATTTCCATGCAGGCGGCCATCTACCTGGTCCTCTGGGCGCTCTCCGCCTTCGTCTTCTCTCTCTGGTGGGATCGCTCCTTCGCCAAAGGCATCCACTGGAACATCGCCACTGCTTTTCGCTGGTCTTTGATTCTCGTCAGCCTCGGCGTTCTCACCGGTCTCGCCATCACCTTGGCCGGCAACTTCCTGCCGATGCCCAAAGCGCCGCCCATCCTCGAAGACCTCACTAAATCCGCCGCCGGCGCGTGGACCCTGCTCGCCTTCGGCATCACCCTCGCCCCGCTCACCGAAGAACTCGCCTTCCGCGGCTTCCTCCTCCCCAGCCTCGTGAACATCTTCCACTGGCTCGAACGCAAAAACGTCATCGGCGAAGCGACCGTCCGCCTGATCGGCATCCCGCTCTCGATCGTCCTCACCTCGATCCCCTTCGCCCTGATGCACGCCCAGCAGGTCTCCAACTCCTGGGGACCAGTCCTCCTCATCGGCTGCGTCAGCATCATCCTCTGCGTCGTCCGCCTCACCACCGACTCCGTCGCCGCCGGAGTCATGGTCCACTGCGCCTACAACCTCACCCTCTTCTCCGGCCTCCTCTACCAAACCGACTGGTTCCGCCACCTCGACAAACTCAAAACCTAAGCCCAGGCGCCACCTGCCTCCATCTGCGGCCATCGCCCCGAGCGAAGAGCAGCCCGCAGACACCGCCAGGTTCACCCCACAGCAAGAAGCGGACTCCTCTGCCGTCAGAAAGTAAATACAACTCGGCCGTGCGCCACAGTCCAAAGTACCGCCGTTCGAGCCCCAGTCCCATTTTGGAAAAGCGTAGCCCCAAATACCGGTGCGCGGATCTCCCCCCGCAGGCCGCAGCCTCTCGCCTGTCTCCGCCGTGAGGGCCAACACAGCCTCCCGCTCCCTCCCCGCGCTACGATGAATCCTGATGAACGACATCGGCCGCCTCTTCCAGGCATTCGTCGCTCCTGCCATCTTCTTTTCCGCCACGGCTCTCTTCATCCTCTCCATCAACGTTCGTCTCATGGGCATCGTCAGCCGGCTCCGGCAGTATGTGCGTGCGCGGCACGAGGCCGTGAAGAACGGCCGCACGGCGGAAGCCGAAGCCTGCACCGCGCAGATCGAATCCATGGAGCAGCGCGCAGAGATGATCCGCCGCACCTTTCTCCTCAGCCTCATCGCGCTCGTAGGGACCCTGCTCTCCTGCCTGCTCCTCGGCTTCGGCCTCTACTGGAAACTGGCCGCCTTCGCCGCCGCCGCTGTCTTTGTCGCCGCCATGATCGCCCTTCTGGCCGGCGTTCTCTTCTACATTCGCGAGGTTACGGTCGCTCTCAGTTCGGTTCACCAGGAGGCTGGTGACGAACGCTTCGAATATCCGGAATCGCCCGCGGAGATGCGCGACCACAGCATCTTTTGAAAATCTCCCGGCTCCCGGTGCCAAGTCGCTCGGTTGTCTCCTCCCCTGCACCCTGTACCCTGTTGTCCATGGCAGCCTCCGGTCCGGCAATCCCACATCACCCTCCGGCCCTCCGCACCGCAGCCACCGCCCTCTTCCTCCTCACCGCCCTCAACCTCTTCAACTTCATCGACCGCTACGTCCTCCCCGGCGTCCAGCCCCTCGTCCAGCGCGAATTCCACATCAACGACGCGCAAACCGGCCTCCTCACCTCCGCCTTCTTCTTCACCTACATGCTCATCGCCCCCCTCACCGGATGGCTCGGCGACCATCTCCCCCGCAAACCCCTCATCATCGCCGGCGCCCTCATCTGGAGCGCCGCCACCCTCTTCACCGCCTTCGTCCACGACTACCGAACCCTGCTCATCCGCCACGCCATCGTCGGCATCGGCGAAGCCACCTTCTCCATCTTTGCCCCCGCGCTCCTCGCTGACTTCTACCCCGAAGAAGACCGCAACCGCGTCCTCAGCATCTTCTACGTCTCCATCCCCGTCGGCGGAGCCCTCGGTTATCTCACCGGCGGCATCCTCGGCGAACGATACGGCTGGCGTATGCCCTTCTATGTCGCCGCGCTCCCCGGCGTCCTCATCGCCGTCGCCTTCTGGCTCTTCGTCCGCGAACCCCAGCGCGGCAGCGCCGACACCCTCAAACCCACCCCCGCCCGCACCAGCTTCCTCGGCCTCTTCACCAACGGCGCGTTTCTCACCGCCACCCTCGGCATGGCCATGTGGACCTTCACCGTCGGCGGCATCTCCACCTGGCTGCCCACCTTCCTCCACCGCTTTGCCGGATACTCCGTCGCCGGTGCCGGCCTCACCGCCGGAGAAATCACCGCCGTCGACGGCCTCCTCGCCACCATCACCGGCGGCTGGATCGCCCAGCTCTGGCTCCGCCGCAATCATCGCGCCCTCTACCTCGTCTCCGCGTGGAGCGTCCTCGCCTCCATTCCCTTCGCCGCGCTCGCCTTCTTCGGACCCCCGCGCCTCCTGATCCCCGCCGCCTGGGCCGCCGAGTTCTGCCTCTTCTTCTCCACCGGACCCCTCAACGCCGCCATCGTCAACTCCGTCTCCGCGGCCATCCGCTCCACCGCCATCTCCATCAACCTCCTCCTCATTCATCTCCTCGGCGATTTCCCCTCGCCCCACCTCATCGGATGGATCTCCGACCGCCACAACCTCCGCATCGGACTCGGCGCCACCATCGTCACCCTCGCCGCCTCCTTCGCCATCCTCTTCTTCGGTTCGCGCTACGCCCCACCCCTCCCCGATCTCGAACAAGCACCCCGCGCCTCCCATTGAGCATCGATCTGCCGCTCAAGGCAGATGGGCGAAATTTTGTCCGCTGGAAAACTTCCATCGCTGCTATTTTCCGAATAAGGAGGGTTGTCATGGCGATGAAACAAGTCATCGAGGTTCCAGGAATCAAAACAATCGGGCCCTATTCGCAGGCGGTCCGCACCGGTGGTCTGTTGTTTGTGTCTGGGCAGCCTGGCGTTGATCCGTCAACGGGAAAGGCTGCTGGCCCCGGGTTTGAAGTGCAGGCGAGGCAAGCATTCCGAAACCTCGAAAACGTCCTCACCGCAGGGGGTAGCCGACTCGACTTAGTCGTCAACACGACGGTCCTGGTTACTGACATATCCAACTTTCCTATAGTCAACGGACTCTTCTCTGAGTTCTTTCCCGAATATCCCCCCGCTCGAATGACGATGCAGGTGCCTTTACCTCCAGGGCTTCTCTTTTCGATTGGTTGCGTAGCAGCAATCGATGAATAGCAAACGAAACGGGCAGCTCACTCCTTTATCTCAGCGGCAGTTGCTTCTTCTGCGAAACTAAGGCTTCCATGCACGCGCTCACCATCATCACCATCATCGTGTCCTGGCTCATCGCCCTTGTCTGGACCCGAGTCACCCTCACCGCCCTCCACCACCTGCCCCGCATCCCGAATCTCCTCGATCCCCGCTACGACCGGGTGCCCCATCCTGGTGCGGAGCGCTTTTCTCCGCAGCAGGATGGGGGTGTCCCGCAAATCACAGTCATCGTCCCAGCCCGCAACGAAGCCGCATCCATCGAAGCCACCCTCCGCTCCCTCCTCAACCAAACCATCCCCATCGAAATCATCGCCGTCGACGACCGCTCCACCGACTCCACCGGCGCCATCATGGATTCTCTGTCCGCCCGCCTCGCCGCCGAAGCCCCGCCCGCCGGAAAACTCCTCAGCGTGATCCATGTCGACACCCTCCCCGAGGGCTGGATGGGCAAGACCCACGCCATGGCTCTCGCCGCGCGCCAATCAGCAACCCCATGGTTGCTCTTCACAGATGGCGACATTCTCTTCCGCCCCGACACCCTCGAGCGCGCCCTCCGCTTCGCCCACGAATCCGAGGCAGACCACGTAGCCCTCGCGCTCACGCTCATCCTCGAATCCCCAGGCGAGCGGCTGATGACAACCATTCTCGGCTGTTTCACCGTGCTCTCCTTTCGCCCCTGGAAAGTCCCCGACCCCGCCGCCAAACACGACTCCGTCGGTGTCGGCGGCTTCAACCTCATCCGTTCCAGCGTCTACCGCGCCATCGGCGGCTTCGAAGCGCTGCGCCTCGAAGTCCTCGAAGATCTTCGCCTCGGATTCGAAGTCAAGCACCAGGGCTTCCGCCAGCGCGTCGTCTTCGGCCGCGACATGATCCGCGTCCATTGGGCCACCGGAGCGCTCGGCATGGCGCACAACCTCACCAAAAACTTCTTCGCTGTCTTCCGCTTTCGCCCAGCGGCCCTGATCGCCGGCGCCCTCGTTCTGTCGCTGCTCTTCTTTCTCCCCATCGCGGGACTCTTCGCTCCGTGGCCCATCCGCAGCGCCAGCCTGGTCTCGCTCGCCATGATCGCCTTCCTGCACAAATACTCGGCCCGCCACTTCACCGGCATTTCCCTCCTCTACCTGCTCACGCTGCCCATCGGCGCCGCGCTCCTGCTCTACGCCCTCCTGCGCTCCCTCATCGTCACCCTCTGGCGCCGAGGCATCGTCTGGCGCGGAACCTTCTACCCCCTCCGCGAACTCCGCCGCCACGCCGGACCTCTTCGCTGACGCAATCCCTGAACGCTGAACGCCGAACGCTGAACGCTTGTCCGTTTGCCCTTCCGGTAAACTAAAGATGAGGACCAAAATGCCCGAAATCCATCGCCGCAAGACCGTCACCGTCAAAATCGGTCAGGTCAAAGTCGGCTCCGAAGCCCCCGTCGTCGTTCAGTCGATGACCAACACCGACACCGCCGACGCCCCCTCGACCATCCAGCAGGTCGCCGAGCTCGTCGAAGCCGGTTCCGAGCTCGTCCGCGTCACCGTCAACAACGACCAAGCCGCGAAAGCCGTTCCGCACATCGTCGAAGGCCTCGCCCAACGCGGCATCAACGTCCCCATCATCGGCGACTTCCACTACAACGGCCATCAGCTCCTCAAGAAATACCCTGCCTGCGCGCAAGCCCTCGCCAAGTACCGCATCAATCCCGGCAACGTCTCCATCGGCCGCAAAGACGACGACAATTTCCGCACCATGATCGAGTGCGCCGTCGAGAATCAGAAGCCCGTCCGCATCGGCGTCAACTGGGGCTCCCTCGACCAGGCCCTCCTCACGCGCCTCATGGACGAAAACTCGAAGCGCCCCGATCCCGCCCCCGCGCGCGACGTCATGCTCGAAGCCATGTGCCGCAGCGCCCTCGACTCCGCCGCCGCCGCCGAACACTACGGCCTCCGCCACGACCAGATCATCATCAGCGGCAAAGTCTCCGGCGTCCGCGACCTCATCGACGTCTACCAGATGCTCGCCGCTCGCTGCGACTACCCCCTCCATCTCGGCCTCACCGAAGCCGGCATGGGGATGAAAGGCATCGTCGCCTCCACCGCCGGTCTCGCGCCGCTGCTCCTCTCAGGCATCGGCGACACCATCCGCGTCTCGCTTACCCCCAAACCCGGAGCGAGCCGCACGGAAGAGGTTTTGACCGCCCAGCAGGTTCTGCAGTCGCTCTCCATCCGCAGCTTCACCCCGCAGGTCACCGCCTGCCCCGGCTGCGGCCGCACCACCAGCATCTTCTTCCAGGAATTAGCCCAGCAGATTCAGGACTACCTCCGCACCTCCATGCCGGCCTGGCGCGCGCAATATCCTGGCGTCGAGGAGTTGAAGCTCGCCGTCATGGGCTGCGTCGTCAACGGACCCGGCGAATCGAAGCACGCCAACATCGGCATCTCGCTCCCCGGCACCTTCGAGGACCCCAAGGCTCCGGTCTACGTCGACGGCCGCCTCATGACCACCCTCCGCGGCGACACCATCGTTGCGGACTTCAAGAAGATCCTCGACGACTACGTCCGCAGTCACTACGGTTCACGCGAGCGCGAACTCGAAACCACCGCCGTATGACAACCCAACAACTCCGGGTGCCCCATCCTGGGCGCGCGGCTTTTCGCGCGAGCAGGGTGGGATCGTCCGCTCTCTTACCTCCGGGTGAGCTGGTGTCGTGTCTCTGAAGTTCGTTAAAGAACTGGTTAGAGAATTGTTCGTCGGTTTTGTATCAGGGCACGACTTCAGTCGTGCCGATAGCAGCTAAAAATATCTCGGGCTTTAGCCCCTGAGGGCTGTTCTTCATGCACTTCCACCCGGCTTGCTTAACAAACACCAATCCGAGTGTCCCATTTCTCGCTTTGAGACATGGAACAGACTACTAATCCTATGTCACTCGTCGAAGACCTCGCTCAAATCGCTCTCCAGGAGCGCACCCTCGTCTTCCCCGCCTTCAACGAAGAAACCGCCTGGACCCTGGGCTCCCGCCTCCGCGCCGTCGCCCTGGAGCGCGGCCTCTCGCTGGTCATCGACGTGCGCCGCCCCGCCCAGCCGCTCTTCTACACCGCGCTCCCCGGCACCACGCCCGACAACGCGGAATGGGTCCGGCGGAAGAGCAATGTTGTTTTCCGTTTCCACCGCAGTTCCTACGCCGTGGGCCTGGAGATGGACCAGAAGCAGTCGTCGCTCGAAGCCCGCGGCCTCCCCACGGCCGATTATGCCAGCCATGGCGGGAGTTTCCCGATCCGTGTGCAGAATGCGGGTTTGGTCGGCGCGGTGACTGTCTCCGGATTGCTGCAGCGCGCCGATCACGAGCTCGCCGTCGAAGCGCTTGCCTCCGAACTCGGCCACATCTACGACTCCCTTCGCCTTCCATGAGGACCCAGGCAGGCTCGCCGGGCGCCCGCAATCTGCCGATGTGGTTGCCGATCCCGCCCCAGAGTTCTCGATGAGCGCACTGGCGATGATGCGCTCTTCTGACGTGCCCCCGAATTCT
>PMUI01000056.1 GCA_003166955.1 Acidobacterium sp.
TCCGCCCGCGAAGTGAACATCCGGTAAGGCTCGTTCGTACCCTTCGAAATCAAATCGTCGATCAGGATCCCCGTGTACGCCTCCGTCCGATCAAGCGTGAACACCGCCTCCCCCTTCACGCTCAGCGCCGCATTAATCCCCGCCATGATCCCCTGACACGCAGCCTCTTCGTACCCTGACGTCCCATTGATCTGCCCCGCCAGATACAGCCCCTCGAACTTCTTCAACCGCAGCGCGCGATCCAGCTCCGTCGGATCGATCGCATCGTACTCAATCGCGTACCCCGGCCGCAGCATCTCCGCATTTTCGAGCCCCGGTATCGACCGCACGATCTGCCACTGCACCTCCATCGGCAGCGACGTCGACATCCCGTTCACGTAGACCTCGTGCGTATTCAGCCCCTCCGGCTCCAGGAAAAACTGGTGCTGCTCCTTATCCGGAAACTTCACCACCTTGTCTTCAATCGATGGACAATACCGCGGCCCAATCGCCTGAATCTGCCCCGAGTACATCGGCGACCGGTGCACGTTCTCACGAATAATTTGTAACGTCTCCGGTGTCGTATACGCGATGTGGCACGAAACCTGCCGCTGCGGCAGCGTCCGCGTCCGAAAACTAAACGGCGTTGGATCCACGTCGCCCGGCTGCTCCGCGAACTTCGACCAGTCAATCGTTCGCCCATCCAGCCGCGGCGGAGTCCCCGTCTTCAGCCGGCACCCGCGCAGCCCCAGCTTCTTCAGCGCCTCACCCAGCAGCACCGACGGTGGCTCCCCGCTCCGCCCCGCAGGATAATGCTCCTCCCCGCAATGGATCAGCCCATTCAAAAACGTGCCAGTGGTGATTACAATTGCACCCGCAAGAATCACCCGCCCATCCCGCAACCGAACGCCGGTGACCCGAGTAGTCTCCGCGCATTCGCCCTTCTGAACGCTGAACGCCGAACGCTGAGCGCTCGACGTCGTGCTCAGCACGACGTCGATAACCTCCGCCTGCTTGATAAACAACCCCGCCTGCGACTCCAGCACCTCGCGCATCTTCACCCGGTACTGCTGCTTGTCGCATTGCGCCCGCGGCGACCACACTGCCGGCCCTCGCGAAGTATTCAGCAGCCGGAACTGGATCCCCACAGCATCCGCCACCTCGCCCATGATCCCGCCCAGCGCATCCACCTCCCGCACCAGGTGTCCCTTCGCGATCCCGCCAATGGCCGGGTTGCAGCTCATCTGCGCTATCAGGTCCAGGTTCAGCGTGAACAAGGCAGTCCGCAGCCCCATGCGTGCAGCCGCCATCGCCGCCTCGCATCCGGCGTGCCCTGCGCCCACCACCACCACATCGTATTGTTCCGTAAACGCCATATTGACTCGAAGCGGTTGCGCGACAACTTTGCGGCGTCATTAGAGCGACTCAGGCCTGGGGGCCGATCCACAAAACGCAAACCGCCGCATCCTCATTCTACCGGCCTGCTCCTTTGCCCCAAAAAAACGCGGCGGCCGAAGCCGCCGCGCCATCCTTATTACCAGCCTCAGAAGTCCAGCTTCACTCCCAGCTGAATTTCCCTCTGGCTGTACACAAACGTCGAATCGGCATTCGAAATCGCTCCGAACCCCGATTGGCCGCTCTTGCCCAGCCCCGGACCGAACGACTGATACGTCAGCGTCCCCGTCGACCCGATCGAGTACGCCGTGCTGTTGATGCCGGTCACGTTCATGTGGTTCAGCACGTTGAACGCCTCGCCCAGCAGTTCGAGGTTGAAGCGTTCGCCGAGCCCGATATCCTTCTGCAGCCGCGCGTCCAGATCCGCCGTGGTCGGCTGCCTTACAGTGTTCCGTCCGATCTGCAGCAGGTAGCCCGAAGACCCCGAGCCCGCCAGGCCCGACGCCGCCGCGCCCGAAATCGTCCCGCTCACGCCCGCTGAATACGGCAGGCCATTCTGCACCTGAAGAACCGGATTCAGGTGCCATCCATTCTCAAAAAGCTTCTGCCAGCCAGTTGCCGTCCCCGGCCAGGTCAGCAGCCCCCACGCCACAAACCGGTTCGGCACGTTGAAATTCGAGTTGCCGTAGTTTGCCCGCGGATTGTTCCACGGATCGAACCAGTTGTTCGCGCTCGGCGCCGTGCCCTGGTTCTGGTTGAAATCCAGCGCATGCGACCACGTATAGTTCACATCGAACTGCGCGTACTGGTTCCCGCGGTTCTGCAGGTCAACCACCATCCCGTGATAGCTCGAGTTGATGTTGCTCGTCACCTCGGTCACGTTGCCATAGTGTGTGTTGATGTACGGCTTCACATAGTAAGTCGTCGGGATCACCGTGCCGCAGGTCAGCTTGCCGCAGGTTCCATCGCTTCCCGCCACCACCGTGAGCGAACCGGACTTCATCGTTGCCGGGTTCAGGTTCAGGTTCAGGAAGTTCGGCAGCTCGCGAGCCAAAGCGCCCATGTAGTCCACCGAAACATAGGTTCCCCTCCCCACCTGCTGCTGAATCGTCAGGTCGAATTCGTTCACTTCCGGGTTCTTGAAATTCTTCGCGAAGAAATCCACCCCCGGCGTCGGGAAGCTGCCCCCCGGAATAATCTGCGGGAACACCGGGGCTCCGGAGCTTGGCAGCGCTCCAAAAAGCGTCGGGATCGTGTACTGCCCATGCGGGCTTCCGGCAGCCTCATACGTGTTCAGGATGTCGGCGTTAAAGTTGCGCCCGAAGTAGAGACCGTAGCCGCCATGCACCACCGTCTCTCCCTTCCCAAACGGATCCCACGAGAAGCCGACCCGCGGCCCGTACTCCGTCGTGTCGCTGGGCTGGTTCTGCACCTGCGCCGCCGCGTCCGGATAAGGCCCGACTGTCGTCCCGTTCACCTTCACGCCCGTGTTCAGCACCGACGTTGCCAGCAGCGCCGGATACGGCGGCGGCACATGCTCGTAGTCGTACCGCAGCCCCAGGTTCAGCGTCAGCCGCGGCCTCATCTTCCAGTCATCCTGCGCGAAGAACCCGTAGTCGATCGTCGACATCGAGAACTTCGGTGTTCCGAAGCCCTGCGTGAATCCGAAGTAGCAGGGATACGCTACCCCATTCGTCGAAAGCCCCAGCTGCGACTGGCTGTTATCGCACGTCCCGTTCGGCTTCAGAATGTCCGCGAAGAAATCCGAGAAGTACGTGTACGTGTATACGCCGTTGCTCTCGTATAGATTGTTCACTTCGTCGCTGTTGCGCAGAATGTCGAATCCGAAACGCAGCCCGTGATTGTGGTGCTGCCAGCTGGCCGTGTCGCCCACCTGATCCTTCCATTCCGCCGGATACGCCGCCCGGAACGAGTAGTAGGGCATGCCCACCGTGAAACCGTTGCTGCTGCTCGAGCCGCCGTAGATCATCAGCTGCACCGGCGTTGCGGTGGTGTTGTTGAGGTACGCCTTGGTAAAGCTGCTGAACGGCTGCTCCCCCTCGTCGTCCAGCTCGTGCCCATACTGAAAACGCAGCTCGTTCGAGAAGTTCGCCGAGATCAGGCTCACCAGCCGCGCCATCCCGTAGTCCAGCTTCACAAAGTCCGTTCCGAACGTGTCGATCGCGTAGTTATTCGAAGTCTGCGTCTGCACGCCACCCGGTGAGTCCCAGCGCAGCCGGTGGAACAGAAAACTCGCCCGCTCCTTGTCCGTGATGTTCCAGTCCAGCTTCGGCGTGTTCAGCAATTCGTCGCCCGTGCGCGGCGTCGTGCCGTTGTCATCCAGCAATCCCGGATTGCTGAGTCCCGTGATCGACGAAACCGCCTTGCCGAACAGCAGCTGATCGTAATTCGCCGCCGCCGTCGCATAATTCCCCGCATACACGCGCTGCGCCAGCGCGCACGCATTCGTGTCGCCCGCTGTGTTCGCCGTTCCCGACGTCCCCGCCGAGAACTTCGCAGCAACCGTAGTCGTTCCCGCACTCGTGGTCGTTGCCGTAGTGCAACTCGCTCCGCTCGGCAGTGTCAGGTCCGCAAACTGGTTATAGAACGCCGCCGGCGATCCCGGCTTCGACACCCCCGGGAAATTCCGCCGGTACTGGTCGTAGGCATAAAACCAGAACAACTTGTTCTGGACCAGCGGCCCGCCCGCCCCGAATCCCCAACGCTTGCGCCAGTCCACCGGCCTGAATGGAACACCCGTAATGATGTTCGGTGCGCCGCCGCTCGAAGGCTCGCTCACGCGGGTCAGCGTCGTAAATGGATTGATCGCGCCCCAGTCGTTGTCGCGATCCTGGAAATACGCTTGGCCGTGAATCTGGTTCGTCCCGCTTTTCGTGATCGAGTTGATCACCCCGCCCGCGGCGCGTCCGAATTCCGCCGAATACACCCCCGTATTCACCTGGAATTCCGCGATCCCGATCTGCGACGTCGAATACCCTTCGCGTGTGCGCCCTCGCTCTTCCGAGAAGAACGCCTGGTTGTCGTCCGCGCCGTCAATTTCCACGTTGTTCAGCAGTGGGCTGATGCCGCGAAACACAATCAGACCGAAACCGTTTCCGTCGGAAACCGCGCCTGGCGTCAGCAGCGCCAGATCGGACCACCGCCCGCCGTTCAGCGGCAAATCCACGATCTCCTTCGATGTCAGCGTCTCGGAAATCTCCGGCGATTCCAGCTTCAGCACCGGAGCATCGCCCGTCACTGTAACCATTTCTGAAGCGGTTCCGGTCTTCATCACCGGCTGCAGTTCCGTCAGCGAACCCACCGTCACCGCCACGGCATTCGCCGTATAGGTTCCGAAACCTGCCGCCGTGACCGTCACCGTGTAGGTGCCCGCCGTCACCAGCGCAGCCTTGAAATAGCCGCTGCTGTCTGTGCTCAGGCTGATCGTCTCGCCCGTGCCTGTGTTGCGGATGGTCACTGCCGCGCCGGGAATCACTGCGCCCGATGTGTCGAAGACCGTTCCCGCAATTCCGCCTTCAGTCACCGACTGGGCCGCGGCCATCGGCGCGCTCACCGTCAGAACCGCAGCGAGGATGAAACCAAGTCCTGCCACCAGCAGGAATTTGTAACAGAAGTTGCGCATATAGGCTCTCCTAAAGAAAGATTTGTGCGGTTCGGTGCGCGGACAGCCGGTACTTGCCCACTCTCGCGCCCGTTTTCGGACCCCGTCTGGCCAATTCCCAGAACCCAGCCAGTTACGTGCGAGTTCCCACTGCTGTCTGCAACGATTTTGCTGTACTTTTCGCCTGGATCGACGAAGCCAGCTTTCCACAGTTTGATTAAGCTGTGATTACGGCATGGATTTGCCCCACCCCGGCAAAATTTTGTTCCGCCGTGTGGAAAATTCCGTAACCCTCAAAAAAACAAAGGGCCCCCGTTTCCGGAGACCCTCAGCCTGTTCGGATCGACAATCCTAGAACACGATGTGCAGGTCCATCGTCACCACGCGCGAGCCGCCAATTGTGCCTGTGACTGATCCAAAATTCGCCCCATTGTTCGGACACCCACCCGTGATCGTCGCCTTGGAGCACGACAGCGTCCCCGCCGGCAGCGTCGTCGGAATGGTCGTCGTCTTGCCCGACCCATTGTGGAACGGCAACTGATCTAAATTCGTCAGCGCCGACTGTTGATCCACAGCACTGTTGCTCGTCGCAATCTGCCCGTAGTTCACGTAATCTGCGGCGCAATTGCCATCCGGAACCGCATACGCCGATGCCGAGCACGCGTCTGCCTGCCGGATCTCCGTCTGGTTTTGCGGCACGTCGAGGCTGGGCGTGTTCGTCACGTTGAATACGTTGAACCGGTATTCCAGCGTCAGTTTCTCCGACGGGCGGAATTGCTTCCGCACCGAAAGATCGGCCCGCTTCTGGAACGCCTGCCGGAACAGGTTGCGCTGTCCAGGCGCAAAATCGGTTTCGTAAATGTCCGACGGATCGCTCCCCGTCGAAACCGGAATCCCGTCGGTGCCCGGCGCCAGGTAGCGGATCGCAATTTGGCTCGGATCGATGGCGGGTATGTAACTGCCGGTGTTACGAAAGGCCCCCGAGTGCCCCGTCAGCGCGCTCTTCGGATTCGACCCGTTCTTGATCGGCAGCACCGGGTTCATCAGCGTCGGATAATCGCCAAAGAAAATGCTGCCCACCGCTCCATAAAACTCGTACAGCGAGTAGGGCTCCCCGCTCTGCGCGATCACCAGTCCGCTCAGGTGCCAGTCGTTGGTGAAGTACGACAACAGCGTGTTCGCCTTCGCCGCATTCGGAGCGGTCACGTCGAAAGTCCCCGCTATCACATGCGTCCGGTCGAAGTCCGCCGGTGCATAGGAATCCCGCAGCCGGTTCGGATTGTCGCCCGTGAAGAAGAGTCCTATGTCGCTCTGCTCGTCATACGTGTGGCTGTACGTGTAACTCACACCGCCCTGAACGTGGTGCGAGAGCCGCTTCTCCAGGTGCGCCTCCAGCCCGTCGTAGGCCGATGTGCCTGACGTCTCAAAAAACGCCGCGTTCGGACTGTATCCCACGTACGGCGCGCGGAAATCCGCGTTGCCGCCATCCTCCGTGTTCCACGGCTCGCCCGCTATCGGATCGTAATCGTACCCGTCCGACATGCTGTTCTGGTTCAGCACTTCGAACCCATAGCTCGCCGTCTCGCCGTGTACCGAATTGGTGGAGGTCGCCAGTAGCGGCTCGTTGAACGGGATCGGAATTACCGCATGCCGTCCGCGATTGCCGGTGTAGCCCAGCGTTACCGCCATGTCCGGCGTCGGCTGCCACTGCACGTTCAGTGTGAAATTCATTGTGTACGGCAGCACATTGTTCTTGTCGTACGCGCCAAAGTTCAGCGTGTACGGGCAATCCGTATACCCTTCCTGGTTGTCGATGCCGCCGCAGTTCGGGCCGTTGTACTTGCTCTGCCCCGTCATCCCGTTCAGCGTCGTCTGCAGTGCCGTCTTGATCGTCCCCGGATCGGAGCTCGGCTTCACCCAGTTCAGCGAGCCGGCGGTCTTCTCCAGCGGGCTCTCCAGGGTCGTGCCGTTGCCCACCACATAGCTGGCCAGCGGTGCCGACTCCGTAACACCGAACGGTCCGCCGTTGCCGCTGCCTGCCGGCTGCGACAAATAGCTGAAGTTTTCACCGCGGTCGAAGTACAGTCCGAATCCGCCGCGCCACACCAGGTTCCCGTGGTTCCGCTTCGGCGCCCACGCGAATCCTATGCGCGGCGAGATACCCCACTGCCGTCCGGTCAGTGTCGAATCGCTAACTCCCGCCGTCGGATTGTACTTATTGTTGCCCGCCACAATGAATCCCGCGTTGTTCACCGTGAATCCCGTCGTGGTCGTTCCGCTCACGCTGTACGTGCTCGGATCGAAGTTAAACATGTTGCCGTACTTTTCCGTCAGGCCACCGTGATAGTCGTAGCGTACCCCTGCCGTGATGTTCAGAGTCGACAGCGCCTGCCACTTGTCCTGCACGTAACCCGATATCTCGTTCGTCCGGTAGTACCGGTCCGCATCGTTGCGCCCGCTCTTCGGATCGATCGTCTCCAGCACGTTCGAGCTCTTCACCGACCCGGCCAGAAACTTCTGGAAGCTCGCGCTCGTGATCTGCGCGATTCCATCGCGATTGTTGTCGATGTTCAGCTGGGTGTAACTGTAGCCGCCCCCGGCGAGAATCGTGTGCCGGCCCAGCGAAAACACGATGCTGGACGAAGGATTCAGCCGGTTCTGGTAGTAGCCGATGTCGGCAAACGAACTGAACGGACCAACCTTAAGACCCGGGGACAGACTGGTGTTCGCCGCCATTTCCTTGATCAGCAGCCCCGGCATCCCCGGAGCCGCAAACGGAGCGTCGCCCGGCGCCGCGGTTCCTATGCCGAAATTTCCGCCCGGAACCGTCTGCGTGTAATAGCTGTAGGAGAACATCCGCGAATAGCCGAGCGTCTGCACCCAGTTGATCTTCGAGCCCAGCACGATCGTGTTGCTGATCGCGCCCACCTGCGATCCGTTGTTCTGCGTCTGCGGGAATCCCCCCGTCTGCGACATCCCGTAAAGCCGCGCCGTCGGATCGTTCTGGTAGTAGTACTTCGCCGACAACCGGTCCGAGTTGGTCAACTGATAATCGAGAGATCCCGTCCCCTGGTCTCCCGTCAGCACCGACGTTCCGAGCAGCGTCACGTTCGGTATTCCATACTGATATGGCTGATTCGGCGCCTGCGTCGACGGAATCAGATAGCCGCCCGTCGGCGATTTCGCCTGCAGCATCGCCTGCGCCACCGGATCGATTGCGCCCGTGTATGCCTTGCCCGCGTTCCAGCTCGTCGCCGCAGCCGTCAGTCCCGCCGCTGTCCGGTCGTCGGTCAGTCCCGCAGGAACATTCATCTGCGAGAGACCCGTCGAATTGTCCGAGTCATACAGCCGCTGGTACGCCGCGAAGAAAAACAGCTTGTTCTTGATAATCGGGCCGCCCACCATGCCGCCCGCCGTCCACCGATGCAGCGCGGGATTCTCCAACCCCCCCGGGAACGCCCCCGCACCCTGCTGCGACAGCAGGTACTCCTGCTTGAAGAAGAACGGATCGGCGTTCAGGCTGTTATTCGCGAAGCTCCCGTATAGCTGTCCATGAAACTGATTGGTGCCCGTCGAGGTGTTCGCGTCGATCTGCGCGCCGCTCGTCGCCCCCTGCTGCGCGTCGTACATCGAGGTGTTCACGCGCAGTTCCTGCAGAAACTCCGGCGGAGGAGAAGGCAGACTGTTTCCGTTCGACCCGTATACGGACGTGTTGGTCTGCGAAGCCCCGCCTACACTCGCCATCCCGGCCGAGGACGTGCTCGACGTGCTGCCCCCGCCAATGTTGAAGTTGTAACGCTGCGAAGCGTCGCCGCTTGAGCTCATCCCGTTGAAGATGTTGCTCACGTCCGTACCGTTTACCTGAAACGTGTTGCTCGTCGCGCGCTGCCCGTTCGCCCAGATGTTCTGGTTGCCCAGACCCGCATTCGTATCGATCCCGCTCAGCAGTTCCGCATTCACGCCCGGCGCCAGAATCGCCAGTTGCGTAAAGCTGCCCGTCGCCAGCGGCGTCGTCTCGATCTGCGTCTTGTCCAGCGTGTACCCGTTGGTCGTGTCCGTGGCGTTCAGCAGCGGATTCGCCGTAACTGTCACCGACTCGGATACTTTTCCCGGCTGCATGGCAGAGTTCAGCGTTTTCGCCTGCATTTCCTGTACCTGAATCGCCGGATAATTCATCGTATCGAAATTTGTCGAGGTCACGGTTACCTGATACGTGCCCACCGGCAGGTTCAGGATCTCCCAGTACCCCGTCTTCTGCGTCGTCGTTGTCCGCTTCACCCCCGTCTGGTCGCTCGATACAGTGACGGTCGCGCCGGCCATCGCTGCGCCGGAAATATCGGTCACCGTTCCGTTGATGCTGCCGAGCGTCTGCTGCGCTCGCGCCACTTGCGTGGTAAGCAGGATGGAGAAAAACAGGCAGAACGCCGCCGGGAACTGGGTGAGAGCAAGCTTTTTCATTTGTCTGGCCTCAGAAAAGGTTGGTGCTTTTTTTCCACGAAGCCCTGGAGAGAGCCCATGGATCTCCACGCTGGGGAATCTACGCGGATCGGCCCCACAAGGGTGTCACGAATCAATGAACGTCGCGTCAATTACAGCACGGATTTGGCCGCGGCCGGCGGCATTTTTTTATTTGCAGTGGAAACTTGGTGGAAAATTATCTGTCACAGCTACAAATTCGTCAGAAAACCAGCCGGATTCCCGCCTGAATCTGCCGTTCCCTGTTCACCGCGCCGCTGTTGGCGTTCGTCACGCCCCCAAACGCCGCCGTCGGATCGAAAACATACTGCGTCTGGCTGCCGCCGTTCACCAAAACCGTTTTCGTTCCCGGCTTCTCCCCGCTCTGCCACGTCAGATTCGCCATGTTCGCGTGGGTCGTATCATTGCTCACGCGATAGCCCACCGTCTGAATATTCGTCACATTGCGATGGTTCGATGTGTTGAACGCCTCCCCCATCACATCGAATGAGCAACGGTCGCTGATACGAATTCTCTTCGTAAACCGCAAATCCAGATTCACCGCCACCGGATAGCGAAACGTATTCCGCCCCATCGCCGGAATCAGATCCTCCCCGCCCGACCCGTTCAGGTTCTCACCCAGGCTTGGAATGGGAACCGCCATCCCCGCCGTGTTGTTCGTGAACGTCTCGTCCGGCTGTGTCACCGCCTTCAGACAATTCGCCCCGTCCCCCGTCGCTCCGCCCGCATTCAGCCAGTTTTCGTACGAACACGACGGCGTCGGCACCGCGCCTGTAGTCCGCATCGAATACGGCAGTCCCGTCCTCCACGCTCCCGCTGCCGCCAGCGAATAGCCCCCGAAGAACATTCCCGCAGGCCCGCGCAGCCGCCACGGCTCCCGCACCACCACGCCTCCCGCCACGCGTTGCCGCACATCGTAATTCGACGTGCCATGCTCCACCCGCAGATCCGCCGGATCGTAAACATCGTTCCGCTCCGCGAATGTCGCCTCGTTCTGGTTGTCGTCGATCGCATGCGCCCACGTGTATGCCGCATTCACCTCCAGCGCCCGCGACATCCGCCGCCTCAGCCGCACCACCGCTCCGCGATAGCTGGAATTGGTCTCGCTCACCATATCCGTAATCGCGCCGTACGCAGGATGCAGCCGCTGATAGTAAAACCGCGCCGACGCATAAACCCGGTTCGTGTACCCGGAAACCTGCCCGCTCGCCTTCCCCAGCGGCCCGATGTTCCCCTGATTTCCCGGCGCTATCACGCTGTAAAACAATGTCGCCGTATTCGTCAGATCGATATTCGTATCGATGAACTGCGTCAGATCGCGCCCATCCGTCGCCATTCCCGTAAGCGTCAGCACCGTGCGCGCCCCCAGTTCCTGCTCCAGCGACAACTCCATCTGATTGATCTGCGGATGCCGAAAACGCGGGTCGAAATAAACCGCCTCCGGCGCCGTTGAATTGTGATCCGGCGCGCCTGGATTCATATACGGCGTCTCGTTGCTCGCAAACACATGCGGAAATTGCGGCGCCGCCACGTCCATCGGCCGATACGAATAAGTCCGAGGCGAACCCGCCGCCCCCGTCGACGTCAGCGCGCTGAATACCATCGCGTTCGGTACCCGAGCGTAGTAGATCCCATAGCCCCCACGCAAAACCGTGCGCCCCTTGCCAAAAACATCCCACGCAAATCCGCCCCGCGGCCCCAGCCCATCCTTATTGCGCGGCAAGTGCGCCGTCTCCGGAATATCCGCGTTCACCAGCGTGGAATTTGTATCAGGCACCTGTTCATATTCGTAGCGCGCGCCCAGCGTCAGCGTCAGCCGCTGCCCCACCCTCCATTCATTGGCCACGTACGCCGCATAGTCGGCCGTCTCGAAACTCCAGTTCGTGCCGCCCACCGTCTGCCGAAACCGCGCGTAGCACGGATACGGCCCCGTTCCCGTCGTCGTGCCGTCACAGCTGTTCGGCGCCAGCATGTCCGATAGAAAATTCAGCAGGCTCGCGTACGAATACTCGCCGTTCTCGCCATTCACCCCGTCGATTGCATCCGTCACGTAGTTGTAGTCATACCCAAACCGCAGAGCCTGTCTGCCATGGATCCACGTTGCTGCATCCATCAACTGCTGCCGCGTCTCCAGCGGATACTCCCGCTTGTTCACCGTCCCCAGCGTCCCAAAACTCAGCCCCTGGCTGCGATCGATCGACACCTGCGGTGGCAGCCCCCACCAGTTGTTCGCAAATTGTTCCTCAAAGGCGCTCGCCGCGCCCGGCGTCTGCGACAGCAAATCCCGGCTGTACTGATAGCGCATGCTGCTCAGCAAACCCGGCGTGGCAAAGAAATCCCAACGCGCTACCGCAGCGTCGTCGCTCGTCGAGCTGTTCCCGAAGCTCCCAATCGCGTCCGTCTCCGACGCCCCGCTCAGCGCCCCGTGCGGTGCCGTCCTCCGCATCGAGTTGTACTGCACGGCGATCTGGTTCCGCGGATTGATCCGCCACTCCAGCTTCGGAAACAGAATCGTCTGCCGCGTCGAGCGCGGCACCGTCCCCAGCATCCCATTCAGTTGCCCCAACACCGTCGTCCACGCGCATTCCGCCCGCGCCGTCGATCCCGATCCCGCACTCGCCGCCGCCGGGCAGCCCTTCAGCAACGGATTCGTGCTCGTCGCAATCCGCCCCTCCAGCGTTGTCAGCGATACCGCTGATGGCGGCGAGAAAAACACCTCCGGCTCATTCGCCCGCGCTACCGCCGGATCGTTCCGCTCATGCTGCGACCACGCCAAAAACCACCACAACCGATCCCGCCGAATCGGCCCGCCCGCCGACATCTCACCCTGCTGCCTGCGATCTGGCGCGTGATACGGCACCTCCACATATGTGATGGGCTGCCCGTTCAGATACAGCACCGGCTGCCCCGTCGACGTCACCGTCGTTCCCGCTGGCTCCTCCACCATCGTCTTGCTGAACGCATTGAACGCCTGCCCAATCGCCCCGCGATCATAAAACACCGCCTGCCCGTGCATCCGGTTCGACCCGCTCCTCGTCACGGTGCTCATCGCCCCGCCCGCCCCACGCCCCCCTTCTCCCGCGGCCCCACCCCCGCCAACCCGAAATTCACCCACCGCCGACTGCGCCGTCGCAAATCCGTTGCCCCCACCCTCACTTGTCCCGCGCTCCCGCGACCGAAACGCCAGCGTGTTGTTCATTCCATCCAGAACAATGCTGTTCATCAGCGGACTCAGCCCGCGGAAACTCGATCCACCGTCCTCCCCCGTCGTCGACCCGGAAAACAACGTTGCCAAACTCGACCAGTGCCCGCTGTTGTTCGGCACCTCGCCCGCCAGCGAATCGCCCGAACCGCCTCCCGCTCCAGCCTCGCTCTCGCGCCTCTCCGCCGCGCCGGCATCCACCAGCCCAGCATCGACGAGTATGGTCCGATGCATCCAGCTCGGCGCCAGCCGCGCCGTCAGTTGCGCCGTCGTCCCCAGCCCCACCGTCAGATGGTCAGCCTCCCACTCCGACAGTCCCTGCGCACGCACCCGCAGCGTGTAGCTTCCCGGCGCCACTTCCGCGAATCGAAAATTGCCCCGCAGATCGCAAACCGCCTCCCCATGCTCCCCGGAAGACGCATCCTCCAGCCGTACCTGCGCCGCGGCGACCCCCTTACCTTCCTGGTCCACCACCCTCCCTGCCACCGACCCGCCCGTCTCCGCCTGCCCGGCACAAATCCGCACGAACGTCCCCAGACCGAGGACAAGCCACACACACAGCACCGCCGTTTTCTTGTATCGGGGGAGGAGCACCTTAACTCACCAAAACCGCGGCTCAGCGAATTGCTTTTCCGCTAACCGCTTCTTAGCTAACCGGTCTTTAGCTGACCGGTCTTTAGCTGGCTGCTTTAGCAGCCCACGTGAGTCAACCGTAGCTCTTTCGTTAAACTGGTTACAGCGAATGTTTATCGATGAAGCCAAAATTCGGGTCAAAGCCGGTGACGGGGGTAATGGCTGCATGGCCTTTCGCCGTGAAAAGTTCGTTCCCCGCGGTGGACCCTCCGGCGGCGACGGCGGACACGGCGGCGACGTCGTCCTCGAAGTCAGCCAGCGCCACAACACCCTGATCTACTTCCGCTTCAATCCCGAGCACAAAGGCGAGCGCGGCGAACACGGCATGGGCTCCAACTGCACCGGCCGCGACGGCAAAGATACCGTCCTCAAGGTTCCCGTAGGCTCCATGCTCTTCGACGCCGACACCGGCGAGCTCATCCACGACTTCACCCAACCCGATGAGCGCCTCATCATCGCCCGCGGCGGTCGCGGTGGCCGCGGCAATCAGCACTTCGCCACGCCCACCCACCAGGCCCCGCGCGAGCACGAACTCGGCCGCGCCGGCGAAGAGCGCACCTACCGCCTCGAACTCCGCGTCCTCGCCGACGTCGGCCTCGTCGGCTATCCCAACGTCGGCAAATCCACGCTGATCTCGCGCATCTCCGCCGCCCGCCCCAAAATCGCCGACTACCCCTTCACCACCCTCGAGCCGCAACTCGGCGTCGTCACCATCGGCGACGAACCCTACGAAGAAAGCTACGTAGTGGCCGACATCCCCGGCCTCATCGAAGGCGCGCACCTCGGCGCCGGCCTGGGTACTCAGTTCCTCCGCCACATCGAACGCACCCGCATCCTCGTCCACCTCGTCGATGTCTCCGACGCCGATGGCCGCCCCGACCCCGTCGAAGATTTCCGCGTCATTATGGATGAACTCAAAAGCTTCGGCCACGGCCTCGACCAGAAGCCAATGATCGTCGTCGCCTCCAAGGTCGACGTCGCCAATCCCGCCAAGCTTAAAAAAATAGAAACCATGGCGAAGCGCCGCAAGCTCCCCTTCTACGCCATCTCCGCCGTCACCGGCCTGGGCGTAGACAAGCTCAAATACGCCATCGGCGACCGTGTCCGCGAGTTGCGAAAGGAATCGGCGAGCGTGGAGGTGAAAGAGGCCGAGCGCGCCGCGGGGTGATGCACTCCCAACCATGGATCACGGCTGTTCCTTATTTCATTAGTTCAGCTACCTTACTCCGCCAATAGTCAATTACATCGGATCGTTTCCGCTCTGGGTGTTGCACTGGCCAAGCACGACGCCCCCCTTTTTATCCTTACTCTGTATCCTCTGTGCTCTCTGTGGTGGACTACACCCGCTCAATCCAGAAACTACAAGGCCACACATTCCTGCCATCCAGGGTCGGAGCAAACATCTTCAACCCCGCAGGCATGCGCGTATAGCTGCCTTCCCATCCCGGAAATGCCTGCAGCAAAACCTCGGGATGGAACTGCTGCATCGCGCTGGCCGACCACATCACCCGAAACGCCGAATTGAACGACAAAAATGCTTCCAGCAGATACTGCTCGCCCCAGAAACACAGGTTCGTCTTCACGAACTTCTCCGGATAGTCCAGCGGCGTGAAGATATCGTGAAAATGCACCAGCACTCCCGGTGCCAGCTCTGGCAGGATGCGCAGGCATTCGTGCACCACATCGCTATCCATCGACACCACATGGCTCGAGTCGATGAACAAAATATCGTTCTCCCGCAAATCGTGGAACACGCTCAGCGGTACCTGTTGCACCGGCATCTGCATCATGCGCGTCAGTCCCGGTACCCCCTCTTTCAGGAACCGTGCCGGATACGGCTCAATGCTGATCAGTTCCCCTTCGCATCCCTCCGCCGCGTTGGTCTGCAATGCAGCCCCGAGCACCAGCGTCGTGTTCCCACCGCCGATTTCAATCACCCGCTTCGGTTTCCGTTGCCGCACAAAACCGTACGCGACCTCGGCATCCACGTGCTCGAAATAGCCGTTGTTGAAGTGAAACTCGCGCTGCCCGTTCCCGTTTCTCTCCGCAAACGTCCGTTCCGTCGAGAACGGAATCAGCTCCGTCCGCAGCCGCTCGATCTGTTCCTCCAGACGGAAGTCCACGGCCGAGCACGGCCGGCACGCACTCCAGTCCTTTCCCCGGAATGACTTCAGTCTCGGCACCGGAAAGTAGAAGTGCGAGGGCGTCACACTCACTCCCAGCCCGGTTTGCAATGCCTGAAACAACGACGCCGCAGTCGTGCGGACGGTGGCGCTTCGCAGAATATTGCCCACTACTCCCTCACAAGTTCCGTTCAGGCCGATATCCGGCTCGCGAACCCCAACGATGGGTTTCCTTCACCTTGGACTGACAGATCGGCGCCAAAAGCTGCCTCGTATCCGTGAAATACTCGCAATTAATTGCGCCATGCTGCCACCGCACCCGGAGAGCTTGTGACTTTATCGATTTTGGACACCTTGTGAGGTGCTTAAGCTGTTCGTTTGCAGCGTCGCATTTTCCGATAGAACGATAAAGTCACAAGCTCGGAGGTCCGCTACTCCGTCATCCCCACAACCCCACCACGCACAACACCGCCTGCCCCCCCACCACCACCCCCGTAGCCCACAGAAAAGCCCTCCGCCAGCCAGTCTCCAGCGCATCCGCAAACACTCCGCCCACAAATGCAATCAGAAATGGCAGCGACCACAGCCACGGCCCCGACTCCACCCCCGTCGTCACCAGCAGCATCAGCGGCACGCCCACCACCAGCGGCGACGTGTTCCCGAAATACCGGGACCGCCGCGACACCGCATACAACAACAGCGCCCCAACCAGCCCAATCGTGAACGCTGCATTCGCAGGATTCCCGAAGAACCACCTCGCCCCGTCGAACGAAACCCACATCCGCCCCGCCCCGCTCCGAAACACATAGCTGAATGCGTCCGGATGAAACGCATACGACGCGAACAGCAGAAAAAACGCGCCCACCACCCACACAATCAGCAGCGTCGGAATATACGCCCGCCGTCCCTCCGCCACCCACGCCATAAAAACCACAGCAAAAATCAGCGCCACCGCAAACGCCGCCACATGCGCCGCCGCCGTGAACCCTAATGCCACCGTCAGCAGCACAATTCTCGGCCGCCATTTCCTTCGCGGACCCTGCAGCGCATGCCCCACCCCAATCGCCGTGTAGATGACCGAGAAAACACCAAACGCCGCCAGAATCTCGTTGTTCGGCGCCGTTGACGCCCGCACCACCGCCGGCATAAAGCAATACAGTGCCAGAGATATGTAACCGCCCTCGTTACCAAATAAGCGTCGCGTCACCCACCACAGGCAAGCCCCCAGCGCCACCCCCGCAAGAATGAATGGAAGCCGCAGCAGCAGCTTGATCTCCCCCGCCTCGTGCCGCATCTCCCACGTCGAAGTCGTCGCCGCCTGTCCCAAAACGATGCGCTCCAGCGTCAGCGGCAGCCCCGCCGCCCGATACGCCAGCGTCCCATCGTGAATATTCCCGCACGTCGTGAAATATCCCGCCACGGGCGATGGCCGCTCCCACATCTCGCGCCCGCAGCGCGCGTATTGGTAGTCCGCCTCCCCCAGCGGCCGCCGCACGCTCACCCACAAACACTGCCCCAGCAACAGAAACAGCATCCCCGCCGCTATCTGCTGGGGCCGCTCGAATCGAAATTTTCGCAGCTTCTGTGCCGTCCGCCCTGATCCCATCGAGACTTTCAGCAGTGTACAGAACGCGCCGTCCCCAAACTCCCTACCCCCCCTCGCTGATGCCAACCTCGCCCCTGCCGATAAACAACGTGAGTCGCCGCATCGGACCCTCCGGCGGCCTCACGAGCGCGCATGTCACCCGTCGCATCCCCGGCCCCTTCCGAAGCACCCAGTCCCACCGCGCCCCATCCCCCCATCTCCGCTCCCAGCCGCTTTCTCGGCCGCCAACCCATCCTTGGCGCCCAGCGTCACCTTTTCGGCTACGAGCTCCTCTACCGCGCCTGCAAAACCGACCACTTCTCCGGCGATCCCGAACAGGCCACCCGCGAGGTCATCGACCACTGGCTCCTTCTCATTCCCTACTCCACCCGCACCGCCTCCTTCGTCAACTGCACCCGCAATACCCTCACCGAAGGCCTCGTCACCCTGCTCCCGCCCGCATCCACCGTCCTCGAAATCCTCGAGAACATCGAGCCCGATCCCGAGCTGATCGACTGCTGCCTCACCCTCAAAAAACAGGGCTATCGCTTTGCCCTCGACGGCTTCCTTCCCCAGTCCTCCCGCGCTCCCTTCTTCCACTTCGCCGACTTCATCAAACTCGATTTCCACGCGGCCGGTTACGATCTCCGCAGCGAAGTCTATGCCATGGCGGCCGGCTCCGGCGCCCGCTTCCTCGCAGAGAAAATCGAAACCGAAATCCAGCTCCGCATCGCCATCAGTGAGGGCTGCACCCTCTTTCAGGGATACTTCTTCTCCCAGCCGGTCCTGCTCAGCTCCCGCGTCATTCCTCAGAATTACTTCGTCTACCTGAAACTCATCGCCGAGCTCCATCGCGATCCCGCCAGCCTCCGCAAAATCGAAAAGCTCATCTCCGCCGACGCCTCCCTCTGCTATCGCGTCCTCCGCCTCGCCAACTCCGCCCTCCAGGGCCATCCCGGCATCGTCTCCACCATCCGTGAAGCCCTCCTCCTGGTCGGCGACGACGCTGTTCGCAAGATGGTCACCGTCGCCATGGCTGGTGCCCTCACCGCCCATCGTTCTCCCGCGCTCATCTCCATGGTTCTCTCCCGCGCCCACTTCTGCGAACTCCTCGCCCCCGCGCTTTCTCTCCAACCCGCGCAGCTCTACCTCCTCGGCATGCTCTCGCTTCTCGATGCGCTCTTCGAGATGCCTCTCAGCCGCATCCTCGAAACCCTCCCCATCACCCCCGCAATGAAAGCCGCCCTCGCCGGCGATGACAGCCCCCGCAGCCTCGCCCTCCACCTGGTTCGCAGCCTCGAAGCCTGCGACTGGATCGGCTGCGAAAAAATCCAGCACCGGCTCGGCCTCGCTGAAGGCGCCATCGCCGCCATGTACGCGCAGTCCCTCCGCTGGGCCTCCACCATGATCGGCCAGGAACTTCCCTGAACCTCCCCGGGTGCCCCCCAACCGTGGCTCGATTCGGGCACGCGTCCCTTCCGCAACCCCAGGCTGTCGGTGTTGCTGAGCAAGGCCCTGACGGCTTTTTCTGAACGCTGAACAGAGCAATGTCACCCTCGAGGTGAGCGTAGCGAGCCGAAGGGCTGCCCCGCGCCTCTTTTCTGGCCACCGTTGACGAACTCCCCGCTCCCGCCGATAACCCCAGTGCAGCACTAATTGGCTCGCCCAACTGCCTACACATGGCTACAACATTCGCTCCTCTAACTGAATCCACGCCGCGACCACCCGACCGCGATCCTGCTCCGCGCACGCCCAGCCGTTTCCTCGGCCCCCAGCCTATCCTCGACGCCCAGCGCCGCCTCTTCGGCTACGAGCTCCTCTACCGCGCCGGCAATATCGACCACTTCTCCGGCGATCCCGAGCTCGCCACCCGCGAGGTCGTCGACCACTGGCTCATGCTCATTCCCGAGTCCAACCAGGTCGCCTCCTTCGTCAACTGCACCCGCGCCGCACTCGTCGACGGCCTCGTCACCCTCCTTCCCCCCGAGTCCACCGTCCTCGAAATCCTCGAAGACATCGACCCCGATCCCGCCCTCATCAACTGCTGCCTCTCCCTCAAATCCAAAGGCTATCGCTTCGCCCTCGACGGCTTTCTTCCCCGCCCCTCCCGCGCTCCTTTCCTCGCCCTCGCCGACTTCATCAAGATCGACTTCAGAACCGCCGACTTTCTCGCCCGCCGCGAAATCTATGCCCTCGCCTCCGGCACCCCCGGTCAACTCATCGCCGAGAAGATCGAAACCGATACCCAGCTCCACATCGCCATCTCTGAAGGCTGCTCCCTCTTCCAGGGATACTTCTTTTCCCAGCCCATCCTCGTCGCATCCCACGCCGTCCCCCAGAACCACTTCGTCTACCTCAACCTCCTCGCGCAGCTCCACCACTCCCCCTCCGATCTCCGCAAGCTCGAAAAAGTCATCTCCGCCGATGCCGCCCTCTGCTATCGCATGCTGCGCCTCGCCAACTCCGCCCTCCAGCATCATCCCGGCGTCATCACCACCATCGGCGAAGCCCTCCTCATGGTCGGCGAAGACTCCCTTCGCCGCATGGTCACCGTCGCCATGGCCGGCGCCGTCGCCAGCCAGCGTTCCCCCGCGCTCATCTCCATGGTCCTCACCCGCGCCCGCTTCTGCGAGCTCATTGCCCCCTCCATCGCCGAGGATCCCGCCCAGCTCTACCTCCTCGGCATGCTCTCCCTTCTCGACGTCCTCCTCCAGACGCCTTTCCCCCGAATTCTGCAATCCATTCCCATCAGCAACGAAATGAAGCTCGCCCTCGCCGGCGATCTCAGCCCGCCGGCCTCGCCCTCCAAATCGTGCGCAGCCTCGAGGCCTGTGACTGGAGCCGCTGCGAAGAAATCCTGCTCCAGCTCAACCTCGCCGAAGGCGCCATTGCCTCCATCTATACCGAGTCGCTGCGCTGGACCTCCACCATGACCGGCGAAGACCCTCAACCCTAGTGTCCCGTCCCAGAAGTTCGGTGCAGAATTGCGGTTTGTTTTTGTATCAGGGCACGAGTTCACTCGTGCCGTAAAGGGCCGAGAATCAAACGGGCTTTAGCCCCCGAGGCTTTTCTTTCGGATCAATTCGACACCCTGAGTTCCTCAACGAACTTCGGAGACAGGACCCTAGCGCGGACCGCTAGTCCGCGAACAGCTACAGGCTACCGGCTACAGGCTACCGGCTGCCTCTGAATCCCTGTACCCTGTAACCGATGACCACCCTGCGCACGGCCAAGCGCTTCGTCTTCCCCCTGCTCGGCCTCTGGGTGTTGCTCTACGCCTCCTTCTCCTTCGTCAAGCCCCCCCTCCTCGACGGCTCCGACGCCCTCAGCGCCGAAATCGCCCGCGAAATGCTCACCGGCGGCCACTGGCTCACCCCCTTCGCCAACGGCATCCGCTATCCCCACCATCCCCCCTTCCTCTACTGGACCGTCGCCGTCAGCTTCGGCCTCTTCGACATCTCCGACTGGGCGGCGCGCGTCCCCGTCGCCGTCGCCACCCTCGGCCTCTTCATTGCCACCTTCTCCCTCGGCCGCCGCATCTTCCTCTCCCCAACCGCCGCCTTCTACGCCGCCCTTTGCCTCCTCACCTCCTACGGCGTCTTCCTCTTCGGCCATCTCCTCCTGCCCGACGTCTTCCTATGCCTTTTCGCCACCCTCGCCCTCAATTTCTTCTGGCGCTCGCACACCCAGGAAAAACGCCATCTCCAAAGCGCCCTCGGCTTCGCTGCCTGTTGTGCCCTCGGCGTCCTTACCCAGGGATTCGCCGGCCTCGTTCTTCCCACCGTCATCGCCGTCCTCTATCTGCTCGCAACCGGCAGGATCAGGCGCCTCCTCCACTGGCATCTCATCCCCGCCACCCTCGTTTTCCTCGCCCTCTACCTGCCCTGGCACATCGGTGCCCGCCACGCTCTCCGCCATCAGGACCTCATCAACCTCCTGCCTCCCATGACCGGCGGCCGCGTCCCCCTCCTCGTCTTCTGGCTCCTCCTCCTTCTCTGGATCGTTCCCTGGTCCATCTACTCCATCCGCGCCCTCCGCATCGGCGCCTCACCCAACCCCGACCGCCGCCGCGAAGCCCGCCTCTTCTGCCTCCTCTGGATCCTCGTAGTCCTCGTCTTCTTCAGCTTCACCGCGCGTCAGGAATTCAACCTCCTCACCGCGCTTCCGCCCATGGCTCTACTGGCCGGCGGATGGCTCGCCGAAGACGAAGATCAGCCCCACCACCAGGGCCGCATCGCCGCGTGGATCCTCTTCTTCATCGGCCTCGCCGCCGCCGCCCTCGTCGCCTGGTTCCTCATCGCTGCACCGCGCCCTGCGCCCGGCGTCGACATCGCTACCCTCCTCCGCCCCAACGCCGGCCATCACGCCGTCTTCTTCGGCTTCCTCTTCGACTTCACCCGCCCCGCCATGGGCCTCTTCCGCGCCCCCCTCTGGATCGCCCTCCTCGCGATCCTCGTTGGCGTCTCCGCCTGCCTCTTCTACCGCCTCCGCGACAACGCCCGCATGGCCAACTGCTTCCTCGCCGGCATGATCGTCGCCCTCCTCATCGCCGCGCACCTCGCCCTCAATACCTTCTCCCCCGTCCTCTCCTCCGCCATCCTCGCCGAAGCCATCAAGCCCGAAGTCCGCCCCGCCGACCTCGTCATCGTCAACGGCTCCCTCGACAGCGCCTCCTC
This sequence comes from Acidobacterium sp., assembly GCA_003166955.1. Classification (GTDB taxonomy): domain Bacteria; phylum Acidobacteriota; class Terriglobia; order Terriglobales; family Acidobacteriaceae; genus Palsa-343. The sequence continues at coordinate 21,692 of PMUI01000056.1, forward strand.
CTTCGTCTTCTACATCGAGCACCCCGTGCTCCTCCTCAACTCCCCAACCGCATCCTCTCCAGCTCCCACTCCCTGCACGCAAAAAATTCAGCTCCGCAGCGAACTCACCGCAACCGTGACCATGGGCCCTCCCACCCCGCCCGCCTTCTTCATCGACTCCGCCGCCCTCTGCGGACTCTGGCAGGGTCCCGCCCGCGTCTGGCTCTGGACCACTCCCCAGACCCTCCCCTCCCTCCCCGGCGATGCGTATGTCATCGGCCGCAGCGGCGGCAAAGAAATCCTCAGCAACCAACCCAACATCGGCGGCGCCAGCTTCTAAAACCCGTCACCCACGCCAGCACCTCCCGAACCAGGGGCGCGCGGTCGAGGAACTCAACCCATCGGTGGATGTTTCCGCCCATCTCCGGATCGAAGACAACAGTAAGGCCTGCAGATATAGTCCAGAGTCAGCACGACACCATGCTTTCGCGCTAAACGGTTCCCCGGATTGCAGATCGACTGGCTCTCGCTGAATTCCTTCTGTCATCGTTCCGTTGATTCCGCGAAAACACGCGTGAAGCCAGTACGCATTCGACGTGCACTATCCAACCCTCCGCGCGCGCCACGCGCGGGATTTGCTGCTCTTTCTGGAGACCTGTGATGACGAAGTTTCTTGCGATCTGTGCCTGTTTCCTGGCGGCCTTTCTGGCCATCGTGCCCGCAACCCATGCGCAGAGCAATTACGCCGTAGTCCGCGGTTCGATTCTCGATCCGCAAAATCTCCCCGTTGTCGGCGCCCGCGTGCACCTCACCGAGCCGGACACCGGCGCCGAACGTGTTGCGTCTTCCAACTCCACCGGCATCTATGAAATTGCCGGCTTACAGCCAGGCGCGTACACCCTCGTCGTCGAGAGCACTGGTTTCCGCGAGGCAAAACAGACCATCAACCTCGAAGTGGGCCAGCAGGCCGCCATCGACGTTCACCTCATCGTCGGCGGCAAGTCGCAAACCGTAAACGTCACCGCAAATGGCGAGTTGCTCAAAACCCAGGACGCCAGCATCGGCGAGGTCGTCGATCAGCGCTCCGTCGACTCGCTCCCCCTCAACGGACGCATGTTGATCGACCTGGTCCTCACCGTCCCCGGCGCCCACGTCAGTCACGGCGCGGCCACCGGCGATATGAGTTCCCTCTATTGGCGCCCCGGCCAGCGTTCCGCCGTCAGCATCGGCGGCAATCGCCCCAACGCTAACTACTTCCTCCTCGATGGCGCCACCAACACCGACCCCACCTTCAGCACCCAGAACTTCAGCGCCTCCCCTGATGCCGTGCTGGAGTTCCAGGTCGAAACCGGCAGCTATTCCGCCGACATGGGCGGTGCCGGTGGCGGCCAGATCAACGTCGTCACCCGCTCCGGATCCAGCCACTTCCACGGCACCGCCTATGAGTTCCTCCGCAACGGTGCTTTGGATGCCCACTCCTTCAATCAGATGGGCGGCTCCAATTTCCTCGTTCAGAATAATTTCGGCGCTGCGTTAGGCGGCCCCATTTGGCATGCCGGCAAAACCTTCTTCTTCGCCAACTATGAAGCCCTGCACAGCGTCGAGTTGATGACCATGGTCGACACCGTCCCCACCGCCGCCGAGGATTCCGGCGACTTCAGCCAGAGCGGCGTCAACATCTACGACCCCAACACCACCCAGCCCAACCCCAGTTACAACCCCAGCCTCCCGCCCAGCAAAACCAATCCTCAGTACATCCGCCAACAGTTCTCTTACAACGGCGTCCTGAATGTCATTCCCCCCAGCCGCCTTACGAAGGCCGCCTCCATCATGCTCAACAAATACACGCCCCTGCCCAACTCCATGAACATGGGCGGCATGACCATGATGGGCCAGCCCACCGTCATCGGCGCCGGCAACGACGCCAATAACTACCTCGACGCCCGCAAAGAACGCATGTTTGACGATCAGGGAACCTTCCGCGTCGATCACAACTTCTCGAGCGGCGACACCGCCTTCGCCCGCTACTCCGCCGGCACCGAGGACGGCTTCATGCCCGAAGGCCTCCCCGGCTTCGGCCTCTATCACGACAATTTCTCCGAGCAGGGAACCCTCGGCTGGTCCCGCGTCATCTCCGCGCGGATGGTCAATGTTGCCTCCGTCGCCGCCTCCCGCCTCGCCATGTCCCACACCACCGAAAGCGCCAACAAAAACGACATCGTCGACGAACTCGGCCTCACCGGCACTGGCTTCGGCGGGCCCAAAGCCTGGGGCGCGCCTTACTTCAACGTCCAGGGATACTCCCCACTGGGCGACAACTACCTCGCCACCCCCATGAAAGCCTGGGACACCGTCATCGAAGGCCGTGACTCCCTCAGCTGGCAGCTCGGCCGCCACAGCACCAAATTCGGCGGCGTCTATCAGAAGTTCATCTGGCCCATGTGGGGCTTCTTCCAGAACCGCGGCTACTATCAGTACACCAACGGCTACACCACCCAGGACGCTCTCAATGATGGAACCGGCTCCGCCCTCGCCAGCTTCCTCCTCGGTCTCCCCGCCGCCCGCCAGGGCCAGGCCGGTGTCCCCCAAATGAACCTCCATCAGTGGTACGCCAACGGCTACGCCCAGGACGCATGGCGGCTCAGCTCCAACACCACCCTGAACTACGGAGTTCGCTATGAGTACATGGCTCCCCTCATCGACGTCGACTTCACCAACAGCAACCTCGTCTTCACCAACGGCACTCCTCAGGTCTTCATCGGCGGCCAAAATGGATACCCGCGCGGCCTCATGTATCCCAACTACGCCCGCTTTGCCCCTCGCCTCGGCCTGGCGCAAGCCCTGCCCCACCTCGGCATGGTCGCCCACGTCGCCTACGGCGTCTTCTACACGCCCGTCGACATGAACACCTGGTGCAACCAGCGCCACAACGTCCCCTACGTCTTCCCCGAAACCTCGCAGAGCGATCCCTACATTCCCAGCATCACCACGCTCAACTTCCCAACCCCGGTCCTCGGCACCACTGTCGTCAGCTTCACCGGACTCCAGCTCCACGCCCCGCCGCAGTACATCCAGCAGTGGAGCGCTTCGCTTGAAAAACAGCTCGGCACCCAGACCACCCTCGAAGTCGGCTACCTCGGCGCGGGCGGCTTCCATCTCCAGCGTTCGCACCTCGTCAACGACGCGCAGCCCGGTGCGGGACTCATTCAGCCCCGCCGCCCCTTCCCAAAGATCAGCTTCGTCCCCAACACCACCTTCCCCTCAACCACCACGGTTGCCAGCACCACATTTCCAGTCAGCACCATGAATCTGCTCGAAAACACCGCGCAGAGCTGGTATGACGCGGGCTACGTTAACGTCCGCCGCCGCTATGCCCACGGCCTCAGCTTCCTCGCCAACTACACCTTCGCCAAAGCTCTCGACAACGCTCCCGACTTCCGTTCGCCCATGTTCGAGCCCGCCACCCCGCAGAACAACTACGACCTCGACGCGGAAAAAGGTCCCGCCTGTGATGTCCGCCAACGCTTCGCTCTCAGCGCCGTAGGCAGTTCAGCGCCTCTCGGATCCAACTACTTCGAACGCGCCGTCACCCGCAACTGGCGCGGCTCCATAGAATACCAGGCGCAAACCGGCTTCCCTGAAACCATCAACGTCTTTGGCGACACAGCCAACGCCGGCACCGTCGTCGGCGAGAATCCCATCCGCGCCAATGTCACCGGCAACAAAATCTTCGGCCCAGGCACGCGGAACTCCACCACCTGGTTCAACCCGACGGCATTCGCTGCGCCGCCCGCCTACACCTTCGGCAACGTCAGCCGCAATTCCGTCTATGGCCCCAACCTCCAGAGCATGGACCTCGGCGTAGTCCGTGAATTCAGCGTCGCCGAAAAAGCCCGCTTCGAAGCCCGCGCCGAGTTCTTCAACGCCCTCAATCACACCAACCTCGGCACCCCCAACCGCTTCGTGAATACCGCCAACTTCGGCAGCATCACAGAAGTCACAACCCCAGGCCGCGAAATCCAGCTCAGCGGTCGTCTCTCCTTCTAGAGAGCGCCCAACCGCATCACCGGAATCCTCCGGCAAGAATCGGGCCTGTCCGCACACCGCGCAGGCCCGTTTCCGCAGCCATACGCCTCACCGCGCTTATCCGGAAGCTGAACGTCTGACGAAACAGGGGGGTCAAGCCCCCAGCATGTCGTTGATTCTACGGGGGCTGTGGGGGCGCGAAGCCGTGCATATTAACTACGTAGTTAATGGGGTCGAGAGGCGCTTTTGTATCAGGGCATGACTTCAAGTCATGCCGAAAACCGGACTCAAATCAACCGGGCTTTAGCCCCTGCGGGCTGTTTTGCATACGCTGTTAGTCGCTGAATTATTGAATGAACTTCCGCAGACAGGACGTTGGAGAGCGCCCAACCGCATCGCCGGAATCCTCTGGCAAGAATCGGGCCTGTCCGCACACCGCGCGGCCCGTTTTCGCAGCCACACGCCTCACCATACTCATTCTGAAGAATTTCGAACGGCTGGAGCGGGCTGTCTTTCAGGCCCCCAAAGTGGCGAACCCGAAGAGCCCAGCCCGCAAACTTACACACCGAAAAACGACCTGCAGCGACAAGGGCTAGAACGGCTCCCTCCCAATTCCCCCACCAAATGCCCACCCATCGAAGGGTGATCGTCTCCATCCCTGGGCCGAAGACAACCGCGAATCTCAACAGCTACAGTCCAAAGCCAGTACCCCAGTAGTGTTCTCCGTCAAAACGATTCGCTGAAATTACATGTTGGCTGAGTTTTTGTCCCGTCGATGGTGTTGAGTTTGTGTTCCGGTTAACATTGGCCGCAACACAAGCTCAACAGCTTGCAGAAAAACCACGAATCCAACGAGCGCCAGGTTCACCCATAGCAAGGAGCGTGATCCCTTTCCACTCGGTGATCCAGATGCATCCACTCGCAATCAGTTCCGAAAGTACTGCCCTCGTTCCATTCCGGGCGCAGCACCGTCCCTCGTTCTAGCTTTTTCTCCCCGGAGAGGCCGGTCCCCAGACCGGCCTCTCCGGACCTTCGAAGTACCCAGTCCACCAACCGCCGGGGTCCAACCTCCGGAGCAGGGAACCAGCAATGATCACCGAACCCATCGGCAGCATTCCCCGTCCAGCTTCGCTCCTGCAGGCAATTACAGGATTCCACGCGGGTACCATCAGTCAGCAATCCCTCGATGACGCCTACGCCGCCGCGCTCCGCGACACCATCCAGCGTTTCGAGCAGACCGGATCCCCCGTCATCACCGACGGCGAACAGACCAAGTCCAGCTTCGCCACCTATCCTCTCGCTGGTCTCACCAATCTCGCCCCCGATGGCGTCGTCATCTCCTTCGCCGACGGCCACACGCGCCAGTTGCCGCGCCTCACCGCCGGACCCTTCCGCTACGGCCAGCATGCCGGGGCATTTGTAACAGCCGCGCGCACCTATACCAAACGCCCGCTCAAGCAGGCCGTCATCTCCGCTTCCGCCCTCAGCCTCCTCTACCCCGGCTCCGGCATCCCCGGTTACTCCCGCGAGCAATTCACCGCCGATCTCATCGACGAAGCCGCCTCTGACATCCGCGGCGCACTCGATGCCGGCGCCGACTCCGTCCAGATCGACTTCACCGAAGGCCGCCTCTCCCTCAAGCTCGATCCCTCCGGCAGTCTCCTGCGCAGCTTCATCGACCTCAACAACCAGGTCCTCGACCGCTTCAGCATCGCCGAGCGCCAACGCATCGGCGTGCATGTCTGCCCCGGCGGCGACCACGACTTCACCCATAGCGCCGACATCGACTACGCCGGCCTCCTCCCTGACCTCTTCCACCTCAGCGTCGGCCGCTTCTTTCTCCAGATGGCCAGCGAGCCCGACCGCAAACGCATCCTCGCCATCGTCAAAAAAGTCATGGCCCCAACCCACATCGTCTTTATCGGCGTTATCGACCCCATCAGCCCGGTCATCGAAACCCCGTCTCAGGTCCGCGACCGCATCCTCGAGGCCGCCTCCGTCCTGCCCCCCGCGCGTCTCGGGTCCACCGACGACTGCGGCTTCTCGCCCTTTGCCGACGACACCTCCACCGCCCGCGACACCGCCTTCAGCAAGATTCGCGCCCGTGTCGAAGGCACCGCCCTCGCCGCCCGCGAACTCGGCCTCTGACCCGGATTCCGGGATTAAAACTGTGCACCGGCAATAGAACCGGCCTCATTTCGCACCCCTGAGTGCATCAAAGCTCTGAGTGAATCAAGGAGACACCATGTCCAAAGTTAGAGCCCTTGTTTTCGCAGCTCTCGCAACTCTCTTGCTGAGCTGTGCCTTCGTGGCGCCGTTACACGCCCCGGCCCAGGTTGCCGTCGGCGTCGACATCGGCGCGCCCCCCGGCTGCCCCTACGGCTATTTCGACTATTCTCCCTACGACTGCGCTCCCTACGGCTACTATGGGCCCGATTGGTATGTCGGCGGAGTGTTCATCGGAGCCGGCCCCTGGTTCCACGGCCATCCCGGTTTCTACGGCCATGTCGACAACCGCTACGATCCTCACCACGGGTACAACGGTCCCTTGCCGGGTCGCGGCGAGGAGCAGTTCAACCACTTCCACGGCAATGAGGCGCGCGACGGACGAGGCCACATCGGCGATGCCGGCCATGATGCGGGCGGTGAACACGCCCTCCCCGGATATCGCGGCGGCCGTGGTGGCGGACGGCGCCACTAGAGCGCGATCCGACTCAGCCAGCAAACGAGAGCCCGAAAACAAGAGTCCGGACACAGAGTCCGGAGAAGAGAGTCCGGAGATGAGATAAGGCGCTTGCCGTCTTATCTCATCTCCGGCCACACTCGGCAACTTAAAATGACTTTTCGTGCTGACCCCCGCAGAACAAGATCGTCTGTGCGTCGTCCTGGTCAACAGCCGCAACCCGCTCAATATCGGCGCAGCCGCCCGCGCCATGTCCAACTTCGGATTTCCCCACCTGCGCGTGGTTCATCCCTACGCCGTGGCTTTTCGGGAAGCGAAGTCAGCCGTCGATGCCGAGCCGGTCCTCACCGCAGCTGAGCAGTTTGACCAGCTAGCTGAGTCCGTCGCGGATTGTTCGCTCGTCGTCGGCACCACCGGCGGCGCCCGGCGCGACCTCCAGGAGCCGCTCTACCCTTTGCAAGCCGGCGCCGAAGTCGTTCGCGCCCACCTCCGCGCCGGTTCCAGAGTCGCGCTCCTCTTCGGATCGGAGAAGGTCGGATTATCCAATCACGATCTGAGCCATTGCCAGCTCCTGCTCCGTATTCCCACCCGAACCGGCCACCCCTCCATGAACCTCGGCCAGGCGGTCGCCATCGTCATGTACGAGCTCATTCGCCAGACGCCCGCGGAGTCCGCAGACGAAGCCCCCGGCACGCCCGCCCTGGATCATCCGCCCATCGCTACCGCCCAGGAAAGAGAGCGCCTCATCGCTCTCCTGCTGGAAGCTCTGTCCATCAACGGCTACCCGCATCGCGCCGCGGAAGCCGCAATAGAAGAGAAGCTCCGCCGTCTGGTGCGCCACCTCGCCCTCACTCCGCCCGACCTGCGTGAGTGGCTCAGCCTTCTTCGACAACTCCTCTGGAAACTCCGCGCCTCAAAAACTCCGCCTCCCGGGGATTGAACGCCGCGGAGGCAGTAAAACTCAAACCGCGTTCGCCCCCAACTTCGCAGGCACCGGCGCTCCCTGCAGCGCGACCAGCCGCTGCGGCTCGCAACACGCCCTGCCCAGCCGCACCAGATCGGACTGCATCCCGCGATCCGCCTTCAGACTCTCGAGCGTCGTTCGCAGAATCGCCGCCGCTCCCGCATCCGCTGGCGTCTCCAGGCTATAGTGCATCCATTTCCCCTCGCGCCGCGCCTTCACCATTCCCGCATTCCGCAGATACGCCAGGTGTCGCGAGATCTTCGGCTGGCTCTGTCCCAAAATCTCCACGAAATAGCACACGCACACCTCGCGGCCATTCATCAGATTCAGCAACCGCAGGCGCGTGCGGTCGGAGAACGCGGCAAACATCCGCGCCAGATCGAAGGTCTTGGCCGTTCTCCCCATACCCGGAAATATACGCCTGAAATATACGTATTGACAGATGTGTCCGACGAGCATACATTCGGATTGACATATATGAAGGGGGCCCCGCAATGTCAACAGCATCCGAAATCCGCGAAGAAGTAAAACAGAAATACTCGACCGCTGCCCGCGCCGTCGCCGAAAACACCAATGTCCAGGCCTGCTGCGACCCCGCCCTCCGCTGTTGCGACCCCATCACCACCAACCTCTACAGCGACGGCGAAAAGGGCCTCATCCCCGAGAAGGCTGCCCTGGCCTCCCTCGGCTGCGGCAATCCAACCGCGCTCATCGAACTCCACCCCGGCGAAGTCGTCCTCGACCTCGGCTCGGGCGGCGGCATCGACGTGCTCCTCTCCGCCCGCCGCGTCGGCCCCACCGGCAAAGCCTACGGCCTCGACATGACCGACGAAATGCTCGCCCTCGCCCGTGAAAATCAGCGCCAGGCCGGCGTCCACAACGTCGAATTCCTCAAGGGCGAAATCGAAAACATCCCCCTCCCCAACAACTCTGTCGACGTCATCATCTCCAACTGCGTCATCAATCTCTCCGCCGACAAAGACCGCGTCCTCCGCGAAGCCTTTCGCGTCCTCCGTCCCGGCGGCCGTTTCGCCGTCTCCGATGTCGTCGTCCGCGGCGAGGTCCCCGCCGCCGTGCGCGAAAGCATGCTGCTCTGGGCAGGCTGCATCGCCGGTGCCCTCGAGGAAAACGACTACCGCGCCCGCCTCACCGCCGCCGGCTTCGCCGCAATCTCCGTCGAGCCCACCCGAACCTACAACATCGAAGATGCTCGCCAGTTCCTCACCGAAGCCGGTATCGACGTCGACACCATCGCCCCGCAGATTGAAGGCAAGTTCCTCAGCGCCTTCATCCGAGCCGCAAAACCAGAAGCCAATGCAGTCCAGCCCTGCTGCGCCCCAGGCTGCTGCGCCCCTGTCAAGGCCGAGGCAAAGGAGTAACCGATGCCCAGTCACTATAACGTCCTGTTCCTCTGCACCGGCAACTCCGCCCGCTCCATCATGGCCGAGGCGATTCTCAACCACCGCGGCAAAGGGCGTTTCACGGCGTACAGCGCGGGCAGTCATCCTTCCGGTCAACCGCGCCCAGAGGCGCTGACCCAGATCGAATCCTCCGGATTATCGACCACCGGCCTCCGCAGCAAATCGTGGGACGAGTTCGCGGTGCCAGAAGCGCCGAAGCTCGATTTTGTCTTCACCGTCTGCGATAACGCTGCGAAGGAGCAATGCCCATACTGGCCCGGCCAGCCGATGACCGCGCACTGGGGCATCCCCGATCCGGCAGCCGTCAAGGGCCCGCCGGAGGAGATCGCGCGCGCTTTTCGCGATGCCTTCGTCGTGCTCGACCGCAGGATAGGTTTGTTCCTGTCCCTGCCGCTCGGCACCCTCGATCAACTGGCCATCAAACGCGAAATCGACACCATCGGTCGCTCGTAGCAATCCGGGGAAGGAAACCCAGTTGAAAAAAAGTCGTCTGTCGTTTCTCGACCGTTACCTCACCGGATGGATCTTCGCCGCCATGGCCTTCGGCGTCGCGCTGGGCTGGCTGGCCCCCGGAGTCGTGCCGTTTCTCAATCGCTTCAGCGTCGGCACCACGTCGATTCCCATCGCGGCGGGCCTGATCCTCATGATGTATCCGCCCTTCACCCGCGTCCGCTATGAGGAACTCCACGAGGTCTTCCGCAACAAGCGCGTGCTGGGCCTTTCTCTGCTGCAGAACTGGCTGATCGGACCCATCCTGATGTTCACCCTCGCGATTATCTTTCTGCGTGGCTATCCCCAGTACATGGCCGGTCTCATCATGATTGGCCTGGCTCGCTGCATCGCCATGGTGATCGTGTGGAACGAACTGGCGAAGGGTGACACGCAATACGCCGCCGGACTGGTGGCCTTCAATTCGCTCTTCCAGGTGTTCTTCTATTCCGTCTACGCGTGGGTCTTCATCACCGTTCTGCCGCGCTGGTTTGGATTACACGGCGCGGTCGTCAAGATCTCCATCGGTGAGATCGCCCGCAGCGTCTTCGTCTATCTCGGAATCCCCTTCATCGCCGGCTTCCTCACGCGCACCGTGCTCGTACGTGCGAAGGGACGCGAATGGTACGACCGCAGCTTTGTTCCGCGCGTCAGCCCCCTGACACTGCTGGCCCTGCTCTTCACCATCGTAGTGATGTTCTCGCTGAAGGGCAGCTACATCGTGCGTCTCCCGCTGGACGTGCTCAGGATCGCGATTCCGCTCCTGATCTACTTCGTCGTCATGTTCCTCGTGTCCTTCTACATGGGGCGCAAGCTGGGCGCCGACTATTCGAAGACCGCCACGCTCGCCTTCACCGCCGCCTCGAATAACTTCGAGCTGGCAATCGCCGTGGCCGTCTCGGTCTTCGGCATCAACTCCGGTGCAGCCTTCGCCGCGGTCATCGGGCCTCTGGTCGAAGTTCCCGTGATGATCGCCCTCGTGAACCTGGCCCTGTATTTCCAGCGCCGATACTTTGCGAATCCAGACTCCAGCGAAGTCGCGGGTGTCTGCGCGCCCAGCCCCCGTTAGGGAAACTCTGAGTAAGCCGCTGTTTTGAAGGGGCACGGCTTCACAGCTTGTAGAAAAATCACACCCCCAACGTGGAGACGGCCAGGTTCACCCAATAGCAAGAAGCGGACTCTCCTCCCACCCGAAAGTCAATGCGAATCGATCCTGCGTTTACCCCGAAAGTACTGTCTTGAACCATTTTGGGAAAAAAGCACAGGCCCAACTCCGCCCATGCACTTTTCCGCAAGCTGTTTGGCCTTTCTCCGGCTCTTCGGCGCGCAGCTTTGAAGGGGCATAGCTAGCCGTGCCGTAAACATCAGTGAGAAATGGTCTTTAGCCCCTGAAGGACGGCTCTCAAAGGCTTAATCAGAGGTTCCTTAGGTTGGATCCGCCGCCCGGTGCAGGGAAGCCGCCACCATTCATCCGCCCCAACCAACCACCCATCCAAAACTCCCACCCTCGGTCGCAAACCCCGTGCCCCCGCGCGCCCCCAGTGCCACACTCTCCGCATTGGGAGGACCAATCCAATGTTCTTCAAAACGAACTTCGTTTCCCTCATCGTCTGCGCCGCGTCCATGCTGCTCGCCCAGCCCCTCCGCGCGCAATCGCCCTCACCCCAAACCTGGGACCTGCCCCACGCAACCGCCGTCAAAGACCTGGGCCCCCGCACATATCACTTCGACGTGACCTACTACACCGCCAACCGCACCGGCGAGATTGTCCACCGCCACCAGGTCACCGCCGACTATACCCGCGGCCTCCCCAACAACGAAGTCCAGTGGAAAAACGTCGTCGACGCGCAAGTCGACGGCGCCACTGCGCCGTTCCCCACCACCCCGAAGCTCGACTTCATGGAAGGCTTACGCTATCGCAACGACATCGGCGCAACCATGTCCCCCGATTTCTTCAAATCCTTTCCCCCCACCGCCATCATGGAGCGTAACCTCGTCTGGGATACCGGCATGTTCGAGCTCTTCGGCCAGAATTACTTCGACCAGCTCAAGCTGAACGAGCCTCTGCACATCGACAAAGACCAGGACGTAAAGTTGCCGGACGTGGGAACATTCCGCAACCGTGATGTAGTCCTCGAGTGGGTCGGCCGCTCCCAGCGCAACGGCCAGGACTGCGCCCTCATCGACTACCGCGCGTTCTTCAACCCTGTCACCATCGCCATGGGTGGCATGACCATGAATGCCCGCAGCGACTACTGGGGAGAAATCTGGGTCTCCCTCGCCACCAAACAGATCGAGTACGCCACCCTCTATGAAGAGGTCAACGGAGAGATGAAGCTACCCGGTCAGGACACCCCACAGCTCGTCAGCGTCTTCCGCATCGGCAACTTCACCCCCATCAGCGCGCCTCTCACCGCATCCGCAAACTCAGCCACGAACGCAAAGAACTAAGGACGCAATGCGATGACCGCCGCCACAGCTCCCTTCAAAAACAAATGGGCGTTCTCGCTGCTGTGGACCAACGCTGCCGTGGCGTTAGTGGGCCTGATCGTGTTCGCAACCACTCCGGTCCACAACGCCCGCTCCATTCTGCAAACCCTGGCCTTCACCTTTGTCTACGCCAACGTCACCAGCATTCTCGCCCTCTTTCTCCTCGGCTGGCTGGTCGAAAGACTTGCCGCCCCCAGGGTTCCGCAGTGGACCGTGCTGATTCCCGGAATCGTTCTCTTCACCGCGGGCGGCTGCCTGTTGGCCCAGGCGCTGCTCACGGCCCTCGGCTTCTCCGCATCCCAGCATTTTTGGCTCGACTACTTCCACTCCCTCCGCATCGCCATGCCCCTCGCCCTCGTCTTCGGCCTCGGCGCCATGACCCACGGATCCCTCCTCGCCCGTGTGCACCTCATGGAGCACCAGCTCCACGAAAAAGAATTATCCGAAGAGCGCACCCGCAAGCTTGCCGCCGAATCCCGCCTCCGCTCCCTCGAATCCTGGATCCACCCCCACTTCCTCTTCAACACCCTCAACTCCATCAGCGCCCTCATCCCTCAGGACCCCGCCCGCGCTGAGCAAATCGTCGGCCGCCTCGCCAATCTCCTCCGCGCCTCCCTCGACACCAGCTCCCACTCCCTCATTCCCCTCCGCCAGGAACTCGCCCTCGTCGAAAGCTACCTCGACATCGAGCGCGTTCGCCTCGGCGAAAAACTCCACGCCACCATCGACGTCCCCGCCGCCCTCGCCGAAACCAAAGTCCCACCCATGTCCATCCAGTCCCTCGTCGAAAACGCCGTCAAGTACGGCATCACCCCGCAGCCCAACGGCGGCGCCATCCTCATCACCGCCGCAGCCGGCAACAACGGCACCGTCCACATCGACGTCCGCGACTCAGGCCCAGGCTTCGACCTCGCCGCCATCCCCGCCAACCACGGCCTCGACAAGCTCGTCCAGCGTCTCGACGCCCTCTTCGGCGAAGACGCCACCCTCAAAGTCTTCCGCCCCGGTCCCGGTTCTGACAACGCCTCCATCGTTGAAATGGTCGTCCCACGCCCATGACCCTCCGCGCTTATCTCGTCGACGACGAACCCCTCGCCCTCGACCGCCTCCGCCGCCTCCTCGCGCAAACCGGCCGCGTCGAAGTCCTCGGCGCAACCACCAAACCCGAAGAGGCCGTCACCGCCCTCACCGCCAATCCACCCGACCTCTGCTTCCTCGACATCCAGATGCCCCGCCTCAACGGCTTCGAAGTCCTCGCCCGCCTCCCCACCCAGCCCATCGTCATCTTCACTACCGCCTGGGACCAGTACGCGCTCCAGGCTTTCGGCGTTAACTCCGTCGACTATCTCCTCAAGCCCATCGAGCCCGAAGCCCTCACCCGCGCTCTCGATAAAGTCGAGCGCCTCCGAGCCTTAAGTCAGGCCTCCGTCGACACCCAGCCCCAGTCCGCCCCAACCCAACCCGACCTGCAAACCCTCCTCCAACAAATCGCCAACTCCCTCCACGACGCGACGCCCGACTACCCCGACCGCATCGCCTCTCGCCTCGGCGACCGCCTCTGGTTCCTCAACCTCGACCGCGTCACCCACTTCTACGCCGAAGACAAACTCACCTGGGCCGTCTCCGAAGGCAAACCCCACTGCGTCGACCACACCATCGCCCAACTGGAAAAGAAACTCGACCTCAAAAAATTCTTCCGCATCCACCGCGCCACCATCGTCAATCTCTCCTGGATCGCGGAAGTCTCCACCCTACCCGGCGGAGCCCTCAACCTCCGCCTCAGCGACCCCAAACGAACGGACCTAACCGTAGCCCGCGACCGAGCCCACCATTTCAAAACCAAGCAGGCCTGTAGATAGCATCCGCGCCCGCACTCGTCGCTTTCGCCATCCGGGTGACTTGTCTCCTCCTTATCTCCGGGCCTCCACGCCGGAATGCTGGCCACGCTCATCGTCGGCGCCACCCGCACCGCCGCCACCTTCACCACCGATCCGGAAAAGATTCTCGCCCTCCTGAACGAACGCCTGCAGGGCCGGGGCCTCGTTACTTGCCTGGCGCTCCACATCGAGCGCGATGGAAGTTCCGTTCTCGTCAACGCCGGCCATCTGCCGCCTTACGTCAACGGCAGAGAACTGCCCATCGAAGGAGCGTTGCCGCTCGGCGCAATTCCCGGCGCCACCTTCTCCGTCCTCCGCTTCCATCTTGCCGAAGGCGACTCCCTCATGCTGATGTCCGACGGCGTCGCCGAAGCCAAAGATGGCAAGGGTCATCTCTTCGGCTTCGACCGCATCACAGAAATGCTGAACACGCGCACCACCGCCGCCGGCCTCGCATTCGCCGCACAGAGTTTCGGGCAGGAAGACGACATCACCGTCCTCACCACCGCCCGCGACCGCGCCTTCGCTCCGCCCCGCCTCAACCTGTAGCCTGGTCTTGAGAACCCTGGCTAGCCATGGCCACTCCTCCCCGCGCTCGCTTCTTGCTCGCCTTCCAGCTTCCCGCAATTGACCCACTTACCCAATCCCGATAAACTAAACAGGTTTGGCGATTCTGCCTGTCCCGCGTGTCTCCGGGGCCCTCCAGCCGCTTTCCGCCGGAGTTGAAGCACAGTTTCCGCCCAGCTCGAGTTTTGTTATCGCGCCCGCCGTTTCGGTGGAGTCTCACCCCGGGCGCCGGAGGAATTATGTACGCGGTCATCCGCACTGGTGGTAAGCAGTACCGGGTCTCCCCCGGCGACCTCGTCAACGTCGAGAGCCTCGCTGCAGGCGAAGACGGCAAAGTCGAATTCGGCGACGTCCTCGGCTTCTCCGGCGAATCCGGCTCGCTCGTCAAGCCGCAATCGGCGAAGGTCCTCGGCACCGTCGTTCGCCAGGGTCGCGACAACAAGATCCTCGTCTTCCACTTCAAGCGCAAGAAGCAATACAAGAAGCTCCAGGGTCATCGCCAGGGCTTCACCCAGGTGCGCATCAGCGAAATTCAGGTCGACGGCAACACCTACACCGCCTAGTCGAGCTGGAATGCGTGAAGCCCGTTTTGTATCAGGGCAAGACGCCAACCGATTAGGGAAACAGCGGATCGTCGGAAGTAGACTTGCATTTTGGTGCCGCGCGAGCGGCACGACGGTAAAAGCCCCGGCCTTCAGGCCGGGGAATACAGCAGTTCTCAACGGGGGCCTTCAGGCCCGGCGAGTCGGGTTTTGGTTTTGTATTAGGACACGACTTCAGCCGTGCCGCACGCATCGCAGGTTTGAAGGGGCACGGCTTCAGCCGTGCCGTAAGGATGAGTTGAGAGATTTGGGGCTTGAGCCCCTGAGGAAATCGAATGGCACACAAAAAAGGTTTAGGCAGCTCCAAAAACGGCCGCGACTCCAATGCCCAGCGCCTCGGCGTCAAAATCTTCGCCGGCCAGGTCGTCACCGGCGGATCCATCATCGTTCGCCAGCGCGGCACCAAACTCAAGCCCGGCCTCAACGTCGGCCGCGGCTCCGACGACACCCTCTTCGCAAAAATCGATGGCCGCGTGAAGTTCATCAACCGTGGCCGCACCGGCCGCTATGTAGCCGTCGAAGCGATCGCCGCCGAGTAATTCACCGCACCACCCAGGAACCAGGGCCAGGAAACCACCCCCAGGAAACCACCCCCCGGGCCCAGCGGCGACCAGGTTCACCCCATAGCAAGAAGCGGAATCTATTTCCAACCGAATATCAATGGAATTTCGGTTCTGAGTTAACCCGCAAGTACCCCTCCTGGACCATTTTGGAACTGCCGTCTGAACTCGCCCATGCTGCGTTTCCGCAAGCATCGCCGCCGAGTAACTTGAGCCGCGTTCCGGGCGTGAGCGGACGGGGGTCCGGAGGCGAAATCCTGACCCTGAGCAAGTCGCCGGCAAGGCGGCGCGGCGAACGGGGAAGGACCACCGCCGAACAGCAGGGAACCCAACAACCAGGGCCGGACTCCCTACGAGTCCGGCCTTCTCTTTTTGCTCCGGCGATCTTCACCGGCTGGACCTGCGATCACCCGCTTCCGCATGCTGAGAAGGTGAGGTGGCACACCCATGGCTGCGTGCCATTGCCGCGGCGAAGAGGAGGAATCTCGCTGCGATACACTCAGCGTCATGAAAAAGTGCTGCGTCCTCTTGTTGATTCTCTCTTGCGTTTCATTGTTCTCTGCTGAGCCGCGCTCAGCTGAGCCGCGCTCAGCTGAGCCGCGACAAAACGACGTGGCCGAGAAGTTGGTAGGAGCCTGGCGATTGGTATCCGTGGAGGGCACAGATGCCACTTTTCACTTTGCTTATGATCACCCTACCGGCATCATCACCTATGATCGATCCGGCTGGATGTCTGTCCAAATCGACGTTAAGGGTATCCGCAAGCCCTTCGTTAACGGACCCGCCGGCGGTACTGACGAAGAGAAGGTGGCCGCCTTCGACAATTACATCGCGTATTACGGCACCTACACGCTCGATTTGAAAGCGCAAACGATCACTCACCACGTGGAAGACGCAACCCCACCAAATTTGCGCGGCGTCAATAATGTCCGATGGTTCGAATTTCAGGGCGATGATCGCCTTCTCCTTATCCCCCGCGAGGACGGGAAAGGCGGAGTGATCGACCGAAAGAATGCGTCGTATAAGCTCCTGTGGGTGCGCATCAAATAGCGACTTCTCCGCAAGTCCGGTTTCCGGACGAGCGGGCCGGCAATCCGGAAGTATCACCCACGGCGGCACGGAACTCATCCTGCCACGATCCCATCGGGGCTCGCGCGATTCCCGCGCCCCTGCTTCGGTTTGGATCGCAGGCACTTCGCCGTGTTTCCGTGTTGACCTGTGCTCATGTTGACCTGTGCGTATTTTGTGCTTGTACCGAAACTCACGCACATTACCGGGAGCGGCCAGGAGACGGAGCCGCTCACTTCCGGTTTACCGGCGATCTACCCGAAACACGTTGTTCGCACGGATTCACGTGTGAAATCAAATCACCATTGCACTTAGCTCGTCTTGGAATTCCTGTGTGGAGATCGCCCCAGAGATAAAGAGTGCAGGCGGTATTCGGATTATGCAGCGAGAATGAAACCCGAAGCGTCACCGCCAGACGATGGCCTCCCTAAAGTGCCAGGACAAACTGTGGCGGTTACAGCAGCCCCTTACAAATAGAAGCCTCTTGCCAGAATCCATCGCTTGAACCCTATGAACAATCTACGGTTCGACCGGCGCGAACAAGGTGTGTTGTCGGCGATACGGAGGTTATCGACTTAGAGGATCTGGCTGAGGGGCGGTTTCGTACGAAGGGCGGTATATACTTCGCACACCGGTTGATGCCGATGGGACCTAAGCACTGGTTGATCCTCGTTTTTTTGCTCTGCGTGGCAATTTGCGATGCCCAGCAAGCGAATGACCGTAAGGCTCCCGATGGCGTCGAAAGGGCCGCGCCGGACGCGACGGTCACCGGTCATATCTATCTCGACGACACGAAAGCGCCCGGCCGCAAGGCGACCGTCTATCTGGAACCGGCGGCCGCGCTGCAGGCGGATGCGCCGCCGAACCGGAGTGGCGGTCAGGACAAGGGCCCGGTGACAGCATCGGTCGAGACTCAGTTTGACGGCAGTTATTCGTTTACCCACGTCGCGCCCGGCTCCTGGTATGTGATTGCAACCTGCCGGGGGTATGTGTCACCCTTTCTCGCGCTGTCCCTGTCCGAAGGCCGTTCCGGATACGGAGACTGGGCGCCTCTCGGTCCGGCACAGAAGGCCGCCAAGGACCGGATTCTTGATTCTCTGCCGAGGGTGGATGTTCAACCCGCTGTGCCCGCCACCGCGGACCTGACCCTCGAGCGGGGCGGCGCGGTCAGCGGCAACATCACGTATGACGACGGCGGGCCCGCGGCGGGCCTCGTAGTGACGGCCCTGGCTCACTGGGTCACGCGCGGAAAGGAGACCTGGTCTCCGCTCCCATCCGAGCCCAATTCTCTCGCGGCCTGGAACCATACCGACGATCGTGGAAACTATCGCATCAGCGGTTTGCCTCCGGGAAAGTATGTGGTGGAGGTCTTGGTGGACTTCACCAATACAAAGGGTTACATCTCGCCGTCCGGCTCCGGTGGGTTCTCTTCCGACAACTTTCACGCTTCGCGGTTATCTCTGTATTCGGGGAATACGCCGCGCCAGTCCGACGCCGCCGCTTTCACCCTGCAGGCGCGGGAGGAACGCACCGGAGAAGACATCCTGCTGCCGATGACCAGGCTGCATACGATCAGGGGCAGCATCGTCTCGGCGCTTGACGGCCATGTGGTAAACAGCGGCCAGGTTAACCTGCTCCGCGCCGGCGATCACTCGCTTGCGGGGTATCAAAACCTGACGGAGGACGAACCAGGCTTCACTTTCAGTTTCGTCTTCGAGGGCGACTACACTCTCTCGACACCCCTCTCTTCGGATGTGGACTATGAGCCTGTTGCGCGGCCTGGTGTTTTGGGCCCCCCGCAGTTCAGCGCCCACATTGTCCGTTTTTATGGCGCCGCTTCTCAGTCGCTTCATGTAACTGGCGATATGCAGGGAGTGACGATCGCCGTACCGGAACCCACACCCAACGAAGCGCAGGCCGATCAGGACATGATGCGGCAGCAGGAGGAGCAGGACCAGAAGCAGAATCAGAAGCCCGCGACGGCGCCGCAGTAGAAACCAGTTGACTGAGCCGATCACGGTTCGTCGAGTGCCTGTCGGCTTGTCGCCAAACCGGAAGTATCACGCACGGCGGCGCCGGAACTCATCGTGACACGATCCCATCGGGGCTCGCGCGATTCCCGCGCCCCTTGCTTCGGTTTGGATCGCTGGCACCTCCCCGATGAAAGCTGCGCCGGCGAGAATCGAACGCCGGAAATGCATTCGCGCGGCAGGGCACGACTTCAATCCACTCCCGTATCAACGCCTGACTCCACAGCGTGCAGAAAAAAAGACCACACCCCCAACCCAGCGGCGACCAGGTTCACCCAATAGCAAGAAGCGGAATACCCCACTAACCGAACGTCAATGGAACTCGATTCTGAATTCACACGCAAGTACTGTCCTGGACCATTTTGGAACTGCCGCCTTAACTCCGCCCCATGCCACGTTTCCGCAAGCTGTTCAAGAGCCTGCCCTGAGCAAGCCGCTGAAAGGCGGCGCGTCGAATGGGTGTTCCAAAAAAAACGGCGCGCACACCGGGCCCCCCGGCACGCCCGTCGTTGGCGTGATGGCGCGGAGGAGCGCCTTCCCCGCCTTTCGGTTCGAAACCAACGAGCCACCCACCTCTTCCCCACAAAAGCAAAAGCCCCGAGGAACTCGGGGCTCTTGCTTATAGACGGAGGAGGGAATAGCTTATCGCGGAGCAACCACCGGATTCTTAGCCAGCACCCGATCGACCACTCCTTCAATATCCTGCAGGAAGAAGCCCGTCGGCGCCCCAACCATAACCGGCTCGGGCATCTGTCCCAGGCCCTTGGCCAGCGCGTTCCACCGCGCCAGCATCGAGCTCGGCGGCAGCACGATCATATTGCGCTCGGCTTCCGGCTCGCGGACCAGGAAGTACACGGCCCAGGTCACAAGTACCATCGAAGCCACGGCCTGTTGGGAGACGTTCTGATACGAAGTGAGTCCGGGGCAGCTCGAGGGAATCGCTGAGAAAATCAGCTCTGTGGCCGCCTGCACCCCGAATCCAAGCCCGATGCCAAACAGCCGGCTGCGGAACGACCGGCCCAGCGAGTGAATCGAAAGCGCCAGGAACGCGAGCAGGCAAAGTTCCATCACGCTCACGCACCGCATCATCTGCACGCAAACCGGACCGATCTTGTTCGCATCGTGTGAAGCCATCGCGTTCGGCAACGCAACCGCGCCAACGGCCACTACGATCGAAACCACGCTGATCCAGCGGAAGGCCATCAGTCCAAGACGGCGAAGCCCAGGCACGGGTTCCATAACCCGCTTGAATACTTCCTGGACGACAAAGAAGACCGAGACTGTAATAGCGACGTAGGTAACCCAGAAGCCATAGAAGTAGGCCTCGTAGCGCGCGGAGGAAGTCGTCGTCATCGTGCCACCGAGGTTGTAAACAACCTCAAGGTAGGCCAGCGAAGCGAGGCGCACCACAAGATAAGTTGCCACAGCCGGCAACCGATGCGCGGACTTGGACCTGAAGAATGAAAAGGCCGCTAGAACGACGAGTACGGGCTCGAGCCGGATAAGAATATCCTGCAGATGCTCCATCGCTTCCTCTCAGAGCTTCGAGGATAGCGAAGTCACGTTACCGGCTCAAGCAAATTCCTCAGCCAAAACGGCTTACACGCTGCCACTTTCGTGGTAGCGTGGTTACCGTAGTACTGATGGCTGCCTTTAGTTCAATAGTTCAGTGGCACTTTGCGCCCGGACTGCAGGTCGGGATCGGCATAGCAGCAACCAGGACCTTGCACTTTGCACCCGGACTGCAGGTTGGGATGGGCATCGCAGCATCCAGGAGGTGGCACTTTGCACCCGGGCTGCAGGTCGGAATCGGCATCGCTGCCACGTGGCACTTTGCACCCGGACTACAGGTCGGGATCGGCATCGCCCCAACCAGTGCCTGGTGACTCGTGACCATCGGGACCGTGCCGATGTGCGACGTGGCAAACGCTGCTGTCGCACCTGCAACACACATTCCGAGAACGAGAGTCTTAACGGCAATTTTCATGACTGTTGTACTCCTCAACAAAAGTTGTACGGGCCTGACTACTGTAGTTGTAGAGATTTCTGCTTACACCGAGGACTATAACTGCTAAGTTGACTGTTTGTTTTTACTTCTCGGTATTATCAAAGTATTCAACACCAACGATTACCGCCGTCCTCTCCTCCCCACCCGACCCGCTACGTCAGCTCTCCCAAGCCCCTCAATAGAAGCGGCACGACCGCGCAGGTAGACCGTCATAAATTGCTCAATTTAAACTGTTTATACGAATGCACTCGGCCTTGCCCCTCTCCTTTCCGCGCTCCTGCAGGCCGCGCCCAGCCAGTCCGCGACCCCGAAAGCCGCGCATTCCGTCCCAGTTCAGTTCAAAGCCATTGGCTTCTTCGCCATTGGCGGCACCGGCGATAGTGCAAAGAACAGCGTTGATCCATGCCGCACCTCGGCTCCGGATCACCCCAAACGCCCGTCTTTGAGCAAGTCCCGCCTGGAATTCCTGGGCGCAGCCAGCGAAGAGTGCCGCCTCCGTTAACCCCGCGCCTTCTTCTTCCCCGCGATCTTCAGCGCCTCTTCGATCGCCTTCTGTGCCCGCTTCTGCCGCGACTCGGGGCTCTGGTAATAAAAGATGCCCAGCAGGTGGCCCCGCCGCTGCACCGGTGTCATCGCCCCCCATCCTTCACGCGCCTTCGCATGCCGCTGAAACGCCACCTCCAGAATCGGTGGCGTCACCTGCTCCCCCTCCATCGCCAGCATCATCCGCTCCGCCCACAACTCCGCCCGCCCCGCCCGGCCCTCGGCGCTTTTCGGCTGCACAATCTGGTCGACGATCGCCTTCCGCATCGAATCGCTCAGCTGCTCATACCACCTCTTCAGCGCCCGATCCTCCCGCAAAAATTTCTCCAGCTCCGGCGGCGTCCCTACCTGCCGCTCCTCCAGATCCGGCTCGAGCACCACCTCCGCCACGTGCCCATTCCGCACCCCCGCGCCCTTTTGCATTCGCTTGTTGACCAGCAGAATATAGCGGCCGTCCCGCGCCTTGAACAGCGACGTCCGAAACGCGAATCCGTTGATCGTGCCCCGCACCCGCAGCCGTTGCCGCTTCGGCCACACCTTCGTCGGATCGAACGGAACTATGATGATCGTCCACCGCAGCCCCGTGCCGTCCGGCCGCAGCGTGCCTTCGAATTTCTGCCTCGCCCCCACGCCAAAAGCATAACGTGGAGCCGCGCATGTGCGAACCGAGCCACCCGACCTACTATCCTCGGACCTTTTCCGCGCGTCTCTTCGGAGCGCACTGCGCTACGCGCTACCGTCTACGGGCTACAGGCTTCCTGCTTCCGGCTTCCTGCTTCCGGCTTCCTGCTTCCTGCTTCCTGCTTCCTGCTTCCTGCTTCCTGCTTCCTGCTAGTTTTCTACGGCACCGCCGGCATATTCGGCAGCTGATTCTGCTGCTGCAGATTGTGCACGTGCACGAAGCCCCAGATCGTAAGCCCCGCCATGGCCCCAATCCCCGCCCCCATGAAGATCCAGAACCCGCGCGTCGGGCCCGTGCGCATGTCGACGACGTCCGCATAGTTCACCGTCACCGGCTGCGGATCGTTGAACAACTGCAGCGTGAACGAGTCGGTATTGATCGCGATAATCCTGCCCCACAGTTCGACGCCGTTGTTCAGAGCCACCGCAACAGGGTTGTCGATCCCGCGCTTCATGATCCGCGCGTGCACCGTCACCGCATCCAGCGGCTTCGCTTTCGCATACGCTCCAGGGGGAACAACGAAGAGAGCAATCAGAAGGGAAGCGACCGCGGCATAAAACCGGGCAGAGAACCGAGCAGAAAAACCCAAAGCAGAAGGACTACCCAAAGCAGATCCCATACGCCTGCCTCAGCGCGGAACTGATTGCCAACCTTCAGTTCATCTTGCGCTGTCGAAGAAGACGCGTGACCCAATAAATAGTTTCGCTGTTGTGACGTCGCTGCCCTCCAGGCGCTGGGCGAACGCGCTGATTGCGGCGGTGTTTCTGGCGGCGGGGATCTTTTTTGGGCGGCAGGCGAAGCGGAGTTCGGGGCGGGGGAACGGGAGACGGCCGTTGGAGTAGGCGGGCTTCCACTGATTGTTCCGGAATGCCGACCACACAGTCCGAATGGACGGAAGAAACAGTCTGAAATGCTAGGATGTTGCCGTCATGCCGGAAACCTGCACTGTTTCGTTTGTCATCGAGCCGCTGTCGAATGATGAGCCAGTGCCCTCGATTCTCCCTGTAGTCGATGGGGTTCGTTTGACCGATCTGATCGCGGAATTTGAGCGTGCTCGCCACTATGAACCCACAGGCGGCTACGCGGGTTTAGTGCCGAGCTTTTTCAGGCTTGGTCGCTTGGACGAATACTTCATGGGCGTCAATGCAGAACCTGTGGTCGCAGGCGGCCGCTATTACTTGCTCGGCTGCGAATGTGGAGAAGCCGGTTGCTGGCCGTTAGAGGCTCGTATTCTCACTAGAACTGGTCTCATAAATGTCTGAGCAGCAGGTGAAGACAGGCAAGGTGGACAAAGCCGAGGAAGTTCTCGATGTGGTATTCCCATCGAGTGACGAGGCGGCGGAAGTTGTGCATCCAGGCAAAGCGCCGCTCCACTTTCCAGCGTTTTCGATAGCGGCGGAGCTTGCGGCCATCCTGAGTTCTGCGCTTGCG
>PMUI01000081.1 GCA_003166955.1 Acidobacterium sp.
CGCCAAAGCCGTCGAAGTCGGCCACATCTTCCAGCTCGGCACACGATATACCGAGAGCATGGGCGCCCGCGTCCTCGACTCTAACGGCAAAGAAGTCACGCCCATCATGGGCTGCTACGGGATTGGCATCGAGCGCATCCTCACCGCTGCCGTCGAGCAGGGCAACGACGCGAACGGCTTCTGGCTCCCGCGCTCCATCGCGCCCTTCGACGTCGTCGTCACCATTACCAACGTCGCCGACCCGGCCCTCAAAGCCACGGGAGAGAAAATTGCATCTGATCTTGAGGCCGCTGGTTTCGATGTGCTGCTGGACGACAGGGACGACCGCGCGGGCGTAAAGTTCAAAGACGCGGACCTCGTCGGCATTCCTTATCGCGTCACCGTCGGCAAGAAAGCCGCGGAAGGGAAGGTCGAACTCGTCACGCGCGCAACCTCGTCGGCAAGCGATGTTGCCATTGCCGAGCTCGCCCATGCGCTCGGTGCGCTGGCCGCCGAAACTGAAAGGATTTGACTTGGCCTGGGTGGATGCTTCGCAAAAGTGCGTGTCACCAGCGACACAACGTGTCCGCCCGAACACGTCAGCGCCGGCTACAGCCGCTGCTAAGGCGCTTATTTTCAGCCGATCGGGCCTGGTCCAGCTCGTGCAGTCATCCCGGCATGGAACAACCAGGACGAGCGCCGCGTAGGCCAAAGGGAATGGCCGTTTGCGCATCCCGGCTCGTCTGATATCTGTAGGAAGGCAAATGAATCGTTATGGCAGTAAAAGTTAAGGTCCCCAACGTGGCCGTCCACATTACCGCGAAGAAGGCGCTGATCGTCGCCGCCATGTTCTGTGGCGTGGTGCTCGCGCTGGGGGTCATGGTTTTCAGTTTTTACTGGACCAAGTACGGCCACATTGTCGATGACCGCCTCAAGCTTCCGCTCTTCGCCGAGACGGCGAAGATATACGCCGCTGCTGCGGAGGTTCGTCCCGGACAAAAGCTCACCGCCCATGAGATTCAGCGTGAGCTGGAGGAGGCCGGCTACTCCGCCGATGGCCGGGGCTCGGCGGCGCCAATGGGCACCTACGCCGTCAATGCGCACGCCATTACCATTCATCCCGGGCCGCAGTCGTTCCACTCGCAGGACGGCGCGACCATCAGCTTTTCCGACGACGCCGTCAGCGAGATTACCGGCGACAACGGCCAGGCGCTCGCCGCCTATGAACTCGAACCGCTGCTGGTCACCGGCCTTTCCGACGAAAACCGCGCCAAGCGTCGCCTCGTCACCTACGACGAGCTGCCGAAGGACCTGGTCCCCGCGGTCACCGCCATCGAAGACCGCCATTTCTTCCAGCACGGCGGCGTCGACTACTTCCGCCTGATTGGCGCCGTCGTCGATGACCTCCGCAGCCGCCATTACAGCCAGGGCGGATCGACCCTCACCATGCAGCTGGCGCGCGGATTCTTCCTCACCCCCGAGAAACACATCAAGCGCAAGATGATCGAGATCGTCATCACCTTCCAGCTCGAGCATCGCTTCACCAAGCAGCAAATTTTCCAGATGTACGCCAACCAGGTCCCCCTGGGACAGCGCGGCAGCTTCTCCATCGACGGCTTCGGCGAAGCCGCGCAGGCCTACTTCGGCAAAGATGTTCGCCAGCTCGACCTGCCCGAATGCGCCCTGCTGGCCGGCATTATCCAGAGCCCGAGCCGCCTGAATCCCTTCCGTCATCCGGAGCGCGCGCTCGAGCGCCGCAACGTCGTCCTCGACGCGATGGTCGAGACCGGCTCGATCACCAAAGCCCAGGCCGAAGAAGCCAAAGCCGCGCCCCTCAAGCTTGAGCCCGGAGCCTTCGACGCCGGCGAAGCGCCTTACTTCGTCGACCTGGTCCGCGATCAGCTCATCCAGCGCCTCGGCGACAACGACTACAACGTGCAGGGCCTCCGCATCTATACCTCACTCGACCCGCAGCTGCAGCAGATCGCCCAGGACGCCGTGGCCGCCGGCATGAAGAGCGTCGACACCATGGTCCAGGCCCGTCACGATCGCCTCGCCCGCGCAGCGCTCAAAGCCGGCGCCACGCCGCCGCCGCTCGTCTCGCCGCAGGTCGCGCTGATCGCACTCAATCCGCATACCGGCCAGGTGCTCGCGCTGGTGGGCGGACGCAACTATGGGATCAGCCAGTTCAATCACGCCGTCTCCCATCGTCCCACCGGATCGATCTTCAAGCCGTTCGTCTACGCCGCGGCCTTCAACACCGCCATTGCAGGAACCCCGCTCACCAATCCTGACGGCAACACCGCGGTCTTCACACCCGTCACCGTTCTGCACGACCAGCAGACCACCTTCACCTTCGACAATCAGGACTACACGCCCCGCGACTTCGACAACAAATACTATGGAGACATTACCGCCACCGAGGCGCTCTACCGGTCGCTGAACAATCCCACCATCGCGCTCGCGCAGATGGTCGGCTTCGACAACGTGGCCGCGCTGGCTCGCGATGCGGGCGTCAAATCCGCGCGCGGCACTCCCGCGATGGCCATCGGCGCCTACGACGCCACGCCGCTCGAAATGGCAGGCGCCTACACCGTCTTCGCCAACGACGGCATGCACATCGATCCCTGGATGCTCGCCTCGGTGCGCGCTACCAACGGCGACGTGATCGCCGATTACGCGCCCGAGACCAAGCCCGTGCTCGACCCGCGCGCCGCCTTCCTCACCCTCAGCATGATGGAGCAGGTGCTCAACAATCCACACGGCACCGGCGCCGGAGTCCGCAACATGGGCTTCACCTCCCCGGCCGCGGGCAAAACCGGCACCTCCCACGACGCCTGGTACGCGGGCTTCACCAGCAACCTGCTCTGCATCGTCTGGGTCGGCAACGACGACTATACCGACGTCAAACTCGAGGGCGCGCACGCTGCCGGGCCCATCTTTGCAGACTTCATGAAAAACGCGGTGAAGTTGCCGCAATACTCTGATACCAGAGAATTTGTCCCTCCGGCTGGCGTCGTCCAGGTTCGCCTCGACGAAAACACCAACCTCCTCGCCGACGACACCTGCCCCCAGGACTACACCGCCGCGTTTCTCGATGGCACGCAGCCCACCGACACCTGCGATCACTCCATGGGCGACCAGCGCAATCTCTTTCAGAAGATCTTCGGTTTGGGGCAGAAGCCCGCAGCCCAGGCCGCGCCACCGCCAGGTGTCGCTCAGCAACCTGCGCCGCCAAAAGCCGTGCCGGCCCTGCCCGGTGTCGCCCAGACTCAGCCCGCCGACCAAAACCAGGACGACAAAAAGAAGAAGAAACCAGGCTTCTGGGGGAAGCTCTTCGGCAAGAAGGACGACACCCAGCAACAACAGCAACCCCAAAACCCGCCCCAGTAATTTGCGCTGCAACTGTCATCCTGAGCGGAGCGCGGCCATAGCTCTCTCCTGCGGTGAAAGAAGGTCGACCGCGCGCAGTCGAAGGACCCCCC
>PMUI01000004.1:0-2118 GCA_003166955.1 Acidobacterium sp.
CCACGCCGCAACCGCCGCCTCGAATTGCTTATGATCCGAGAGCTTCACAGCCGTGTCGAATAGCTCATAGAAATCGGTAGCCGGGTGGTCGATCCGCTCCAGCCCGCCCGGAGACACGTTGACGAACTCCGGGATGTTCACTGCCCGGTTCGACGCGGTCGCGTTCTCGATCAGAATTGCCGGGCTTGCGTTCCCGTTTTCGTCGATGTGCGTCAGATACAACTCCGTGTAGAGGGACGGAGTCTTCGATGAGAACGCCAGCCAGTGCCCGTTCGGCGAAAAGCTGTGCCATGAGTTCATCACCGCCAGGTTCGACGCCAGCGGTCGCGCCGTTCCACCCTCGAACGGCACGATATACAGCTTGCTGTCCGGCCGCATCAGCAGCCCATTCTTGTTCTCGACAAAGACAATCCACTTTCCGTCCGGAGAAACCTTCGGAAAGTCGTTGCTCATTCCGTTTTGCGACGCGCCCAGCACGGGCTCTGCTTTGCCGCCCCTGCCGTCATTAAATGGGATCCGGTACAGGTCGTACTGGATCTGCGTCTCGTTGGGATCGTTAGCGTACTTGGGCAAAATCTGACCCGGAGAATAGGGTTCCTTCGCTGCCGCCTGCGAATAAATCAGGTACTTTCCATCCGGACTCCAGAAGGCGCTCGTATGCACGTAGTTCGGATCATCGGCTCCCGGCAGCGGCTGCAGCGTTTTGCTCTCCCGGCTGTACCAGCCCAGCACGCCCCGGGTCGGGAAAAAGACCTGGCCGAATCCGTAATTGCTATAACTCGCGCTGTACAGCCGGTCCAGCAGCCGCGGCCCTTGAGCCCCCGGGGGGTTGATCGATGTGATTACGTACTGCCCGTCCGGCGAAACCTGCGACATGAACCCAAAGCGCTTCTGCGCGCGCTCCTCGCTGAACGCGCTCCAGTGGATCACATAGTCGTTGCTGATGCTGCTTACCTTCTGCAGCGGAATCAGCGCATACAGTCCCTTGTCGTTCTGCGGACCGTCTACATCGATGCCCAGCGTTTTCCCGTCGCGCGCCACCGAGTGGCAGTTGGCACACGTCGGCAGCCCGGTCATCACCGTCCTGCTCTCCAAATCGGAGACGTAGCGCAAATTCCACTTGATCAGCGGAAGCAATGAGTCTGGCAGGGGCTTGATCGTGCTGCGCTCCGCTCCTTCCACAGGCGGCGGAATCAGCGGAACATCCCGGTACAGAATCGGCGCACCTGCAGGATCAGAGGTTTGGATCGTCACCTGCCCCTTCGAAACCGGCTCTCGGTCATTCTTACTCCTATACCCCTCAAACCGAATCACCGCCGGCTTGTTCTGCGCATCCCTCCTGATTTCCTCCCAGGTCTTCGCATCGGGGCGCCACGTGTGCGAATCCGCCTGCTCCGGCGTCAGGGTTGGAGGTACGTATCCCGACAGCGAGTCGTCCAGCGGCCCAACGTGCATCTTCTCGCCAGCGGACCACTGTCGGATCTTCGGACCATGCCCCGCAAACTTCACCTCCACGCGCCAGACTGTCGCCTCCGCAGTCGCATCCCGCCACTGAAAAAGCGGCGGAGCAAAATCGGCCGGAAACAGCGACCCCTCCCGCGGGTACTCGACGATGATCCCGCTTCCCTCCGGCACGGCGGCGGTCAGTTCCGCTCGATGCATGCCCAGAAACGCAGTGAACTCCGCCATCGCGGCTGGCATGCGCGAGCCCTGCTGCCCCCGCGTTGCAACAATTCCTGCCATGAGCCCAAAAGCGACAGCGCCCAGTACAGTCCTTTGTCTCGCTGTCCTCCTGCTCACGATTCCATCGCCTCCCTCTGCGAAACACTCTCCTGCCCGGCTCACGTTCCCCAGCGCACAGCCCGACAAACTGCCCGAATTCTAGCGAGTGAAAGAGTGGCTGGCTGTGAGCCACATCACAATTTCATTGAACAGCCAACGCAGCTGGAAACAGAGAATCCAACCAAAAAAGACAGTACAATTGCCGAGAAAGAGGGAAGACGACTGGACTTCGTTTCGTACGTCCGTTCCTGTCCCAGGCGTCGTCTGTTGCATATGTCAGGACATCTGAATTAAGGAAAATGATGAAGAACAGAACCGGTGGCCCGAGATTCTGGC
>PMUI01000004.1:2143-6895 GCA_003166955.1 Acidobacterium sp.
CTACGCCTCCGATCGATCCATTGAGGTCGTCACCGCCGCTCTTCGCGTTGATGTGGACAGAAACAGCTCGGCAGTACGCTTCAGCGTTCACGGCACACTCATGCTTGCCGAGACGGATTGGCCTTTCCCGCGAAGAGTGATATCTACAACTACGGATGGGCGGCCAGCCCACGCGGCCTCGGTGTGGTTCGCTCTTACACCTGAGGAAAGAGTATATGGTTTGGGCCAGCACCAGACGGGGCTGATGAACGAAAGGAACACTGAACTGGTTCTGTCGCAGGATAATACGAATATCTCGATTCCCTTCTTTGTATCTTCCAGAGGGTATGGGGTCCTGTGGAACAGCGCGTCAGTGACAGATTGGAATAACCGATTCCGGCAGGTGGTCAGCCTCGAGTCGAACAATTCCGATGTGGTGGACTATTACTATATAGGTGGGCCCTCTGTCGATAAGATCATCTCTGGATATCGGCGACTGAGTGGAACAGCGCCTCTGTTTCCAAGATGGGCTTATGGATACTGGCAATCAAAGCTGGCGTATTCGAGCACAGAGCAGATGCTCGGAGTCGCCGCTGAATATCGCAACCTGCATATTCCCCTGGATAACATCGTCCTCGATGCGGGATGGGAGACTAAGTTTGGTTCCAGAACCTTCAATGCGAACTATCCGGATCCTGAGTTAATGGTGCGGAGCCTGCATGATCAGCATGTGCATGTCATGGTTTCAATCTGGCCACTATTTCAGCCTGGCAGTGTCAACTTTGACGAGATGAATGCCAGCGGTTATTTTGTTACTCCAGGCCAGAACACGCTGCCTGCTTATATGGAGGGGACGCGCCTTTATGACGCCTTCAATCCCGGCGCGCGCCAGCTTTATTGGGAGCAGGCAAAGAAGTCACTTTATGACATTGGCGTGGACGCCTTTTGGATGGACTCGACCGAACCGGCTGATTTGTATGCGGAGGAGCACGGGCCAATGTTGGCCGGCGCCCAGACAGCGCTGGGTGACGGGTCGAAATATGCAAATATGTTTCCCCTGATGACGACGAAAGCGATCTTCGATGGCGAACGCACCCAGCCGGGTAACAGGCGAGCGTTCATACTTACGCGCTCGGCCTTTACCGGAATGCAGCGGAATGCTGCGGCTGCGTGGTCCGGAGATACGCTTACCACGTTCGACTCGTTGCGCCGGCAGATTCCCGCCGCATTGAATTATTCGCTGACCGGCCTGCCTTACTGGACGAGTGATATAGGCGGCTTTGTCGGTGGCGATACGACGGATCCGGCCTATCGCGAGCTCTTTGTGCGCTGGGTCGAATTTGGAGCGTTTTGCCCGATCTTCCGGGCTCATGGCGCGCGCCAGAACAATCAGAATGAACTCTGGTCGTTCGGTCCCGACGCGCAGAAGCTTCTTACCTTATATGATCGCCTGCGTTACAGGCTCATGCCGTACATCTACACTCTGGCCGCCAGGACAACCTTTGACGGTTATACTCCGATGCGCGCTCTGGTGTTCGATTTTCCTTCGGACAACCAGGCATTGGATATCACTGACGAATATATGTTCGGACCTTCCCTGCTGGTAGCTCCGGTTACGAAGAAAGGGGCAACATCGCGGGATGTTTATCTTCCTTCGGGCGTGGACTGGTATGACTTTTGGACCGGTCAGCGAATTTCCGGAGGCCGCGTGATCCGTCGCGAGGCGCCGCTGGGGGTTCTGCCTCTTTACGTGCGCGCGGGCAGCGTCCTGCCCATGGGTCCGGAGGAGGAGTATACAGATCAGGATCCCAATGCTCCGATTGAGGTGCGGATTTACCCCGGACATGACGGGGATGCGAAGCTCTATTTTGACGACGGGCTGACTTACGACTATGAAAAAGGACGATACGCCTGGGTCCCGATGCACTGGAATGATGCCTTGCGCACGTTTACGGTGGGGACACGTCAGGGTCAATTCTCGACTTCCCCAAAGGGCCTGGAATTTCGGGTCACCCTGGTGGGTTCGGGGCACGGAGCAGGTGAGGCTGCCACGAGCGGTGATCGGCGCCTGATGTACAGCGGGAACCCTGTGCATACGCACTTGTGGTAAGCAAGAATAACTGCCGTCGGCAATTGTCGGAATTGATCCTTTTCTTCGTGAGGGCAACCGGCTGCGCGTGTAGCATCAAGAGGATGCGAGATCGCCATTCTCTGCTTATCATTCCCGCCGCGGCGCTCCTGGCCGTTTTGCCGATAGTGATTCGAGGCTCTTCGTGCGGACATGACTTCGAATTCCATCTGCTCAACTGGCTGGAAGTGGGTTCTCAATGGAGACAAGGTGTGGCCTTGCCCCACTGGGAGTTCACTGCAGCGTGGAACTCGGGCGAACCTCGCTTTATCTTCTATCCGCCGCTCTCGTGGGCGATCGGGGCGCTCCTCGGCCTCATTCTGCCATGGACCGCTGTCCCCGCCACATTTATCTGGGTGTCCTTTACCGGCTGCGGATTCACGATGTACCGCCTGGCAAGGGAATGGACCAATGAAGCCAACGCGCTGGTTGCCGCTTGCTTCTACATGGTGCATCCGTACATGCTTTTTACTTCCCTTGAGCGCGGCGCGTATGCGGAATTGCTTGCTGCTGCCTGGATACCCCTCCTCGTGCTCTCGATTTTGCGGCCACGGCTCACCATCCCAGGCATAGCTCTTCCTGTTGCTCTGCTATGGCTGACCGACAACCCTGCTGCCGTAATGGGTTGTTATTCACTCGCTCTGCTGGCGACTGTTCGAATCGCATGGATGTGGGGCGCTCAGAAATTGAGCGTCAATGCTTTGAAAGACGCCGCAACTGTCACAATCGGAACTTGCCTCGGTCTTGGACTCTCCGGCTTTTTTCTTCTTCCGGCAATCGTTGAGCGGCGATGGGTACGGATTACCATGGCCTTCTTCCCCGGAACGCGCTACCAGGATAATTTTCTCTTCGGCCGATCAGGCAGCATTTCGCACATCGCCATTCTCAACACTGCTTCGCTCTGTTCAGTCACGCTTCTGATTAGCATTGCGGTTTTTGCCTGGATTGCGTTTCCTGGCAGAGATGCGAAAACAGAAAATCGTAGCCTGCAATCTCGCAGTTTCGTGATCATCGCCCTCCTGATCCTTGCGTCTGCGCTCGCTTTTCTGCTCACTGCAACCAGCGCTCTTCTGTGGCGCGTGATCCCGGAGCTGAAATACCTGCAATTTCCGTGGCGGTTCGGTGCTGTCCTTGGGGTTGTGGCCGCTGCACTCTTCGCGCTGGCTCTCGACCGGATAAGGCTCCGATCCTCTGGCGCCATCACAGCAGCTCTGGCGATTCCGCTCATCTTCGGCCTCTTCGGCTATCATCTCTTTCGCCAGTTCTGTGGTGCGGCGAACGATGTTCCGGGCATGGTCGCTGCCTTCAAAGACGGAAAAACGCACGATGCGACAGATGAGTACACGCCGACGAGCTCCGATCCACTGGCAGTTGGTCACAACAATCCCACCGCATGGATGGCCAGCGGCCCGACTGATCCACCTTTCCAGGTTGGCGCTGGTTCGCACTCCACGAATCTCAGGGATCGGCTTCACTTCAGCATTTTGAGCCCCGGCCCGGCATTCTTTGTGATCAACCTTCGCGACTATCCCGCGTGGCGCATCACGGTCAACGGAATACTCAGCACAAACCGGCCCCAGCGGGAAGATGGTCTGATTGTGCTGCCGGTCTCGGGTGGAAGGTCGGAGATCAACATCACATATGCGCTTTCGTCAGATCAAGTTTACGGGTGGGTACTGACAGTTCTCTCCCTGGGGGCGTTTTTTGTAGTCTGGCGAGAGAACCGCCCCTGGTCACGAACACGAAATCCTTCGCGTCATGCCCCCTGACCCAGCTTGCCATCTCAGCAGAGAGCGCGCCGACAGGCAAGATCGATGATTATCCTACCTGGAAGGTTCTGTTGCAGTCATGGTGCGGTCGCCATTAACGTTTTGGAATGTCTGAACGATCCCGGATGGCCAGCAGATTTCCACCAGGTCTGCAACTGCGTCTGGGCCGAGTCCGAAGTGGACCGGACCGTCGCTGGAGGATGCGTAGCCGACACTGGTTGTCATGTGGTTGTACTGGGTGAGACTCCTGGTCACGACCTTGATTCGAGCGCCGATACCGTCGCGATTGCTCTTTGTTCCACGTAGCCTGATGTCCAGCCAGTGATTCGTGTTCCTGCTCCGATTCATCCAGATTTCAGCATCCGCGCTCAGTGCCGTGGTTACCACGTCGATGCGACCATCTCCGTCCAGATCGCCGAATGCGCAGCCACGATGGCGGCCGCCATGTCCGGCCGTCAAACCCGCCTCAGCTGTGAGCGCGATCCACTTGCCGCTTTTACCCTCGTTGTGGAAGACCGTGTTGTATTGATCGATTTCCGCGCCGGGCACAGGCATCGACTCGACGTGACCGCGGCTTACGAATAAGTCTTTCCATCCGTCATTGTCGAAGTCGTAGAGTCCGGGACCGTAGCCAGCCATCTTCATGCTCGCCTCCCGCATCCCGCTCGGCGTTGTAACTTCGCGAAAGTCTCCCTTGCCGGTGTTTTCGTATATGGGAAATGTCTGATTATTCAGAGCGACATAGACTATGTCGGGATAGCCATCATTATTAAAATCGCGGAAGTCCACCCCCATTCCGGAAATGAAGTTTCCATCCTCCGCGAGAGCCACGCCGGCATTAAAAGCAACCTCTTCGAACTTGTTGCCGAGATTGTG
>PMUI01000076.1 GCA_003166955.1 Acidobacterium sp.
AGTTTTTCGGGGGCACGTCAGCCCCATTGCCAGAAGCGGACGGTTGCGGCCTGGGCGATCCACGCGGAAAGCTGTGGGTTGGGGAAGTGCATTACATAAGGGACGGCCCAGCCGATGTCCGCGCCTGAATGCTGACCGGCTACGATGTCCTGCGGGACGCCGGTGGCTTTGGCGAAGATTTCCGGGTTCTGCATGCCTGCGACGCAAAGACTGACGAGGCGGTGAATGGCGCCCTTGTTGTAGCTGTAGAGGTCGGTGCCGTTGGCGGCTGCGAGCTCGGCGATCATAACGAGGGGCGCGAGGGCATAGAGGTGGTAGTGGAGGGCGCGGGCGGCGCGGTCCATCTCGCGCGGCAGGACGCCGTCGGGGCGAATCTGATCGACGCCAACCTTATAGGAGGCGACTCCCCAGAGAAAATTGCTCTTGTCGTTGCAGGCGATGCCGGCCGCGGCGACGGCGAGGCCTGCCCAGTAGCGGTGATTGTTCCACGCATCGCTGTCGGGATTGACCTTCTTTGTGTCGACATACTCTGTGACGCGATTGGCTACGGAGCTGAGCCATTTCTGGATATCTTTCTGCTGTTCGGGGGAGCCGAGGCCGCTGTTACGGACCTTGAGGAACGAGATAGCGGTGCCGGCGAGGAGCCATTTCTGTTCGTAGTGGCCCTGGGCGGTCGGCATTTCGCCGGACCACGCGTGCGCCTTCGCGGCAGCGTCGAGCAAGGTGTAAACACACGCGGCGGCGGCGCGACTGCCCTTCGTTCGATAGGGATCGGAGGCTTCGGTGGACCACTGGCCGAGATGGGTTGGGGCCTCGGTGGCTTTCTCCTCAGCCGCGCGCTTCTTCTCATCGATGACGGAATGATGCGCGTCGGTGTAGTAACTCTCGGCGTACAGGGTCTTGTCGAAGGGCGGGGGTTGCGGGCAATCGTAGGGCACGTCGGTGAGCGTGACGGGATGGTCATCCCACGGCGAGCGGAGCTGCTGGGCCGCTGCCGAGCCGGACGCAAGCGCCAGCGCGAGGGCACAGAGCGTGAAAACGATGGGGCGGATGCTCGGCGTCATGGAGCAGCGTCGGACTGAGCCTGATCAGGGTTCGATGGACTCGACATAGAACATCTCATTGGTGGTGCGAAAGCCGGCGGCCTCGTAGAGGCGGCGGCCTTCTTCAGTGGAGTGCAGGGCAATGACGCGGATGCCGCGCCGGCGCGCTTCGGCGAGAGCCAGCTCGATGAGATTGCTGGCGAGATGGCGGCGGCGATATTCGGGCTCGACGTAGACGTTGAGGAGGTAGCCGCGGGTGGTGGAGTGCGGGTCGAGGGGATGCGGGGGCCAGTCGAGAAGGAGGAGGCCGGCGCCGGCGACGACTTTGCCGTCGTCTTCGGTGAGCCAGCCGAGGTAGCGGCCATCGGTGATAGCTTGCGCGACCCATGGCTCGTGGGCCTGGGCCATGAGCTGGAGA
The DNA here is from genome assembly GCA_003166955.1 of Acidobacterium sp. Lineage (GTDB taxonomy): Bacteria > Acidobacteriota > Terriglobia > Terriglobales > Acidobacteriaceae > Palsa-343. The sequence goes on from PMUI01000076.1 coordinate 1,462, forward strand.
ACCTGATCGTCGCGGCGGCCAGCGTCGACGAACATGCGGCGACGGTGATGGCTGATGAGCGGAGCGTCGGCGGCGGTCGCCAGCCTCGTCTTCAACATGATGAGCAGTATAAGACTTTAGGATAGGAGCGTGGCGCGAAGGCCGGAGCTCGATGGGACGCTGCTGCGGGCAGGAATGCGGCTGGCGGTGGCCGTGTCTGGCGGGGCGGACTCGGTGGGGCTGCTGCGTGCGCTGGTTGAGGCTGCGGGGGAGATTGGGCTGGTGCTGGCGGTGGCGCATGTTCACCATGGAATTCGCGGGGCGGATGCGGACGAGGATGCGGGGTTCGTGGCGTCGCTGGCGTCGGGATTGGGGCTCGAGTTTTATTTGCATCGGGTCGATACACCTGGTGTTGCGCGGGAGAAGAAGCTGACGCTGGAGGAGGCGGCGCGGGGGCTGCGGTATGCGTGGTTTCGCGAGATGCTGAACGAGGGCAAGGCGGATGCTGTGGCGACGGCGCACACGCTCGACGATCAGGCGGAGACGGTGATGCATCGGCTGCTGCGAGGCGCGTGGACGGAGGGGTTGGCGGGGATTTATCCGGTCGTGACGTGTGAGAGGGGTGTGATTCTGCGGCCGTTTTTGGAGACGCGTCGGGCGGAGATTCGGGAATGGCTGGGAGAGATCGGGCAGGCGTGGCGGGAGGACGCGTCGAACGAGGACACGGCGCATACGCGGAATCGGATTCGGAAGGAATTGCTGCCGCAGATGGAGGAGTTCAATCCGCAGATTGCGGAGCAGCTGGCACACATGGCGACGATTGCGCGCGATGAGGAGAGCTGGTGGGAGCAGGAGTTGCGGAAGGTGCTGCCAGGGCTGGTGCTGCCGGGGCGGGCAGTGCGCGGGGGTGGGCGCGCGGTTTCGACGCATCCGGATGAGGGCAGCGTGGGAATTGAGCTGGAGCGGCTGCGGGCGGTGGCTCCGGCGATGCGGCGACGGATTCTGCGCGGGGCGGCGCAGCAGTTGGGTTGCGGGTTGAATTTCGAGCAGACGCAGCGGCTGATGGCGATGTGCGAACCGGCTGGGGCAAAGAAGCAGGAGATGTCCGCGGAGCTGCGGGCGGAGAAGACGGCTCGGGAATTGCGGCTGGTTCGTTCGTCCGGTGATGAGACGAGGGGCATTGCGCCGGAGCCGGTCGAAGTGGGGATTCCTGGCGAAGCTACGGGGTTGGGTGTGACGTTGCGGGTGACGTTGGTAGCGGGCTCGGAGCCGGGCAGCGGTGCGACTGCGGTTCTGAGAGCGCCAAAGCCTGGCGATCACGTGCGGCTGCGCTACTCGCGGGGAGCAAAGCCGCTGAAGGAGATTTTTGAGCGGATGAATGTGGAGGCGGAGGCGCGGAGAACCTGGCCGGTACTGGAGTGGGAGGGGCGGATCGTTTGGATGAAGGATGTGGCGGTCGATCCGGAGGCGGGGATTCCGTTTGTGGTGCAGCAGGTGCGGGGGGATTTGTAGAGGCTCAGCGCGGGGTGGATTGCGGCCACTCGTAGATCACGATGCCGAGGTCGTTGAGAATCTGCATCGTGGCTTCTTCGTTACGACGGACCTGGGCGCGGTCCGGCTTTTGCGCTAACGGGTCTTCTTCTACGGCGATGACGCGCCCGTAGGGCCAGGTGTCTTCAGGCAAGGCAGCAAGCGCTTCGGGCAGGTCGGAGAGGCGCAGATCGAGGACGCGGCGGCGCGCGGCGAGGGGACGAAGGACTTCGCTGCCGGGCGAGCCGGCGGGACCATTGTCCGGCATCATGATGCTGAGGTTCACGGTGGAGGCGCTGACGATGAGGAAAGGATTGGTCCAGCTCTGCCGCGTGTGGATCGCCATGTAAGTGTTCTTGGAGGGAGGAGGGATGCTCTCGAGCTCTTGTCGATCCTGCTCGCGCGCAGCGGCGGCGGCGCGGGCCTGCTGGAGGGCACGTTCGCGCGCGGCTGCAGCGGCTTCAATCTCGGACGCGGGGTGATGATGGGCGGAGCGCGAACAGCCAGCGAGGAGACAGGCCAGGAGCAATGCGCACGTGGATGCTGAGAAGGATTTCATTGTGCAGTGAGGGTGAGAGTCACTGCGGTCAGAATATCAAGCGATGGGTCGCCGAGGTATCGCTGATTTCGGTTGCCGATGTGCGACGGTTACGTGGATGCGCGGAGCGGCGGCAAAAAAGTTTTCGGGGATAGGGCGAGGCTGTGGTTTCATAGCATTCACACCAACCTGCAGTTTCCCCGGAGAACATGCGCGACCGACTGGAACGGTATTTCGATTTTGCCGGGCTGAAGACTACCTGGAGGACGGAAATCTTCGCCGGCCTCACGACGTTCGTCACGATGGCGTACATCATCGTGGTGAATCCTTCGATTCTGGGCAAAGCGGGGCTGCCGATTCCGGCAGTGACGGCGGCGACGTGCATTTCCGCGGCGTTCGGCAGCATTTTGATGGGGGTGATCGCGCGCTATCCGCTGGCACTGGCGCCGGGGATGGGGCTGAATGCGTATTTCAGCTACATGGTCGTGATGAAGATGCACGTGCCGTGGCAGACGGCGCTGGGCGCGGTGTTTCTGTCGGGCGCGATTTTTCTGCTGCTGACGGCGACGGGGTTGCGACAGGCGATTCTCGCGAGCATTCCACATGAGCTGTACTCGTCTGTGGCGGGCGGGATTGGGCTGTTCATCGCGTTTATCGGATTTAAGAATGCGGGGATTGTGGCGTCGGATCCGGTAACGATGGTGACTCTGGGGAATCTGCGGCAGCCGCAGACGTTTCTGGCATTGCTGGGCGTGCTGCTGATGGCGGCGTTGCTGGCGTGGCGCGTGCGCGGCGCGATCCTGATCGGCGTGCTGACGATTACGCTGGCGGGGATTCCGTTTGGGCTGGTGCACTGGAATCCTGCGCCGTACAGCGTGACGGCGATTACGCAGACGGCGTTTCGGCTGAATATTCCGGCAGCGCTGCACATTGGGCTGGTGGAGATTGTTTTTGTGTTCCTGTTTGTCGATCTGTTCGACAACCTGGGTACGCTGGTGGCGGTGACGAAACATGCGGGGCTGCTGGGGCCGAACAATGAGATTCCACGGCTGAGCCAGATTTTGTTTGCGGACGCGACGGCGACGGTGGCGGGATCGTTGGTGGGGACGTCGACGGTGACGAGCTACATCGAGTCGGCCGCGGGCGTGGCGGCGGGCGGGCGCACGGGCGTGACCGCGATTGTGACGGGGCTGCTGTTCCTGTGCTCGCTGGTGGTGGCGCCCTATGTGAGCATGGTGCCGACGGCGGCGACGGCTCCTGCGTTGATTGTGGTGGGCAGTTTAATGCTGCACACGCTGGGGGAGATCGAGTGGAAGGAGCCGCTGATCGCGTTTCCTGCGTTCTTGACGCTGGTGCTGATTCCGCTGACGACTTCGATTGCGAATGGGCTGGGGTTTGGGATTATTGCGTTCGCGGCGCTGCATCTGGCGACGGGGAAGTTCAATCGGAAGGATTGGTTGCTGTACGTGCTGTCGGTTTTGTTTCTGGCGCGGTTTATTTACGTGGCGGGGACCTAAAGGCAGGGAACAGGCAACAGGGAACAGGAACAGCGGCGGGCGACTAGAATCTCCTTGTGAAGACGAGTCTTTTCGATCTGTACAAAGTAGGGATTGGACCTTCGAGCTCGCACACGATGGGGCCGATGTGGGCGGCTCGGCGCTTTGCTGTCGAGTTGGAGGCGGCGGGCGTGCTGGCGCGCGTGGCCGAGGTTCGCGTGGAGCTTTATGGGTCGCTGGCGCTGACGGGGCTGGGGCACGGGACGGATCGGGCGGTGCTGCTGGGGTTGAGCGGCGAAGAGGCTGCGACGATCGATCCGGCGAGTATTGAGGCGAAGCTGGTGGAGATTCGGTCGTCGGGTCGGCTTTCGCTGCTGGGGACGCACGAGGTTCTGTTTCGCGAGGCGAAGGACTTAGTTTTTCATCGCGACCAGATGATTCCGCCGGGGGCGGTGACGCAGCATCCGAATGGCGTGCGCTTCACGGCGCTCGATGCGGAGGGAAATGTGCTGATGACAGGCACTTATTTTTCGATTGGCGGCGGGTTTATTGTCGCGGACGGCGAGGACGCGCTTCCGAAAACGGCGTCTGATATGAGTTTGCCCTATCCGTTTGCGAGCGCGGCGGAGTTGTTGGCGATGGCGGCGGAGAAGGGGCTGGCGATTTGGGAGCTGATGCTCGAGAACGAGAGCGCTCTGCGGAGTCGGGAAGAAGTACGTAACGGTGTTCTGCACATTTGGAGCGTGATGCAGAGGTGCATTGAGCGCGGGATGACGACGGAGGGGATTCTGCCGGGCGGGCTGTCAGTGAGGCGGCGGGCGCTGCGATTGGCGGCTCGGCTGCGCGAGAAGGGGTCGAGCGATCCCCTGGCGCCGCTGGACTGGGTGACGGTGTTCGCGATGGCGGTGAATGAGGAGAACGCGGCGGGCGGGCGCGTGGTGACGGCGCCGACGAACGGAGCGGCGGGGGTGATTCCGGCGGTGGCGCGGTATTATCGCGACTTTATTCCGGGCGCGGATGAAGAAGGGATTCTGCGGTATTTTCTGACGTCGGCGGCGGTGGGAGTTCTCTACAAAGAAAATGCTTCGATCAGCGGCGCGGAGGTGGGGTGCCAGGGCGAAGTGGGCGTTGCGTGTTCGATGGCGGCGGGTGGCCTGGCGGCCGCGCTGGGCGGTACGAACGATGAGGTAGAGCACGCGGCGGAGATCGGGATGGAGCATAACCTTGGCATGACGTGCGATCCGATTGGTGGTTTGGTGCAGATTCCGTGCATCGAACGCAACGCGATGGGCGCGGTGAAGGCGGTGCAGGCGTGCCGGTTGGCGATGAACGAGACGGAGGGGCACAAGGTGTCGCTGGATCAGGTGATTCGGACGATGTACCTGACCGGGCTCGATATGCAGTCGCGGTACAAGGAGACGTCGCTGGCTGGGTTGGCTCTGAATGTGATTGAGTGCTAAAAGGCAGGGTATAGGGTATAGCGTTTAGGGTGTAGCTGGCCGCCGCTATTTTCTGGTGGACGGGCAGCGAACGGTTTCCCGAAGAATCAATGTTTCCCGAAGTGTTGCGTCTGGTTGCATACGAAACGCAACGCGTGACTCGGTGGGGTTGGAGAGCATCCCTAATCGCGCTCGATGCACATGGCTACGGAGTTGCCGCCGCCTAAACAGAGGGCAGCGAGTCCGCGGTGGGCGTTGCGGCGAATGAGCTCGTGCATCATGGTGACGAGGACGCGCGCGCCGCTGGCTCCGATGGCGTGGCCGATGGCGACCGATCCACCGTTGACGTTGACCTTTTCCTCGGGGACACCGAGCTCGCGGGTGACGGCAAGGGCCTGGGCGGCGAAGGCTTCGTTGAATTCGAAGAGGTCGATGGAGTCGATGGTCCAGCCGGCGCGCTCCATGGCTTTGCGGGCGCCGACGACGGGGGCCATCATGACCCACTTGGGATCGATGCCGCTGGTGGCGTGCGAGACGATGCGGGCGAGCGGCTTGAGGCCGAGGTCGCGCGCTTTGGCGGCGGTCATGACGACAACGGCAGCGGCGGCATCGTTGACGCCGGGAGCGTTGCCTGCGGTGACGGTGCCATCTTTTTTGAAGGCGGGCTTGAGGGCGCGGAGAGCTTCGATGGTCGAGTCTTCGCGGATGGACTCGTCGTAATTGAAGAGCGTCGGCGGCTGACCTTTTTTCTTCGCGGGGATTTCCACGGGAACGATTTCGGCGGCGAAGCGGCCTTCGCGCCAGGCGGCTGCGGCTTTCTTGTGTGAGAGGAGCGCGAAGCAATCCTGATCTTCGCGGGTGATGCGGTACTTTTCGGCGACGAGCTCGGCAGTGTGGCCCATGTGGAAGTCGTTGTAGACGTCCCAGAGGCCGTCGTTGACCATGGAGTCGACGGCGGTGGCATTACCCATGCGGAAGCCGGCGCGCGCCTGAGGAAGCAGGTAGGGGGCGTTGGTCATCGACTCCATGCCGCCGGCGACGACGATGTCTGCATTGCCGGTCTGGATGGATTGCGCGGCGAGTGCGACGGCGCGCAGGCCGGAGCCGCAGACCATGTTGATGGTGAAGGCGCTGACTTCGGGTGGGAGTCCGCCGAAGAGGGCGGCCTGACGCGCGGGATTCTGTCCGAGCCCGGCGGAGACGACGTTGCCCATGATGCATTCGTCGATTTGCTCGGGCTGCAGGCCTGCGCGCTTGACGGCTTCGTTGACGACGACGGCGCCGAGGCGCGTTGCGGGGACGTCGGAGAGTGAACCCTGGAATTTGCCGACCGGCGTGCGGACGCCGGAGACGATTACGATCTGATCCATTGATTTGCCCTTACTTATTCGATGCTTGAAGCGGCCATTAGAATCCAGAGGAAGATAACAGAGAGTGAGGACGGGATGCACGATTTGCCGTTGGAGACGATAGCGGGGCCGCAGAGGCGCGTGGGCGCGGCGGTGGCTCCCTGGTGGCACACAGTGCTGATCGTGCTGCTGCTGTTGGGGACGTCGCTGTTGAGCGCGCGGGCGGCGCATCGCGGAGTGGTGGGCACGCACCACGTTTACCGGTATGTTTTCGGAATCTGCGCGGAGTGGGTGCTGCTGCTGATCGCGTGGTGGGGATTGCGCATGAAGGGCGTTGCCTTTGCGGAGCTGCTGGGATTCCGGCGCGGGTT
>PMUI01000103.1 GCA_003166955.1 Acidobacterium sp.
AGAATTCGGGGGCACGTCAGGGCGGACTGCCGCCCGGCGCAAATTCGTAGCAGTTGTTGTCACTTGTTTTGTATCAGGACACGACTTCATCGGGCCTTAGCCCCCTGCGATTACTGACTTACCGCAGAATCGGAAACGCGCTCTGCGTCCCGGCGCCGCCGTAATCCAGGTCGAACCCCAGCTGCAGCTTCGCCGCCTCTGACATCCGCCCCGGCGTCCACGGTGGATCGAACACCACTTCCACCTTCACCTGCTTCACCTCAGGCAGCCGCGCCAGCTTCGTCTCCACGTCGGCCTTCAGCACATCCGACATGCCGCACCCAGGAGCCGTCAGCGACATCGCCACGTCGATCTTCTTCCCGCCCTGATCGTGCTCCGCAATCTCGCACGAGTAGATCAGCCCCAGGTCGACGATGTTCACCGGAATCTCCGGATCGTACACCGTCTTCAGCTGATCCCAAACCATCCTCTCGCTGAACGTCGGAGGGGTATGCGTCTGTGTCGCCGGCCCACTCAGCCCCAGCGCATCCGCATCCGTCTCTTCGATGCGATACAGAGCCCCGTTCGCGGAAACCGTGTAGCTCGTTCCTGCGGCCTGTGTAACTCGCACCGTCGTGCCCGCGGGCAGCACCTGCTTTGTCCCCGCAGGAATCGCAATCACCGCGCAATCACGCTTCAGTGGAACGGTACGGTTCGTAATGATCATGAGCTTGTCATCCTGAGCGAAGCAAAGGACCTCGCCCCTGTTTTGACCGAAGCTGCCGGCCCACACCGCTACTCCGTCGAAACCTTCTCCTGCTTGCCTTCCAGCGCCGCCTCCAGCGTGTGCCACGCCAGCGTCGCGCACTTCACCCGCACCGGAAACTCCGAAACTCCCGAAAACACCGCCAGCTTCCCAAGCTCAGCCTCATGCTCATGCGAGTGCCCGGTCACCAGCTTATGAAACCGCTCGAAGATGCGCTCCGCCTCAGCCTTCGTCTTGCCCTTCACGCTCTGCGTCATCATCGATGCCGACGCCTTCGAGATCGCGCACCCCGCGCCCTGAAACCCAATCTCGCGAATCTTGTCCCCGTCCATCTCGAGATAAACCGTGAACCGGTCCCCGCACAGCGGGTTGTACCCCTCCGCCTTCTGGTTCGCGCTCTCAAGCGCCTTGTAATTCCTCGGCGCCTTGCTGTGCTCGAGAATCACTTCCTGATAAAGATCCCTCAACTCCGGCATCAGGCAAACACCTCATGCACTTTCCGGAGCCCCCGCGCCAGAGCGTCCACTTCCTTTCGCGTGTTGTACACCGCGAACGAAGCCCGCACCGTCGCCGGAATGTGGAAGCGCTCCATCACCGGCTGCGCGCAGTGGTGCCCGGTCCGCACCGCGATCCCCTGCTGATCCAGAATCGTTCCAATATCGTGCGGATGCACCTCGTCCAGCACAAACGACAGCACGCTGGCCTTCTCCCTCGCCGTCCCAATCAGACGCACGCCTGGCAACGCGCCCACCACTTCCGTCGCGTACTCCAGCAGGTCATGCTCGTGCGCGGCAATCTTTTCGATCCCGATCCCGTTCATGTACTCGATCGCGGCCTTCAGTCCCGCTACGCCCGCCATATCCGGCGTGCCCGCCTCGAATTTGTGCGGGAGTTTGTTATAAATTGTCTTCTCGAACGTCACCGAGCTGATCATGTCCCCGCCGCCCTGGTACGGCGGCATTGCCTCCAGCAGCGCGGTCTTTCCATACAGCACGCCAATTCCCGTCGGCCCATACATCTTGTGCCCCGAGAAAGCAAAAAAGTCACAATCGAGATCCTGCACATCCACAGCAAGGTGCGGAACCGCCTGCGCGCCATCGACCACCACCGGAATCCCCAGCGCATGCGCCGCCGCAATCATCTGCTTCAGCGGATTGATCGTCCCCAGCGCGTTCGACACATGGCTCACAGCAACAATCTTCGTCCGCGGGCTCAACAGCTTCTCGAATTCCTCCAGCAGCAGTTCGCCCTCGTCGTTCATCGGCGCAACCCGCAGCTTCGCGCCCTTCTCCTCGCACAGCATCTGCCACGGCACAATGTTCGAGTGGTGCTCCATCGCCGTGATCAGCACTTCGTCGCCCGCGCCCACATGCACGCGCCCATACGTCTGCGCCACCAGATTGATGGCCTCCGTCGTCCCGCGCGTGAAGATAATCTCTCGCGCATCGGCGGCGTTCACAAACGCCCGCACCGTCTCGCGCGCCTTCTCAAACGCCTCCGTCGCGATCTGCGACAAATAGTGCACGCCACGATGAATATTCGCGTTCTCGCCCTCGTAATACCGCACCAGCGCGTCGATCACCGCCTGCGGCTTCTGCGAAGTCGCCGCATTGTCGAGATACACCAGCGGGTGCCCATGCACCTTCGTCCGCAAAATCGGGAAATCCGCCCGAATCTTCTCCACGTCGAACGGCAGCTTCACGGCCTTCTCGCGAATCGGAACAGCAGCAGCAGCGCTCATCCAACTTCCTCCAGCTTCCTCTCCACCACGCGGCCCAAAGTACCACTCTGCGGCGCGATCCCTTCTGTGAACAGCAAATGCTCGTTCACCAGCCGCTCTATATGTCCCCGCGCTACATCCGACTGCATCCGCTCCACACACTCGTCCGCGAACGCCATCAGCAGCAGCTTCCGCGCTTCCATCTCGCTGATCCCGCGCGACTGCAGATAAAACAGCGCATTCTCTTCGATCTGCCCAATCGTTGCACCGTGCGTGCACTTCACATCGTCCGCGTAGATCTCCAGCTGAGGCTTCGTGTCGATCTGCGCATCGTCGCTCAGCAGCAAATTGCGATTCGTCTGCTTCGCGTCCGTTTTCTGCGCGATCTTGTGCACCACAATCCGCCCGTGAAACACCCCATGCGCCTGCCCATCCAGAATGCCGTTATAAAACTGCCGGCTTCCGCAATGCGGGGCTGCGTGTTCCACGTGCATGTAGTTGTCAAGATGCTGCGAACCCGTCCCGAGAAACAGCCCATTGATCAGGCACTCCCCGCCTTCGCCCGCCAGCACCGGATGCACATTGTTCCGCACCAGCCCGCCGCCGAGCAGCACCGAGTGCGACGCCACATTCGCGCTCCGCCCCTGCTCGATCCGCAGCGTCGACACGTTGAACGCCTTCAGATGCTCGCGCTCGATCAGATAATGCTGTGCCACCGTGCTCTCGCCGGCAACCAGCTCCGTCACAGCATTCGAGAACACTACCGACTCGCCGCCCACCGACGCATAATCCTCGATCACCGCAACCTGCGCCTCATCGTCCGCGACAATTAAATTCCGAGGATGCGTCATCGTCGCCGCTTCTTCCTTCGTCGACAGATAAAGCAAATAAATCGGAGCCTCGACCACCACGCCCCGCGCCACATGCACGTACGCGCCGTCGCCAATGAACGCCGTGTTCAGCGCAACAAACGGATCCCGCTGCGTATCGGCATACCGCCCCAGGTGCTTCTCCACTTCCTCCGGGTGCGATTCGATCCGCCCCCGCAGGCTCGCCACCGTCACGCCCTTCGGCACGAAATCCAATTCCGAAAGCTCCGCCGAAAATCGCCCGTTGACGAACACCAGCGTCGCCGCAGCATCGTCCACGCGCCACGCAGCCGTATCGCCCGGAGCCAACCTCACCGCGCTCGCAGGACGAAACGCCGTCCGCGCAATCGCCGACACGTTCGTGAACCGCCAGTCCTCATCCTTTGTCGTCGGGAAGCCCGTCTCGCAGAACCGCGCAAACGCATCCTCGCGCAGCCGGTGTAGCCACGGCAGACTCCGCCCCGCTGCGCTTTTCTCGGCCTCGGTGAAGTTCTCCAGCCAGCTATCGATGTGTGCGACCGCCGCCATCACGCCCGCGCTCCCACCGGCTCGTGTTCCGTCCAGCTGTAGCCCTTCTCTTCCAGCTCCAGCGCCAGCTCTTTGCCGCCCGACCGCACAATCCGCCCATCGACCAGCACGTGTACAAAGTCCGGCACGATGTAATTCAGCAGCCGCTGATAATGCGTTACTACCACCATCGCCCGCTCCGGGCTCCGCAGCGAATTCACGCCCTGCGCCACGATCCGCAGCGCATCGATGTCCAGCCCCGAATCCGTCTCGTCCAGAATCGCGAGCTTCGGCTCCAGCACCGCCATCTGCAGAATCTCGTTGCGCTTCTTCTCGCCGCCCGAAAAACCTTCGTTCAGCGACCGGTTCATCAGCTTGTCATCCATCTCCAGCAGCTTCAGCTTCTCGCGGAACATAGGAAGAAAATCCATCGCGTCCATCTCATCCTGGCCCCGATGCTTGCGCTGCGCATTCAGCGCCGACCGCAGAAAATAAGTGTTCCCGATTCCCGGAATCTCCACCGGATACTGAAACGCCAAAAACAACCCCTCGCAAGCCGCTTCCTCCGGCTTCATCTCCAGAAGGTTTTTGCCCTCAAACAGGATCGACCCCTCGGTCACCTGGTACGCATCGCGCCGCGCCAGCACCTGCGCCAGCGTGCTCTTGCCCGACCCATTCGGCCCCATAATCGAGTGAACTTCGCCGGCATTCACCGTCAAATCGATTCCCTTCAGGATCTCGTTCCCGCCCACCGACACATGCAGATTCCTGATTTCCAGCAAACTCATTCGTTCCCCTCATCTCAAAGATCACTCGCTCGTAACTTGCTCGCGCTTCACGCGCTTCACGCTCGCTTTTTGCTGACCGGCTTTCCGCTAACCGCTTCACCAGCTAACCGCTTCTTAGCTGTTGAGGGCGCGAGGCGCCGTCAACCCACGCTGCCTTCTAGACTCACCGCCAGCAGCTTCTGCGCCTCAACAGCAAACTCCATCGGCAGTTCCTTGAAAACCTGCTTGCAGAATCCACTCACGATCATCGACACCGCATCTTCGGTCTTCAGCCCGCGCTGCTGCAGATAAAACAGCTGATCCTCGCCGATCTTCGACGTCGCCGCCTCATGCTCCATCCGCGCCGAAGCATTCTTCACTTCGATATACGGAAAGGTATGCGCGCCGCACTTATCGCCAATCAGCAGCGAATCGCACTGCGTGTAATTCCGAGCGCCCGTCGCGCCCTTCATGATCTTCACCATCCCGCGGTACGTATTCTGCCCGTGCCCCGCGCTGATCCCCTTCGACACAATCGTGCTCTTCGTGTTCTTGCCGAGGTGGATCATCTTGGTCCCGGTATCGGCCTGCTGGTAGTTGTTCGTCAGCGCGACGGAATAAAATTCCCCCACCGAGTTATCGCCCTGCAAAATGCAGCTCGGATACTTCCACGTAATCGCCGATCCCGTCTCCACCTGCGTCCACGAAATCTTCGAATTCCGCCCCAGGCACTTCCCGCGCTTCGTCACGAAGTTGTAGATCCCGCCCTTGCCGTTCTTATCGCCGGGATACCAGTTCTGCACCGTCGAGTACCGAATCGTTGCGTTGTCCAGCGCCACCAGCTCCACTACCGCCGCGTGCAGCTGATTCTCATCGCGCATGGGAGCCGTGCAGCCTTCGAGATAGCTCACGTAAGCGCCTTCCTCGGCGACAATCAGCGTCCGCTCAAACTGCCCCGTCTCCGCCGCGTTGATGCGGAAGTACGTCGACAGCTCCATCGGGCACCGCACGCCCTTCGGCACATACACAAACGACCCATCGCTGAACACCGCAGCATTCAACGCCGCATAAAAGTTATCCGTGTGCGGCACCACCGATCCCAGATACTTCTTCACCAGCTCGGGATGCTTCTGCACCGCCTCTGAAAACGAGCAGAAGATCACGCCCGCCTCCGCCAGCTTCGCCTTGAATGTCGTCGCCACGCTGACGCTGTCGAACACCGCGTCCACCGCGACATTCGCCAGCAGCTTCTGCTCCGCCAGCGGAATCCCCAGCTTCTCGTACGTCCGTAGAATCTCCGGGTCCACTTCCTCGAGGCTATTGAGCGTCTTCTTCTGCTTCGGCGCCGAGTAGTACGTGATGCCCTGATAGTTAATCGGAGGGAAGGTCACATTGGCCCAGCGCGGCTCCGCGTCGGCCTTCGCCTGGCTCGACCAGTAGCGATACGCGTTCAGCCGCCACTCCAGCATGAACTCCGGCTCCTGCTTCTTCGCCGAAATCAGCCGAATCACGTCCTCGCTCAGCCCCTTCGGAATACGGTCTTCTTCAATATCGGTGACAAATCCCCACTCGTATTCCTTGCTCGCCATCTCGTGGACGACATTCATATCAGTGCTCATGCCACTCTCCTGAACTTGTTGTCCGATCATCTATCGGATCATCGACAGAATCCGCTCTCCGGATCGTTCCATCGCCCCGCGTCCCAGAGCCTTCGAGGCTCCTCGCGCCACAATATACGACTAAAGCAGTCCTATATCAGAGTGTACCCCGACTCCCACGAGCTTTCAACCCGCCCCAACCCACCCGTTCTCTCTATAGATAAGGATGCGACCGCATCCCGCCACGCTTCACCGGAAGGCATCCAGGTCACGCCGGCGCGCGAAGGAGGATCCATGGTACCCGGAGGGGGACTTGAACTTGAGCCGTTGAGCGGGCGTCCGAGCCCGCTGGCGAAATCCTGAGCGCAGCGAAGGACCCTTTTCACCATGGTGCCCGGAGGGGGACTTGAACCCCCACGACCTGTTAGAGTCTGCGGATTTTAAGTCCGCTGCGTCTGCCGATTCCGCCATCCGGGCTCAACCTTATCCTAAGCCCGCTCCGGCCCGCGCCGCCGCCCCAGCCCGCATCTCCGCCGACACGGCCTCCTCCGAAACCCGCGTCAAAGTCAGCACCGTAATGTCGTCCGCCTGCCCGAACCGCAGCGCCGCCTCCGCAACCGCATCCGCCGCCTGCGCGCTGATCGCCCGTGTCCGCTCAAATCCAAACAGCGTCCCCCGCGCATCGCGCGCCTCCACCACTCCATCCGACAACAGCGTCAGCCGGTCCCCCTTCTCCAGCCGAAACCCATGCTCTTCATACTTCACCTCCGGCGCCATCCCCAGCGGCAGATCCGGCTCCAGCAGCAGCATCTCTTCCCCGTTGCGATACGGCGGCAGATGTCCCGCGTTCGCCAGTGTCACCTCGCCCTCCGGGCCGATCCGCGCACAAACGCACGTCACAAATCCCTCGTTCCCCGTCTCCGCCAGCTGCCGGTTCAGCCGCGTCAGCACCGCCGCCGGACCCAGCCCCTCCGTCGCCAGCGCCCGCAGCGCACCCATCGCCAGCGTTCCCGTCATCGCCGCCTTCAGACCCTTGCCGCTCACGTCGCCCACCAGTACCAGCTTCGTCCCGCCCTTCGACTCCAGCACCTGATAGAAATCGCCCCCCACTTCCTCCGCCGGAAAATACGCCGCCTCGATCTCGTATCCCTCAATCTCCGGCAAAGTCTCCGGCACCAGCCGCCGCTGGATGTCGCGCGCCGCCGCCAGTTCCGCCGCCGTCCGCGCCTGCTCCCGGCTCACGCTCGTGAACCGGTGGAACATTACCGCCCCGATCGCCAGCAGGAACAGGAAATCTCCCAGATCCTCGATCTGGAGCGGAACCGGACCCACGCGAATCGGGTAGGTCAGAAAATCGGCCGTCCCCCACCCCGTATAAATCGAAGCCGACCCCACATCCGTGATCGCCGCCGTCGCCGCCGGCAGCAAACTCGGCAGGATCAGCCATCCCGCCTCGCGATTTCCCCTCCGGTACCACACAAACAGCAAAGCCGGCACCAGCAACGCCGCTGGAAGAATCGCAGCCGCCTCAACCAACAAGTAACGGCTTCCGGAAATTTCCCCCGCGTTCACCAGCACCGAGACCAGAATCGTCGCCAGCAGAGCCCCTTCGTATACGCGCCACACCCGCGTCAACCGCTGCCCCGCAAAGCTGAACGTGAACTGGATCTGCATAATCGTGAACACATAGATCAGCGGATCCGCCAGCAGATTGTTCCACGCCAGCGACAGCACACCGCTGCTCGAGCAATTCAGCAGCAGGTTCGACAGCCCCAGCAGAAACAGATACAGCCCCAACCACAGATACTCGGCATGCTTCCGCTGGCTGCGATAGAGCGCGAATGCTGCAATCCCCGCCAACATCAGCGCCATGTTGATCGCGATCGACGGCAGCGCCGCGTAGAGGCGTTGGCTCTCCATCGCCTGCTGCTCGTGCTCGATCGCCTTCGGCGTGCCGGTCGCCGCCGTCAGAAACAGCGGCAGATACCAGTTCGTGTACGTCGGTGGCGCCAGCGTCCGCAGCGCGATCGTCAGATCGTTGTCGTTATCCCGCACCGGGAACACCTGCTCCGTCGGCCGCCTCACCCCAAACAGCGTCCGCAAATTCGGCCCCGGCTCCTGCTTCCCGTTGATGTACAGCTCGTACGTTCCCTCGCCGCCCGCAAGCAGCAAATGCAAACGCGGATGCCCCGGCGCCAGCTTTACATGCAGCCGATACCATCGCACCCCGGCCGTCGCCGCGCCCAGGTCGTCCAGGTCAACCTTGTGCCATCCGCTGTCGTCGAAGTCCGATTGCGCCCACGCCGCGTTATCCCCGTCGTGCACGCGCCACCCCTCCAGCAGGTTCACCGAGCCGATCCGGTACTGCGTTGCATCCACCTGCGCCATCGCCACCGGCGCGGCGAGCCACAACAGCAGCAGCGCTGCTCTGCGCATACACCACCTTCGCTCCGGCAGCGCCAACCTCAGCAAGGCAAAACCACCCTCCCGCATTCCAAATAGCCAATGGTGTCAGGGGAACCCAGTCTACCGTCCGCCATTCCGCCCCAGCAATCAATCCAGGCCTTCCTTCGCCTCCACGCTTCCCGCACCGTCTCCGAAACTCATGGTGACGTATCCCCCCACGGCGTATCTAATGGAAAGCGATGCGGCCTGCACCTCTCATCCCGATTGCTCTCGCGCTCCTGGCATTCACGCCCGCATCGCCTGTCAGCCTGCTCGCTCCGCTCGAGCCATCGGCGTCCGCGCAGAAATTCAGCAGCAAGCGCCTCATCCTCAAAGACGGCTCCTGGCAGATCGTCACGAAATGGGAAGTCAAAGGAGACCGCGTCCGCTACTACAGCGCCGAGCGCGCCGAGTGGGAAGAAGTTCCCTACAACCTCGTCGACTGGCCCGCTACCGACAAGTGGAACAAGGAGCATGAAGCAGGCACTCTGCCGCACGGTTCCACCGATCGCCCCGGCGCGTCAACCGCCACTCCCCCCACCACCGAGGAGCAGCAGAAAGAAGCCGCCGCCATCGATGCCGCCGCCGCCGCCGAGCGCGCCGAGCAGCAGGCCCGCACGCCGGTCATCTCTCCCGGCCTCCGTCTCCCCGACCGCGACGGCATCTTCGTCCTCGACAACTTCCAGAGCATCCCTGAGCTCGTCCACCTCGACCAGAGCACCGGCAACGTCAACCGCGACACGAACCACAACGTGCTCCGCGCCGGCATCGGCTCCTTTAGCGGCGCGAAAGAGCCCATCCGCCTCAATGGCCAGGCCGCGCGCGTTCGCGTCCACGTTGACGATCCCGCCCTCTACGTCTCTCTCGACACCGGCAATGCCGAGGAGGTCGCCCCCGAGGACGCGCTCATGGTCAACACCCACGGCGCAAATTCTGTGAAGGATCCCAACGAATACAGCTCACCAGACAGCCGCTACGCCATCGTCCGCGTCGACGTCCATCCCGGCGAGCGGGTCATCGGCGCGCTTCGCATCTCCCGCGCCGGCACCGCCACGCAATCCGAAGACATCGTGCCTGCCAAATCCGAAATCATCAGCAAGCACTGGATGAAGCTCACGCCCAAAGAGCCGCTCCCCATTGGCGAGTACGCGCTGATGGAAGTCCTCGCCCCCGGCGTCATCAATCTCGATGTGTGGGATTTCGGCGTCTCCCCCAACGCCCCCGAAAACAAACACCCCATCACCCCCATTAAAGACCAGTAGAGTTTAGGGATTAGAGTTTAGAGTTTGGGGATTGGGAGCCGCTCTTAACCGGCTCAGCGTCGCCGAAAGCATCCTGCCCACTTCGGACGCAAGCCCTTGCACATTCTCCAGTTCGCCTGAATTGGCAAAGCCAAGCTTACCGGCAATCACCAGTTGTGTCTGGAGTTCCATATATGAACCCAGGGCAATCGCCGTGAAGTACCTGTATTGTTCCCTCGTCCCGCGCCCATATCCCTCGGCGATATTGCTCGGAATCGAAATGCTGGCTCGCCTGAGCTGGTTCGTGAGGCCGTAAAGCTCCTCGCGCGGGAACCGCCGGGTCAGAGCGTAGACAGCCGCGCACAATTCGATTGCGCGTTCCCATACGATCAGCTTGCAGTGGAATTTGGCGGGCGCCTGCCTTTGGTAATGGATTTTTTAAACTCTAAACTCTAACCCCTAAACTCTTCCGCCTCAGCCCTTCTGCAACGTCGCCAAAGCGGAGAGCACATCCGCGCTGTGCACATTCGGATCGACCTTCGTCCAGATCTTCACGATCTTTCCCTGCGGATCGATCAGGAAAGTATTGCGCATCGCGATCACCATCGGCCCATAGTTGCCGAGCGATCCGTACTGCGGCACCACTTTCTTATCCGGATCCGCCAGCAGCGTGAAGCTCAGCGAGTCCTTCGTGCAGAACTGTTTGTGACTGTCGACCGTATCCACGCTCACGCCCAGAATCACAGCATTCATCGCCTTGTACTTGTCCAGATCGGCTTGGAACTTGTGCGCCTCGATCGTGCAGCCCGTGGTCATGTCCTTCGGATAGAAGTACAGCACCACCCACTTACCTTTATAGCTGGCAAGATCGACCGGCGTGCCTTCCTGATTCGGCAGCGTGAATGTGGGCGCCGCTTGTCCCACCTCGGGCATCGGGGCATTATCGGCAGCGAAGCCGCGCTGGAGAGCAAAACCGCCCACGATCAGCAGGGCGACGACGGCAACGATGATCACGGATGTCTTCGACATTGTGTTTCTCCCGTTTCTTTGAATGACGCTCGTGCGATTCCCGGACTTCGTATCTCTCGACTTATATGTGTGCTCGACCATTATCCGTGTTCTAGGCCAATTACCGCAATTCCGGCCCCATCCGCCTCCGCCCGCACAGCCTCAAGATCGAAGATCAGCGTCCTGTGCGCCTCGAGCGCCAGGCACGTTGCCCCCGCCGCCCGCATCGTCGCAATCGTGCCAATCCCGACCACCGGAACATCGAACCGCAAATCCTGTTTCGGCTTCGCCACCTTCACCACCGTCAAACTGCGCTCAAGTGTAGACGCAGGATCGCCCAGACTCCGCATCAGCGCCCCCGCCCGCTCAATCGTCGCATCTGTCCCCTCCATCGCCTCCACCGCCACGCACGCCTGCGCCGCAATCACCACCGTCTGCCCCAGATCGAAGCCGGCCAGCCCCCGCGCCACCTCGCGCCCATACGCAATGTCCTTCTCCTCCTGCTCATTCGGCGCGCGCGACGTCATCACGCCGGGCTTGGCCAGCAACGGCTCCAGATAGGTCGTCGACGAAATCAGTTCGATCCCTTCATCGCCCAGCACCTTCGCCACCGCGCCCAGCAGCATGTCCGTATTCCGCGTCCGCAAATTCAGCAACAACTTCGCCAGCCGCCAGTCCGGTCGAATGCTCGAAAAAATCTGCTTGTGCTTCACCTGGCCCGCCATCACCGCCTTGTGAACGCCCTCGCGCTGGAACGTTTCAATCAGCCGCGACAACTCTCCCAGCGAAAGCCAGTGCACGCGCACACCCGAATCCGCCGCGGCACGCGCATCGATCTCCGGATCCGTCTCCTCCCTAATCGCCGCGACCACCACCTCGGTCCCATGCGCGCGCGCCGCGTCAAGCAGCAAAAACGGAAACCGCCCGTTCCCAGCGATCAATCCCAGCTTGTCTTTGGATTCGGTCAAAAGAACTCCTGCCGCAGCCAGGGCCCTCCTCATTGTATGAGGACCTCACCGCGAGCGAACCGCAGAGCCTGGGCACAAAAGCCCGCCTGCAGAGTTGCGCGAAGCGCGTCCGCCTGGACAGCCTGCCCTGAGCTTGCCGAAGGGGCCAGTCCCTCCGCGTCCTCTGTGCTCTCTGTGGTGAGTCCCTACTTCGCCTTCGCCAAATGATCGAAGTTCAGAATCGCGTTCATCACCAGCGCATAGCTCCCGATCGTCTCGCCGCGATAAATGGGATTGTTGGCAAACAGCAGCACATTCCCGCTGCCATAATGCGCGTCGACCACGATCGGTTTCTCCTCGATCGCCCCGCCGCCCTCCAGCAACCCCGAAAGCAGCAGCCCCTTCGCCGACGTGAATCGCAAAATCACATCCGGCTTGTACTGCTCCGGAATCACGTAAGGATTGTCGCGCGCCTCCTCTTCATTCAGCGGCGTCGCCTCCCACGGCTTCGGCGAAGGCAGCGGCTCCGGCTCCGCCGCCGCGCGCCCCTGCGGAATATCTTCCTCCTGCGGACCCCCGCGCCCCGTAGCCCGGTGATAATCCTTCTCCGTCGCGATGTGCCGCGGCACCGTCATGTTCCCCACCGTGAACGCCATCCCGTCCGCACTGTACACCGCAAGCGTATCGCCGTACCCCCACGCCACCGGGTTCTTGTGATCCACAAACTGCGCACCCAGCACGCTCCCCACGACATGCACGTTGCCGCCGCGATTCACAAACACCCCCGGTGCCAGCCCCTCATCAATGGCAAACTGCGCCGTGTCTTCCGACGTGATCAGCAACCCGCCCTTCTCCACAAACTCCTTCAGATGCGCAACGCCATCCAGCCCCAGCCCCGGTCGCATATCCTCTGTTGAATCGATCGTCAGGTTCGGCGTCAAATCCGTCTTCTGCCACGGCAGCGCATTTCCCCACATCGGCATCCCGTTCACAATCGACTGCGTCGACGACCGCCCCACCGGCGCAAAAATGATCACGTCGTACTTCGACCGCAGATCGCCCGCGTGCGACACCGTCTGCGTGCTGATGTAGTCGTAAGGCACGTGCAGCTTATCGAGCGCCTCTCGCCACCAACCCTCCGTCTGCGTCCCGCTCCACGTATGCATCATCGCAATCCGCGGCGCCGTCGCATCGTGCATCGCCACCGAAGGTGCAGCGCTAAGACTCACAGCCTCCAAGTCCGAATTCTTAATCGCCGCCTTCACCGCACCCCCGCCCGCATCCAGGATCACCAGCGATCCCGACGCAAAATGCTTCCCGCCCGCATCGAACGCCGCGTCCGCCACCGAAATCTTCGCATCCTTCAGCTGATACCGAAGCCCCAGCAGCGAAATATCCCCGCCATTGTTGATCGCGACCACATCACTGCCACCGTCGACCGAACCACTCGCAGCGCCAGCATCCGCAACCGCCTCCATCTTCGCCTTCAAGATCGAAGCGTCCGTCACCCGCACCGTAGGCACGCCAAACAAATCCGGAAACGACCACCCCGTGTCGTCGTACGGATGCTTCTGCGGATCATCCGGAGCCCAGTACTGCCGGTCCAGCAGCGCATCCGCAATTCGCGAATACGGCTGATCCATCCGAATCACATAGCTCCCCGCCGGAAAAGTCAACGTCTTCGGAGCATCCGCCTTTGCGTCCGCCTTCCCGTCCGTCTTCCCGTCCGATTTCCCCTCCGACTTATCATCCGACTTCTTCGCCGCCACCTTATTTGTAACCGTCACCGGCTCAGTTAACCGGCTCACCTCCACATGCTGCAACGCCAGCACCCGCAGCAACTCCGCCCGCCGGCTCGGCGACTGCCCCTCAGCCGAAATCACGTACGCCGCCGGCCCCGAACTCTCCGGCTTCTGCACGCTCCGCTTCGCCTTGAGATAAAAATTCTCCAGAAACTGCTGCCCATTCTGCGCGAAATACGAAATCGTCGTCAGCAGCGCAGTCTCTTCATAATTGTTGTTGTTCCGCTGCGACCACTCGACCACCGGCAGCGGCGGATTCTGCCTGTACCAGGTCCGCTCGTACTCATCCGGCCCCAAAATCCGCTTCTCCGTGTCCGCCCCGCCGTTGCCAAACGTCTCATACAGCCGGCTGATCCCGTTGTGCATCGCCGCCAGAAACATCAGGTACCCCGGGCTCCACGTGTCGAAATCCCCATGCGTAAACACGCCCGGCATCCCGAACTCCGTCATCTGCTGCACATTGTTCCAGCCAATCTCTGCCCATTCGCCGGCGAGAATCGGATCGATCCACGCGTTGTACGGTCCATCGCCCACCGTGTTGTCGTACAGAAATGGAACCGACTCGTGCAGGTCATGCAGCACCTGCGCATGCCACCCCAGATACGTGTCGAGCACGTTGCGCGTCAGGTTCAGCGTCATCCCCATCGCGTCGCGATTGTTATCGTGCGCGACGTAATGCCCCCAGTACACCAGCCGCGGCCAGTTCGATCCCGGGTGCGCCAGATGCCACTTATAGATGTCCACCATCCGATCGCGCCCATCCACCTCCACCACCGGCGTGATCAGCACAATCATGTGCGAGCGAATGTATTTGATGTAGGGCGAATCATCCACCGCCAGCCGATACGCCAGCTCTATCAGCGCCGTCGGCGCACCCGTTTCCGGCGAATGAATCGTCCCCGTGATGTAGTACACCGGAAACGACTGCTTCACCAAATCCGCCGCCACCTTGTCATCGAGCCCAATCGTTCGCGGATCAGCCAGCTTCGCCAGCCGCGCATCGTTATCCCTCTGCTTCGCCAGCAGCGACTCATCCGCGATCGCCGCCGCAATCATCTCGCGGCCCTCTTCCGTGTGCCCGATCGTGTAAACCTTCACCCGCGGCGAGCTCGCCGCCAGCAGGCGAAAATATTTGTAGACATCCTCGGCATACGGCAGCATCCCCGGCGCGCCAGACACATCCCCCAGCACCTTCCAGGGCGTAGGCACCGTCTTCGACGCCGGCAAATAATCCGTCAGCGGCGAATTGAAATAAGGCTCCGTCGTGTACTTCTTAATGTGCGCCGTATAGTCCTGATCGACCGCCTGCTGCGGATCGCGTGCGTACGTGCCACCGATCGCCGTCTGCGCATGTGCAGGGAACGCAGCAAAACAAGGAAGGGAAGCAAGCAGCAGAAAGAGCAGACAGCGACGAATCTTCATCGAAGCACAGCCTCAGGCGAAAGGGATTGGCAGCGAAGGATGCAGAATATCAGGGACTGGCCGTCCAGGCACACGCGCCTTGCGGCGCAAAGCCCGAGCGCTGTCCCCAAACTCTAAACTCCAAACTCTAAACTCTTCTCTCTTTCCCCCGCCCCGCTCGCCTTCGGCTCGCTACTCCCATTCAATCGTGCCCGGCGGCTTCGACGTAATGTCGTACACCACGCGATTGATCCCCCGCACCTCATTCACAATCCGGCTCGAGATCGTCTTCAGCACCTCATACGGCAGCGGAACCCAGTCCGCCGTCATCCCATCTTCCGAATGCACCGCGCGAATCGCGCACGTGTACGCATACGTCCGCTGATCGCCCATCACGCCCACGCTCTTCACCGGCAGCAACACCGCGAACGACTGCCAGATCTTCGTGTACAGCCCCGCACTCTTGATCTCCGATACCACGATGTCATCGGCCTCTTGCAGCAGCGCCACGCGCTCCGCCGTCACCTCGCCCAGGATCCGCACCGCCAGTCCCGGCCCCGGAAACGGCTGCCTCTGCAGAATGTCTTCCGGCATCCCCATGTCCCGACCGATCCGCCGCACTTCATCTTTGAACAAATCCCGCAGCGGCTCGATCAGCTTCAGCTGCATCTCCTCCGGGAGCCCACCCACGTTGTGGTGGCTCTTGATCGTCTGCGACGGCCCCTTCACCGAAGACGACTCGATCACGTCCGGATACAGCGTCCCCTGCACAAGCCACTCCAGATTCATGTTCGGGCCGCCCGTCTCTTCCGCGATGCGCACCGCCTCATCGTCGAACACCGCGATGAACTCGTTCCCGATAATCTTCCTCTTCCCCTCCGGATCGGTCACGCCCCGCAACTTCAGCAGAAACCGCTTGCTCGCATCCACGGCGACGATCTTCAGCCCCAGCTTGTCGCGCAGATTCTGCTGCACCTTCTCAAACTCGTCCTTCCGCAGCACGCCATTGTTCACAAACACGCATGTCAGCCGATCGCCGATCGCCCGATGCACCAGCACCGCCGCCACCGAAGAATCCACGCCGCCCGACAACGCGCAGATCGCGTGCCCCCCGCCCACCTTCTCGCGAATCGACGCCACCGTGCTCTGGATAAAATGCTCCGGCGTCCAGTCCGGCCGCGCCCCGCAAATGTTGAACAGAAAATTCCGCAGCACCTGCTTCCCCAGCGGCGTGTGGTGCACCTCCGGATGAAACTGCACCGCCCAAATCCGCCGCTCCGGATTCGCAATCCCCGCCACCGCATGCGCCGTCTTCGCCGTCAGATGAAATCCCGGCGGCAAATCCAGCGCCTCATCCCCATGCGACATCCACACCTGCATCGTCGCCGGCAACTCAGCAAACAGCGGATTCGCCGCATCGATCAGCTCCACCTCCGCATGCCCATACTCCCGCTTCGCCGCCGACCGTACCCGCCCGCCCAGATGATGCGCAATGAACTGTAGCCCATAGCAAATCCCCAGCACCGGCAGCCCCAGGTTCAGAACCTCCGGATCGGCCGGCGGCGCATCGGCGTCGTACACCGAACACGGCCCTCCAGAAAGCACCAGGCCCACAGGATTCAGCGCGCGAATCGCCTCAATTTTCGCCGTGCAAGGCAGCACCGCCGAGTACACGTTCTGCTCGCGAATCCGCCGTGCGATCAGCTGCGTATACTGCGAGCCAAAATCAAGAATGACAATGGAAGGGGTAGTCACAGCCCAGTTTGTCAGGGATTAATTGCGCTGTAAAGAACTCTCAGCGTTCGCCAGCATCATCTGGTTGCTGCACCGGTGCAGGCGCCGTAGGCGCGTCCGCCTGGACGGCTAGTCCCCACTCCGCGTACGAAATCCGCGGAATATGCATGAACGCGTCCCGCGTCCTCACATAATTCCCGAGCCCGTTCATGCGCCCAATCGAGTGCAGCTCCTCGGCCCGCACATACGGCCCCTCTGGGTCGACATACTTGTCTTCCACATAGACCGACACCACCCTCCCCAGAACAATCCGCGACCGCCCAATCTCCATCGTCGTGAATTCTCGGCACTCGAGCGCTGCATGCGCCTGGGCAATGCGCGGAACCTTTACCCGCTCCGACGGCGCCGTCGTGAAACCCGCCATCTCCAGTTCGCTGATCTCCGGAGGCGCGTCCGCCGCACAGACTACCATCCGCTCCGCCAGGTCTTCTGTAACAACGTTGACGACAAATTCGCCGGTGCGCCGAATATTTCTCGCCGTGTCCTTCGGAGCAAACCGCTCCTCCGGGCGATTCGTCACTCCAATGCCCACAATCGGCGGATCGGTGCAGAGGTAGTTGTACGCGCTGAAAGGTGCCGCGTTCAGAATGCCATTTTCATCCATGCTGGTCACTAGCGCGATCGGCCTCGGTGCCACCAGCCCCACCAGCAGCTTGTACGCCACATCTTTCTCGGACTCTTCCAGATCGAAATTCATCTCTCAACCACTCCTCTGTGGTCTCTGTGTCCTCTGTGGTGAAAAAACACCACCTTAAGAGGGAACTGCTTCTAACAAATCCACAAACGCAACCACCCGAGCCACCTGGAAAAAATCTGACGCCACCAGATACAGCACCGTCACCACCGCCCACCACGCATAGAGCGTGCCCCCGCTCACCGCATCCGCGAACGGCAGCGGCGTGGCGGAGAACACCATCGCCAGCACCACCAGCGCAATTTTCGCAATCCCCATCACCAGGTTAATCTCGACCAGCTTCCCGCGCAGCGGCCCGAGCCGCAAACTCCGCACCAAACTCCCGCCAACACCCAATCCCTCAACCAGCGCCAGCAGCGGAGCAATCGAGAAAACCCAGCTCAACAGAGCCCAAACCGTAAAAACCCCCAGGGAAAAAACAATCACTAGCGCGCAATAAAGTACAAGATTCGGCTCCCCCTGAGCATCGCCGCCAACAGTCGCATTCGATAGCGTGAAATTCGCCGCCCACCGAATAGCCGCAAACCAAACCGCGAACGTCGCGCACAAAGCAACCACCCGCAGCACCTGCAGCGCGATCATTGCCCCCACACGCCACGGCATCGACGGCCGGTAGCGCCGCAGCACCGCGTTGCGCCCCAGGCCCGCCGCCACCGCCCACACCAACATCGCCGCCGGCAACAGCCACGCAGCCACATGCAGCACCGGCCCCTGCAGCACATCAATCGCCTCCGATACCTGCTCCGCGCCCTGCATCGGATACTGCAGCGAAAACTCAAAAACACCCGTCGCACGCAGCCGAGCAGCGGTCTCTGCCCAAATATGTGCGCCGGCAAACCACATCACCGCCAACAGCGGAATCCCAAAACTCCACCGCCACGCAAGCTCCAGCGCCAACAGCGAAGGACGCCGCCAGCACAACGCCATGATCTGCACGAACGACTGCGTCCCGCGAGTACGCACAGCGGTCGCAGATCCAAATCCAGCCGCCATCGCCGCTACTTCACCACGATGTTGATCAGCTTCCGCGGCACCACAATGATCCGGACAATCTCCTTGCCCGCAATCAGCGCTCTGATCTTCTCATCGGCCAGCGCCGCATCGCGCAGCGTGTCCTCATCCGCATCGGCGCTCACCTTCACCACCGCCCGCAGCTTCCCGTTGATCTGCGCAGGAATCTCAATCTGCTCCTCGCGTGCCAGCGCCTCGTCGAACTTCGGCCACGGCGCGCGCAGCAAATCGCTCTTCTCGCCCAAATGCTCCCACAACTCAAACGCCAGATACGGCGCGAACGGCGCCAGCAACAACACCAGGGCTCGCAGAATCTCCGCCAGCACCGCATCGGGAACCTTGCCCTCGCCGATCGCCCCCTCCGCCGCGGTCAGCGCATTCACCAGCTCCATGATTGCCGCAATGCAAGTATTGAAATGCCACCGCCCCGCAAAGTCCTCGGTGATCTTCCGGATCGTCTGATGCAGTTTGCGCAAGAGGGCCTGCGACTCCGGGGACAATCCAGCGCTCGGCCCGACCTCGCCTTTCGCGCGCTCCTCGTACTTCGTCGTGAAGCGCCAGACACGCCCTAAAAACCGGCTCACTCCCGCAACCCCATCCTCCTGCCACTCCAGATCGCGGTCCGGCGGCGCCGCAAACAACGAGTACATCCGAGTCGCATCCGCCCCGTAGCGCGCAATCATCTCGTCCGGCGAAACCACATTGCCTTTCGACTTCGACATCTTCGCGCCGTTGCGGATCACCATCCCCTGCGTGAACAGCCGCTCCACCGGCTCGTCGTTCCGCACCAGCCCCAGGTCGCGCATCACCTTCGTCCAGAAGCGCGAGTAGATCAAATGCAGGATGGCGTGCTCCACCCCGCCCACGTACTGGTCGATCGGGAACCAATAAGCAACCGTATCGGTTGCAAATGGAGCCTTGTCATTGTGCGCGTCCGTGTAGCGGTAGAAATACCAGGACGAATCGACGAAAGTATCCATCGTGTCCGTCTCGCGCAGCGCTTTCCCGCCGCATTTTGGACACTTCGCGTTTACAAATTCCGGCATCCGCGCCAGTGGCGACCCGCCCGTCTGCGTGATCTCCACATTTTCCGGCAAAATCACCGGCAAATCGCTGTCCGCAACCGGCACGATCCCGCACGCCCCGCAGTACAGCATCGGAATCGGCGTTCCCCAGTATCTCTGCCGGCTGATTCCCCAGTCCTTCAGCCGATATGTAACCGTCGCCTTGCCGAATTTGTGCTCCCCGGCGTACGCAGCCATCTTGTGCTGCGCTTCCACGCACCCCAGCGAATTGAATTCGCCGGAATTGATCAGCAGGCTGTCCTCGGCGATATATGGCAGCAGCGCTTCGGACTCGCCGTTCTCCGCAGCCTCCCCCGTACGCCTCGGCAGAATGACGATCCGGATCTCCAGCCCGTACTTTTTCGCGAAATCGCAGTCGCGATCGTCGTGCGCCGGCACTGACATGATCGCGCCCGTGCCGTAATCCATCAGAATATAGTTCCCCACCCACACCGGCAGCCGCTCGCCGTTAAACGGATTGATGGCGTAGTGCCCCGTAAACACGCCATGCTTCTCAATGGCGCCCACATCGCCCGCGTCGCGCGCCTTCTTCTGCTGCTCCAGCAGTGATGCGACCGCATCCGACAGGCCCGGATCCGTCGCCGCCATCTCTCTCACCAGCGGATGCTCCGGCGCCAGCTGCAAGCTCGTCGCCCCATAAATCGTATCCACGCGCGTCGTGAAAACCGGAATCTTCTTCCCCGTGCCCTTCACGCCCTCGCGCGCCGGCAACAGCGCAGTCCCCGCCCTGCGCGCCTTCTCTTCGTCTTCCGAGCCGTCGCTCGGATCCTCCAGCTCGAACGCGACCTCCGCGCCCTCGCTGCGCCCGATCCAGTTTCGCTGCATGGTGCGAACCTTCTCCGGCCACCCATCCAGCTTCGCCAGATCGTCCAGCAGTTCCTGCGCGTAATTCGTGATCCGCAAAAACCACTGCTCAAGATCCCGCTGCCCGACAATCTGCTCTTCGTGCCGCCAGCAGCACCCGTTCACCACCTGCTCGTTCGCCAGCACCGTCGCGCACTGCGGACACCAGTTCACCTTGCTCTTCCTGCGATACGCCAGCCCCCGCTCGTACATCCGCAAAAAGAACCACTGGTTCCACCGGTAGTATTCCGGCAGGCAAGTCGTCACCTCATTGCGCCAGTCGTACGCCAGCCCCAGCCGCTTCATCTGGCGCTTCATGGCCGCGATGTTCTGGAGCGTCCACTGCCGTGGCGGCGTGTTGTTCTTCAGAGCCGCATTCTCGGCCGGCAACCCGAACGCGTCCCACCCCATCGGGTGCAGCACGTTATAGCCCTGCATCCACATGTAGCGCGCAAGCGCGTCGTCAATCGAGTAGTTGCGCACGTGCCCCATGTGCAGCTGCCCCGACGGATACGGCAGCATCCCCAGCACGTAATACTTCGGCTTCGCCGAAGACCTCGGCTCCGTCGCATACAACTCCGGCTGCGTCTCCCAGCGCGCCTCCCACTTCGCCTCAATCTCGGCGGGAGTGTAGCGAGCCTCCAAAGGTGCGGAATCCCCGGCGGCCGCCATTGCGGCGGCTTCTGTTTGCTCTTTTGTCGCCATAAACGTGCTCAGTTCTGATTGTAAATTGATGCGACTGCCCGCCGTTCGACGCACCCTGTCAGCCGCAGATCCCGCCTCTCGCCTGCGTCCTAATCCCTAATCCCTAAACCCTGATCCCTTCGTGCGCTGGCCAACGGCCAGTGCACGCATCGTCTCCACATTCCGCAGCTCATCGCCGTCTTCATCCACCGGAGTCTCCGCAATAAACGCGCAATGCGCAAACCGCGCATCGTTCAGCAGGCGGCGAAACGGCTCCAGCCCCATCGTCCCCCTACCTATATGTTGATGCCGATCCAGCCGCGACCCGCGTGCCGCCTTCGCGTCATTCATGTGCCAAACCCGCACCGCATCCAGCCCCATCGTGCCCGCCACCCACTGCACGGTCTGCTCGTACCCGGCCTCACTCACCAGGTCGTACCCGGCCACATGGCAATGGCACGTATCGAGACACGCTCCCACCGGCACAATCCCGCGCACCAGCTCGATCAGCTCCGCCACCTGCTCAAAACTTCCGCCCAATGAAAACTCCGCCCCCGCCGTGTTCTCGATCAGCACCCGAAAATCGCAGTCGTCGAACCGCACGCCTTCCACAGCTCGCGCAATCGACTCCGCCGCCAGCCGCAATCCTTCGGTTCGCGTCAGCCCCTTCCACGATCCAGGATGCAGCACCAAATATTCGGCCCCAAGCGCCAGCGCTCGCTCCACCTCGCCCCGAAACGCCTCGATGGACTTCTCCCGAAACAACTCCGTCGCGCTGCACAAATTCACCAAATAACTCGCGTGGATCACCAGCGGCGCGCAATCGAATTCCTTCCGCAGCCGCCGCATCTGGTCGCAGTGGCTCGCCTCCAGCCGCTGCGCGCGCCACATCCGCGGGCTCGAGGAAAAAATCTGAAAAGTATTCGCGCCGATTTCGTGCGCCCGCTCAGCCGCGCGAAACACCCCACCCGCCGTCGAAAGATGAATCCCAATCCGTCGCTTCGCCACTGTACCTTCGACCGCCTCAAATCTGTGTCCAAAGATTCAAAAGGGATACGCGCGTCGGTGCGAAATGGCTGGTATTCCTTGTCACGAGGGTCAGATCGAAATGCAAAGCAGTTGCTGCAAGCAGCGCGTCGATACTTGCGACAGTCTTCCCTTTCCGCTTTGCCTCGGCGGAGATCGATCCCCAGCGATCTGCGACCAACCGGTCAATCGGCAGAATTCTGCCGGCGAACCGAACTGTGAGATCTGTCTCAAGCCAACCTTCAAGTTGCGCGCGCCGCTTTCCCGTGGCCAAGCCGGCAATACCCTTGCGTATCTCTCCCAATGTCAACACGCTTAAGTGAAGAAGTGCCTCATCAGTGCGATCGATCCATTCGAGGACTCGCCGCTCCGGCCTGGGACTGACTACTTCAGAGATGCAGTTTGTGTCGAGCAGAAACCCGCTCACAACTCGATCTCCCGATCCGCATCGCGACTGCGCTCAAGATCAAGATCGGCGCCCACAAGCGGCGATTCACGAAAGAACTGGACCAGGCTCATTGGCTGGCGCGACTTCGCCGACAACTCCTCGTAAACCTCTTCGGCCACCATCACCACACTCTCGCGACCCTGGCGCGTGATGCGCTGGGGTCCTTTGGTGCGGGCGAGCCGGAAGACCTCACTGAAGCGAGCTTTCGCCGTCTGCACCTGCCATGCACCTGGCGTTGGATCAGCGGTTCGCTTCCGAGGAAGGCTTTTGATTCGGTTAGGCATATTTTTTTCTCCTGACAGACTAGTCTGACTAGTTCATTATAGCGATGCGTCGAGCGTCTCGCCCGCTTTTTGCACACATATCCACCCATCTCTTCCCCTGTATCCTGACCCTTCGTGCCAGAGGCCACCACCGACTCCCAAACCCCGCTCATGCGCCAGTACCTGGCCGCCAAACGCCAGCACCCCGACGCCCTGCTCTTCTTCCGCCTCGGCGATTTCTACGAGCTCTTCTTCGACGACGCTAAAACCGCCTCCCGCGAGCTCCAGCTCACCCTCACCGCCCGCGACAAGGAGCGCAACACCCCCATGTGCGGCGTCCCCTGGCACGCTGCCGAAAACTACATCGCCCGCCTCCTCCGCCAGGGCTACCGCGTCGCCATCTGCGACCAGATGGAGGACCCAAAGCTCACTAAGAAAATCGTCCGTCGCGAAGTCACCCGCGTCCTCACTCCGGGCACCGCCCTCGACCCCGCCCTCGCCGCCGAGCAGTCCAACTACCTCGCCGCGGTCCACCTCACCGACAACGCGGCAGGCCTCGCCTGGCTCGACCTCTCCACCGGTGACTTCCGCGCTACAGAATTCTCCGGTCCGGCTCTGTCGAGTCAGGCCCTCTCCAGTCAGGGCGCCGCCAGTCCTTCCGCGACAGTCCAGTGCCTCGAAGAACTCCTCCGCCTCCAGCCCGCCGAACTCATCTTCCCCACTACCCGTGGCCCCTTCGGGCCTGGTTCCCGAGTAACGCCCGATCCCGCCACCCTCGCCACTCTCCTCGCCCAAATCAAAACCCGCACTCCCGTCGACGACTTTGCCTTCTCCGCCGACTTCGCCATCCCCCTCCTCGAACGCCAACTCGGCAGCCACTCCCTCGAAGGCTTCGGCCTCGCCACCCATCCTGCCGCCGCCATCGCCGCCGGCGCCATCGTCCACTACGTCCGCACGACACAGCAATCCGAAGCCAGCCACGTCGACTCCCTCCGCTTCTACGCCCGCGCCGAGTGCCTCCACCTCGATCAGGTCACCGCCCGCAACCTCGAGCTCACAGACCCCCTCTTCACCGACGCCGGCCCCGACGTCACTCTCTTCCGCACCATGGACGCCTGCTGCACTCCGATGGGCAAGCGCATGCTTCGCGCCTCACTGTTGCGGCCCATGATCGACCCCGCCGCTATCGAATCCCGTTACGCCGCGGTCGACGCCGCCCGCCAGGACCTCATCCGCCGCGAAGAACTTCGCCGCGCTCTCCACGGCGTCCTCGACCTCGACCGCCTCCTCGCCCGCATCTCCCTCGACAGCGCTGGCCCCCGCGACGTCCTCGCCCTCGCCGCCTCCCTCCGACACCTCCCCGAAGTCCGCAAAGCCGCCGCTGCTCTCGCAGAAAATCTCACGGACAAAAAAAATGAGCTGTCATCTAATAAAAATGAGGTGTCATTCCGAGCGGAGCGGAGCGGAGTCGAGGAACCTCGCGTTTCGTCCGAGCCACCACAACCCTTCTGGACCCACTCCTCCACAACCCTCGACACCCTCGAAGACCTCGCCACCGTCATCTTCACCACCCTTGTCCCCGAACCGCCCCTCACCCTCGCCGAAGGTGGAGTCATTGCCCCAGGCATCGACCCCGAGTTAGACGACCTCCGTAACACAGGTTCATCCGGCCGAGCCTCCATCGCCGCCATTGAAGACCGCGAACGCCGCCGCACCGGCATCAACTCCCTTAAAGTTCGCTTCAACTCCGTCTTCGGCTACTACATCGAGATCACCAAATCGAACCTCGCCGCCGTCCCCGCCGACTACGAACGCAAGCAAACCCTCGTCAACGCCGAGCGCTTCACCACCCCCGAGCTCAAGGACTACGAAGTCAAAGTCCTCACCGCCCAGGAGCGCTCCGTCGAAATAGAAAAGCGCCTCTTCGCCGACCTCCGCCGCCGCCTCATCGAAAACGCCGGCCGTATCCGCCGCACCAGCGCCGCCGTTGCGGAAATCGACCTCGTCGCCAACTTCGCCCACCTCGCCGCGCTCCGCAGCTACACCCGCCCCCACATCGACCCAGCCCCCATCCTCGAAATCGTCGGCGGCCGCCATCCCGTCATCGAGTGCCTCAT
Source organism: Acidobacterium sp. (assembly GCA_003166955.1). Lineage (GTDB taxonomy): Bacteria > Acidobacteriota > Terriglobia > Terriglobales > Acidobacteriaceae > Palsa-343. The sequence continues at coordinate 25,016 of PMUI01000103.1, forward strand.
GGAGAACGCCGGCGAATCCCGCTTCGTCCCCAACGACCTCTACCTCGACGCCGGCGAAACCACCTCCGCCCCCAACCTCCTCCTCATCACCGGCCCCAACATGGGCGGCAAATCCACCTACCTCCGCCAGGCCGCGCTCCTCGTCATCCTCGCCCAGGCGGGCAGCTTCGTCCCCGCCGCCCGCATGACCTACGGCATTGTCGACCGCGTCTATACCCGCATCGGCGCCGCCGACAACCTCGCCCGCGGCCGCTCCACCTTCATGGTCGAAATGACCGAAACAGCCACCATCCTCAACACCGCCACCCCCCGCTCCCTCATCCTCCTCGACGAAATGGGCCGCGGCACTTCCACCTTCGATGGCCTCGCCCTCGCCTGGTCCACGCTTGAATATCTGCAGCGCAATATCGGAGCCCGCGCCCTCTTCGCCACCCACTACCACGAGCTCACCATCCTCGCCGACGAGTTCCCCCGCCTAAAAAACCTGCATGTTGTGGTCAGAGAATCCCCCCAGGGAATCGTTTTTCTGCATCGGATAGAAGAAGGGCCTGCGAATCGGAGTTACGGTATCGACGTCGCGCGCTTGGCCGGCCTTCCCCCGGAAGTTATTCTGCGTGCCCGTCAGGTGCTCAAGCTGCACGAGCGTTCCGAGCGGCATAATGTTGCCGTGGAAATTGAACCCTCGCTGCAACTGACTATGTTCACTCCGCTCTCGCAGCGCATCCTCGATCGTTTGGCGGAGACCGACATCGACACTCTTACGCCCCTTCAGGCGCTGAATCTTCTGGAAGAATTAAAAACCGAAATCGGGGATAGGAAAGTTAGCGCAAGCTGATAGGGATTCGCCCATGAGCACACGGCGCAGTCAAAACCCCATCTCCGCCCCCGAAACTTCGAGCACGAACGGCCGCCGCCAATCCCGCGTCTTCATGCCCCGCCGTCGCAACGTGCAGCTCGCCGAAGAGGCTGGCCAGATCCTCATCGCCGGCGTCGCTGGCGCCTCCCTCTCCGTCGAAGAGCGCGCCTGGCTCCGCCGCATCCGCCCCGGCGGCATCATTCTCTTTCGCCGCAACATCGAGCAGCCCGCGCAGGTCGCCTCGCTCCTCCGCGAAGCCGACCACGCCGGCTCCACGCCGCTCTTCCGCTCGATCGACCTCGAAGGCGGCCTCGTCGACCGCCTCCGCGACCTCATCGCCCCCATGCCTTCCGCGGCCGCCGTCTTCGCCACCGGCAAGCGCACCCTCTATCGTCAGCACGGCTGGCTCATCGCCCGCGAAGCCCGCGCCCTCGGCTTCAACACCGTCTTCGCGCCCGTCCTCGACCTCGCCCTCCGCGAATCCGCCTCTATCCTCCGCACTCGCGCCGTTTCCAACGAGCCCGGCCGCGTCATCGACTACGCCCGCTACTTCCTCGCCGGCATCAGGAACGAAGAAATCCTCGCCTGCGGCAAACACTTTCCCGGCCTCGGCGGCGGCACCATCGACTCACACCAGTCCATGCCCGTCATCCACCGTCAAACGCGCCTCATGTGGCGCACCGATCTCGCCCCCTGGCTCGCCGTTGCCGACCGCCTCCCCTTCGCCATGGTCGCCCACGCCTCTTACCCCTGGCCCGGCCGCGACTCCGTCCCCGCCACCGTCTCCCGCTTCTGGGTCACCAACGTCCTCCGCCGCCAGATCCGCTTCCGCGGCATCATCCTCTCCGACGACATGGAAATGGGCGGCATCCTCTCCCAGATGTCCATCGAAGAAGCCTCCATCCAGGCCCTCCTCGCCGGCATTCAAATGATCGAAATCTGCCGCGACCCCTCGCTCATCCAACGCGCCTACGAGGCCATCCTCAAAGAAGCCGAGCGCTCGCCCGCCTTCCGCGAATGCGTCGCCAGCGCCTGGCGCAAGATCCACCGCTCCAAGAAGAAGTGGCTGAAGCCCACGCGCCGCCAGAATCTCTCCGCCGCCCGCTTCGATCGCCTCTGCGAAGAAGTAAAGAAATTTGCCGCCCAGGTCGGCGAAACCCCCGCCACCTCCGCCCCCGATCCCGAACGCTGGAAAGGCCTCCAATAACCCGCCCGCGCGGGCGCTGGCCGCGAGGATTGGGCGACCGATCTGTGAATGTGCCTCGCCCCTAAGCTGCCTTCAGCGAAGCCATATCAATAGAAAACCGATACTTCACATCGGCCTTCACCAGCCGCTCATACGCCTCGTTCACCTTCTGGATCGGAATCACCTCAACGTCGGACGTGATGTTGTGCTTTCCGCAGAAGTCGAGCATCTCCTGGGTCTCCGCAATCCCGCCAATCGGCGACCCCGACAGACTCCGCCGTCCCATGATCAGCCCAAACGCTGCCAGCGCCAGCGGCTTCTCCGGCGCGCCCACCAGCGTGAGATTGCCGTCCCTCCGCAACAGACCGATGTACGCGTTGATGTCGTGATCCGCCGAAACCGCGTCCAGAATAAAGTCGAAGCTCCCCGCGTGCTTCGCCATCTCGTCGGCGTTCCGCGAGATCACCACCTCGTCAGCCCCCAACCGCAGAGCATCGTCCTTCTTGCTCGGCGACGTCGTGAACACCACCACACGCGCGCCCAGCGCATGCGCAAACTTCACGCCCATGTGCCCCAGCCCGCCCAGCCCCACCACGCCCACCTTCTTCCCCTTTGTCACGCCCCAATGGTGCATCGGCGACCAGGTCGTGATACCCGCGCACAGCAGCGGCGCCGCCCCCGCAGGGTTCAGGTTCGACGGAACACGCAGAACAAAGCGCTGATCCACCACCACACTCTCCGAATAGCCGCCGTACGTCACGCCCCCGGTGTGCTTGTCCGGAAAGTTATAAGTCAGAGTCAAATTAGGACAAAACTGCTCGAGCCCCTCCCGGCATTCCGGGCAAGTCCCGTCGGAATCCACCATGCAACCGACCGCAGCCAGATCGCCGGTCTTGAACTTCGTAACCGCGGAACCCACCTTCGTCACGCGCCCGACAATCTCGTGACCCGGCACGCACGGATAAACAGTGGGCATTACCCCGCTCCACTCGTTGCGCACCTGATGAAGATCGGAGTGGCAGATCCCACAGAACAAAATCTCGATCTGCACATCGCTATCGGTTGGATCGCGCCGCGTGATCGTGGTGTGGGCAAGCGGCGATGTTGCACTGGCAGCGGAATAAGCCTTCGCGTTGTACATAGTCCCAATTTAGACGCTTAGCCGAGCGCCGAGATTCAAATCCGGTCAATCCATCAGCGCCCAGCCGTGTGGCTACAAGCTACCGGCTGCCTTCACCCTCACCACCGTGAAACCGTCACCTCATCCAAATAGACATTCCCCCACGTAGTCCCGCTGCCGTTCCCGTCAATCTGGAAATTCGTCAGAATCGTCGGACTCCAGCCCAGGTCGTATCCCGAGAACACCGTGAGGTTCAGATCCTGTTTCGCTCCATCCAGCCACACTGAGTGGTAGGTCACCCATCCCGAGTCGTTGTGCGAGAAATAGATCTGCACATGATGCCACTGGTTCGCGCCCCAGCTGTGCACGTTGCACGGCGCGTACGAGTGCAGCCACCCGACCCTCGGCGCCGTCGGCGATCCGCCATTCGCCGAGTAGTCCCACCGTTGGCTCCAGCCATCGCACTGGAATCCCATGATCACGCTTTCGCCGTTGGCCATTGTCTGTTCCAGATCGAACTCAAGGTTGGCAAAGCCATTCGCGTTGTTGGCGATGTACACCCATGCGTCGTAGAAAAAGTTCGTCGCACTCGTATCGTCGGAGAACTGCGCGCTATACCGTTCGCCGCCATAATAGTTGAACTGGTTCGCGAACAGCCGGGCCGTCCCGGTCAACGAAGGCGAACTCACCAGGCTCATCGTCCCGCTCGAAGAACCGGGCGTTCCTGCGTCATGGATGCTGCTCCAGTTACCGAGCGTCTGAATACTGCTCACATTCACCGCATTCGACGGGACCGCCGACGCAGTCGCGCCGCTCGTGCCGTTCACATCCACCGAAACATCCGTCACACAAACGCCCCCGGAGCCGTTCCACACCTTCACGTGCAACGTGTGCCATCCGCTTGGCGCGCCCACGGGTCCGTTGATACTCTGCGCGTTCCATGCCGACGTCTGCGAACTGTTATCAAGCGAGTACCCAACGGCCGTCACCGCCTTGCCCGAGCAACTGCTTGCATCCATGGTCAAAGTGAACGGAGACGATATCTGCTCGCCATTCGTCGGGCTGGAAACCGTCGTCTGCGCCGGAGCCGCAACCGCTGCTGCCAGCATCAAAAACAGAGGGGAGAGAGTCTTTACAAATCGCATCGGGGATTCCTTCACGGGGGGAGAATGAGCGCCACTAGGGGCGGTCGTGCGGTGCCCTTCGCATGCAGGCAAATCGTCGCAATCGTGCGACAAGCCGCCGGCCGTTCATGCGAAATGTTCGTCGTACAGGGTGCATCTCAGTTCTGCAAATAGGCGCGCGCGTCTGCAACAGCAAACGTGAGCCCCTTGATTTCCGGCCTTCCCGAGACCCTCAGGCGCTCCGCACGCACGCATCGTCGATGCCTGCGGCACGAAACGGACCCGCGGCGCCCCGAAGAGCGAGCCGGCGTTCAAAGTTTTCAGTTGGGCTGTTCAGAGCCTGATACCGGCGCGAACATTCGGTTGCAGCAGCTCAGCAGACCTCTTCGATGAACGGCCTTCAGCGAAACAAAATCCTCGTTCGATCTCGGCTCTGTTTCGTTTTGGCGTTCAATGTCGTTCAGCAAGCTCTGGCGGGATCCGGATCCGGTAACTTGCACGGACCGCATTCCCGGTGACCGGTTAGGTTCTGACCGAAAGGCAATCAGTCGCTTCGAATGTCAACTCAATAGTAAACACACCGCCCCAACCGCAGGCAATCCCCCGGCTGGGTTTGTCTCCAAACCCCGAACAAAATCCGGGTGCCCCATTTCTGGTGCGCCTGCAGTTGAGCGCGCCAGGGCGGAGGCGTTCGCGCAGCGCGCCTAAACTCCAAACTCTAAACTCTCTCCCCCATGCCAGCTAGAATCTCCACCATGCCCATCAACCCATCGATGATCGTCGCTGGCATCATGAGCGGAACCTCCGCCGACGGCATCGATGTCGCCCTGGTCAGGATCACTCCCCGCAACTCCGCAGTGAAACTCCGACTCCTCGCCCACCGAGCCTTCCCCTTCCCGCGCCCCCTCCGCCAAGCCATCCTCGCCGCGATGGCCGGACAATCCGACGCCCCCACCACCACCGCCGAACTCGCCCGCCTCAACTGGCGGCTCGGCCTCGCCTACGCTGAAGCTGTCCAGTCCACCATCGCCGACACCAAAATCAAACCCGCTCTCATCGGCTGCCACGGCCAAACCATCTACCACCAGGGCGCCCCCGCCCCTTACGCGGGCCGCCGCTTCGCCTGCACCTGGCAGCTCGGCGAGCCCGCGCTCATCGCCGCCGCCACCGGCCTCCCCGTCGTCTCCAACTTCCGCCCCGCAGACATGGCCACCGGAGGTCAGGGCGCGCCGCTCGTCCCCCTCCTCGATTCCGTTCTCTTCGCGCATCCCACCCGCGCCCGCGTCCTCCAGAACATCGGCGGCATCGGCAACCTCACTGTCATCCCCGCCGCAGCCCCGCAGAACAAAATCATCGCCTTCGACACCGGCCCCGGCAACATGATCATCGACGCCCTCACCCAGCAGCTCTTCTCCAGGCCCTACGACCGCAACGGCCGCATCTCTGCAACCGGAAAAATTCTCGCGCCAGTCCTCGCCGCCGAGCTCAAAGAAAAATTCTTCCGCCAACCCCCGCCCAAATCCGCCGGACGCGAGCAATTCGGCGCCACCTACGCCGCCCGCTTCCTCGAAGCCTGCCGCCGCTACAGCGACAAACCCGAAGACGCCATCGCCACCGCCACCGCCTTCACCGCCGAATCCATCGCCGACGCATTCCGCCGATTCGTCCTTCCCCTCACCGGCCCCACACACCCCATCGACTACATCGTCTCCGGCGGAGGAGCCCGCAACGCGACCCTGATGGCCCTGCTCCCCGACCGCCTCGCCCAACTCGGCTGCACCGTCACCACCATCGACAAGCAAGGCCTCCCCAGCAACGCCAAAGAGGCCACCGCCTTCGCCCTCCTCGCCTGGCAAACCTGGCACCACCGCCCCGGCAACATCCCCTCCGCCACCGGAGCCACCCGCCCCGCCATCCTCGGATCCATCACCTATGTCTGAAGCCGAAGTTTCCGTCCCAGTGACAGATCCCGGGTGCCCCATTCTGGTCGCCCGGTTTTGGCGAGCAGGGTGGGCATCGCGCAAGGCGCGATCATTTTCTATCGCTGTCCGCTGTGCTCTGATCTGTTCCCTGTTCCCTGTTCCCTGTTTCCTGCTTCTCACCGGCTGCGCCAAAAATCAAGACCCCAACACCGTAACCATGATCATCGAGTCCAGCCCCGCCAACCTCGACCCCCGCATCGGCACCGACGCCCAGGCCGAGCACATCGACTCCCTCCTCTTCGACGCCCTCGTCCGCCGCGACGAGCACTTCGGCCTCCAGCCCTTCCTCGCCACACGCTGGGAGAACCCCGACCCCCTCACCTGGATCTTCCACCTCCGCACCGACACCCGCTTCCACGACGGCCGCCTCCTCACCTCCCGCGACGTCAAGTTCACCATCGACTCCATCCTCGACGGCACGGTCATCTCCGTAAAAGCCGGCTCCTTCACCACCACCGACCACATCGACGCGCCCGACCCCGCCACCGTCGTCTTCCATCTCAAAAAGTCCGACCCCGCGCTCCCCTTCAACCTCTGCGACGGAGCCATCGGCATCGTCCCGTACGGCAGCGGCCGCGACTTCGCCCATCACCCCATCGGCAGCGGCCCCTTCACCTTCGTCAGCCAGCAGCTCGACCGCGACGTCATCATCGCCCGCGCCCCCAGCTACTGGGACGCGCTCCCCAACATCGCGCGCGTCCGCTTCATCGTCGTCCCCGACGTCACCACCCAGGCCCTCGAACTCGAAAAAGGTTCCGCCGACGTCGAAAGCAATCCCTCCAACTTCGACATCGTCAGCGCCCTCAGCCGCAACCCGCATCTCGCCGTCGAATACGGCCCCGGCACCATCCTCAACTACCTCACCTTCAACATGCGCGATCTCATCCTCCGCGATCAGCGTGTCCGCACCGCCATCGCGCTCGCCATCAATCGCCCACTCATCATTCAGGCGCTCTACCGCGGCCAGGCGCGCCTCGCCGAAAGCCTTCTCCCGCCCGAGCACTGGACCTTCACCAATGATCTCGACCAGCACAATTACGATCCCGCCGCCGCCAACACCCTCCTCGACCAGGCAGGCTATCGCCACGACGCCCACGGCGTCCGCTTCCACATCGGCATGAAAACCTCCAACGACGAAACCGTCCGCCTCATGTCCGTCGCCATGCAGGAGCAGCTCTCGCACATCGGCGTCGCGCTCGACCTACGCTCCTACGAGTTCGCCACCTTCTACGCCGACCTCGTTCGCGGAGCCTTCCAGCTCGCCCCCTCGCGCTGGGTCGGTGGCAACGAGAACCCCGACATCTTCCGCTACGCGTACTCCACCGCCGCCTTCCCGCCCCACGGAGCCAACCGCGGCTTCTACTCCAACCCCGACATCGATCGCCTCCTCGCCGACGCCATCTCAACCTCCGACCGCGACCACCAGCGCGCCGACTACGTCCGCATCCAGCAAATCGTCGCCCACGACCTGCCCTCGCTCGACCTCTGGTACCTCAACGCCGTCATCGTCCACAACCGCCGCCTCACCAACATCCACCTCAACCCCTCCGGCTCCTTCGACTTCCTCCGCACCGCCACGCTGGCACCCTAAGCCTGGGGGTCAACCCCCTTGGCTTCCTTGTGGATTCAACGACATCCGGATGGCTTAACCCCGGACAGTTATCTTAGTAGTAAATATCCGTTACACGGTTCCCTGTAACCTGAACCCATGCCCCTCCAGCTTCCCCCCGGTCCCCACCGCGCGTACCTCTTCGACATGGACGGCACCATCGCCGACTCCATGCCCCTCCACTACATCGCCTGGAAGCAAGCGCTCGCCGAATACGGCTGCCCCCTCTTTCCCGAGCCCCTCTTCTACTCCTGGGGAGGCATGCCCGTCCGCGAAATCGTCGCCACCCTCAACCGGCGCCACAACCTCTCGATGCCGATCGAAGAAGTAGCCCACCGCAAAGAAGGCCTCTACTACGAGCTCCTCCCCAAACTCACCGCCGTCCCCGAAGTCCTCTCGCAAATCGAATCCGCCCACCAGCGCATCCCCATGGCCGTCGTCTCCGGCTCCACGCGCGAGTCCGTCACCAAGTCCCTCGAAGTCCTCGGCCTCCGCGACAAGTTCCAGGTCCTTGTCTGCGCCGGCGACTACACCCGCGCCAAGCCCGACCCCGAGCCCTTCCTCCTCGCCGCAGAAAAACTCAACGTCCCACCCGCGTCCTGCCTCGTCTTCGAAGACACCGACATGGGGATCCAGGCCGCAACCGCAGCCGGCATGCAATCAGTCCGCATCCTCCAACCCTGGGAACGCAGCCAAATCCGGACCACCCGCTAATCTCCAGGGAAGAAAAGAAACTGTCATCCTGAGCGAAGCCGCCAAATATGTTGCGCCGCTTTTGGCGCAACAAACAATTCAACCGCGAGCCGAAGGATCTGCGGTTTGGCTGGCTCCGGTCTCGCTTTTGAGACCCGGGAAAGCAGTGGCCTAACGTAGATGGTCTTCGACGAAACGGCGGATCCAAGACACCATATCTTCTACGTCTTCGGACTTCACCTTTGCAAACTGGCCGTGATCGGCGGAGTTACGCAGGTCTGCTTCGGCAGTGATTCTCTTTTGCACAAGCTTGTCATAAACTCCGGCGCGCGCGAGCTCTGCGTTTAGGATATTGAGATTTGATTTTGCCGGATCGTACACGACGGCGTTCTTGTCGCACAGTTTGCGCAGCGTGTCCTCGAGGACGGCTCCGGCGACTGAGGCGGCGGGTACGAAATAACCCTGTTTCAAAAGAGCGTCGGCTTGCGTCAGAAAATCATCCAGCAACTCAGCCCGAACCAAGAACCGAATTTCAACTAGAAAACCATCCGCGTAGTCTTTGCTCGCGGCCAGCAGGATGCCAAAACAATCTGCAAAATAAAAACTATTCAGTCTGGTCTTAACATCCTCAGCAATAGAACGGATCTCTTGATAGTGTGTACTAGTTCGACCACAGACACGCTCGATCAGATTGGTCGCTTCGGTTCTCCAGCGTGCGTAATCGATTTGATTGGGGAATGTTTGGCGAAACTCGCTACCGTCCCAGCCGCACCGTTGAAGAATTTGCCTGCCTTCCGACAGAAGGGCGTCAAGTTTGGACTTGATCTTTTCATCCGTCGGTGATGAAGGCGACATCTGCACATTATGCGCTAAACATCCGACGGCAGATCGGTGCAATTATTCGGTTCCGGGATTCACTCGGTCGTCACACCCCCTTCAAGCCGCCGACCGCCCCGCCACAACAGCCTCCTCTCCCTGCCGCCTCGCGCGCGTCGCCCGAATCACATCCGCCGCCACCCAGGCCCCGCCCCCCAGCACCAGCGCCATCCCGTTCGCCGACCAAAGAAAATGCGTCCTGGGCGAGGCGATCAACGACGGCACCCAGATCAGGCCCCAGAACAACACAATCATCACCCCCAGCAGGCGCGACGCCAGCCCCGCCAGGATACCCGACAGCATCGCCGCCGCCGCCATCAGAAAACTAATCGCCGTCGTCAGCGCCCAGAACATTCCTCCCGGCGGAATCCACTTCGGCACAAAGCCCGCCACGCCTCGCAGATAAACCAGGTGGTCCACCCCAAACGAAATCGCGCAGATTCCATAAGCTCGGGCGATCACGCCGGCGCGCCTCGCCCACGCCGACTCCGGCGGCGCCAGCCACGCAAAAGCCGCCACCCCCGCAATCACCAGCGATAGCTCTTCGAAAACATTCCCCCACGAGTCGTACACCTTCGGAGCCGCCACAGCCGCAGGCAACCACAGCAGGACAAAGATGCAATAGAAACCCGCCAGCGCTCCCGCCGCCACTCGCGCGCTCCGCCGCCACAGCAGCGCAGCCCCCGCTACAAGCTCAAAAGCCGCCGTCGCATACGCCAGCACGGTGCGATGCGCGACCCCAGCCCCAACGTGCTGCCAGTTCGTGGCGAAGTCACCCGTCACCAGGCCGACCACCCCCAGCAGCAAGGTGCCCGCCGCATACAAATACAGTCCAGGGCTCAACAATAATTTGCGATGAATCATCGGCGGACGTTCCGGTGGCACAGGATGAATGGAAGGCACAGCAACAAAGAGAGAGCCCAGCGGACCGGATCGGGATCCCGCCCACGAGCGTCAGCGGCCAGTCTCCTCCGGAACCAGGCAATCCGCCATAGCCACCTGATCGCTCGCCGGCATGCCAGTTACAGATTGAAGTGCGGGGAACCTCGGAGTGGCCATGCAAGCCCGACTTTGGCTTGAGTGGGCTCCGGCAAATCCACTCAGTAAATCCGGAAGTTCACCTCTATATTCACTTCCACCGCCACCGCTTTCCCTTTCAACTGCGCCGGCTTAAATTTGTACTGCCGAACGGCCTCCATCGCCTTCTCGTCCAGCCCCATACCCAGCGGCCGAACAATGTGCACCCGCTGCGGACTCCCCTGCGTGTCCACGATCAGCCCCACCACACAGACGCCCTGGTACTTCGCGCGCCGAGCCTCATCGGAAAACTCCGGATCCGGCGCGTAGATCAGCGTAGGGTTCGAAACCCCGCCGCCGACGTGATAGACCCCCCCGCCGTAGCCCCCGCCCTCGCCCGGCCCAATGCCGTTGCCGTTCCCCGACCCGATCCCGCCGCCGGATCCCGACCCAAATCCCGACCCGGAACCCGAGCCCTGCGACGCAAACGCCGCCTGCTGGGACTGCGGAATCCCCAGGTCCGGCATGCTCACATCCGGCAGCTTGATCGTCGGCATCACTACCGTCGGCTCCGCCGCAAGCTTCGGATTGTCCAGCTTCAGAATCTGTGGCGGCACAATCTGCTGCTTCGCAAACTGCGGCAGCTTCCCCTTGGACGCCTCAATCAGCTCGTGATTCCCGCCGCCTCCGCCTCCGCCCATCGTGTCTTTCATGTTCAAAGCCGGCACAAACGGAGTCACATCCACGGTCGTCGCCAGCAGCTTCCTCTGCAGTTGCCGCGTGTGCCACTGGTCCAGCGCAAACAACAGGAGCAGCGCACAGATCAGCGCATGCGCGCCCACCGAAAAAATGCTCGTCCACCGCGACTGCGTCCTGATTTCCAGTCCCGCAAAAGTCGGGATGAAAACCCGCCCCCCTACTCCCGCCGGCTGCAATTCCATGGCTCCTCGATTCGCACCCAGCCGCCCTTCCACGCCCGCCATGAGCGTCGCCGGCGCAGCCTCGCGCGCGAACGCCGCATACAGCGCCTGTTCCAGATCAGCGTCCCCGTTCATCATCGCCAAACCTCACTTCCCTCGCTCCCAGCGCCCCCGGCGCCTCTTAGTGCAGCACGCGCGTCATCTTCTCGCGCAGCAACTCCAGCGTCCGCCGCAAATGGCTCTTCACCGTGGCCACTGGCATGCTCATCGCTTCCGCAATCTCGTCTACAGACATATCTTCCTGGTAACGCAGCGAGACCACTGTGCGCTGCGTCACCGGCAGCGAAGCCACCACCTGCCGGAGCTGCCGGCTCAGCAGCGGATCCCTGGTCTCGCTGTTCAGTCCGGCTTCCACCGCCACCTCCGGCAACTCCGCCGCATCCATCGCCACTTCCGGCCGCCGATTCCGCTGGCGGATTCTGTCAATCGAGCGGTGCACGGTCACCCGCCGCAGCCAGTGGACGACGTGTTCCGCCGACTCCAGCTCATCGAGCTTCGCGTGCAGCTCCACAAACACATCCTGCGCGGTCTCTTCTGCGAGGAAGCGATCGCCCAGAATGCGCAGGGCAATGCTGAATACCATCGACTGGTGCTCCAGCATCAGCGTTCCGAAGGACTGCTCGCGAGCGTTCAGAACCGGTGTCATATACCCGGAATCCTGGTTAGGGGACGGATGAGACCCGCCACCGAAGCGGGGCTCATGGCGCCAACCGGAGCTATCCACCCGTACATGAGACCGGTTCTCAGGTGTACATCCTGCCTTCAATTGTGTATACGCCAACGCGGTCACTGCAGGATGCAGAAATTTCGGGCGCTCCGCGCTCAAGTTTTCCCTGGTGAGTACTAAAGAGTACCGCAGCCCGGCGCGCGGCGTGGCAGATCCTCCGGATGCCGAGTTGCTGGATTGCCGCCGCAAGAGCCACCATCAGGCGACTTCGCTGGTGCGGCCGAAGCTCGAATCCCCTCGCTACCTCCAAACTACGAACTTCAGCCAGCCTTCCCAAATGTCGGCCCACGCATGAGGAAAGAACCGCGAAAGCAGCGGATGATCGTCAAATTGAGACTTCTGTTCGTTACCGGCTAAGCACAACGAATCAAACAGAAGAATTGCGCTCAATCTTCGCCTGAGGTTTCGCTTCAGACCTGATCGCGTCCTGCGGATGAACCTCCTCCTCAAGACAACGACGGCACATGCATCCCGCCGTCCCCTCCGGAACCTGCAGCAGATGCGGCAGCTCCGCGCACCAGCAGCCGCCCTCCGGCGTACACACCATCGGCGCCTTGCAGCGCGAACAAAGAATGTCCATGTCTCGACGAATTATCCGCCCACAGGCACCGGCGCTTCAACAGCGACGCAAGCCTCGCCATTATTCCGCATCCCACCCGTGCCCCGGGCATCCAAACATTGGTTACAAGGAAAAAACATGACCAACGAAGAACTCCTCGGCAATGCCGCACTCAAGTCCTGGAAGCAGATCCTCGGCCGTTTTGACAAAGACCTCGCCAGCCTCACCGACGAGCAGTTCCAGAAGCGCGTCGCCCCCGGCAAGAACCGCCTCTTCTACCTCCTCGGCCATCTCACTGCCGTGCATGACCGGCTTTTACCCATGCTCGCCGTAGGCGAACGCCTCCACCCCGAACTCGACGAGGCCTTCATCTCGAACCCCGACGGAACCCTCGCCGATCCGGTACCCGTAGCAAGCCTGCGCTCGGCATGGAGCGAGATCAACAATCAGCTCACCGCCGCCTTCGATCGATTCACTCCCCAGGACTGGCTGCACAAACACGAAGCCGTTTCCGACGAGGACTTCGCTGCCGATCCGACCCGCAACCGCCTGGCCGTCGTGCTCAGCCGGACCAATCACCTCTCGTTTCACACCGGGCAAATCGTCCTGGCAAAATAACTCACGCCACCGCCTCCTGCCCCCGCATCGCGGTCAGCTCCTCCGCCGAAAACACCCGATCAATGTCCAGAATCATGATGAACTGCACATCGCGCTTCCCCATCCCCAGGATGAAGTCCGTGTGAATCGTCCCGATCCGCGGCGCCGGCTCAATCTGCTCCGGCTCCAGATCGATCACCTCCTCCACCGAATCCGCCAGCGCGCCAATCACCGTCGCCTCCCCGTCCAGCATCACCTCCACCACCACAATGCAGGTGTTGCGCGTGCTCTCCGTCTTCGCCATCGCGAAGCACAGCCGCAGATCCACCACCGGCACCACCGCGCCCCGCAGGTTGATCACCCCCGCCATGAACTCCGGTGTCCGCGGTATCGCCGTGATCGCCGTCAGATCCAGCACCTCCCGCACCTTCGCCACATCCGTCGCGAAAACCTCATCCCCCAGCCGAAACGTCAGATACTGCCGCGTCTCCGTAATCGCGCTCGCTCTCATGGTCCCATCCCTTTTCTGCAAACGTGTCCCGCGATCGCCCCGTCGTCGTGTCAGTAGCGCTCGAACTCCTCGTCCATTGCATCGCGCTTTTCGTTGAGCCGCAGCTTCACCCCCGCCTTCTTCATCACCTTGGCGCGCAGCCCTTTGCTGTCTCCGTTCTCCACGGCCACGGGCTCGGCTTCCGCCTGGGCTGCGGGCTCGCGAGCCGCGGCCACTGCCTTCACCGCCCGCGCCCCGTCCCCTTTCGTCTGGAAAAACCCCAGAGCCCCCACCAGTTGTTCCGACTGCCCGGTCAGCTCTTCGGTCGTCGAAGCCATCTCCTCGGCCGCGGATGCGCCGATACATGGCATTAAACCAGGATAAGTCCCGTGCGCGGATGCCTGCCTCGCTATAACTCGCGCTTTCATGAATCGGGAACCTATACGTTCATCCACCTGTTCATGTGGTTTCTCCGTCGCGTCTGTCGCAATTTTGCCATTGGAAGCGGCAGAGAAGGGCAAAGTTAAGAACAAGAGTGGAGCTATCGATAGCTTGCTGAGACGGTGCTTGCGGCATATCCTCGCTGCGCCGCTCGTATCCCCTTCGGACCAAAATGAACTCCGCACAGGATGCTGTGTTCCGTCCAGTAAAGAATGCCGTAAAGTGCCGCAGCACCGGAGCCGATACCGATTCCATCGAGAGGTAATACGCAATGCGATCGACTTACGGCTCTGCCGGTCGGCTTTTTTCTATCTCAGCAATCCTGACGATTTCAGGTTTCCTGATGCTGCCGGCACTTGCCCAGCAGGACCCCGCAACGGCGGCGCACGACCCCCTGGCCAAAGTATTACTCGAGAAAGGCATTCTGACCCCCGATGAAGTGAGGCTTATCGATCAGGCGTCCACGCCGCAGCAAGCCAATGAACGCATGGCGCGCTTCCTGCTGGACAAGGGCGTCATCTCGGCGAAGGACTACGAACAGATCGCCGTCAAAACGGCTGCTATCGCACAGCCAGCGGCTCCGAAGGCGCCGCAACCCCAGCCTCAGACCAATGTGCGGACGACGAACCCGCCTCCGAGCGCGGCCGAATTGAAACCCGCTGGATTCCTTGCCCGCGTCGGAACCCAGAAACCGCCCTTGCCCACCGAGCCCGGTGCTCCCTCCGTGGTCGAGAAGTCTCCGGTGAAGACGGTCGTCTCGGCAATTACTCCGATTCGGCCGCTCCCCGTGGGAGGCATCGGCCGAACTGTCCTCGTTCCTGCTTTCAAGGCCGACGGCATTGGCCTCGCCCCCTATGGATTTATCAAAGCGACCGCCATTGAAGACAGCTCGTCACCGAACGGCGACGACTTTTCCCTTCCGGGATTCCTCACCGACACGGGACCGGATGGCGCCCCGGATTTCCACATCAAGGCCCGCAGCAGCCGCGTCGGCTCGAACTTCGTGTGGTACGAGAGCAGCACGAAGTGGAGCATCACGGGAAAAATCGAGATGGATTTCGAAGGCAACTTCAACCGCTCCGATAACCGGAATCTATCCAGCGTCCGCTCCAGCAATCCATCCCTTCGATTAGCCTGGGGACGCCTGGATTTCAGCGCCAGCGATACGAATACCTTCTCGGCTCTGTTCGGCCAGGACTGGACGCCGTTCGCTTCCTCCACTTTGCCGAACATGCTGGAGACCACGGGACTGGGCATTGCGTTCGGCACCCTCTATGAGCGCACACCGCAGATGCGCGTCGGCTACACCCACAAGACGGCGGAGTTTCAGATCATGCCCGAGTTTGCCCTCACCCTGCCCGCGGTCGGACTGACGCCTTCGGCTGCCAACATGTCCGAGCAGCTGGGCTATGGCGAGCGCCAGGGTTCGGATTCGAACCGCCCGGACATCGAAGGGCGCCTCGTTGGCCAGTGGCAGTTGGACCATGCTCCCGGAGTGCCTCCGGCTCAGATTATTTTCAGCGGCGAGCGCGGGGACCGCACCGCAATCGTTCTCGCCTCCGCCATACCTGCCCCTTATCAGAAGACCTTCGCCGCGGGATTGGCGGGAAACAGCCATACCGACGGCTGGGACTTTGAATGGCAACTGCCGTCGCGCTATGCCACGCTGGTGGGAAAATTCTACTCGGGCTCCGAACTAAGATACTTCTTCGCGGGCCAGCTTTACAGTTTCTTCAACGATACCGATGGGCTAAACCGGCATCGCCTCGGCATCCTCCGAGGACGGTGCTTCTACTGTCGTCTTTGGAACCAACGCCCAGGGACACCAGGTCGTCGCGCCGGAACGCCCCCTTCGCGCCGATGGGGGATTCGCCCAACTCGGCCTCCCGCTCTCGCGCATCTTCGACGCGCGGCCGGCGGGACGCAATGCGGGCTGGACTCTCTATGCCCTCTACGGCATCGATCAGGCGAAGACACGCGATCTGGATCGCCTCGGGGCCTCCGGCAATCGCCGTTACGGCACCATGGCGGCAGGGACTCTGAACTATAGCCTCGACCGCTGGGTCTCGTTCTCCCTGGAGCAATCGCTCTACACCACCCACGCCAACCCGGAGCAGCCTCTGCCTCTCTTCAAAGGCGTTCCTGCGCGCGAGTGGAACGATGTGCGTATGGAATTTGGCCCTATCTTCAACTTCTGAGAGTTTGTCCGGAGTCCGTTCCGCTTCCTCCAATGGGCGGCCTCAAGTCTTCGGGGAAATGGCGATTCCGGACACGCTCCTCGCACCCCTGCTTCCAGCACCGCTCTACACAGCCTGGCGTCACGGAGTTGGATAACTGCGCAGACCCACCCACGAACGCGCCGCCTCACACCCCCGCGCGATACTGCACTACGCCTTCCTTCATCACCATCCGCAAATTCTTCCTCGGCTCCGCGAGCACCGCAATATCCTCAAGCGGCGATCCCTCCACCACCAGCAGATCCGCAATCGCCCCCTCCGCCACCACGCCCAGCCGCCCCTCCATCCCCACCAGCTCCGCACCCACCAACGTCGCGCTCGCCAAAATCTCCCGCGCCCCCAGCACCTGCGCGCGAATCCGAAACTCCTCCGATTGCCGCACGTGCGTCGGCCCCAGCAAATCCGTCCCGAACGCCATCGTCACGCCCGCATCCCGCAAAATCGCCAGACTCTCCAGCCCCGCCTTCCGCACACTCTCAATCTTCTCGACCGACGCCGCCGGCAATCCCAGCCCTGGCCCATCCTCGGCCAGCGCTTCATACGTCACCAGCGTCGGCACCGCAACACAACCCGCTTCCGCCGCCAACCGCGCCGCCCCCGCGTCCACCCGATTGCAGTGCTCGAGCGTCTTCACCCCGCACTCCACCGCCCGCACAATGCCCTCCGCTGTATACAAATGCGCTGCCACATATGTGTGCGCATCCCGCGCCTCCTCCACCGCAGCCTTCAACTCCTCCACCGAATACCCAAACCAGTGCACCGGATCCGTCGGGCTCGCCACGCCTCCGTTCGCCATCACCTTAATAAAGGAAGCCCCCTCGCGCAGCATTTCGCGGCACGCACGCCGCACCTCATCCACCCCATCCGCGATCCGCCCCAGCGCCCCGAAATTCCCCGCCCACCGATTCGCATCGTGTGTGTCATTCCGCGGCCGCGCATCCGAGTGCCCGCCCGTTTTCGACAGCGCCTTCCCGCACACAAACAGCCTCGGGCCAACGGCCAGTCCCTGCGCAATCGCCTCCGCCAGCGCATACGGCGCGCCGCCCAGATCCCGCACCGTCGTGAATCCACGCTCCAGCATGCCCTTCAGGATCGGCACCGACCGCAGCACCGCCGTCGCCGCCGGCAGCTGCGCATTCGCCGCAATGTCCATCAGGCTCGCCACCACATGCACGTGGCAATCGATCAGCCCCGGCATCACCGTCCGCCCCGCGACGTCGATCGTCTCGCACTCCCCGCTCGGCCTCTTCGCGTCGACATCGCGAATCATCCCGTCTTCCACCAGCACGTTGCCCGGCCGCGGCTCCGGCGCGGTCGCATCCACAATCATTGCGTTGCGTAGAAGCGTCTGCATGCTGGAGATGATAATGCCGGCGCTAAGCGAATGAACGCCGGCGCCAAACGACGGAATCAGGGACGCCAGTGCTGCGACAACAAGGGCCACGCCACCGAAGGTGGCGTAGCCCTCCCACCGAGCGCAGGGCGCGCTAGTGTTCGCGGCTGAAGGTGTAGCGGAGGCCGCCAGCGTAGGTCGGGTGGTAGTATTCGCGCTGCACGACATACTGCGGGCTGCCGTTGTAGAAGCCAAACACTTCGTTATTCAGATTCAACCCGTAACCATAGACCGAGAATCCGTTCCAAAAGCGGTAACTCGCCTGCGTGTCAAACTGGTAATGCGCATAGAGGTAGTTATCGCCGGAAGGCCCCTTAATCCCGACCGAGTCTGCGCCGTCCGTCCACTGATAGGCATAGATCATGGCATCGTCGAACGTCATGCCCACCCGCATCGAGAAGCGATTCGTATCGTAAGTCGGGCTGATATTCCACGTATTCGGCGCCTGCCGCAGCAGCGCGGGCGAGTCGCTGCGGCCCGGAATATCGTGCGCCACCGAAGTCGTATAGCTGTAATTCGCCGAGATCCCGAACCCGCCTAAGGCTCCCGGCATCCACGACAACCGCTGCTGGAAGCCAAACTCGACCCCCTGCACGTGCGCGCTCCCCGCGTTGCCCGGCTGGGTCACCAGATATCCGGCAAAAGGCCCCGTGGTCGGCTTGGTCTGAACCGTCGTAATGGGGTCGCCCAGATCCTTGAAGAAGTATCCCGTCTGGATTAGTCCTACAGGATTCAGATATCGCTCGTAGAGCACATCGTAATTGTTCGCGGTTTCCGCTTTAAGGCTAGGATTGCCGACGCTGATCGTCGGTGGCGTCTGCGTCTTGTCCGGCTGTCCGACGGCCGCCGATACATCCTGCGGATCGGGCCGCGCCAAACCACGTCCATACACCAGGCGCACATCGGAATTCTTGTCGAGCGCGAACCGCAGCGAAGCGCTGGGCAGCACGTTGAGGTAATCGCCGCCCGCCTTGAACGACAGCGTGTTCGCTGTCTCGTCAAAGCTGGTCGTGTCCAGATGCGTCGCTTCGATGCGAACCCCGGCCACCAGGCGGATGTTCCCGGTGAAGTCGAGCGTGTTCATGACATACCCAGCCGGTATCCGCTCCACTAAGTCATAGTTATTCGAGTTAGCGCCTGGCCCGCCATTAATCTGGAAATCACCTGGATTTGTAAGGACCCACCCTTTCACTTTGCCCCAGTCAGTCACCGTCCCGTAGCTCACTCCGTTGTGCTTATAAGTATTGTCGTAATAATCCGGATCGCTGAAATCGCTGTTCCATTCCGGATGAGCAACATCGGGGATGGGAATCGGATTGCCACTGGCGTCGGTGGGCACCACGTAGGCCTTGTCGTAGGTGTCGTCGAATTTGTGCGCATTCCGAATCTTGGCGCCGAACTCGATGGTCGAGAAATGCGTGCCGAGATGGTAGATGTGCGCGTAGGATGCCGCGCCCTGCAGGTTGAGCTGGACGCTCTGGCCAAAGGTGGGCGGATCCCACTCGATCAGGCCGTAGTTATTGCGGTCCGTGGCATTGTCGGCGCCCGTGCCAAAGCATCCCGCGCTCCAGCCCGGACGGTTCACGCTCACCGCAACCGACTGGTCGTTCGTGCAACCGATGTTGGGATCGCCCATCCATTGATAGTTGGCGCCGCCCGAGCCGCTGAGCGATCGCGAACGGGAGACAGCCGCGTTCCACGTGAGCCAGGAAGATCCGAAGACGTGCCGGCCCTCAAGGTTGAGGCTGCCAATCGCCATGTTCGGACGCCGCCAGTCCTGGCTGTAGACGGGGTTAGAGCCGTCGTTCAAAGTAAACACCCATTTATGACCCCAGTTGCGAAAAGTGGAAAACAAACCACGCAGCGCGATCGTCGATCCTGGACCGAGCCGGTAATCCGTGCTGCCGGCAGCACCCCACCGCGTTCGGTTGTACTTGTAGTCGCGCAGATCTGCGCTGCTGTAGTGCGGTACGGCGTCGCCTGGTGTTGGCACCGGCTCAATATCGTTAATGCCACGCCCGTTGTAGTCGTAAGTCCCGCCCAGCAGCACCCCCAGCCTCTTGTCAGGACCAAACCGCTTGCCGATGGTCCCCCCAAACTGATCCACGCCTACGCCGCTCAGGATCGGCGTATAGCCGCCCACCCCGAAGAGATCGACAGTAGGCGTTTCCTCTGCCGTCTTGGTAACAAGGTTGACCGATCCACCGATTCCATCGGCATCCATGTTAGCCTGCAGCGTCTTGTTCACCTCGACGGAAGAAACCAGGTCGGACGCAATCGTATCGAGCTTGATTTGCCGAACTCCGCTCTCCGGCGACGGAATCGTTATCCCATCGACCATGGTGTTACTCAGCCGCGGCTCGGTCCCGCGAATCTGAACGTACTTGCCCTCTCCCTCGTCGCGCTCGATTGTGACGGAGGGCATTCTGCCAAGGGCATCCGCAATGTTCGCATTCGGCAGCGAAGTAATAACTTCGGATGGTAGTATTTGTAGAATGTTGTCGGCGGCGCGTGTCTCGTTGATAGCTTCCGCTTCGCCGTGAGGCCGCGTCGCCGTCACGATGACGTCCTCGCGATTGGACGCCACCTTGAGTTCAGGCGCAAGCCGGGCGATCTGCCCCGCGACTACCGTCACACTCGTTGTATAGGACGCAAACCCGACATAAGAGACCGTAACCGTGTAGACGCCCGGCGCCAGATCCAGCACCGTGAAGTGACCTTCCTCGCCCGACGTCACGACGCGATCGCTCGGTTGAACGTGGATCTCGGCGCCTTTCAGCACCGCCCCCTGCACATCCGTGACAACCCCTGTGATAACACCCATCGTTGCCTGCCCAATTGCCGGTTGCGGGGCGTGGAGTACACATAGGGTTAATATAAGGGGAAAGATAATGGAAAGAGTTCGTGGGCGCATAGCTCTCCTGAGTCCGGATTAGACCCGGATAAGTTGGGGTGGGTCGAACTGCCTGTTACAGGTCTGTGCGGAGTCTAGGCAGGATCGCTGAAGCGGTGATCACCGCTGGATGAATAAACGGGGAATTTCTGGCCGGCGGGTCCGGCCCACGGTGGATATCCAGCCCCCCCCGAGAACTTCACGTGAACAGTAACAACGCCATCGTCGCGCCAAAGCCGGAGCTTCTACGGCTGCCCACCCTGCAAAAACGCCCCAATGTGCTCGTTCAAAAACTTCTCATCCCCCGGCCCCGCCCCAGCCCCCGCCGGATGCCCCCACAGCGAAGGAATCGGCATCAGCGTGCAGTGCGGAATAAACTGCGCCTCATACTTCGCGTCCTCGACCGGAAAATACAGGTCCGTCGCCGACGGCATGTACAGCACCTGCGCCTTGATCGACCCCAGCGCCTTCTCCTCATCCCCGCCAAATCCCTGCGTCGTCCCCACGTTGTGCTGCTCCCAGGTCCGCAGCTGCAAAATCAAATTGTTCGCGTCCGCGTTCGGAATAAAATGCGTCCGGTAATCGTCGATCACTTGCTGCAGCGTCGTCCCCGGCTTCGCGTCCGTCTTCCATAACTCCTTCCGCCACCACTCCTGCGAATAAAGCCACGCCGTCCACACCAGCGCAAATTCCTCGATCCCCTTCTCGGGCTCCGTCGCGTAGTCGCCACCCTTAAACGCCGGATCGGTCGTGATCGCCCCAATCTCGCTCTCGTTCCGGACAATCCCGTGCCCATACGTCCGCGCCGTCCCCGACGTCGCCACAATCCGATCCATGAAATCCGGATACGACACCGCCCACTGGAACGCCTGCTGCGCCCCCATCGAGAATCCAATCACCGCCTGCAAGTGCGGAACCCCCAGCTCCTTCGTCAGCAGCTCGTGCACCGCCTCCACGTTGTCCCGAATCGTCATCGTCGGAAACCGCGGCCCATGCAACGGCTCCGGCGTGTTGCTCGGCGACGACGACCGCCCGTTCCCAAACAATTCCGACGTGACCAGAAACTCTTTCTCCGGATCGAGCGCCCTCCCCTTCCCAATCAGCCACTCGTACCCGTGCATCTCCGCCATGTAATGCGACGGCAGCAGGATCGCGTTGTCCCCCGCCGCGTTGAGCTTCCCGTACGTCCCATACACAATCTTCGCCTCGGGCAACACCACCCCGCTTTCCGTCTTGAAGTTGTGAATCACATACGAGTGCTCCACCGGCTCCGTCCCCTTCGGGGCAGCCGCATCCTGCGCGCCTCCCGCGAAGGGACACAACAAAAGCAAACTCGTGATCAACAACTTCATGGCGTAATCTCCCTGGAATTAAATTGGATTGGAATCGAAGGCCCCGCGCCCCTGACAATGTCATGCCTTGTGGCCTGTGCACTGTGGCCCGTGGCCTGTGCTCAGCGCTCGTTCAAAAATTCCCCCAGCACGCTGCGATACTTCTCCGGCTCCTCATACGCCGGCAAATGCCCGCTCTTCTCGAAGAACACGATCTTCGCCCCCGCAATCGCATGCGCCATCTTCCACGCATTCACAGGCGCCACATTCATGTCGTACCGCCCTGTGATCACCAGCACCGGAAAATGAAATCCCTTCACCGCCTCGGTCAGATCGAGCACCTCCGCCGACTGCCCCACCGCTCGCCCCACCGCAGGCTCGTACCCTAAATCTCCCATCTTCGCCATGTACTCATCACACTTCTCCGGTGAATAGAAAATCATCCGAAAATGATTCCGCAATCCCGCCTGCGCCGCCGCGTCCGAATCCGCGCCCAGCTTCTTCGCCTCCGCCTCATCCTCTTCCTCGATATCCGGAAACGTCTGTGGCAGTAAATGCACCATTGCCTTGAACGAGGGCGGCGGCGAGTCCGACAGCACCAGCTTCGCCACGTGCTCCGGATGCGCCGCCGCATACGCCATCACCAGAAACCCGCCGTACGAATCGCCCACCAGCGCCACTTTCCCAATCCCAAAATGCGCCCGCACCGCCTCCAGATCCGCCACCTGCGCATCCATCGTCTGCGGCGCGCCCATGGCCACGCGCTTCGACGCCCCCGTCCCGCGCTGATCGTACAAAATCGTCAGCCGATCCCGCCCCACCTGCTCCCACAGATCGTTCACCATCATGTACGCATGCGACAGCCCCGGGCCGCCATTCACCGCAATCACCGGCAGCGCATCCCCGCGCACCCCAAACGTCTCGTACCCAATCTCCACCTGCGCCGTATGAATCGAGCCCGTCTCATGCGCAACAGTCTGCGCAACCGCACTCAACGCCCCCGCAAGCAACACCCCCGCCACCATCAACCGCAGCATCAAACCCAACCTCACGCAGCCAGAATGGAGAGGAGCATAGCACGCTCGCGCCGGTGGGAAGGCTTTGCACGAACAGCGAAGCTACCAGAGAACCTTGATCGCGAGTTGAATCCCCAACCCCGATACGATCGCGATGAGGCTGCTGATCAGCGTGCCCACTAGAAAGTATTCGGCGAAGTCTGCTTGTTCAAGGTCACGGGCACGAAAGAGACCCTTTGCTGTGATCAGGAAAGCCAGAGCTGCCCAGGCACCCATGGAAACGAAGATCAATAGCAAAAGACGCTCAATATTGCCGATGATGCGGCCGCGATTATATTCGGCAACATCGACCTTGCGATATTCCGGCGTTGACGGCTGGGCAGAAACATGCCGTCGGCGTTCCGGCAGAATCCTGCCTTTGTTGAGCGCTCCGCGCACGATGTAAGTGCCGCCGCGCAGACTAAACACCACAACCGCAATAACGATATAGACAACGGCTAGCTGGCGGCTGTCCAGGTGAGAGCCTGATGGCACGGACGGTACGCCGCGTACTACGGCGAGCGCCACGACCGCCAGTACGAAGCTCAGGTTTGCCCCAATTTCCAGCTCGGCCAAATAACTCGGGGAGATTCGGCTCCGAACCAGGGGCAGCAGGATCGCGAATACCAGTGTGCAAGCTCCCAGACTCCAGTCCCAGTGCGCAATCCAAAGAACCAGAGATGTCAGAACCAGACTCCTGATTGACACCGCCGCTACCCATGGCGCCCTCCAGGGAGTCGGGTGGCTCCTCCGAAGATCCCGCACATGGTCGGCTGGCCACGTGTAGTTGGCCAGGGTCCAGATAAGAATCATCCTTGCGCCGAAGTACACCAGCGGCAGGTGCGCGAGGATGTACTGTTGAAGGCTCATTTCGGGCGGGGCGCGGTTGCGATTCTGAGTATGGCACACAGCGCCTGCTCTCCGGCATGGAACGACTCCCAGCCCGCTGCCTTTTTGTGCTGACTCACCGCCTGAGGCGACTGATTCATGAGTCTGGCAATTTCGACCTGAGAATAGCCCTGCCGTAGAAACCCCAGAACGCGGAGTTGTATCGAACTGCGCTTGTGCACATGAAACGAAAGAAGACGCGCGATGCCATTCGCCACCTCGTCGATCTCCTCGCCAAAACCAACAAATACGCCCCCGAGGATCTCTCCGGATTTCGCAGTTTCGATCGCCGCGCGCGCGCGGTGCAATGCGGGACCGTCGAGGTTGATCGCATAGGGAGGAATTGCGGTATCGATTGTGCCGTAACCGATGCCGAGCCGGAACGCCGGTAGCCCCAAAGCGCCTGTCACGTCCCAGATCAGATCGGGAAGAACCGATGAATCCTTCAGAATGCCCTGAAACTCGTCGCCCAGAGTAATGGCAAATTTTGAAACCAGTGCAGAACGATATCGCTTGCTCCGATTCAATGCACCAATATATTCGCTAAAGCGGCTTTGAACGCTCTTCCGCTCGGCGCTGGAAAGAGCGCGGGAGGAGAGCATGTCTCCGATGACCGCGATATAAGACTCGTCACCCCGGCGAACTCTGACAATCCGAACCATGAATCAAGCATAAACAGTTGATTAGCAAATAATCAAGCTCCATAGCTTAACTACTACTAAATCAATTCATTATGCTTGATTTATTAATAATCAAGCATAAAGACTTGATTGAAGACCTGGCCGCTCTCACGTCCACCCCAGGGAGAAGCTGCGATTGGTCCCTCCGTTGACCACGCAGGTTCCACACCCCGCATCTCACACTCTGTTCACATCCCCCTGGCCCAACCCTCCGCAAACTGGAGTCCTATGGAGTTTCCCGGCTTCCCCCATCCCCCCACGCCGAGCCCAGCCTGATGCGCCGCATCATGATGTTCCTCAACCCGCTGCTCATCCATAATCAAAAGCGCCGCGCCCAGGTCGAAGAGATCGCCGAACTCCTCAGCGGCTACGGCTCCGACGTCCATCTCCAGGAAACCCTCTCCGCCCACTCCGCCGGCCAGCAGGCCGCCGACGCTGTCGCTGCCGGCTTTGACTCCTTCCTCGTCTGCGGCGGCGACGGCACCGTCTTCCAGGTCATGCAGGGCCTCGCCGGATCCGAAGCCACCCTCGGTGTCCTCCCCTTCGGCACCGGCAACGTCATCGCGCAAAATCTCCGCATGCCCCGCGATCCTCTCCGCGCCGCGCGTCTCCTCATCAATGCGCAGCCCCGCGAAGTCTCACTCGGCGAAGTCACCCTCAATCCCACCGGCCACAAACAAATGCGCAGCTGGTACTTTTTCATCGCCGCCGGCATGGGCGTCCACGCCGCCCTCATGAACTTCGCCCCCACCGGCCAGGGCAAGCGCCGCGGCGGCCGCCTCGCCTACTTCGTCGGAGGCTTTCGCCTCCTCGTCGATCACCCCATCCAGCCCTTCCAGCTCGAAATGACCACAATCGGCGGAGCCACCAGAACCGTCACCGCCTGCGAAGCCATCGCCACCCACGTTCCCGAAATCAATCGCTGGCGTTCCGGCGGCGACCCCTTCGCCGCCACGCTCCGCGTCGCCTGGGTCCCACCCACCGGACGCCTCGGCCTTGGCCACGCCAGCTTTCACGCCCTCGCCACCGGCAAAAGCGAAGGCCACAGCGGCTGGGGCAACCTGCCCTTCCCGCAATATGTGACCGTCACCCGTATGATTTGCCGCCCGCTCAACGGAACCCAATACCTCGCCCCGCTCCTCGTCGAAGCCGACGGCGAAGTCCTCGGCGCCAGCTACACCGTCATCGCCGCTAGCGACAAAAAACTAAAACTCCTCTGGCCCGCAAGACCTGCATCGCCGCAAATCTCACCAAAAGAGAAGAGCCTGTCATCCTGAGCGAAGCATTCGAATTTCAGCGCGCGTGCAGTTCGCGCGCTGAAGCAATTCAGACGAGAGTCGAAGGACCTGCAGTTTCTGTTTTCTTCGAATGCGGGTACAAACGAGGCTGGTTCATTCTCTTCGAGAGAGACAGCACCCTCACTTCCCCATCAGCGCATACTGGTTCCCATACAAATCCTCAAAAATCGCCTGCTTCCCTCCACGGCAGCGCTTGCGGCGGCCCCAAAAATTTCACCCCGCGTGCGCTCGGCGTCTCGTACGTCTCGTCCAGGTGGTCCGCGCGAAACACCCACGTCGTCCCCTTGCCGATCTGCAAACCGCCATAATTCCGGAATGGCCCAAAATAACAGTCCCGGCGCGCGCCTCATCGTCGTCTGCGGTCTTCCCGGCTCCGGTAAAACCACGCACGCCACCGCCCTCGAGGCGAAACTTCCCGCCATCCGCTTCTCTGCCGACGACTGGATGACCGCCCTCGCCATCGGCCTCTATGACGAAGCCCAGCGCGAAAAAATCGAAGCCCTCCAGGGCCAGCTCGCCGAGCGCCTTCTCCGCCTCGGCCTCACCGTCATCATCGAATGGGGAACCTGGGGCCGCTCCGAGCGCGATGCCCTGCGCCTCGCAGCCCGCGCCGCAGGAACTGGCGTCGAGCTCCACGTCCTCACCGCCCCCGTCGAGACTCTCTTTGAACGCCTCGAGCGCCGCGGTATGGAAAACCCTCCCATTCAGCGCGACGTTCTCCTCCGTTGGGCCGCCATCTTCCAAACTCCAACGTCCGAAGAAATGGCCCTCTTCGACGTCGCCCTCACTATCAACTCCTGACCAAATTCTCGAGTTGCAGCAAATCCCTGTCTGAAGGGGCGCAGCTTCACAGCCTGCAGAAAAACCCACCCACCCAAAACCCAGAGGCGGCCAGGTTCACCCCACAGCAAGAAGCTGATGCTTTTGCCACCCGAAGATCAGCGAGAATCGACTCCGGCCACACCCGAAAGTACCGCACAGCGCCATTTTGGGAAAAGCACAATCTCAGCCTCGTCCGTGGCGCCTTTTTGCAAGCCGTTCTGCCGCACCGAAAGACAGCCGAATGAGTCCGCCTTGAGCCACCTCCTACCAGCCTTTTCTCCGCATGCTATTCAGCCGTGCGAGGACCGGAGCAAAATGAGCCCGGTTTTCAGCCCTTGACGGATAGCTTTTTCTTCATTCAGGTTCCTGCCCAGGGTGTCAGACCCCTAATCAATCTCTCTTACCGGCCGATGCCCCGCCGCCAGCACCGTCACCACCAGCACCATCGCCCCCGCCACCAAAAACATTCCCGCTAGACTCACTCGAATCGCGAACCCCGCAATCGCCAGCGAAATCGGCATCAAACCAATAGCAGAAAACATCAGCACGCTTATCACGCGCCCCATCATCGCCCGCTCCACCCGCTGCTGGAACCACGCGATCAGCTGCACATTCAGGAACGCCGCCGCCAAACTCATCGCCGCCAGTAACGCCGCCAGCGCCCACAAACGATGCAGCATCCCCAGCGGGAGCAAACAAACTCCGATCACCGTCGCCACCAGCAGCAGCGTCCGCCCCCGCCGCCCTTGCTTCACCACACCCGCCAGCAGCATCCCCACCAAACTTCCCGCCGCCAGGCACGACATCAGCACCCCAAACGCCGACGGCGTTCCGAACCGCTGCTTCGCAATCCAGGCCAGCCCCACCGAACACGGTCCCGCGATCGAAAAGTTCAGCACCGCCACCACCAGCATCAGCGAGCGTAGCGCCCCATCGGCCCGCACATAACGCAGCCCCTCAAGAATCGACCGCCACACATTCTTCCGCGCCGCACCCGCTGCAGCCGCCGGCGGATCCGGCAGCCGCCACAGCGCCCCCAAGATAAACAAGAAACTCACCGCGTCCAGAAAAAACGCCCACGCATTCCCGAACGCCTTGATGAACAGCCCCGCCGGTCCCGGCGCCACCAGCGTCGCGATCTGGTTCGTGGACTGAAACACCGACTGCGCCGCCGGCAACTGCTCCCGCTCCACCAGCGACGGCATAAACGTCTGCGCCGCCGGCGTCGCAAACGCATCCGCAATCCCGAAACCCAGCGCCAGCACGTACAGCTCCCACAACCGCATCCCGCGCATCCACAGCAGCGCCGCCACCGCCGCCACCAGCACCGTCCGCGCCGCCGCCGTCAGCATCATGATCCGCCGCGGCGACATCCGATCCGTCACCGCTCCCCCAATCAGCATCAGTCCCGCGCGCGGAATCGCCGCCGTCATGCTGATCGCCCCCAGCGCAATGCTCGACCCCGTCAGCCCCAGCACCAGCCACGGCAGCGCCACCAGATAAAACTGGTCGCCCAGGATCGAAACCGTGCTGCCCATCCACAGCAGCCGGAACTTCGGGTTGCTCAGAACACGCTTGCGTGCGGCAGGTACAGGAATCGGAGCTGCAGCCATGGTGGTAACCTCACGGGATACAATGTAAATGAGAATTTACATTTACATCCACGTCCATGTCAAGCCCCCACCCTCCTCCTCAAACGGCTCCGATCGCCATCGCCCGGCGCCTCCTGTCAGAACCCCACTTCACAGCCTGCGGAAAAACAGAGTGTGGTATCAGGCCCCGAGTCCACAGCTTGCCGATAAAAACACCACCACCACCCAACACAGCGAAGGCCAGGTTCACCCCACAGCAAGCAGAAGACTCCCCTGCCGCCCGAACATCAATGCAAATCGACTCCAGGCCAACCCGAAAGTACCGTCCAGTTCCATTTTGAAAAAAAAACACAGTCTCAACTCTAGCCATGGCACTTCTCCGCAAGCTGTTCCAGTCCGGCCGTAACAGCCGCAAATAAATCGCGCTTGAGCCCCCGGGATTTCCTTTCCGCTCTCCACCGCCCCCCAACCCGCCAGACCCGCGTATAAAAAGAACGATGAACGATACGAAATTGCGCGCGCGAAAATCGAACACCAAATCCCGCGCAAAATCCAAAGACCTCCGCCTCGAGCCCCAACAAGCCCGCAGTCGCGAGTCCGAGCGCAAACTCCTCAAAGCCGCCGCCGAAGTCCTCGGCCAGCACGGCGTCGAGGGCGCCACCATTCCCCGCATCGCCGCCCACGCCGGCCTCACCCCCGGCTCCATCTACCGCCGCTTTCCCGACAAAGAAGTCCTCCTCGAAACCGTCATCCTCGGCATCCTCGAGCGCCAGGACGAGCGAATGCGCACCGGCATGACCCCGGAAATGAGCGCGCAGATCCCCCTCCCGGTCTTCGCCGAAAACCTGATCGGCAATCTCCTCCTCAGCTACCGCGCCAACGCCGGCCTCATGCGCGCCATGCAGCAGTTCGCCCGCGCCAGCGCCAATCAGGAGTTCCGCCGCAAGGTATCGATGCTGGAAGTTCGCACCTTCCGGCGCCTCGTCGACTTATTCCTCGCCACCGCCAAAAAAATCGCCCATCCCCAGCCCCGCATCGCCGTGTCCATGGGCCTCATGATGAGCATCAGCACCCTCCACGAGTTCATCCTGCACACCTCCGATCCAAAGGCCTGGAAGGGCCTGGTGCCCAGGGACGACCAGGCCCTCAAACGCGAACTCACCCGCGCCTTTCTCCTCTACCTCGGCGCACCATAGTGGGAATCCGCCCACAGCGCTCCCGATTCGATCTGATGAGCGCAGCTCCCCCGCCGATATCCAACCCATACAGGCGTTCTACGTCTTATTACGGTTTTGGAAATGGATGGGTATGCCGCAGGAGCAGAGGCAGAGGGGTGAGGACTGGTATCGGTACGCGCTGGCTCTGGAAGCATCGGAAGATGGTTTCTGGGATTGGGATCTGATCGCGGAGCAGCTCTGGGCTTCGCCGCGCTTTCAGTCCATCACCGGTCTCAACACCGCCTGCTCCACCCTCGACGCATGGCTCGAACGCGTCCACCCCCACGACAAGCCGCGCCTCGAAGTTGAGTTGCGCGCCCTTCGCCGGGGAAAAGCCGAAACGATCGTCAGCGAGCACCGCGTCCAGAGCATCGACGGCGCCTGGCGCTGGGTCAAATTGCGCGGCGCGGTCGCCCGCGACTCCTCCGGCCTCCTCACCCATGTCGCCGGCTCCCTCAAAGACAACACCGAGCACCGCACCGCCGACGCCCTCACCGGCCTGCCCAACCGCGCCTTCTTCGTCGATCACCTCGAGCGCCGCATCGAACACGGCTTCCAGCATGCCGACTGGGACTTTGCCGTTCTCTCCATGGCCGTCGACCGCTTCGAGCGGCTCAGCGAGACCCTCGGCTCCTGCGGTGGCGAGCGCCTCCTCATCGAAACCGCCGCCCGCCTCCAGTCCCTCGTCGACGCCCCCTCTTTGCCCGCGCGCCTGGTCGGCGCCGAATTCATGGTCCTCCTCGAGGGCGTGCACACTGAAGCCGCCGCCGCCGATTTCGCCCGTCGCGCCGTCGCCGCCTTTCATGAACCCTTCGTTTTCCTCGGTCACACCATCGTCCCCCAGCTGGCCGTTGGCGTCGCCAAAGCTGGCATGGTCTACTCCCACCCCGAGGAGCTCATGGCCAGCGCGGAGAGCGCCCTCACCCACGCCCGCAGGCTTGAGCGCCCCGGCGTCGCCTGCTACTCCGATGGCATGCGCGAGCGTGCCATGGAGCGTCTCGAACTCGAGTCCGAACTCGAGCGCGCCATCCGTTCCGGCGAGCTCGTCATGCACTATCAGCCCGAAGTCGACCTCCGCACCAATCGCATCATCGGCTTTGAGGCCCTCGTCCGCTGGAACCACGCCCGCCGCGGCCTCCTGGCCCCCAACGAGTTCATCCCTCTCGCCGAAGAAACAGGGCTCATCGTTCCCCTCGGCGAATGGGGCCTCGCCGAAGCCTGCCGCCAGCTCGTCCAGTGGCGCAGCGGCGCCAGCGAGCAAATGCAGAAAGCCCGCATCAGCGTCAACCTCTCCGCCAAACAGCTCGAACAGCCCGACCTCGTCGAGCGCGTCCGCCAGGTCCTCGCCCAAACCGGTCTCAGCCCCGCCAGTCTCCGCCTCGAGGTCACCGAGAGCTGCCTCATCTCCGATGCCCCCGCCGCCCAGAAAAATATGCGCGCCCTCGAAAAACTCGGCGTCGGCCTCCACATGGACGACTTCGGCACCGGCTACAGTTCCCTCGACCACCTCCAGCGCTTCCCCTTCGACACCCTCAAGATCGACCGCTCCTTCGTCCGTGGCATCGCCCACGACCACGAATCCCGCCTGATCGTCGGCTCCATCCTCTCCCTCGCCCGCTCCTTCGGCATGGATGTCGTCGCCGAAGGAATCGAAGACGCCGAGCAGCTCGAAGAACTCAAAACCATGGGCTGCCCCTGTGGCCAGGGCTTCTACTTCGCCAAACCCATGGACCCCAAAGCCATCGACGCCCTCGTCCTCACAGGCGCCTGGGGTAGCCAGTCCGGTTCACCGTCCAACCTCGCCACTCCCATAGCCCAGGCCTGATCCCGCGCCCGTGCCTTCGATTGACCGCCGGCGATTTCTTCTATGGCCTGGCTCCGGTGGTGTTGTTGGCTGCCGCTGTGGAGAGAGGCGCAGCGGGGGCTGCGGCGCCAAGGATTCTGGTCACGCTGCTGTTGCCCCGGTTGGCGATCCAGACGCTGCCGCCCAAATCGATAGCGATGCCTGTGGGCGTGGACAACGAGGGGTCAGTGAAGCCGCCGGAGGGCGAGAGGGGTGAGCCGGAGTCGGCAAAGAGGCTGACGGAGTTGTTGCCGTTGGCGATCCAGATCTGGGTGGCGCCGTCGATGGCGATGCCGGCTGGCGCGTTCAGCCCGCCTCCGGAGGAGATGGATTGTAGCGGCGCACCGACCTGGTTGGTCTCTTCAAGCAACGGTGTTCCGGTGCCGATGGTCCACACGTTGCCCGCGTCGTCGATGGCGACGGCCGCATTCGCGCCGGGATTGGCGGTCGAGCTGATAGCGTATCCGTTGCCGGCCAGCTCGCTGGTCCCGCCGCCACTGTCGACGATCCAGACGCTCTCGTTCGTGACCAACAAAGGCGACGTCGCTGTACTGCTGCTGTAGTCGGTGGTGTCCGACGGTGTGTAATTGGCCGTGATGGTGTAGCTGCCCGGCGCCAGAGCGGTCGTCGACGTAATGGGAGTCGCCGATCCGGTCGCGGTATACGAGAAGGTGCCGCCCGACGGACTACCTGAGGCGTTGAGCACGTTCGCCCCCGCGCTGCCGAAGATGATGGTGGTGGCCGGCGTCCACATAATGCTGGAGCTGGCCTGGCCCACCATGAGCGTGTGCGCGGTGTCAGTGCTGGTAAGGAAATCGCCGGCCGCGTTGTAGACGGCCTTGATGGTATAGGGTCCTGCCGTGGTCGCCCCGGGAAGCGCGTAGCTGACGCTGGCACTGCCGCCGGTCACCGTTCCGCTGGTGGTGGCGGTGCCGATGGTGGTTCCGCCATTGAGGACGGTGAAGGTGACGGTGCCGGCGTTCACCGTGTCGCCGCTGGTGGCGGTGACGGTCGCCGACAGGGTCACATTCTGCGCCGATGGGTTGAAGGTGGCGCTGGCGTTGGCGGCGGCGGTGGTGGTGTCGGAGTCCACGGTGATGTTGACGGTGTCGGTCTGGTTGTCGACGGTTGCCTGCGCGGAGCCGGTGCCCACGCGGGTGCCGGTGAAGGTGGCGGTGGCTGTGCCGGTGCTCTGAATCGTGGTCTGCGCGGCGGAAAGCGAGCCGTCGACCGCGCCGTTGAAGGTGATGGGGAGGCCGACCAGGACGCCGAGGTTGCTGGCGCTTACTGCATTGTTGCCGCTGTCGGTGAGGAAGCTTGCGGTAAGTGCGGAGGTATCGGTTCCGCCTACCGTGACGGACGCAGGACTGGCGGAGAGGGTCAGCTCGAGGTACGGCGTGTAAGTGAGGACGCCGTTCGAAGCGCCGTCCGGATTGAATGCGATGATACCCGCGGTTTTCGGGTCGGAATTCGTCCCCCACCAGTTATCCGCGATATTAATACTTTGGAGGTTTGTGGCATCGCCGCTGGATCCGGCTTCTTCCCAACTGAGCCCCGCCCCGCTCGTGCTGGTGGCCGAAGTGTTGCCGACAATGCGGCTGTAGTTCATGGTGAAGACTGTCGCGCTCTGGTCTCCGCCCGTGACGAAGATTCCACCGCCGTAGGCTTGTGAAGCAGCCGTGGTGTGATTATCCGTCACCGTGATGTTGGAAAACGAGACGTTGTAGGACGGATTCGTCGAGTTGCTGTAGATAGGTACGTAGAGTCCGCCACCTGCGCCGACGGATGTGTTGTTAGAAATAACGCTCTTCTGGTCGATGGTCAGGCCGCCGCCACCGCTGTAAATACCGCCGCCCGCGTCTCCAGCTGTGTTGCTGGTGATCGTGACGCCGTGCAGCGTCACCAGG
>PMUI01000082.1 GCA_003166955.1 Acidobacterium sp.
CAGCACTAAGACTTATCGATACCGATCCTTTTCCTGCCGCAATGCAGAGTGCTTTTCGAGACAGACAGGCCATTTTTATAGCTCTTACATATATACTGCCTCCTCCACAGCAAGCGGTGCAGGATGTGCGTTTTCGCATGAAAAGGACCGTACTGTAGACGAGGTGACAAATGAAACGGCGCAATTTTCTATCCTTGCCGCAGGAGCGGCAGGACATGCCGTTTACGGACAATCAAATGGCGCGGGATCGGCCAATATTCCAGTTGTGCATGGGCCGGACGATCGCAACGGCCACGCCCACTCTCTCGGGGTGAGTGTGCTGGCTTATAAGGTCGTTACGGCTGACACTCAGGGAGCGCTCTTCGTAGCGGAACAGATGATGCACGCGAAGGGCGGTACACCCCTGCACCTCCACCTGAACCAGGATGAATGGTTCTACGTGCTGGAGGGTGACTTCTTGGTGGAGATTGGAGGAGTACGTCACACGCTTACCGCCGGAGACTCGCTGCTGGGGCCACGCCAAGTGCCCCATCGTTGGCTATTCGTTGGCAAGGACTCCGGGAAGATCCTGGTCTCATTTGCGCCGGCGGGAAAGATGGAATCTTTCTTTGAACAGGTGGCGAAAACGGCTGCGATGCCCGGAGCAGACAAGGCCCTTTTTGCGGCCCATGACATGGTGCTGCTAGGACCGACGATGACGGAATGATCCCTCCGTATTTTCTAGGGTTCGCGTCGATGGCACGCCGGCTGATGGGGACAGATACCCTTCCTTCCTTCAAAAAGGGCTTTCTTTCGTTTGATGACGACTGGCCGTGATTAGTAACGGCAAACGGGCATGTATTTCTCTAATGTCCGGATGGTCGATTGTTGGGAAGTAATACGCTAGACGGAGCGATTCCGGGATAAGCCGGCCTTCCGCTGCGCTCCAGGCCCGCACTATCCGTGGCGGCTTCATTCCGCTGGAATCAGTGGCGTCATAACGACTGGAATCAGTTGCTCTCGCACTGGTTCGGAGCGGATGCTTTAGGATCGCTTGCAGTGCTCACGCTTGAAACTCCGGTTCAGTTTGTGAAGGGCATTGGGCCCGCGCTTGCCAAATTGCTGGCGGAAAAGGAAGTTGCGACGGTCGAAGACTTGTTGCTGCATCTGCCTTTTCGGTATGAGGACCGGCTGAATCCGCGGGCGCTGAACGAGCTGAAGCCGGGCGAGACGGCGAGCGTTATTGGAGAAGTACGCAGCGCGGCGCTGCTGCGCACGAAGAAAATGCCCATTTTTGAGATGACCGTGGGGCAGGGCGTGCAATCGATGAAGTGCATGTGGTTCCACGGAAAGTATCTCGAGGGCAGGTTCCACGCGGGGCAGATGGTGGCGCTGTTCGGCAAGGTGGAGGCGTCGCGGTCGGGGCGCGGGTTCAAGATGATCCAGCCGCAGTTTGAGGTGCTGCCGGATGGGTCGGGGGATGCGCTGGATCGGGTTCTCGAAGTGGGGCGGATCACGCCGGTGTACGAGTCGCTGGGCGGCAGCAAGCTGGCGTCGCGGTGGATTCGGCGGACGGTGTGGAACATTCTGGAGGAGCTGAAGGGCGGGTTTCCGGAGACGCTGCCTGGTTCCCTGCCCGCGTCGGTGCTGCGGCGGCTGGATCTGGTGAGCCGCGAGCAGGCGCTGCGGGAGGTGCATTTTCCTCCGGCGGGAACGGCGATGGCGCAGTTACAAGGGGCGGGAACGGCGGCGCATCGGCGGCTGATTTTCGAGGAGCTGTTTTATCTCGAACTCGGCCTCGAGGTGAAGCGGCGGAAATTCCAGGAGAAGACGGGGATCGTGTTCGAGACGGGCGAGAAGGTGCGGGCCGCGCTGCGCGAGATTCTGCCGTTTCATCCGACGGCGGCGCAGAAGCGGGCACTGGGTGAGATTGCCGGCGACATGCGGCGCGGGGTGCCGATGCGGCGGCTGTTGCAGGGCGACGTGGGGTCGGGGAAGACGATTGTGGCGCTGCAGGCGATGCTGATCGCGATTGAGAACGGGCACCAGGCGGCGCTGATGGCGCCGACGGAGATTCTGGCGACGCAACATTATTTGTCGGCGAAAAGAGTCCTGGAAAAGGCTCAGCATAAGTATCGGATCACGCTGCTGACGGGGTCGCTCGATGAGGATCGGAAGCGGGCGGCGCGGCGGCGGATTTACGAGGGCGAGGCGGACCTGGTGATTGGGACGCATGCGCTCATCGAAGAGAAGGTCGAGTTCGCGAAGCTGGGCCTCGTGGTGGTGGATGAGCAGCATCGGTTCGGTGTGCTGCAGCGGTTCCGGCTGATGAAGAAAGATGGCGCGGAGCCGGATGTGCTGGTGATGACGGCGACGCCGATTCCGCGAACGCTGGCGCTGTCGTTGTATGGGGACCTGGATTTGAGCGTGCTCGACGAGCTGCCGCCGGGGCGCACGCCGATTGTGACGCGGCTGGTGGCGGATGAGCGCGCGGACGAGGTTTGGGATTTCGTGCGCAAGCAGGTGAAGAAGGGACACCAGGCGTACGTGGTGTATCCGGTGATTGAGGGGCCGAAGGACGATCAGCCGGAGCTGGATTTTGCTTTGCCGGACGAGGCTCCGGAGCCGGAGCCAGTGAAGAAGGGCGCGAAGAAGGCTAAGGCTGGTTCTGCAACCGAGGCGCTGTTTCCGAAGATGCCGTTGAAGTCCGCAACAGATATGTACGAGCGGCTGCGATCGAAGGAGCTGGCCGGACTGCGGGTGGGGCTGCTGCATGGGCGGCTCGATGCGGATGAGAAGGAAGTGGTGATGCGGCGTTTTCAGCGGGGCGAGATCGATGTGCTGATCGCGACGACGGTAATCGAAGTGGGCGTGGATGTGCCGAATGCGACGGTGATGGTGATCGAGCACGCGGAGCGGTTTGGGCTGGCGCAGCTGCATCAATTAAGAGGGCGCGTGGGGCGTGGTGGGGCGAAGTCGTATTGCGTTTTGATGACGGGCGGAAAGATTTCTCCGAATGCCGAGGAGCGGCTGGCGGCGATGGTGCGGACACAGGATGGGTTCGAACTGGCGGAGCTGGATCTGGAGTTGCGGGGGCCTGGAGAATTTTTTGGGACGCGGCAGGCGGGTCTGCCGGATTTTCGCGTGGCGAATCTGTTGCGGGACCGCAAACTGCTGGAGCTGGCGAAGGTGGAGTCGGCGCGGTTTGTGGCGAAGGCGAGTGAGGAGTCGACGCCGGAGGAACGGGCTCGGGTGGCGGCTCGATTGAAGGATACGTGGCAGCGGAAGTATGGGCTTGCGGAGGCGGGGTAAGGGTCAGGTTGCGGGTGGCAGGTTACAGGTTGCAGATTTTCGCGCGGTCATTTTGCCCGGAGGAGGGGCTGGAACTCGGGGTGGGTTTCGGCGATGTGGTGCGCCACGGGGCACAGGACGTCGACTTTGAGGAAATGGTCTTTGGCGTACTGGAAGGCCGTGGTGACCAGTTCGAGGGCGATGCCTTTGCCGCGTTGCGATTCGGCGACTTCGGTGTGCCAGATCGTCATCCAGCCGTAGCCATCGGTTTCGAATTCGAGATAGCTGGTTTGGCCGTCCTGCTCGATCTCGAAGCGGCTGCGGGTGACCTGGGTTGGGTTGTTCACTCGGGGCTCCCTGGACGGTGCGGAAGAAGTTCCTTGTGGGTTTGCTTCAGGTAGTCCATGACCTGCTCCTGCAGGCTGGACAGGTCCCGGATGATTTGAGCGATATCGTTGGGCGAGACCGCCCCTGCTGCGTCATAACTGGCGGCATTCCGCTTTTGTGAGTGCGCTTTGAGCTTGCGCACCCATTTCTCCAGCGCAGTTTGGTCCTGGGTGGTCAGGGTGTGGGTCAGGCTTTCGATGACTCGCTGGTGATGACCCTGGCCGGAGAGTACGCGAAAGCCGCTGGCGCGAAGCGCGATGTTGGTGAGGGTGAGGATTCCGTTGTAGGCCGCCTGGAATCGAAGGTCGTCTGAGATCCCCTCGACCTTCAGGTCCGCGAGCGAGCGATCGACAATGCTGAAGAGATCGGCAATCTCTTTCGGGCTGGTGGGCTCAACTTTGTACCATCCGAGTTGCGAGAGCTTTTCTAAAGTCATCTTCGCCACCGATCAGAAAGACTTTGCTCGCGTTTTTCAGGGAACGCAGGAAATGATTGCCGGAGCGATATCTCTGCTTCAGGTCTTTCAAAGAATAAATGGTCGGGTTCACGGGGCGCCGCAACTGTTTTTCCAGTGGGCCGAGCGCGTCGAGGATGTCATCGAGCGAAACGGCTCCGACGACCATCAGGTCGATGTCGCTGGCGGCTTTGTCGTCGCCGCGGGCTACGGAACCGTAGACAAAGGCAAAGTCGATCCGGTAAGCGAGGGGCGCAAGGGCTTTCTTCAGGAGTTCGAAGACGCCCATCGTTTTCGCGAGCAGGGCGCGGAGTTCCGGAAAGATGGGGTGGTCGCGATTGGCTCGATAGAAAACCTGGCTACCCAGGGCGGAACGCAGGATGAGGCCGGCATCGGCCAGGCGGGTGAGTTCGCGCTGCACGGTGCCGACGCTGGTTGCGATTTGTCGGGCGATCTGGCGAGTGAAGAAGGACTCATCGGGGGCTCCGAGGAGGAGCGCCAGGATTTGGCCGCGGGTTTGGCCGAGAAGCAGGTCTCCGATGGATGGGGTGACTGTACTCATTTTGAGTACAATNNATTGTACTCAAAATGAGTACAGATTGGAAGAATCAGAGCGGAGGGTGCGGAAGTACTGTGCGAGAGCGAGTCCGCTGCGCTTCGTTCCGAGCTCCGCGGACGGCCTGCGGCAGCACGGAAGGCTGCCCATGCGCATGGCAGCGTAACCAAGAATCGGCGGGCGAAGCCAGGGATGATCTTCGCTCCTGGCTGTATAATTTTATCCCATAGTTATTTCAGCACTTAGGACCGCTCGTAACTGATGGCTTCGGGCTGTATATTCACCAACGATGGAGGATGCCTTGGCCGACAAGCACCCCTATGCAAATGCAAACGGTGCCCTGATCCAGCTCCTGGATCAACTCAAAAAGTCGTTTCCTAGCGCGGTGGACGCAGACCTACTCAAGAAACTAGGAATCGCTCCAAAAAACGAAAGCTACGTCATCAACGTGATCCGATTCCTAGGCCTCATAGACGAGGAAGGAAAGAGGATCGAAAAGGCACATAAGATCTTTACAATTCACGAGACTCAGGATTTCCAAAAGGCGTTCGCGGGCCTCGTGGAGTCCGCCTACAGCGGACTGTTTGATATTCACAAGGAGGGGGCGTGGACCCAGCCTGACGGAAAGTTGATCTCTTTTTTTCGCCAAGCGGATCAATCTTCTGAATTGGTAGGTGGCAGGCAGGCAAGTACATTCAAAACTCTCGCCAGCTATGTCGGCCGCAGCAAGGATCCAATTCCAAGCGCAAAACCGAAAGCTGTGAAACAGCCGTCGAGTGCAGCCGCCACAAGAAGCAGCAAGAGCGCTGATTCGAAGATCGGCTTGAGCGTTTCACCGAAATCCCGCGAGTCAGACAACCGCATGTCCTTGACCGTGAGGATTGAGGTGAATCTGCCGGCTGGTGGAGACAAGGACACCTATGATCAGATCTTCAAGAGCATTCGCGAGAACTTAATGAATGGGTGATTCTCTCTCGTTGTTCGAGAAAATCGTGCGATCTATCCCAGGGGTCAAAACACCTCCTGTGGACATTGCCCCCGTAGAGCATCCGTTTGAATCCCATAATATCCACCCATCTCTTCCCAAGATTGTCCTGAAACTCTTTGACGACGGACACTACGCTCAGGCAACGTTGGAGGCCTTTAAGTTTGTGGACAAAGAGGTATCTCGGCTCTCGAAGTTAAATGAATCGGGATTCAAGCTCATGATGACGGCTTTTGCCGAGAATACGCCGCCGATCAAGCTCAATGATGGGGGATCGGTGACTGAGAAAGACGAACAGAAGGGATTTCAGTTCTTGTTCGCGGGCTCAATGCTGGCAATCCGAAACCCGCGAGCGCATGACTATGCTATCCGAGACTCGCCCGATCGGTGCCTAGACCATCTGTCCCTCGTGTCTGCATTGTTGAGGCGGCTAGAATCTGCCGGGTGCAAACTCAAAGAAGCTTCTTAGCCGGATACGCTGATCTTCCGGGTCAATATCCCGGGCCTGAAGGCCCTTGTTGGGGGCCGCGTGACGCGGGGCTGAAGCCCAGCTCTTTTACCGTCGTGCCGCTTCGCGGCACAAAAGGAAAAGCCCGGCATCGCCGGGCTTTTTGAGTTTCGGAAGCAGGTGGCTAACAGGATCGCGCTTTGCGCGATGCCCAACCTGATTCCAACTAACGATGTGCGGAATCAGAATGGGGCACCTAGCAGTTATTCAGCGGCGGGGGATTCGTCTGCCGCTTTGGTTTGGGCTACGGTCCAGGTTGGGTCGCCTACTTTGAAGCGGGCGAATCTCCGGATCGTGATGTTTTCGCCGAGTTTGCCTACCTTCTGAGCGATGAGTTCCTTGATGGAAAGGCTCTGTTCTTTGATGAAGGGCTGCTCGAGGAGGCAGACCTCTTCGTAGAACTTGCTCATCTTGCCTTCGACGATCTTCTCGATCACCGGAGCGGGCTTGCCGGTGGCGGCGGCCTGGGCGCGGTAGATGTCCTTCTCGCGGACGAGGTCTTCCGGCGTCACGTCTTCGCGACGGATGTAGCGCGGGTCGGTGGCGGCGATGTGCATGGCGATGTCCTTGAGGAGCTCCTGGAAATCCTCGGTGCGGGCGACGAAGTCGGACTCGCAGTTGACCTCGACGATGACGCCGATTTTTCCGCCAGCATGGATGTAGTGGCCGACCGCGCCCTCGTTGGTGGTGCGGGTCGCTTTCTTCTGGGCGGAGGCCATGCCTCGCTTGCGCAGGATGACGAAGGCCGCTTCCATTTCGCCTTTGGATTCCTGGAGGGCCTTGAGGCAGTCGCCCATGGGGGCGCCGGACTTCTCGCGAAGTTCTTTTACGAGCTTTGCATCGATCTTTTCAGTCACCGTAGACATCCCTGATTCCTTCTTCCTTTGATCTTTTCATCCCGGGCGAGGTTCCCGCAATGTGGGAAGCTCGGCCGCGGAGACGATTGTTGATTCGTTCATGAAGCGCCTCGGGGGCTAAAGCCCCGTGTTGGTTGGCTTCATCGGCACCCATTCGACCTGGCGCCTTCGGCACCTCACTCAGGGCAGGCTCTTAAAGCCGTGCCCCTTCAAAATTTGCCGGGGCCTTCTGGATCGCGCTTTGCGCGATGCCCACCCTGGTTCCGCCCAACAACGGGGCGGAATCAGAATGGGGCACCCGGATTCTTCTCACACACAAAAAGCGTGGCTCCTGCTGACGGCAGCCACGCTTTTCAGGGACGCGGGCCGTCCGGCCCAGT
This sequence comes from Acidobacterium sp., assembly GCA_003166955.1. GTDB lineage: Bacteria > Acidobacteriota > Terriglobia > Terriglobales > Acidobacteriaceae > Palsa-343. The sequence goes on from PMUI01000082.1 coordinate 7,398, forward strand.
TGTCTAATAACTGCTTTCGGCGGCCTCGGCTTCTTCGAGCGCGGCCACGATGGCGGGGGCCTTGCGGATTCCGCCGCCCAGCGCAGCTTCGAGATCGACCACCTCGATGGGCTCAGCTTCCGCTTCCGGTGCTGCAGCTTCCGCTGCTACGGGCTCGGCTTCGGCCACTGCCTGGAGGTCGCTGGTGACGCCGGCGACTTCCGCAACGAACTGCTTGTCGGTCGCGGCGGCAGCGCCTTCGGCGACCGAGTCGGCGATCTTCGAGGTGAAGAGCCGGATGGCGCGGAGGGCGTCGTCGTTGCCGGGGATCACGTAGTCGACCACGGTGGGATCGCAGTTGGTGTCGACGACGGCAACCACGGGGATGCCGAGCTTGCGGGCTTCCTTGACGGCGATAGCTTCGTTCGACGAGTCGACGACGAAGATGGCGTCGGGGAGGCGGCGCATGTTTTTGATGCCGGCCAGATTGGCCTGGAGGTGCTTGCGCTCGCGCTCCAGATGGATGACTTCCTTCTTGGTGAGGAGGTCGTAGCGGCCGTCGGTGGCCATATCGTCGAGTTCCTGAAGGCGCTTCACCGATTTCTGCACAGTCACCCAGTTGGTGAGGAGACCGCCGAGCCAGCGGTTGTTGATATAGAACATCCCGCAGCGGGTGGCTTCTTCGGCGATGGCGTCCTGCGCCTGCCGCTTGGTGCCGACGAACAGAATGACTTTGCCCTGCGAGGCGAGTTCAGTAACGAACTTCGACGCCTCCTTGAACATCTTGAGGGTCTTCTGCAGATCGATGATGTAGATACCGTTGCGCTCGCCGAAGATGTAATCCTTCATGCGTGGATCCCAGCGCTTGGTTTGATGCCCGAAGTGGACTCCCGCCTCGAGCAGCTCCTTCATGGTGATAGTGGCCAAACGACCTCCTTATTGGACTGCATTCCGGCGATGGTGCGGGCCGGAATTGATTTCCCCCGTGGGGGAAGATTGAACTACAAACTCAGGGGATAGGGTTTAGGGGATAGCGTGTAGAAAACCGAATCCCCGAACCTTAACCCAGACTTCGAAACCAAACTTCGCCAGCCAGCCATTACCGCTTGCTGAACTGGAACCTCTTCCTGGCGCCCTTCTGGCCGTACTTCTTGCGTTCCTTCACGCGGGCGTCGCGGGTGAGCAGGCCTTCGGTCTTGAGTGTCTTGCGTAACTCGGCATTGAACAGGAGCAGGGCGCGGGCGATGCCCATCTTGACCGCGTCGGCCTGAGCGGCAACCCCGCCGCCGGAAACCGTGGTGACGACGTCGAAGGTCGCGCTGTGCTCGGTGAGGACCAGGGAGCGCTTCGCGGAGACACGCTGCTGCTCGGTGACGAAATAAGTGTCGAAGGCTTTGCCGTTAATCTTGAACTCGCCGGTGCCGGGGCGGAGGAAGACGCGGGCGATGGCCGACTTGCGCCGTCCCGTGCCGTAGTACTGAACCAGATCTGCCATTTGCCGTCCTTAATCCTGTTTTCCTGCAACCTCAGGGGCTAAAGCCCCGGACTTTAGTGCCGTAGTTGGCACAGCTAAAGCTGTGCCCTTTCAAAACTTATGCATTCACTTCGAGCGGCTGGGGCTTCTGCGCCGCGTGCGGGTGCTTGTCGTCGCGATAGACGTTGAGCTTGGTGGCCATTTTGCGGCCGAGCTTGGTCTTGGGGAGCATGCCCTTAATGGCCTCTTCGACGACCTTCTCGGGGCGGCGCTGGATGAGGCGCACGAACGACTCCTCGCGCAGGCCGCCGGGAAAGCCGGTGTAGCGGCGGTAGGTTTTGCTCTGGGCCTTGAGGCCGGTGAGGCGGACCTTGGCGGCGTTGATGACGATGATGTGGTCGCCCATGTCGAGGAAGGGCGTGTATTTGGGATTGCGCTTACCGCTGAGCACGCTGGCGGCTTCGGTGGCGAGGCGGCCGAGGGTCTTACCGCTGGCATCGACGACGAACCACTTGCGTTCGATCGTGAGCCCGCTCGGAATATAGGTCGACATCTCTGGTTCTTCTCTCCCGGCAAAGCCGTGAAAACCCAAAATTGCCCACGCAACGCCCATCCGCGGAATTAGAACTCTTCCGCGGCTTTCGGATGCTGTACGCGTGAGTTGGCGCAGAATTTAGAGGCCCGAGTGAAGATTGATCCGGGAACCCAAGTCCCTGGTCTGCGGCGTAAACGCACAGACGCGAGAACGCACACTGCGCAAGGACTTCAGGATACGGGAATTTGGGGGTGGAAGTCAATGCGGAGGGGATACGGGCGGACCTGGGGGATGGTGCGCGTTGGGCGGTACTGTCAATGAAACTTCGTCCAGACCACGCCGCTGCTCCAGGCGATCTGACGCGCGTCCGCAGAGACCGTACCGACGCACGGTGACGGGCAGTTGCGGTCGTCGCGCATCTCGATCTGGTTGGCCTTTACCATCTTTCCGTGGAGAAGAAGAGGATTGTCCAGACCTGTTTCGAGGAACTTCCCAGCCCTCAGCTTTAGCGCTTTGTCCTGATGCACGGCAACTTTTTTGCCATATCTGCCGTTGCTCGAAACCGTCCATGTTCCCTGCAGGCTGGCAACGAGAGAGTAGACCTTCACCGGCAGTTGCGCCGCGTTCTGGCCAGTCGCGTTGACGGAGATCCGAAACTCGGCATAGCCGCCAGTAAGACTTGCGGTGAAAAGTAGTGGCCGACGATGCTCTGGAGTGGCAAGCGTCGAGGAGCACAGCACTCTGCCGCCACTGGAGATGGTGATATCGATCGGAGCGAAAGAGGCGGCGGTTTCGCTCAAGGCAACCCAGACCTCCGAGTAGCCTTCGACCTGCGAGTGGAAAGGCTGATTCGTCACCTGCCCGCTGTCTGACTGAATAATCGTGAGGTTTCCCCAGCCAGTAATGTCACAGGCACCGCGAAGGAGCGGAGTGCTGATGCAGAGTGACGTGCAGTAGTACGCCGATGTCGATTGCAACATAGACAGGAGCGCCGAGTAACGGCTGCCCCTCGCGTTCAACTTTCAGAGCTGTTGTGATCGCCAGCTCTGCGAGCGGTTTCTGGAAAGTGCTGACGTCGATCTCGACCGGTTCTTCCATACGCTACCGAGTTGGCCGGCCGTGGTGGACGGGAGGACTCTCGCATGCAGCCCGGCCTTGTTGTTCACCTTACAGCTTCGCGAAGAACCCCTTCATCCGCTCCAACCCCTCCGCCACATCCCCGTGCGAAGTAGCGTACGAAAGTCGAATATGCTCCGAAGTCCCAAACGCCTCGCCCGGCACCGTCACCACATGCGCCTCGTGCAGCAGCCGCTTCGACAGCTCCATCGCCGTCCCCACGCCCGCCTTGCCCAGATACGCCTTCACGTTGGGATAAACGTAGAACGCGCCCTCCGGCTTCGTACACGTCACCCCCGGAATCCGGGCCAGCCCGGTGAGCGCCTCGTCCCGCAGCTTCAGATAATCCGTCCGCATCTCCAGCACGCAATCCTGCGAACCCCGCAACGCCGCAATCGCCGCCTTCTGCACAAACGACGCTGTGCTCGACGTCGACTGGCTCTGCAACTTCGTCATCGCCGAGATCACCGGCTTCGGCGCCAGCGCAAACCCCGCGCGCCATCCCGTCATCGCGTACGTCTTTGACAGCGACCCCAGCACCACCACGTGCTCCTTCGCATCCGTGAACGATCCGCCGCTCACCAGCGCCCCCGTGTATTGCAGATACACGTAGCACTCGTCGAGCAGCAGCCAGATCCCGCGCTCATTGGCCAGCCGCACGATGCGTTCTAAATCCGCCGGCGAAACCACCGCCCCTGACGGATTCGACGGCGAATTCAGAATGATCGCCTTCGTCTTCGGCGTAATCGCCCGCTCGATCGCCTCCGCCGTGATCCGGAAACCCTCGCCCTCCGGCGCCTCGACATAAACGCAATTCGCGCCCGCGTACTGCACGATGTCCTTGTACGACACCCAGTACGGCACCGGCACAATCACCTCATCGCCGTGATCCACCAGCACCTGGATGGCGTTAAAGATCGCCAGCTTCCCGCCCGTCGAGAAAATCGCCTCATCCGGCGTGTAGCTCGACCCAAAATCCGCCGCATGCCGATCCACGATGGCCTGCCTCAGCTCCGGCACGCCCGAAACCACGGTGTACTTCGTGAAATTCTTCTGGATCGCCTCGATCGCCGCATCCTTAATATGTTGCGGCGTGGCGAAATGCGGCTCCCCCGCGCCAAAATCCACCAGCTTCGCGCCCTGCGCGCGCAGCTTCGCGGCTTCCGCGGTCACAGCCATGGTGGCGGATATCTCAATCCGCCCAATCCGGTCGGAGAAAACTGCAGCAGCGGTCGTAGTCATGCTGCTATTTTTTCAGATTTTCCCGCCGCCGCCCGACAATTTCTCGCCGTTCGTACCCAAATCTCCACAGACCAAACCGGTCCGCGCTCTTAGCCGAAGCTGGTCACCCGCTTCGCCGCCGTCACCACATTCTGCGCCGAGTCCACCACGTCCCCCATCACGTCCTTACCCCGCTTCAGATACTTCCCGGCAAAATCCTGCACGTTGTCCGCCGTGTCCTTCACAAATTCCCCAGCGTCGGAAAACGTCCGCTTAATCTGCCGCCGGGTCCGTGCTCCCGACTGCGGCGCATAAATCAATGCCAGAGCCGCGCCCGCCGCGACCCCAACCCCAAAGGCTGCCCAAAATTTCAACGTACTCATCGCCGTGCTCCTTCCGATATTGCCTCTCGTCCGATTGTGCACTCTCCTGGCTCAGATACCGCAGAGCGCCTGTTGGTTGCGTAGATTCCCCCGCCGAAAAGCAAAAGCCGGCATAAAAAACTAAGCAGAAATCTTCGCGGAATTCTTCGTGAACCCTCCGCGAAGATCGCCAGCTCTCTGCCGGTTACCGCAGGAACCTCATTTCTTCGACCCCAGCTTCCCCGCCTCAATCGTCACCAGCTCGCTCAGGTCCTGCTTCTGGAGCCCATGCACCGATTTGTTGAACTCATCCACCTTGCTCGACCAGTTCATCGAGCAGAACTTCGGCCCGCACATCGAGCAGAACGCCGCTTCCTTGTAGTAATCGTCCGGCAGCGTCTCATCATGCATCGACCGCGCCGTCTCCGGATCGAGCGACAGCGCAAACTGCTTCTCCCAGTCGAACGTGTACCGCGCGTAGCTGATCGCATCGTCCCGATCCCGCGCCCCCGGCCGGTGCCGCGCAATGTCGGCAGCGTGTGCCGCAATCTTGTACGCGATCATCCCGTCCTTCACATCCTTCTCGTTCGGCAGCCCCAAATGCTCTTTGGGAGTCACGTAGCACAGCATCGAAGCCCCATGCCACCCAATCAGCGCCGCCCCAATCGCGCTCGTGATGTGGTCGTAGCCAGGCGCAATGTCCGTCACCAGCGGCCCCAGCGTATAGAACGGCGCCCCGAAGCAGTACTCCACTTCCTTGTCCACCTGCTCCTTGATCTTGTCCAGCGGCACGTGCCCCGGGCCCTCGATCATCACCTGCACATCGTCCTTCCACGCCTTCGCCGTCAGCTCGCCCAGCGTCTTCAACTCGCTGAACTGCGCCTCGTCCGACGCGTCCGCCACCGACCCCGGCCGCAGCCCATCGCCGAGGGAAAAGCTCACATCGTACTTCGCCATCACCTTCACGATGCGGTCGAAATTCTCATACAGAAAATTCTGCTTGTGGTGATGCGTCATCCACTGCGCCAGAATCGCGCCCCCGCGGCTCACAATCCCCGTGATCCGTTTCGCCACCATTGGCACATATTGAATCAGCACCCCGGCGTGCACGGTGAAGTAGTCGACCCCCTGCTGAGCCTGCTCCTCAATAACCTCGAGATACACATCGATGTTCAGGTCCTCGATCCGCCGCACGCGTGCCAGCGCCTCATAAATTGGGACGGTTCCGATAGGAACGGGCGAATGCCGCAGAATCGCATCCCGAATCTCAGGAATCTCACCGCCCGTCGACAGATCCATCACCGTGTCGGCCCCATGCTGGATCGCTGTGTGCAGCTTCCGCAGCTCCTCCTGAATCTCCGAAGTCACCGCCGAGTTGCCGATGTTCGCGTTCACCTTGCAGCGCGTCGCGATCCCGATCCCCATCGGCTCCAGCTCCGGGTGGTTGACGTTCGCCGGGATGATCAGCCGTCCCGCGGCCACCTCGTCGCGCACCAGTTCCAGCGGCAGCTTCTCGCGCTCGGCCACAAAGGCCATCTCCTCGGTCGCGAGACCCTTCCGCGCAAAGTGCATCTGCGACATGTTCGTGTCGCCGTTCAGCGCCGCTTCTGCCTTGCGGCGAACAAGCCACTCGGCTCGCGGCTTCAGAATTTCAAGTGTTGGATTGGAAGCGGCCATCGATCACCTCGTCAATCAGGCTGGAAAATCGCGTTGCGGTTGGTGACGGGAGAGCAAAATCAAATTATAGATGCCTAATGAGCCGAGTGCCCGATCCCCCGGTTTTGAGACATAAAGGAAGCCCTTCGCGGAGGCGATGACGATTTTGTCGTGGGCTCTTCGCCAATGTCGCCGGCTCGCGGGAGCGAGGACGGTGCGCCCCAGCACAACCAGCGAATCGCAGCTGGCCGACGCGGCTTGCATTTGAGGAGGACGATCAAATCGAGCCGGATGGCCCAGCAACCTGCGGGGCGCCTCCGGCTCGTCTAGGCCGATGCCAGGTGGATTTTCCCGTCGTCAGGCGTAGCTTGCATTCGAGCCGCTTCCTGGACGGTCAGCTTCTTCGCTGCCAGCGCCAGGCGCGGACTCGATTCCAGCATCGCAATCACTTGTTCCGCGGCGATATAACCCAGATCCGAATCTTCGACCGCCTTCGCGGTCACGCTGTATTCCCCGTTCAGCGCAGCCGGCAGGCCCACGATGCTGCCTGGTCCCACCGTGTCCATCGGATATACATGATCCGGCCCCATCCACACCAGTACTATCTTGCCACTGCGAACGATGTACACAGCCGATGCCGGTTCCCCGCATCGGAACAGAAGCGATCCGCGGGGCACAGGCGTGGAGACGGCAAATTTATCCAGATGCTCGACCAGATTAACTTTAACTCGCATTGGCGCGGCTTTCGGGCATACGCCTGACTGGCGTTAGCGGCCGCGCGATCACAGAGTGTTGTTCGCAGCTCTCTAGGCGTTGACGCAGAAGCGCATTTTCACGCAGCGTCTCGATCGTCAGCCGTTCGAGCTCAAGAACTCCCTCTTCAACTCTCAGCACCATGGAATGAATGGCTGTAGGATCGCTCCTCCAGGCAGCTCTCTCCATCTGCACTAACTGGGCAATAACATCGACGGCACTCATCGTGTCCCTGATTCCTGCAAGCGAGCGTTCAGGTTACTTAAGATGCGCCTTCCGGCGATATAGGAGACTGACGTAACATAATATTCTGTTACGTGACAACATAAATACTTGGCCTGCCCCCAGCCCGCTCCTGCTTCGCAGGCCTTCGGGAGTCACAGGACCCTCACTTCCTGTGGAAATCAGCAGCCAATAACAGTGCCGTCCGTGCCTTCCCGGCTGATCGGCGCGAATAACTGGATTAGTACCTGGCACATATCGGACACACGAGCGCAGCAACTATTTTTCTTCAATACTGTCCACTTTGTTACATCTTTGTTGTTCCCATTGCGCGCATTATCAGCCCACCGATGGATCGGTAAAGGAGAGTACTGGATGAATGTCGGCAATTTCCCGAATGGATCGCCGCAACTTCACGGAGAAGCAATCCGCACACAAGAGATGATCACCCAGGCACTCTGCGCCCTCGCCCAAACCGCGCCGCACGATGGGACGGCAGTGAGAGCCACGCAGGCTCTGACCTCGGTCCAGCGCATCATCGATGAGATCGTGGTGCACATCAGTCAACCCAATACGCTGTCGGAGACCGCAGCACAGGAGCTAAAGGAGTTCATCACTGATCTTCAGCAAAAGACGCAGGTAATTCAGACATCGGCAGGCGTCTAAGCTGATCAGGCAAACAAAACGTGGGCTCGCCGTGCCTACCCTCAGGGTCTCAGGGAACGAGTCAAGCCCTGTCCGACCTGATAGAGGCGGACCGGATCGCAAACATGTGCCGATTCCTGGTGACGTGCCCCCGAATTCTCA
>PMUI01000020.1 GCA_003166955.1 Acidobacterium sp.
AGTAGTTGCTGCGGACGTCGAGCTCTTCGAGATAGACCCAGTCGACAGCGCCGTTGAGGAGGGTGGGGTCGGTGGCGTTGGTGAGGGCGAGGGGCGGCGCGGAGCCATCGGGGCGCTGGATATAGAGATTATTTTCGTGGAGCCAGGAGACGAACTGGCCGTTGGGGGAGAATTTGGGATCGTCGCCGGACATAGCGCCGGAGTTGCCGATCTGGACGCCGGTGCCGTTTTTCGTGGAGTAGAGCCAGAGCGAGCCGTTGGTGTCGAAGAGGATGTGCTCGGAGTCGGGGGCCCAGATGTAATCGGGCTGATCGTAGCGGGCGCGGTGGTCGCGGTCGCGCTCGGGCATAGCGGAGTTGAGGAGGGAGGCGATTTTGTTATAGGCGATGAGCTTTCTGGGTTTGGGATCGGGAGGCTGAATCTCGACGAGATCGCCATTGTCGTCGATCCAGGAGGCGTGCTTGCTGTCAGGGGACCAGGCGATGCCCTCGGGAGGTGCGCCGGTGAGCTCGCCGGGATGGCTGAAGATTTCGGCGATGGTCCAGGGATGGTCGGCCTGGGCATGGAGGGTGGGCAGGAATACGAAGGCGGCAAGGAGTGCGGGGAACAGGGAAGAACCAGCGCAGCGAACAGGCTTGCGATGCAAACGAAGCTCCAGGGGCGAACCCGGTCTGAGGGGGCCGGGTAGTGTCGGTGAAAGAGAATTCTAAACCCTGATTGCCGGAAAAGAGGGGAAATCAGTGAGCGCCGGCGGGGCCTCCAGCTTTGCGCTTTTTCATGAGGAAAATGAGAGGGATCATGCAGGCTGCTCCGATGGAAAGGAGGGCGATGACGTCAAGGTAGGCGAGCTGGGTGCTTTGGCGGACTAGCTGTTGGTAGAGGTTTCCCTGGGCGAGAGCGCGGGCCTGGCCGGGGGAGGCGGTGATGCCGCCGGACTGCAGTCGTCCGGAGAGCTTATCGATGGCCTGGCGGAGCTGCATGCTGGCGCCGTTGAAGTGCATGGTAAGGCGGTCCTGATGGAACTGGCTGCGGCGGGCGAGGACGGTGACGAAGAAGGAGGTGCCGGAGCTGCCGCCGATGTTGCGGGCGAGGTTCATGAGGCCGGAGACGTCGTTGTTTTTTTGGGGAGGGACGTCGGTGTAGGAGAGGGCGTTGATGGGGACAAAGAGGAAGGCGAGGCCGGAGGCCTGGAAGATGCGCATCCAGGCGATGTAGGCGTAGCTGGCCTGGGTGTCGATGGTGTGGAGGGCGGCGAGGGATGCGGCGAGGATGGTGAATCCGATGGCGATGAGGTAGCGGAGGTCGGCGCGGCCGACGAGAAAGCCGACGAGCGGCATGAGGATGAGGATGGCGATGCCGCCGGGAGAGATGACGAGGCCGGCCTGCTCGGCGGTGTAGCCCATCATGACCTGGACGAATTGCGGGATGAGGACGGTGGTGCCGAAGAGGGTGAAGCCGAGGACAAACATCAACAGGAAGGAGAAGGCGAAGTTCCGGTTGCGGAACATGGTGAGGTCGAGGATGGGCTTGTGGCCGCGGCGAATCTGGACGATTTCCCAGATCATGAGCGTGAGCAGGGCTCCGATACAGGCCGCGAAGAAGATGGTGATGAGGTGCGAGCCGAACCAGTCGTCTTCCTGACCCTTATCGAGGACGAACTGGAGGGAGCCGAAGCCGATGGCGAGGAGGCCAAAGCCGGTGTAGTCAAGGTTGAGGCCGGATTTACGATGGCGGGCGACTTCGTCTTTGATGTGGGGCGGGTCTTCGACGATGCGCGAGGTGAGGACGAGCGAGAGGATCGCGATGGGGACGTTGATGAAGAAGATCCAGCGCCAGTCGTAGTTGTCGGTGATCCAGCCCCCGAGGGTGGGGCCGATGGCGGGGGCGAGGACGACGGCCATTCCGTAAACGGCGAAGGCCTGGCCGCGCTGTTTGGGAGGGAAGGTGTCGGCGAGGATGGCCTGCTCGCTGGGCTGGAGGCCGCCGCCGCCCGCGCCCTGGAGGACGCGGAAGAAGATGAGGAGCGGGAGGGAGGGCGCGAGTCCGCAGAGCATGGAGCTGATGCCGAACAGCGTGACGCAGATCATGTAGAAGCGCTTGCGTCCGATAAACGAGACGAGATAGGCGCTCATGGGGAGGATGACGGCGTTGGAGACGAGGTAGGAGGTGAGGACCCAGGTGGCTTCGTCCTGGGAAGCGCCGAGGCCGCCGGCGATGTGCGGGAGGGCGACGTTGGCGATGGAGGTATCGAGGACCTCCATGAAAGTGGCGAGGGTGACGGTGAGCGCGATGGCCCAGCGGTTGTGCTTGGGTTGCCAGTTCCCGTCGATGCCTGGGGGCATAAGGTGTAATTGGTTTGAGGTTTGGGGTCTGGATGAGGATGCAGGAATTTGGGGGTTTGGGCAAGGGGAATGCGGAGGAAGCAAATACTCAGAGTGCTAACGCCATGCGCATTTCCAGAGGTAGAGGCATTTCGCGGAGCGGGTGCGAACGCGGTCAGCAGCTGGATCACAGAGCCAGTCCGGTTGGTCCTGGATTGTGATGGTGTTCTGCGATTGCGCAATTCGTGGGTAGGTTGCGTCGCGCGGGCCGCAGGGAGGGCCGTCGACCATCTCAAACCGGTAGGTAATGGAAAACGGAGTCAGGTCAGCTGTGCAATCTTTGCATTCGAATTGGGTTTGCTCCACACCATCGATCGCCGCCTGACGAAGCATTGGCGGACCGCTCACCGCTGCGACTGTTACGACTGTGCCATCGGCATGTAATTGAAGCGAGACTTCAACGTCCCCCGCGACGCGTGCCGCGCGAGCTATGGGGGGGTATACGGGCGGGGGCAGTTTCACGACGAGAGGGTTGGGAAGAGCTACACCTGCAGACGAAGGGGTCTGGCTGCGGCCCGAGGCGACGAGAGCGAAGACGATCAAGAACGTTATCAGCCGCTTCATGGACGCGAGTATAGGCTCTGTCGCGTACTGGCGGACCGCAAATTCCACTGAAAATCAGATGCGGAGATGCCACTGATGACATAATCATGTCATGGCTGTGCGAACCACTGTCGATATCCCGGAGCCGCTGCATGAACGGTTGCGGCATCGGGCGGAGAGCACCGGAACTTCGATCCGGTCGCTGATTGTGCGGGCTCTGGAGGAGACGTACGCGCCAAAAGGCAAAGGACGCCGGGTGACGGGACCGATGGTGCGCGGCAAGGGGAAACTGGGACCGCGGTTTCCTATCGACGAGAATCCGCATGACCTTATTATTTCCTGATCTGAACGTCTGGCTGGCGCTTTCCGTCGAGGGTCACACGCAGAACGCTGCAGCATGGCGATGGATGGGATCGGTGCAGTCGGAATCGCGCCTGCTCTTTTCCCGATACACGCAGATCGGGCTGCTTCGCCTCCTCACCAATGCCGCCGCCATGAGCGACCGGGTCCTCACCGTACGCGAAGCATGGAAAGTGTACGACGGCTGGCTGGAAGACGCGCGGGTTGAGTTTTATCCGGAGCCGCGCAGCATCGATGCCGAGTTTCGCGAGGTCATGGAACCGTTTGCGGGGAAGCCTGCGTCGAAGTGGGTGGGCGACTGCTGGTTGCTGGCCTTTGCGGCGGGAGCGGGCGCGAAACTGGTGACGTTCGACAAGGCGTTGTTCGACTTTGGGCGGAAGTGGGGACAGGCGGTTGTGATGCCGCAGTGACGGTCGCCACAAAGCACCGGGCGGCCGGGTGGTAAACTTCAGACTCAAACGATGCGAACTGAATTAGAGGCGCTGATGCGCCTGCAGACGATTGATGGGGAGACCGCGACGTTGCGCGCGGAGATTGCGGCACTGCCGAAGAGGCTGGCGGCGTTGGAAACCAGGCTGGCGGCGGAGGGGTCTGCCGTTGAGGACGCGGCGAAGGCGCTGAAGGATGAAGAGGCGCTCAAGCGACGGCTGGAGAGCGACCTGAAGGACCTGCAGCAGAAGATTGCGAAGCTGCGCGACCAGATGTCGAACGTGAAGACGAACGAGGAGTATCGGGCGTTCCAGCACGAGATCGAGTTTGGTGAGGCGGAGATCAAGAAGATCGAGGACAGCGAGCTGGAGGGCATGGAGCGCGCGGAGCAGCTGGCGCAGAAGCGCAAGGCTGCGGAGAGCGAGCTGGCCGACAGCACGAAGGCGGTCGAGATCGAGAAGGAAGACGCTCGGGCCGAGTCGGCGGAGCAGCAGAAGAAGCTGCAGGAGCTGACGAAGCGGCGGGCGAAGGAACGGGCGGTGGTTCCGGAGGAGCTGCTGCGAATCTATGATCGCGTATCGTCGTCGGCACGCGTGACGGGCATTGCATACGCGCAGGGGCAGCGGTGCATGGGCTGCCATATGGGTTTGCGTCCGCAGATGTGGAATCAGATTAGGGATGGGGAGATTATGACGTGCGAGTCCTGCGGGCGGTTGTTGTTTTACGATGCTTCGCGGGAGCCAAAGCCGCTGGCTGTGGTGGAAAAGCCTAAGAAGCGGGCCAAAAAGGTGCGTGAGGCGGGTGTGGAGTAGGTTGCCGTCAGGGGCCGTTGTTTTTGGCCCGAAGTAAACTCAGTTAATCCCTGGCCGCGAGCAGCGCGCGGATGTCGTTGTCGAACTGAGCGCGGTCGACGATCCCTGCATGTGTGACGGCAATTCTTCCCTTGCGATCGATCAGCAGGGTCAGCGGCATTTCCGTGAGATGGAACTGTGAACCGAGCGCATCGGTCCCCACAGCAACGGGATAATCCATGTGAGACTTCGCCATAAAGGAACGGATCTTAGCTGGGGTTTCTCCGTACATGTCGAGGCCAATGAGCGCAAGGCCCTGCTGGCGATATTTTTGGTCGAAGTCTACGTACCAGGGGATCTCGATTTTGCAGCCGCCGCAATCAACCGCCCAAAAATCGAGCAACACAACTTTGCCCCGGTACTGCGAGAGTGTCAGCCGGTGTCCCTGCAGGTCGGTCAGGATAAAGTCGGGTGCGGGCTCGCGGGCCGCCACGGGGATGACGGCGTACGACTGAAGCTCAGCCGGCGTGGTGGGTTGGGCCGCAACGAATTGGAGGCAGAGGGTGAGACCGATTCCAAAACAGATGGAGAGCCGTGTTTTGCGGATGAGCAAGGACGACCTCCCTCAGGGGCTGAAGCCCGTTTCGGTCGCGGAGTGGATGGCACGACTGAAGCCGTGCCCCTTCAAAAAAACAGGGGCTAAAGCCCACTTCTCTTTGGGACTTTTTCGGCACGAGTGAACTCGTGCCCTGACACGGGTCCCCTCAATCACGAAAGCATTGTGCCCCGATAAGAAGCGTGACACGTGCCGCGTCTACATCAGCTCGTCGATGAAGGACTGCGCGGCTGCTGGGTCGATGTGCTCCTTGCGGCCGACCATGGGGCCTTGTTGGGTGACAGGCTCGGCTTCGTGCAGCGAGGGCAGGTCGGTGCGCTCGAAGAATTTGCCGATGGGGATTTCTTCGCCCCACAGCGTCGACTTCTCGACGGCGTGCAGCCAGTTGGTGGAGTCGTAGTCGGGGTTGTCTTCGAGCTTCTTCACGCGCGGGCGGAACCACTGGAAGGTGTTGTCCTTGTTGTAGGTGACGCAGGGGCTGAAGACATCGAGGAACGAGAAGCCTTTGTGCTGGATGGCTTGCTTGATGAGGTCGGTGAGATGCTTTTGTTCGCCGGAGAAGCCGCGGGCGACGAAGGTGGCTCCCGCAGCGAGCGCCATGGTGATGGGGTTGATGGGCGCTTCAATGTTGCCGTAGGGCGAGCTTTTGGTCTTCATGCCGAGGCGGCTGGTGGGCGATGTTTGGCCCGTAGTGAGGCCGTAAATCTGGTTGTCCATGACGATGTAGGTGAGGTCCACGTTTTTGCGGATGGTGTGTGTGAAGTGATTGCCGCCGATGCCGAAGCCGTCGCCGTCGCCGCCGGTGACAAGCACGGTGAGCTCGTGGTTGGCCATCTTCACTCCTGTGGCGACGGGCAGAGAGCGGCCGTGCAGCGTGTGCATGCCATAGGTCTCAATGAAGCCGGGGAAGTTGGAGGAGCAGCCGATGCCGCTGACGGTGACGATCTGGTGATTGGGAATCTGTAGTTCGACGATGGCCTTTTGCACGGCGGCGAGGACGCCGAAGTCGCCGCAGCCGGGGCACCAGTCGGGATCGACGCGGCCTTTGAGGTCGGTCACGGTGATGGGCCTGGGAGTTTCGACAATTGTCGCCATTACGCTCTCTCCTGGGGAACTTCCCTCAGGGGCTAAAGCCCCTTGTTCTTTCGATCCTGTTCGGCACGGCTGAAGCTGTGCCCTTTCAAAACTGTTCGTTCACTCTTAAGCTCATCGAAATAGTGTCCGTTTAAAACGCAGGGGCTAAAGCCCCGATTCTTACTGCAACCTGTCCGGCACGAGTGAACTCGTGCCCTGATACAAAAACCCGCCGGGGCTGAAGCCCCTTCTTTCTTCTGCCCTTCATTCCCCGGCCTGAAGGCCGGGGCTTTTACCGCTGCGCCGCTTCGCGGCGCCTGACTTACTCATTTCTCAAACCATGATTTCTCTCAAACCATGATCTCGTGGGCGGGGACGGACAGCTGCGTGTCGCCGGCGAGTTGTTCGCGGACCGCTTCCACGATGTGGTGCGGCATGAAGGGCTCGCCATCGTACTTGCGGATGTGGCCGTCGGCGACGAAGCTGGTTTCGCCGCGCAGGTAGCGCGCGAACTGGCCGCTGTAGTTGTTCTCGACGATGATGGTGCGTTTGGCGTTGCGGAGCTGATCGAGGATGGCTTCGCCATGAAGCGGGACGAGCCAGCGAATTTGTAACTGATTCGCGGTAATTCCCTGCTCCGCGAGCTGGGCGCGGGCTTCTTCGATGACGCCCTGGGTGGAGCCCCAGCCGATGAGGGTGACGTCGGCGTCTTTCGGGCCCTGAAGGCGCGGAGGCGGAACGGCGGCGGCGATGCCTGCTTCCTTGCGCATGCGTTTTTCCATCATGGCGCGGCGCTTGCCGGCGTTGGTGTACATGTCGCTGATGAGGACGCCGTCTTCGTCATGCTCGTCGCTGGAGACGACGTGCGTGTAGCCGGGAATGCCGGGGATGGCGCGCGGCGAGACTCCGCTCTCGGTGATGAGGTAGCGCTTGTATCCGCCTTCGGCGTGGCCGTTCGGTGAGGTGATCATTTCGCCGCGATCGATGGGCGGGGCGAAGTCGAGAAGTTTGGGATCGACGCTGAGGCGGCCTTCGGAGAGCAGGAGGTCGGCGAGAACGAGACCGGGGACCTGGAACTTGTCGACGACATTCCAGATTTCGTGCATGAGCGTGAAGCAGTCGCCGATGTCGAGCGGCGCGGCGATGACGCGGGGGTAGTCGCCGAAGGCTGCGCCGAGCATCTGCCAGAGGTCGCCTTGTTCGGTCTTGGTGGGCACGCCGGTGGACGGCCCAGCGCGCTGGCAGTCGATGACGACGATGGGAATTTCGGCCATAGCGGAGAGGCCGAGGGCTTCGGTCATGAGGGCGAATCCACCGCCGGAAGTGGCGCACATGGCGCGGACTCCCGCTTGCGATGCGCCGATGACCATGTTGACGACGCCGATTTCGTCTTCGACCTGGCGGACCATGATGCCTGCTTTGCGGCCATTCGTAGCAAACCAGTGAAGAACGCCGGTGGAGGGGCTCATGGGATAGGCGCAGTAGAATTTGACGCCGGAGGCGGCTCCGCCCATGGCGAGGGCGGTGTTGCCGCTGAGGACGGCGTATTTCTTGTCCGTCATGGGGACGGGATTGGCGAAGGGCTTGAAGTTATGCGTGGCGTAGTCGTAGCCGGCGCGGGCGACAGCGATGTTTTCTTCGGCGACGGACGCGGCCTTGTGGCCGAACTGCTCGGTGATGACACTCTCGAGGAAGTTGAAGCCGATGCCCATCATGCTGAGGGCGGCGCCCATGGCAAGGGTGTTTTGCGCGACTTTGTTGCGGGTGATGTCGGCGAGCGTGGAGACCGGGAGCGGACAGAGCTGGACGCCTTCGGCGGCTTCGGCGGGCTTGATGGTGTCCGCGTTGTAGATGCATGCGCCGCCGGGGCCGAGGAGGCGGAGGTGGCGGTCCATCGTGTCCTGGTTGAGCGGGATCAGGAGCTCGAGAGTGTCACCCATGTTGGTGACGGGGTCGGGGCCGGTGCGGATGGTGAGGAAGGTGTGGCCGCCGCGGATGATGGACTGGTAGGCGTTATAGGCGTTAAGGTGCAGGCCGCGGCGGCTGAAAATCTTCGCAAGGATGTCGCCGGGGGTGGCGACGCCCTGGCCGGCGGCGCCTCCGATGCCGATGGAAAACGTTTGACTCATGGTGCTCCCGCAGAACAGGACGCTTGCTGGAGATAGTCCTGATGGTGGGAACCAGAATACAACAGCGCGTGGACGATTCGACAGGGGCGCGGCGTGTGAGCGATCGAGATCGCGCTAATTCAGGACCGTGAAGGCGCGCCTCTTGGCGGGTCCGAAGCGGAAGACGGCGAAGTGATCGTCAAGGGAGGCGGCGCGCTCGATGCCCAGCCTGAGCATGACGGCGAAACTGGTGCGATCGACGATGGAAAAATCCTGGTCCTTCCAGGCTTGGCCCATCTGCCAGGCGGCTTCTAGGTCTGCGGGGCCTACGGGCTCAATCATAGCGAGGCCGCTCCGTAATTCTCCCCAGAAACGATCAGCGGCGCGACGATGCAGGCGATGACGGATCAGCCTCCATGTTTCAACCAGGACATGATCTGTCGTGACCAGCGGTTCTCCGTCACTGAGGACGGCTTTGGCGCGGACGTTGTCGACGTCGCTGGAATCCACGGCCGCGTACCAGATGGAGGTATCAACGAACAGGCTCATCGCCGGGATTTCCGGTGCGCCGCATCGAAAGCCTCGCCGATCATCCGATCCTTATTGCGGGCGATATTAGAGGCGCCGGATTTTCCGAGGTCGAAGATACGGGAGGGATCGACGATTGCGCGCGGACGCGCGAGGTCGCGTGCCAGGAGGGTGCGCACGTATTCCGCCAGGGAGATGCCGAGTTCCGTGGCGCGTTTTCTGGCGAGGCGCTGAGTTTCCGGAGGAAGAGTGATCTGCGTGCGTGCCATCATGATGGCACCATCATACCATCATCACCGCGAAAGGGGCTGGAGCCGCGGCGGTCAGTGCGCAGCCGGGACAAGGTCGTAGGGCACCACCGGAGTCTCGACTTCGCGGACCATCTGGCGGATGCTGCCGTCGGAGCCGGCGATGGTGTTCAGCCAGAGGATGCGGCCGTGGCCATCGAAAAGAATGGCGGCGGGCCCCATGTCGATGGCGAAGGGCTTGAGCTGCGCGTCGGGGACGATGAGGGTGGGTAGCTTCGGGGGCAGCAGGGCGCGAAACGCCTTGAGCGCTGCGAGGAGTTGGGGCGTAGGCGTGTCGACGCCGATGTTCGCGGCGAAGGAGGTGACGGCGATGACTTTGAGGCCTGGCGTGATGTGATCGTGGGCAAGACGGTCGAGGATTTTGTGGATGGTGTCGCTGGAGGCGGGGCCCGCGAGTGAGAAGACGAGGACCAGGGTGCGGTCGTCGAGGGCACGGACGATGGTGTGGCTGCCGGAGCCGCGGACGATGCGATGGGCCGCGGGATCGGTGTCGTAGAGGGGAACGACGCGGGCAATGTTTGCGCCCCCGCTGGTCCACTCTGCGCCGTGGAGTTCGCGAACGGGGCTGGGCTGCTGGAACATTTCGTAGCGGGTGAGGGCGTTTTGGATTGCAGGGTAGCTGGCGCTGGAGACGATGGGCGGGGCGGCGACCAGGGTCTTGATCTGGGCTACGATTTTGGCGGCGTCGTCGGGTTTGTAGTTGCGGCGCAGGGCGTCGGCACAGCGGAGGGCGTCGCGGACGAGCAGGGCGGCGTCGACGGAGTCGCCGTTGCCGTTTAGCGAACCGCCGTGGGCGAGGGCGTCGAGGATGGGAGGCAGTTGCTGTTCGTTGAGTCGCGGGATGACGGCGAGGTCGTCGGCGGAGTCACTGGCGGCAGCGGCGTCGATGACCATATCGATGCCGAGATGGATGCTGGCGTCGTAGGGGAAGAGGCTGAGGAGGGATTCCATATGGCTTTCGGCTGCGCTGATGGAACCGAGGCCGATGAAGGCGCGGGCGAGGAGGAGACGGCCGATTTCCGGGGCTCTGGGCTCCGGGAGGGCGAGGTAGTTGATGAGCCGGTGGCGCGCCGGTTCGTAGTCCTGGCCGAAGATGCAGAGCTTTCCCTCGGCGAGGAGGTCTTCGGCTTCGAATTTCTTCTTGCTGTGCAGTTCGCACTGTTCTTTGGCGCGGGCGATGGCGATGCCGAGCGCCCATTTGTCGGCTTCGGTGAGGTCGTCAGGGGCGCTGCGGGCGTTGTTGAAGGGCTGCATGGCGTAGAGGTAGGCGTCGGTGGGGCTCATGGCGGGAGCGGCAGCGGGAGTGGAATTCGGCGATGCAGATGGGGTTGGCGATTGCGCGGGCGGTGCCGGGGCCGGGACACCGGGTGGCGTTGCCGGCGAGGCCGGGTTGACGGCGGAGGGTTGCGTTGCCGGTGCGAGCGGCGTCTGCGTTTGTTGCGCGAGGAGCGTGGTGCTGAGTGCCGCCAATAGCAGGACGCGCATGGAGCGCAGAGTACCATGTCGCGAGATCGCGGCTGCGTGCCTGAGAACCGCGCTCGGGGGCTAAATCCAGACTCGTTTTTGGGGCTGCTTCGGCCCGGCTGGACAGCTCGCAGGGCCATGGAAGGAGTTGAGGCTGCGTTTTCCCGAAATGGTGCAGCACAGTACTTTCGGTATGAACCCGGCATCGATTCGCGTTGACGTTTGGGTGGCGGGGGATTCAGCTTCTTGCTGTGGGGTGAACCTGGCTGTCTCTGTCTTTGGGGCGTGTGGCTTTTTCCCGAGGCTGATGAAGTCGGGCTGCTTCAAAGCGGGGATCTTTCGAGGCGAAAGCCGCCGGCCCTTTCGCCCATACGGACAACGGCCTTCGGCGGGGTTAGTTCCATTGAGCGTGGAGGAGGAATTCGCGATTGCCTTCTGCGCCGGTGATGGGCGATTCGAGGACTTCGAGGTTCTGTGCTCCGAGTTCGGCGGCGCAGGTGCGAACGCGGTCGATGGCGAGCTGGTGGGCGGCGGGGTCGCGCACAATGCCGCCTTTGCCGATGCGCTCGCGGCCTGCTTCGAACTGGGGCTTGATGAGGATGACGGCTTCGAGTTGATGGGGGGAACCCCCCGCAGGGGCTAAAGCCCCTTTCTCTTTCGAGCCCTTTTCGGCACGGCTGAAGCCGTGCCCCTTCAAAGCCGCAGCATCTTCTCGCTTTTCGGCTTGGATGAGGTCTTGTCCCTTGGAAGCCGCAGCGTCTTCTTGCTCTACGGCTCGGCTGAAGCCTTGCCCCTTCAAAGCCGCAGCATCTTCTGTCGAAGCAGTATTACCTGCTTGTTCCGTTAGATTCTCCGGTTTGGAGTGGTGTCGGACGGCGTCGGACGCGTGTCGGACATCTGGCACAGGCGTGTCGGACGCGGGGCGGAGGGCATCGAGAACGGGCGGCAGGACGAGGGTAGCGGAGATGAAGGAGACGTCGACGGCGAGGAAGGAAATTTCCGGGGGCAAGTCGCCGGGGTTGAGGAGGCGGGCGTTGGTGCGCTCCATGAGGGTCACGCGGGCGTCGTCGCGGAGGGTTTGGGCGATCTGGCCGTAGCCGGTGTCGACGGCGAGGACGCGGGCCGCGCCGTGCTGGAGCATGCAGTCGCTGAAGCCGCCGGTGGAAGCGCCGACGTCGCAGCAGAAGCGGTTGGCGAGGTCGATGTGCCAGTGGGCGAGGGCGGCTTCGAGCTTGAGTCCGCCGCGGCTGACGTAGCGGAGATCGCCGCCGAGGAGGCGGATCGAGGCGTCGTCGGAGACGGAATGGCCAGGTTTGTCGAGCTTCTGCTCGTTGACGAGGACGCGGCCGGCGAGGATGAGGGCCTGGGCGCGCTCGCGGGTGGGGACGAGGCCGCGCTCGACGAGCAGTTTGTCGAGACGGGTTTTCATGGGCGGATTTTCATGGCCGGATTTTTGGAGTCCGAATTTTCGCCGAGACAGAACATGGCATCCTAAATATGTTGGGCACTAACATGTTGCGAGCGGGGGCGCATTTCCCAGCATATTCTGCGATGACTGAAGAGACGAGACAGACGAGGAATCATCCGCTGACGTGGCTGGGCTGGTTGCTGGCGCTGGTATTCGCAGCGGTAGCGGCCGGGCTGGCGCACAAGGTGGCAACGGCGCGGGCCGAGCTGAACAACTCGCAGGGTGGCGCGGCACAGACGCGGGTGCAGCTGGATCATGCGAACCAGATTGTGGCGGTGCTGAGCTCGCCCGAGTCGGCGCACGTGGTGCTGACGGAAACGCGGCATGCGATGGGTCCGGTGGGACAGGTGAGCTGGCTGGCGAGCAAAGGCGCGCTGGTGTTCATCGCGGGCGGATTGCGGCCGCTGCCCGCGGACAAAGCCTATGAGCTGTGGCTGATTCCCGCACAGAGCAAGGCGCCGATTCCGGCGGGCCTGTTTCGTCCTGATGCGGCGCACGGGGCAACGGTGGTGCTGCCGCCGCTGCCGGCCGAGACGCAGGCGAAGAGCTTTGAGGTGACGGTGGAGCCGGGGCGCGGGTCGGAGACGCCGTCGCTGCCTATCGTAATGCAGGGACAGTGACGATAAGAACAGCGGACAGCGGTTAGCGGACAGCGTTCGGCGGTAGCCCTGGGGCAACGCGGTCGCGTTACACTGGCCGGGGTTTGTCGACAAATCTATGGCCACGAAACAGATCGTCACACTCGCAGTGGATATTGGTGGTTCGGGGCTGAAGATGCTGTGCCTCGATGCCGAGGGCAAGCCGCTCACGGAGCGGTTGCGCGTGCCGACGCCCGAACCGCCGACACCGGCGCGGCTGCTGGCGGGGCTGGATACGCTGCGGGCGCAGATGCCGGAGTTCGATCGGGTGAGCGTTGGGTTCCCGGGCGTGATCAAGCGGGGCTTGACGATGACGGCGGTGAACCTTGATCCGAGGTGGATTGGGTATCCGCTGCAGGCGATGCTGCAGAAGCGGTGGAAGAAGCCGGTGCGGGTGGCGAACGACGCCGCGGTCCAGGGATTGGGCGCGATCCAGGGACGCGGCGTGGAGATGATCCTGACCCTGGGCACGGGGATGGGATCGTGCCTGTTTGTGGATGGGCACATCTGTCCGCTTGAGCTGGGGCATCATCCGTGGCTGAAGAAAACATACGAGGATTATCTGGGGCGGCGCGGGCTGAAGAAATTCGGCGTGAAGAAGTGGAACAAGCTACTGCGGAAGGCAATCGCGCAGACCCAGGCGACGTTTAACTGGGATCATCTGTACCTGGGCGGGGGGAATACGAAGCTGCTGACGCTGCAGTTTCGGCCGAATGTCACGGTGGTTTCGAATTTGGATGGGCTGTTGGGGGGCGTGGCGCTGTGGCGGAACGAGGAGTAGCTGGGAGCTGGGAGCCCGGAGCTGGGAGCCAAGTCGCAGCTAGCGCGCGGCCAGGTGCTCGGCGTGCAGGCGCTGCAATGGATTGACGGTGATGCGGCGGCTCTGGAGTGCCGCGATGCCTTCGGCAGCGGCGCGGGCAGCAGCCATCGTGGTGATGGTGGGAATGCGGGCGAGGACAGCGGCGCGACGGATGGCCTTCTCGTCGAAGTAAGGGTCCTGGCCGCGCGGCGTGTTGATGATGAGCTGAATGCGCTCGCCTTTGATGAGGTCGACGATGTTGGGGCGGCCCTCTTTCACTTTGTAGACGCGATCGACCATCATGCCGGCTTTTTCGATGGCGTTGGCCGTGCCTTCGGTGGCGACGAGGTGGAAGCCGAGTTCCATATACTGGCGGGCGAGCTTGACCAGGTTGGTCTTGTCGCGGTCGCTGACGCTGAAGAAGACGGTGCCTTTGAGCGGGAGCTGCTGGCCGGCGGAGAGCTGCGCTTTGGCGAAGGCTTCGCCGAAGTTGTCGGCAACGCCCATGACCTCGCCGGTGGATTTCATCTCGGGGCCGAGGACGGTGTCGACGCCGGGGAATTTGTTCCACGGGAAGACGGGCGATTTGACGTAGAAATGCGAGCCGGTTTCGAGGTCCTGGCGCGAGGAGACGTCGAGGAATTCGTGGAGGCGGCGGCCGGTCATGAGGCGCGAGGCGATTTTCGCGAGCGGGATGCCGGTGGCTTTCGAGACGTAGGGCACGGTGCGTGAGGCGCGCGGATTAACTTCGATAACGAAGACTTTGTCGGCCATGCCGGGCCTGCGCTGGATGGCGAACTGCAGATTGACGAGGCCGATGACGTTGAGGGCGAGCGCGAGCCGGCGGGTGTAGCCGCGGAGGATGTCCAGAGTGGAGGGGGCGAGGTCGACGGCGGGGAGGACGCAGGAGGAGTCGCCGGAGTGGATGCCGGCCTCTTCAATGTGCTGCATGATGCCGGCGATGACTACGTCTTCGCCGTCGCAGAGCGCGTCGACATCGACTTCGACAGCGTCTTCGAGGAAGTGGTCGACGAGGATGGGGCGATCCTGCGAGTACTCGACGGCTTCCTTCATGTAGCGGGAGACGCCTTCGGCGTCGAAGGCGATGACCATGGCGCGGCCGCCGAGGACGTAGGAGGGGCGGACGAGGACGGGATAGCCAATGCGCTCGGCTCCGGCGAGGGCTTCGTCGACGCTGGCGGCGATGACGCCGGGCGGCTGCGGAATTTGTAACTCATCGAGTAACTTTCCGAAGCGCTTGCGATCTTCGGCAAGGTCGATGGATTCGGGCGAGGTGCCAAGGATGGGCACGCCTGCGGCGCGCAAGCGCAGGGCAAGGTTGAGCGGGGTCTGGCCGCCGAACTGAACGATCATGCCGATTTCGGCGCCGCCGGAGGCTTCGTGTTCGTAGACGGCGAGAACGTCCTCGAGGGTGAGGGGCTCGAAGTAGAGGCGGTCGCTGGTGTCGTAGTCGGTAGAGACGGTTTCAGGATTGCAGTTGACCATGATGGTCTCGTAGCCGTCTTCGCGAAGCGCGAACGCAGCGTGGCAGCAGCAGTAGTCGAACTCAATTCCCTGCCCTATACGGTTGGGACCGCTGCCGAGGATGATGACTTTGCGGCGGGAAGTGGGTGGGGCTTCGTCTTCTTCGTCGTAACTGGAATAGAGGTAGGGTGTGAAGCTCTCGAATTCGGCGGCGCAGGTGTCGACGAGTTTGAAGACCGGACGCAGGCCGTAGTGGCGGCGGAGGGTGCGGACCTGCTCGACGCCGTCGTTGCCGGGGAGCGACCATGCTTCGGCGAGGCGCTCGTCGGAGATGCCGAGGCGCTTGGCTTTTCGTAACTGTTCCTGTGACATTTCACGCGGGTCGCCGGGGAGCGCGGCGATGGCGTCGGAGATTTCCTTGATTTGATAGAGGAACCAGGGGTCCATCGAGGTAAGGCGGGCGACTTCGCGGACGGAATGGCCTTCGCGGAAGGCGAAGCGGATGTAGCTGAGGCGCTCGGGCTGCGGGGTGACGAGGCGCTGCGTCATGCGGCGGGCGTCGAGAACCTCGGAGCCGGATTTTTTGCCGGTTTCGAGCGAGCGCACGGCCTTCATCAGCGCTTCCTTGAAGGTGCGACCGATGGCCATGACTTCGCCGACGGATTTCATCTGGGGGCCGAGGTTTTCGTCGGCGCCCGAGAACTTTTCAAACTGCCACTTAGGAATTTTGACGACGACGTAGTCGATGGTGGGCTCGAAACAGGCCGGCGTCATTTTGGTGATGTCGTTTGGAATTTCGTCGAGGGTGTAGCCAACGGCGAGGCGCGCTGCGATTTTCGCGATTGGGAAACCGGTGGCTTTCGAGGCGAGCGCGGAGGAGCGCGAGACGCGTGGGTTCATCTCGATGACGGTCATGCGGCCGGTGTTGGGGTGGACGGCGAACTGCACGTTGGAGCCGCCGGTCTCGACGCCGATTTCGCGCATGATGCGGATGGCGGCGTCGCGCATGGCCTGGTATTCGCGGTCGGTGAGGGTTTGCGCGGGGGCGACGGTGATGGAGTCGCCGGTGTGGACGCCCATGGGATCCATGTTTTCGATGGAGCAGATGACGATGACGTTGTCGGCGAGGTCGCGCATGACCTCGAGCTCATATTCTTTCCAGCCGAGGACGGATTCTTCGATGAGGCACTCGTGGACGGGCGAGAGGTCGAGACCGCGGGCGAGGATTTCCATCAGCTCTTCGCGGTTGTAAGCGATGCCGCCACCCGATCCGCCGAGGGTGAAGGAGGGGCGGATGATGACGGGGAAACCGATGTTGGTGGCGAATTCGAGACCGTCGCGCAGGTTGTTGACGAGGGCGGAGCGCGGGACGTCAAGGCCGATGCGGGCCATCGCGTGCTTGAAGAGGAGGCGGTCTTCGGCTTTTTTGATGGCTTCGAGTTTCGCGCCGATGAGCTCGACGTTGTGCTTGTCGAGGATGCCGGCGTCGGCGAGCTCGACGGCGAGGTTGAGGGCGGTTTGGCCGCCGACGGTGGGGAGGAGGGCGAAGACGCCGTCGCGACGCTCTTCCTTCAGCATCTCCGACTCGACGCGGAGGATTTCGTCGAGATATTCCTTCGTGAGCGGCTCGATGTAGGTACGGTCGGCGAGCTCGGGGTCGGTCATGATGGTCGCGGGGTTCGAGTTGACGAGGACGACTTCGTAGCCTTCGGCCTTGAGGGCTTTGCAGGCCTGGGTGCCGGAGTAGTCGAACTCGGCGGACTGGCCGATGACGATCGGGCCGGAGCCGATCACGAGGATTTTGGTGATGTCGTTGCGGCGTGGCATGCTTTCCTATCTGTAAATGTCGCGACGATGGCCGATGGCAAGGGCCAGGATGATCAGCTCACGGTCTTTCAACTCGCAGATCACACGATAATCTCCGATGCGATACCTCCAGTAGCCCTTGAGTTCGCCGGTCAGGGCTTTGCCGAACGCACGTGGGTTGGCGCTTTTCGCTACTTTTCCCTCAAGAATCCGGGTGATCTGATCGGCCGTCGGCTTATCGAGCTTGTCGAGCTGCTTCAGAGCCGTGTTTGTAAATTTAAGCGTCCAGGCCAAGCTTCCGCCTCACTTCTTCCAGGCTGAAGGTCTTCTCATTTCGTTTAGAGACTTCGACGGCCAGCAGGTAGTCCTCGCGGTCTTCCACATACTGGCGTATGGCTTCCTTCGCATAGTAGCTTTTCGTGCGGCCCGTCTTTTTCGCCAGCCGCTCCAGCCGCTTCTCGAGTTCGGGTTCCAGTCTTACGCCCAACATAATTTGCTCCTGTTAAACAAGTTTAACAGACTACGGATCCTGCTCTCAATATCCTGCGTTTCATAAAAATGGCGGGAAATGAATCCCGCCGATTGGCAAAAATCTTCTGGGAAAACGGGGTCATCCCTTCCACTCCTCCATCATTTTGCGGAAGTCTTTGAAGAGGTAGTGGGAGTCGTGGGGGCCGGGGCTGGCTTCGGGGTGGTACTGCACGCTGAAGAGTGGCAGGGTGCGGTGGCGCAGGCCTTCGAGGGTGTTGTCGTTGAGGTCGATGTGGGTGAGGTCGACTTCGGCGGTGTTGATGGAGTCGGGATCGACGGCGAAGTTGTGATTGTGCGCGGTGATCTCGACTTTGCCGGTGTCGTTGCACTTTACGGGATGATTGCCGCCGTGGTGGCCGAATTTAAGCTTGTAGGTTTTGCCGCCGAGGGCGAGGCCGATGAGCTGGTGGCCGAGGCAGATGCCGAAGATGGGCGTGCGGCCGGCGAGCTTGCGGATGCTTTCCCGCGCGTAGGTGACGGGCTCGGGGTCGCCGGGGCCGTTCGAGAGGAAGACGCCGTCGGGCTTGAGAGCGAGCACATCTTCGGCCGAGGTCTGTGCGGGGACGACGGTCACGCGGCAGCCTTCGTTGGTGAGCATGCGCAGGATATTTTTCTTGATGCCGTAGTCGTAGGCGACGACGTGCAGGTCGGGGCGGGCGATGACTTCGTCGGGGTTGAGCGGGTTGGGACCATCCTGCTCCCACTCGTAGCGGTCTTTGGTGGAGACGACGCTGGCGAGGTCGGTGCCGTCCATTTTGGGGATGGAGCGGGCCTTTTCGACGAGGACGTCGGGGTTGGTTTCGACGGAGGAGATGACGCCGCGCATGACGCCGTGGGTGCGGAGATGGCGGACGAGGGCGCGGGTGTCGATCTCGGAGATGACCGGGACGTGGTTGTGCTCGAGGTATTCGTCGGCAACGCGACGAGAGCGCCAGTTGGAGGCGTGTACGGAAAATTCGCGGGTGACGAGGCCTTCGATGTAGGGCCGGGCGGCTTCGTCGTCAGAGGGGTTGGTGCCGTAGTTGCCGATTTGGGGATTGGTGAGGACGACAATCTGGCCGGCGTAGGAGGGATCGGTGAAGATCTCCTGATAACCAGTCAGCGATGTATTGAAAACGACTTCTCCGCGGCATTCACCCTGGGCGCCGTAGCCTTCGCCCGTAAAGATGCGCCCGTCTTCGAGCGCAAAAATTGCCTGCATTGCCGCTCCGTCGTATGAATTCCTTTGATTCTAGCAAGAAGCGAGCGAACTGCGAGCGAGAGGCGAGCAAGAAGCGAGTGGAAAAGCGAGCAGGAGGCGAGCCGGAGCAGAAGGAGAGAAAAGGCCCGCGCGCGTGCGGGCCTTTGGGATCTTGAGCCGGCGCTATTGCGGGTTCGACGACGGCGGAGTCTGCGGCTGCGTGGCCTGCGGTTGCGGCGGCGGTTGTTGCTGCTGTTGCTCCTGTTGCTGCAGCTGTTGTTGCTGGGTTGGCGGCTGCACATCGGGCAACGTCTGCGCGGGCTCGAGGCCTAGGATGACGGGTTTGGTGTGGACCTGGCCGGTGACGGCGTCGAGGATGGAGATGCCGTAGCGGTCCAGCGTGCTGGCCAGCGTTTGTTCGAACGCGGCGCGGTCGGTGGCGTAGCGCGCGCGCGCGGCGATGAGCTGAGCATCCGCGGCGGCGAGGCCCTTCTGCTGCGAAAGGACGTTCGCCGTGGTGGATGCGCCGAGGTGGAGCTTCTTGATTTCGGCATCGAGGCTCTGCTGGTTGTAATCGTGGTTGGAGATGGCGGCATTGACAGCGGCGCGGTCATTAGTGAGCGCGTACTGCTGGCTGATGACGTTCATGCGGATCTGAATATAGAGCTGCTGCAGGGACATCTGCGCCTTGCGATATTCAATCTGCGAGCGCGCCTGATCGGCCTGCGCGGGGCGATTGCGGAGGGGGATGTTCATGGTGAACTCGACACCCTTATTCGGACCGCTGCTGTCGAAGAGGTTGCCGAAGACCGTGCCGTAACCGGTCGACTTCAGGGCCGTACATCCTCCGGTTACACCGAAGGCCTGGAGGATGATCGGGTTGCAGAATGGGCTGACAGCGCCCCCCAGGCCCTCCGCACCGTAAAAAGCCTGAACGTCAAGCACGGGCAGCAAACCGTTTTTCACCGCCTTCAGGGTGATTTCGTCGATCTTCAGGTTCAGGGCCGCCTGTTCCACATCGGGGCGATTGGCTTCGGCTTCGCGGACCAGCTCATCGACGGACATGTGCTCCTCGGGGGTTTCGGCGAGGCTGACGCGATCGGTGGGAATGATGGGGGCGTTGGCAAGGGCCGGGTCGTCGAGGTTGCGGGAGATGGCCTGCTTCATGACGAGCTGCTGGTACTCGAGAGTGTTCTGCGAGGAGATCAGCGCCTGCTGGTCGCTGGACATCTGGCTCTTGGCGTTGACCACGTCGAGGGGCGCCATGCTGCCGATCTGGAGCTGCTTCTCGTCGTCTTTTTCGAGGCTGGTGGACTGGTCGAGGGCGTGCTGCCTGGACTGGACGTCCTCATAGGAGCTGACCAGGCCCCAGTAGATGTTCTCTACCTGGTTGATGGTGTAGAGAAGCTGCTGGCGGAAGATGGAGTCGGCAATGCGGCGGTCGTTTTTCGCCTGGACGATGAAGCGGCCGTTGACGCCGGTGCCAAAGCCCTGCAGCAGATGCTGGGTGAGCGAGAAATTGAAGGTGGAGGTGAGGGTCGGGCTGAAGAAGGTAAAAGGATTGTCGGTTGTGGTTCGCGTGTTGTCGAATGTCACCTGCATGTTGGTGCCGGTGATGAAGCCCTTGCTCAAGGTGAAATTGTAGGTATTCGTATTCTGATTGATGGACGGCAGGCCGCCGGAAAAGAGCGGGCTGGACTCGGGCTGCACGACATGATTCAACTCAATGGTTCCGGCCAGCGCGGGGTCGAAATTCTCCGGCGTCGGGCCGGCGCCATTGGTAGACAAGGACAAACCGCCGGGGCCGGTACCGGCGACACTGGAGCCGGAGCCAGCTCCGCCAGGACCGCCTCCAACGGAGCTGACCGATGCGGTGGATCCTCCCTGGGTGCCGGTGACGAGGCCGCTGCTGATGCCACGGATTCCTGCGATTCCGGATTTCGCATGCAACAGGTCGACATCGGCGATGTCGAGGTTGAGGCGCTGGATGGCGATGTCGTAGTTATTCTGGAGCGCGAGGAGCACCGCGTCGCCGAGGCTGAGATAGATTTTGCCGTTGCTGATGAGGTGATCGAGCTGCACCGAGTTGAGAAAACTGGGAGGCGGTACGGTGATGGGGGAATAAGGGGCGAGGGGGTTCTTCCAGTAGCCGCGCTCCTTTGAATAGTCATGTGGGGTGTCGCGCATGAAGAGCGGCTGGGTTGGGTTCGGCGCGGGGGGAAGACCGGGAGCGGGCGGCGCAGTTTGCTGCGGGGCTTGTTGCGGAATCTGCGCGAAGGAGGGCGCCGTTCCGGCGAGCAGCAAAGAAATCGCGGCGGCAGATCTTAACTTATCGAAGAACGCAGATGAATTCTTTTCAGGATGAATGCGGGAAACTAACATTTGGCCGTCTCCACTCCTCTGGCAAACACTTGCAGGTCGATTGATGAAGGCACATTTTTCTCCAGCCCCGCGTTTGGGCAGAAATGTGCACCCCAGGCTCTGAAAAACCGCTTTGGCTGATCACGAATACGCGGCTGGCCTAAGCCTGGTTCCGTAAACTCGTAAGCACAATCAGGAAAGCTGAGTATATCGCAGCGATTCGATGTTTTTTAGAAACAAGCGATGCAACAAATCGGCAGAAATAGTTAAGGAAAGTACAGCGAGAGGCGAGCGAACAACGAGCCGAACAGCGAGCGGAAGGACAAGTGGGAGGCGATTCACAGGCTGCATGCATGAAGCAGGCAAAATCGGGTCGAACTGGAAGCTGACGCTGGCGTACGACGGCACAGATTTTTATGGCTGGCAGGTGCAGCCGGATCGGGTGACGATTCAGGGAACGCTGGCGGAAGCGATCGAGCACGTGACGGGGGAGAGGGTGTTGCCGCAGGGGAGCGGGCGCACGGACGCAGGGGTGCATGCGCGGGGGCAAGTGGCTTCGTTTTTTCTGGAGGCGGGGATTCCGGGGGAGAATTTGCTGCGGGCGCTAAATCGGAAGCTGCCGGAGGCAGTGCGGGTGCTGAAGGCGGAGCCGGCGGCGGCGGAGTTTCATGCGCGGCACTCGGCAAGGGCGAAGACTTATGAGTATCGGATTTTTCGGGGTGAGATTTGTGCACCCTGGACGGCTCGGTTTGCGTGGGCTCTGTCTTGGCCGCTTGAGTTGGAGCGCATGCGGGTGGCGGCGGCGCTGGTGGTTGGGACGCATGACTTCACTTCGTTTGCGGCGAGCGATCCGGATTTCCACCCCGTCAAGCGAAACGCGTACTTGCCGGGGACCCCGGATTTGGCGATGCGGCGCGGGGCGGAAGGCGGCGAGGATGCGGGCGGCGCGGGGAATGTGCGGACTGTTTTCGAGTCGGGGTGGGGCGAGGATGGCGAGTTGCTGGGCGGATTGCTAACTTATCGGGTGCGGGGCGACGGATTTCTGCACCACATGGTTCGGAATCTGGTGGGGACGTTTGTGGATGTGGGACGCGGGCAGATGGAGCCGGCGGAGGTGGCGAGGATCCTGGGAGCGAAGTGCAGGAGCGAGGCGGGAGCTACGGCTCCGGCGCGGGGGTTGTTTCTGGATTGCGTGGAGTATTGAGCCGAGCTGAGAAGCGGTCAGCTAAACAACGGTCGGCTAAAGAGCGGTCAGCGAACAGGCGCTCAGCGATAGAACGGGCAGCCGACTGCGAGCGAACCACGAGCGAATGGCTGGCGGGAAGCAAGCGAAATGCAGGCGAGGTCTCTCATCCAGCCAAGTGCCAGAGTGCTACGCTGAAATCTCTTATGGCCTCGCCTGCGCCCGCCACGGCATGCATCGCGCAACTCGCGTCCGATCGCCGCGTGCATCAGGCGTTCCAGTGGCTGCACCTGCAGGAGCCGCGCATTCTGCAGTGGCAGGCGGAGATGGTGGGAGTGCCGGCTCCGCCGTTCGGCGAGAAGCGGCGGGCGGAGTGGCTGCTCGAGCGCTTTCGGGAGCTGGGGCTGGAGAATCCGCACATCGATGAGGTGGGGAACGCGATCGCGACATGGCCTGGGAGGGAGGCGTGTGCTCGGCGGGTGCTGCTTTCGGCGCACATCGATACGGTGTTTCCGGCGGGGACGCCAATCGCGGCCGATCTGGAAGGAACGCGGTTGTGCGCTCCGGGGGCTTGCGACAACGGCGCGGGCGTGGCGGCGATGCTGGCGATCGCAGCCGCACTGAAGCAGGCGAGCATCGTGCCGGAGTGCGATGTGGTGTTTGTGGGCAACGTGGGCGAAGAGGGCGAGGGCGATTTGCGCGGGATGCGGCATATTTACCTGGAAAAAGCGGGGCTCGAAAAAGCGGGGCGCGACGGCGCGGGGTTGGGAGCGCGCGATGCGATTGCGGCGCATATCGTGCTGGATGGGGCGGGACATGAGTCGGCGGTGACGCATGCGCTGGGGAGCCAGCGATTCCTGGTGACGATCACCGGGCCTGGCGGGCACTCGTGGACCGATGCCGGGAGGCCGAATCCAATTGTGCTGCTGAGCCGGGCGATTGAGAGATTTTCCGCTGTGGGGCTGCCGGATATTCCGCGGACGACGATGAATGTGGGGACGATTGAGGGCGGGACGGCGATCAACGCAATTCCGGAGCGGGCGTCGGCGCGATTCGATTTGCGGTCGACGGATCCGGAGCAGCTGATCCGGCTGGAGGTGGAGTTGCATCGCGCGGTGGAGGATGTGGTGCTGGCGGCGAATCATGGGCAAGCGGCGGAGGCGAGCCGGGTTCGCTTTGCGATTGAGAAGATCGGGAACCGGCCTGCGGGGCGGCTGCCGGCGGGGTCGGAGCTGATGGCGTTGCTGGAGGCGGTGGATCGGCATCTGGCGATTCGGACCGAGATGCGGCTGGCTTCGACGGATGCGAATATTCCGCTGTCGCTGGGAGTGCCTGCGGTGAGTATTGGCGGGGGCGGGGAGGGCGGCGGCATTCATACCTCCGGCGAGTGGTACGACGCGAAGGGGCGCGACCTGGGGCTGCGGCGGATTCTGCTGCTGCTGCTGGCGGTGGCGGGCGCGTAATCTCACCACAGAGGACACAGAGAGCCCAGAGAGGAACTCCCTCAGCGGCTAAAGCCGGAATTATTCTGCAACCTCGATGGCACAGCTGAACCTGTGCCCTTTCAAAGCTGCCGAATTTTCTCCGTGATGCAAATTTGTGCGCCTCCAAAAACTGAACTTGATCGCAGATTATTTAGACTGGCTCGGTGAAAGCTCTCGGCGTTGTGCTTGCATTTATTGTGACGGCTGCTGTTGCGTGTGCGCAGACTGGGCCCGCTGCAGACGCGATTTATTTCCACGGCAACATTCTCACGGGCGTTGGGCTGGATGGGGCGCATCCGGAGCGCGTGTCGGCGCTCGCGGTGGCGCATGGGGAGATTCTTGCGGCTGGAGATGACGCCGCGATCGCTGCGAAATATAAGGGTGCGGGGACGCAGATGGTGGACCTGGGCGGAGCGTTCGTGATGCCTGGGTTCAACGATGCGCACGCGCATTTGGGCGATGGCGGGCGGATTCGGCTGTCGGTGAATTTGCTGGGAGCGAAGTCGCTGGCCGATATGCAGGAACGGATTCGCGCGGCGGCGGAAAAGGCTGCGCCGGGCAAATGGCTGAGCGGAGGCGGGTGGGATCACACGCTGTGGGCGAGCGGGACGCTGCCCAGCCGCGCGGACATCGATGCGGCGGCTGAAGGGCATCCGGCGATTTTTGTGCGCGTGGATGGGCACATTGCGGTTGCGGATTCGGCGGCGCTGGCGGCGGCTGGGATCACGAAGGCAACGAAGGATCCTGAAGGCGGGAAGATCGATCGCGATGCGAATGGCGAGGCTACGGGGATTCTCCGGGAGACGGCGCAGGGGCTGGTGCATGTTCCACCACCGCCGGCGGAGGATCGCCGCAAGGGCCTGGAGCTGGCGATTGAGGATGCGGTTTCGCATGGCGTGACGACGGTCCAGGATTTTTCGGAGTGGGACGATTTTCCGGTGTTCGAGCAGATGGAGAACGAGGGCAAGCTGCCGGTACGGATTTCGGAGTGGCTGCGGTTTGGCGATTCGGTGAGCGTGGAGAAGGAGCAGGCGGCGCATCATCCGGCGACGGATCGGATGCTGCACACGACGATGCTAAAGGGGTTCATGGATGGGTCGCTGGGGTCGCGGACGGCTGCGATGAACGCTCCGTATGCGGATGATCCGGGGAACTCGGGGATTCCGCGGTACACGCAGGAGAAGCTAAACGCGATGGCTGTTGAGCGCGCGAAGGCTGGATTTCAATTGGGATTTCATGCGATTGGGGATCGCGCGGTGGGGATGGCACTGGATGCTTTTGCTTTGGCGGAGGCGGCGACGAAAAGTCCGATTTCAGGGCAAGTGGTTACGCCGACGGTGGGACACTCATTCGAGGTACATGGTCACGATTTGCGATTTCGGATTGAGCACAGCCAGGTGGTGAACGCGGGGGATTTCACGCGGTACAAGGAGCTGGGGGTGATTGCGTCGATGCAGCCGAATCATCTGCTGACGGACATGGCGTGGGCGGGGAAGCGGCTGGGGGCGGAGCGCGAGAAGTATGCGTACGCGTGGAAGTCGTTTCTGGATGCGGGGGTGCCGCTGGCGTTCGGGACGGATTATCCGGTGGAGCCGATTGCGCCGTTTCGCGGAGTGTATGCGGGCGTGACGCGGATGAATGAGGCGGGCACGATGACGTTCCATCCCGAGGAGAAACTGACGATGGGGCAGACTCTATACGCATACACGCAGGGGTCGGCGTACGCGGAGTTTGCTGAAGGGTGGAAGGGGAAACTGGCGCCGGGGTATGCGGCGGATTTTGTGGTGCTGGATCGGGATCTGACGGGAGCTGCGCCTCGGGAGATTCTCGGGACCCAGGTGCTGCGGACCGTGATGAGCGGGAAAACGGTCTATTTGCAGCACTAGCGGCGGTCGCAGTGAAAATCGTTCATACGCAGGCGGCCAATAGGGTCGGGCGGCTCCCAAGGATTGACAAAGTCAGGTTTCCCCGACGATGCCACAGGTGCATCTTTCGCCAGGTTGTGTATATAATCCACCGCATTTGTTGGGCCCAGGCGCAACGTTTCGCGCTTCAAAATCACGATTAACCGCAGGAGAGCATCTTGAGAAAAGTCCTCGCAGCTATACCGGCCCCATGGTTGTTCGTGCTCGTGATTGCGGCATCTGGTGTCGCAGCCTCGGCGCAGTCCGACTGCACTGCGCTCAATACGGCCACGGGTGAAGGGAAGTTCACGGGACAAATTTCCACTGTGCCGGACGGCAGTTCCATGACGGTCACCTACGGTAATCAGAGCGTCCTGGTGCACTACAGCAGCTCCGTCACGGTCTGCCAGGGTGGACAGCCAGCATCCGTCGATGCTCTCACCCAGGGCGCGAGTGTCTCGGTCTTTGGTCCTGAGCGGCGCAACGGCAACGATATGGAAATCGACGCCGCGAGAATCTTCGTTGCCGGGCGGCCACGAACAAATGCTCAACAGACGCCACGGCCAAACACCCAGCAGACACCACCGCCAAACTCCCAGCAGGCACCACCGCCAACCCCGCGGCAAACACAACCGCAATACGCCCAGCAGACGCAACAGCCGAACATCCCGCCGACACCACCGCCCCAGCAAACACAACAGCGCGCAACAGGCGAGCACGCCGTTCCGAACTCGGTGATCCTGGGTGGCGGCACACAGGCGGAAGCGATCGCGCGCCTGCACGTCGTGCGCAAGTACGCACTGTCCGATCTCCGCTCCAACCCGCAAGTGACGCTGGGCGCGGCGCGCCTGGACTTCCGGCCGATGCTGAACAACACCAAAGAGCTTTTCAATATCACGCAACGCCTGCATGCGATCCCGCAGCACGTACAGATGCTCGAGGAGGGCTCAGACGCGAGCGAAGTTGACCAGGGATTGGTTATCCACCATGTCCTGAGCTACCGCATTCTTCCGGGCAAGTGCGGCGATGCCAATGCCAAGGCGCAACTGGACCAGGCCGGGATCGGGTGCTTCACCCGTGCCACCACGAGCGAACGCGTGGCGGAGTTCAGCACCGCCGGGAGTCCGCGGTACGTAGCCGATCCACAGAAACGGCAACAGGCCGTCGCGGCATACCAGCGCAATAGCCCGCTGATCCAGGCCGATGCCACCAAGCATATTGCCGATCTGCGTAAAGCGCTCGCCGACCCAACGCAGCGCGCCGCCATTGCCGCTCAGGTCGGCCAGGCCGAGACAACGCGCATGAGCAGCCTCAACGACGACCAGCTCGAGGAAGAACTGATCAACACAGCGACGCAGCGTTTTGAAGAAATGATGTTCGTGCCGAAGGGCCAGTCGACCAACAACCTCCATCCGCAGCAGACTCTGTCCATCGCTGCGAGCCCCGGTGAGATCGCGGCCACCCAGCAGTTGTTGCGCCAGGGCGTACCGCAAGGCGGCGCGAGCCCTTCTCAATTCCCCAAACTTCTGAAAATCGTCCCCCCCGTCGAGCTTCATCCTGCCGGTTCTCCGGCCCCCGCTGCCGATCAGACCGCCGATACGACCTTTGGCCCCTACATCTTCCTTACCGGATTCACGTTTGGCCAGGATTATGAGTGGCACTGGAGCGCTGAAACCACGGTCAACTGGTGCGTCGTCGGCTGTTCTTCAACCTACGGAGTCTACCTGCATGCCGCCTTCAGTTATGGTATTGGTCTGCGTTTCCCCATCCAGACCCAGTTGAAGTATCACACCGTGGTTCACCCGAATCATTCGGCCCAGGCGAGTGTGACCGCGACTTACACTCCGATTAAAGGCAGCATCGACGACTTTCTTCAATCCGGAATTGCAGCCAACCAGGTTTTCAATGGCCAGGAGATAGTCGCGCAGGTGGTTGCCGACGCCGGTTACAGCGTCAACCTGCCTGGTTTTAGCCCCAGCCATGACGATGGTTTCAACGCGAACCTTGCCAATGATCTGCCGCCTCCCTATACGGGGGGCTTCTTCACGCCGCCGGCTCCCGGAGCACCCCCCCTTAATTGCCCCAATGTCGTGGATAGTGCCGATCTTCTGCTGGGGCTGCTCGACTTTGGCGTGGTAGGCGCGGAGGTCTTCCCTGCTGTGAATATCGGGCTTTTCTCCAACAGGCTGCAATTCACCCTGGACGACGAGACCCAGAACCGGCAAACGAATGTGGCTTCCAGCGGGCAGACGGTGCCGGTGGATGTCACCTCGCGCACCGGAGGAACCACCCAGAGCCATTTCAGTTTCGGAAACCCGGTCTACAACCTTGAGTTCAGCGTCACGCCGGGGCTTGACCTGCACCTTTTCGTGGACGTCGGTGTGTGGTCGGATTCGTGGGACCCGACGCTTTGGTTCCCTCAGGTGACGGTTGATCTTCCGCCCAATGGCATCGATTTCGGCTGCCATGCCGGAACCACCTGCCTGCTCGATTTCCAGAACGTCTATAACCCGAGCACCGGACAGGTAAATAACGTGAGCGAGGAAGAAGCCACCGCCGACAGAATCCTGACCCAGTCGGGCTGCCAGCAGGTGAACCACCAGGAAGGAAACTACCTGTGCCCCGTCAAAGGCATGCTTGGATTGTGTCAGGCCATGCTGAAGAACGGCGCGGTGACGAGTTGTGCCCCCCTGGTGCCCAGCGTCGTTGACGAGATTCTCAAGCGCGGACACTGTACGGGCAGCAACGCCGCCTATGCCTGCCCGAAGGACATGATGGGCCTCTGCGGCGACTATCTCAAGAATCAGGAAATTCTGTCCTGCAAACAAACGAAATGACTCGGCTCTCTTATTTGCGGCCGCGGTCATGCTCGCCCGATGCAGTGGAAATCCTCGGATCCTTCTCGCCTCCGGCGTATTGACGATTTCACTACGACAGGCCACTGGTGGGACGGCTGAGCGGCGGGGATCGGCCGTTCAGTGATGGCTTACCGCCGTCCGCTGAAAATCGGCTGGGAACCTGAAGGAGCCAGGTACAATTAAGGGGATACTGCACTGATTACCGCAACCAGGAGATCCCCACGTATGGCTACTGCCACCGTTAATACTGCCGCCTATAAAGTCGCCGATATGAAGCTGGCCGACTGGGGGCGCAAAGAGATTTCGATTGCCGAGCACGAGATGCCCGGTCTGATGGCGATTCGCCACAAGTATGCCGCCGAGAAGCCGCTGAAGGGCGTGCGGGTTTCGGGCTCGCTGCACATGACGATTCAGACGGCGGTGCTGATCGAGACGCTGACGGACCTGGGCGCGACGGTGCGGTGGGCGAGCTGCAACATCTTTTCGACTCAGGACCACGCGGCGGCTGCGATTGCAGCGGCGGGGATTCCGGTGTTTGCGTGGAAGGGCGAGAGCCTCGAGGAGTACTGGTGGTGCACGCTGCAGGCGCTGAGCCACACGGATGGCAAAGGGCCGCAGCTGATCGTCGATGACGGCGGCGATATGACGCTGCTGATCCACAAGGGCTATGAGCTGGAAAACGGCGATGGCTGGGTGAACACGTCTGCGACCAGCGAAGAAGAAGCGGTGATCAAGAAGCTGCTGAAAGACGTTTACGCCGAGGACAAACAGTATTGGCACAAGGTGGTGAAGGAGTGGCGCGGCGTTTCCGAAGAGACGACGACGGGCGTGCACCGGCTCTACAAGATGAAGGAAGTGGGCAAGCTGCTGGTGCCGGCGATCAACGTCAACGACTCGGTGACGAAGTCGAAGTTCGACAACCTGTATGGCTGCCGCGAGTCGCTGGCGGACGGAATCAAGCGCGCGACGGATGTGATGGTGGCGGGCAAAGTTGCCGTGGTTTGCGGGTACGGCGATGTGGGCAAGGGCTCATCGCATTCTCTGCGCGGGATGGGCGCGCGGGTGATCGTGACGGAGATCGACCCGATCAACGCGCTGCAGGCGGCTATGGAAGGGTTTGAAGTGACGACCATCGAGGACACGCTGGGGCGCGGCGATATTTATGTGACCTGCACCGGCAACGTGGACATCATCACGCTCGACCACATGAAGGCGATGAAGGATCAGGCCATCGTGTGCAACATCGGGCACTTTGACAACGAGATCCAGATGGATCCTCTGAACCACGCAACGGGCGTGAAGAAGCTGAACATCAAGCCGCAGGTGGACCAGTACACGTTCCCGGCCGAGGGCAAGAAGCCAGCGCACAGCATCTTTATTCTGGCCGAGGGTCGGCTGGTGAACCTGGGCTGCGCGACAGGCCATCCGAGCTTCGTGATGAGCAACAGCTTCTCGAACCAGACGCTGGCGCAGATCGATCTTTGGAAGAACAAGGATACGTATGCGATTGACGTCTACACGCTGCCGAAGCATCTGGACGAAGAGGTGGCGCGGCTGCATCTGGAGAAGATTGGCGTGAAGCTGACGCGGCTGACGAAGGACCAGGCGGACTATATTGGGGTTTCGCCGGACGGGCCTTATAAGTCGGAGCACTATAGATACTAGGGATTAGAGTTTAGGGAATAGGTGTGGAGGCTCAACAGGTTGTT
>PMUI01000065.1 GCA_003166955.1 Acidobacterium sp.
CACCTTGCGTTCCACTGCCCAGTTGGTTGTACGAGATTGAAATTTGGCCGGCATAAGCCGTGACCAATTTGGCCGTGTTTGAATCCGATGCGTCCACCAGAAACTGGACAGGCGCGTTAACGCCGCGTGCCATGTCGCGGCCAAAGTGCGACGGGATGATTAGCACGGCTCGTGCGGCATTGGAGGCGAGGGCCTCTTCGGCTGTTTTATCGATCGACCATGAGACCACCTTAAGCGTTATCGAAGCCCGGAAAGCGTCTATAAGATCATTGGACGCCGATGAACCGTCAAAATCCTGCACGACAATCGGAAGCTCGTTCACTGTGAGCGAGAGCGCCGAGCTCATCAAGACAAGCAGGCACGTGGGAAGGGCCAGCGCGAGAGCCAGGGTACGCCAGTCTCGAACAATCTGGGTCAACTCTTTGCGCGCCTGCGCAACGATACGCCTCACGCGAGCCCCTCCTTAGTCATCGGTGGCCGCCTTGCCCTGCGTACGCGCCTTCTCCACGATGGAGATGAACACATCTTCGAGCGAGAAGCGGGTTTCGCTCGCGCTGATCACGTGAATCCCGTTATCTTCGAGCCGCTTGGTGGTTACCTTTATGGCGGTAGCGGGGTCTTCGTCGGTGATCATATGCAGGCGTTCGCCAAAAAGGGACACTCGCCAGCCCTCTGTCTTACCCTTCAGCAGGTCCGTGGCGCGTTGGGGCTGGTCGACGATGAATTCGATCACATGTCCGGATTGCTGGCTCTTAATGCCGGTGGGCGTGCCCTCGGCCACAAGCTCGCCTGCAACCATCATTCCCAGGCGGTTGCACTGTTCTGCTTCCTCAAGATAGTGAGTGGTCACGAGGATCGCCGCCCCGCCGTCGGCCAGCCGATTGATCATCGTCCAGAACGCGCGCCGCGCCAGAGGATCGACGCCCGAGGTCGGCTCGTCCAGAAAGAGAATGTCCGGTTCATGCATAATTGCGGCACCGAAAGCCACGCGCTGTTTCCAACCACCCGGCAGGCTCCCCGTGATCTGGTTCTCTTTTCCGCTGAGCCCCGAAAAGGAAAGCACCCATCGACTCTTCTCTTCGCGGTCCTGGTCAGGCACTCCATAGACGCCGGAAAAGAAATCGAGGTTCTCGCGAATCGTCAAGTCTTCATACAAAGAGAACTTCTGCGACATGTAACCGATGCGCTTGCGGACAGCTTCCGTCTTCAGATTGCCACCTGTACCACCCAACTCCATGGTTCCGCTTGTCAGGTCCAGCAACCCGCAAAGCATCCGAATGGTTGTTGTCTTGCCCGCCCCATTCGCTCCGAGAAGTCCGTATACTTCCCCGTTTCGAATATCGAGACTCACATTTTTCACAGCCGTGAATGATTTGAACTTCTTGACGAGATTCTTCGCACCGACCGCAACCTGCCCGCGCAGATTGCGGTGATCCTGTTTCGCTGGAAACTCGGCTGTGTCGGCCTTTTGGGTTAATGCACGCAACCTGGCTACAAAAATGTTATCGAGTGTCGGTTCGCCGACACTCATTTCGTCGACGGATAATCCCGCGCTCTTCAGCTTCTCGGTAACCCACTTCTGCTCCTTGTCCGGATCGCGCACCAGCAGGTCCAGCCTGTCGCCGAAACGCTCCACGTCGACGATGTCTTTTTCAGGCCCGGATCCCTCGGAAAGCACACTTTCCGCTTTCCTTATGTCTGCCGTGCGAAGTTCGATCCGCTTCGCGCCCAAACTCGCGCATAACTCGGCTGGCGTGCCGATCTTAAGGATCTCGCCCAAGTGCATAAACGCGATTCGATGGCACCTCTCGGCCTCATCCATGTAAGGGGTAGCCACAAGGATCGTTAAACCCTCCGCCGTCAGGTGAGCCAGCGCGTCCCAAAACTCCCGACGGGACACAGGATCGACGCCTGTGGTTGGCTCATCGAGCAGCAACACTTTGGGTTGTGGAACGAGCGCGCAGACGAGCGCAAGCTTTTGTTTCATCCCGCCGCTCAGTTGGCCGGCGAGCCGGTCCGCGAATCGGTCCATATCAAACATTCGAAGATATTGAAGACTGCGATCCGCGATCTCATCCGGCGGAATGAGGCGCAGATCGCCGCTATAACGAATGTTTTCCGCAACAGTCAGATCGGGATAGAGACTGAAGTCCTGCGTCAAATACCCGGTTTGGGACCGCATATCCCGCGCCGGGCGGCCGAGGATGTTCGCGGTGCCTCCGGTTGCTTCCATCACGCCTGCAAGAATCTGGAAGGTCGAAGTCTTCCCGGCTCCATCCGGGCCAATCAGTCCAAACATCTCGCCGCGGTTCACTTCAAATGTGATTCCACGCACGGCCTCAAGCGTGCCATAGCGTTTTGACAGTCCGCGAACATCAATCGTCCGCTGAACTGCAACGGCTTGTCGATCCTCGGCCTCTCGCTCCGGGACCGCCCGTTCTGACGCAGTTCGCTCTGGACTGGCAGCAATCATTTGCGCCCTTCGATCGGCCCAAGACCAGTCATCCAGTCGATTATGGTGCGAAACGCGAGACGGTAATTGCCCACTTGACAGTGGTTCTGCGCCTGCTCCGCGCGCGTGAACAAACGTGCGGTTATGGTATTCATCGCGTTCTCCTTCAAGTGCTCAATGGGAACCCTGGTATGGTGCATCAGCCATCGCCTTTCTTCGCTTCCTCTGCGTCAATCCCTCCATGACCCGTGAGATGATCCGCGGCATCAGGCCGTTCGCGCGATAGAAGATCTCGGAAGAGGCGTCTCCAAGGATCAGAAACTTGTCCCGCATGCCGATGGCTTTAATGATGCTGCGGATTACTTTCTCCCTCTTTGCGAAAGGGAATACGTCATAGAGTGCAGGCCGCTGGGTGCCGAGGTTCTTCACCATTGGGGTGTCGACGGCCGGCGGGCAAATCACAGAGAGGGCGATGCCCAGGCGTTCGAAGTCCCCCCGAAGGGCCTCGCACAATCCGAATACAGCAAATTTGCTGGCGCCGTAGGCGCCAAACTCGGGCAGGCCCTTGAGGCCGGCGATGCTCGACATGCAGAGAATGCGGCCGCCGCTGGCCATTGCCGTGCGGGCGCCGAGCAGCACATGCACCGTACCCAAGTAGTTGACCTCCATGTCACGCCGGCACGCTGCAGCGGTGAGAACGTCGAGGCCGCCTACATCGAGTACGCCCGCAGCGTGGAAGATGAGGGTCGGTCTCCGCCCATCCTGCACCAGATGATCAAAAGACACCTGAACCTCGGCCGCCTGAGACAGGTCCACATGGGCTCGCGCGCAGCGCGCCTTGGAGCAAAGGCGCTCGGTGGTCTCTAGCTCAGCCTCGTCGAGGTCCCAAAGCAGAAGATCCCAGCCCTCCTCGGCGAGACGCTCGGCAACGCTCTGCCCCAGGCCCGATGCAGCTCCTGTCACTAACGCAATACCCATGGCATCCTCTCGCGAGTAAATCGCCGAATGCGTCACAGCGGACGCGTTTCCTACCTACTTCATCGTTACGAGCAGTGCGTCGAGCCCGTCGTTGCCTACGTTGGTCAGGTCTATGTTCGAAGCCTCGCCAAGCCATCGAACGCCGCCCGCGCTCAGTTCGAAACTAGAGGCGAAGTCGTTCCCCGTGCTCAAGCGGCCGCTGCCCGTGGTCATCACCAGCAGGCCTGGTCCCGGGATGCGGCGACGTCCAATACACCGTCCTGCGTCCAGGCGAACACGGTAAGCCGTGAACTCGGCATCGGTGTATTCCAACGCAAACTCCGATGTGTCGAGGGGCGTGACGTTGCGACGCGCGGGGTGGCGGAACACCTCGATGCCCAGCAACTCCATCGGATGGCCGTTCTTGGAGGACGCGCAGATCCGATGGATAATGGGAAAGTCCCGGTGATACTGCATGACCATTGTCGAGGTAGGCAGATCCACCGTGCCGAACAATAATCGTCTCAACAGCCAGGCCAACTTGGTTGCGAACCGTAATGATCTTGGTAGCCCGATGGATCGCTGCTTTTGGGTTCCAGGTAAATCGTTGTGGTGGATGCCGCCTTCGATGGCGACGTATAGCGTGTTCTCGCGGTGTCGATGGTAGAGTGTCTTCGTCCCCGGCGCGATCGTCGCCATGTAAACGCGCACCCAGTCGTTCTTGAACCGTTCGACGTGATTGGGCTCGTCATTGACTTCGACGTACTCGACGCCGAGCTTGGCATCCGTATGGGCGTGCGCGCCTCGTATGGGCTCGGTTGCCTGCACCCCTTCCGAGCCCCCCCGCGGCCCCTCGCCTGCAGGGCTCTTCTCCACCAGCAAGTGCTCGTCGGTGAGCCAGCGGATGGTAGCTTGGAGCGTGACTCGCAACGGTGTCACCTTGAAGCCGAGGTCGCGTGTGGCTTTGTCGAAGTTGCACGAAATATGGGCGACCGCGCGCTTGTACCGCTCGACAGTGAGAGAGGGTTCCTTACCGTCGACTTTTGACTTCAGGTCGGATGCCACCATTGCGAGCCAGAGCACCGCCTTGGGCGTGACTCGAGTTGACAAAGGCTTGCTCATCTGGCGCTCGATTTCGTTGATCACCTCTTTGAACGAAGCCTCGTCGCCGCCCAGCAGGTAATTCTCGCCGACCGCACCATGATCGACGGCCGCGATGTGCGCGGCGACGGCGTCTTTTACGTAGCACCACATGGCCTTTCCCGGCGGGACGATGCGCATTTTCCCCTCGAAGACGGGTCGAATCAGCTGCTTGGTCCAATTGTTGATGTCGTAGGGGCCGAGGATGTTGACCGGGTTCAGGATCACGGTGGAAAGACCGCGCTGCACTGCTGTCTTGACGAGCTGCTCCGCCAGATACTTGGTCTTGCCGTAGTTGTAATGGCCGCACGTCATCGCATTCGATGGCGTGCTCTCGTCGAGCCGGCAGCCCGGTTGGTAGCCGTACGAACTGATCGACGACGTGTATACGAAGCGCTTCGCTCCCTTCTGAAGGGCGACATCGAGCATGTGCCCCGTCCCGACGACGTTGTCTTGATACTGCTGCGCGTCGTGTGCGGACCACGAGCTCGTGTTCGCCGCAGCGTGAAATACCGCATCCGGAGAATCTGGCACGGCCTCGACCAACGACTCGCGGTCGGTGATGTTGCCGATGGCTATAGTGGCTCCGAGTCGATTCAACCACTCGGTCTTGTCCGTCGGAAGACACAGCGCGACGATGTCCCAGTCTTCACGCACGAGTTCCTCGATAAGATTTCGGCCAAGAAATCCCGTAGC
This sequence comes from Acidobacterium sp., assembly GCA_003166955.1. Lineage (GTDB taxonomy): Bacteria > Acidobacteriota > Terriglobia > Terriglobales > Acidobacteriaceae > Palsa-343. The sequence goes on from PMUI01000065.1 coordinate 5,246, forward strand.
CCCGGTAACGAATGCATATCGCTTCATTGGAGGATCCTCGCTTCCTTTTCACCCTTTACACTTCCCGATTCGGGAGCCGGATTCGGATTCATTTTCACTTCAGTTACGGGAGTCATTTCAGCCCTCCTCTTTTCATTTTGAAATTCCGCTTCGTGCGAATTGGTTCCCCTGGCTTCTCGCTCTTAGAGTTGCGGCAGGAAGTTCTCCAGTGCATGGTTTACTTAATCGACTTCATCAGGCTCGCGACATCCGTGTACTCGTGAAAACTGGAAATATGCCCTCTCGCATCGATCTGATAGACCATGCACACAGGCACACGGTATTTGCGTCCCACGAGGGTACTTGGGTGGGCAGGAAACTTCCACGTAGAGTTGGCCGCGAAATCGACAACTCCCGGGGCCACGGTGCCTTGATTGATGAATTCGAAGACGCCCCACGTCGGTGTCGCCGCATCGAAGACGATTTCGAGCGGCATGCTTCTGTCGAAAGCAAGCGCGCCCCGCGTCAGCATGCCGAGGCAAGCCTTCTTGCCCCTGCCGGTTTCCATGTCTGGCTCCAGCACCGCGATGCAGTCCTCTGCAAACAGTTCCAACGCCGCGTCGAAATCGTGTTTTAAGCCTGCGTCGATCAGTGCGCGTAGCGGGGTGGGTGAGTCGCTCCTGTTTTTCCCGCGCTCCAATGGTGCATCACCACATACGTTCAGTACCTCGTCGAGCCAGTCGAACATGGTCCGATGCTTCAAACCGAAGTTGTCAACCTGGCGGTAGTTGCTCCCGTCTTCGGGTGTGAAGACACGCACGGTCGCATTCTTGTTCGCGATTGTCGACGCCGCCGTGCGAGCCTGCTGGAGGAGCTCCGGGTAGTCTTTCGAGTCGTTGAGCGCCAATGTCGGGCAGGTGATCCCGCACGTATCAACCTTCATCTTCTTGATGATTTCAGGATCGGCGAGACCCCAGATCATCCGGATGACAGTGCCGGCATTCGAGGCCAAGGTTTCCTCGCCCGAATCCGAGCAGGGGATGACATGCTTGAAAATCAGTGGCGCAATCGGCTCCATGTCGAAGACCAACGGATCAGCCACACACGCGGCGATGCGGTGCTCGTGGGCCGCCGCACGAGCAACCATGTACCCTCCGCCCTCGCCCCCTCCGTAGACCGCGATCCGTGAGGGATCGACGTCGCTGCGCCCGCAAAGGTAATCGATCACAGCTTTGACCGGGACTTCCGTATCAAAACGAAAAGGGAGCCCGTTGAAGGAGTTCAAACCGACGCCGGGCAGATCCACGAGCAGCGCGTTGTACCCGCGTTCCAGGGCGGGAGGGCCGACCCAGTAGTAGAGTTCCTCGCTCGCATTGTCGCCGATGATGATGGTCGGGCGCTTTTCCCCGCTGGCATCGGGCCGCAGGAAGTACGCCGGAAGGAGGGTGCCCTCGTAAGGGATCTCGACAACCTCAATCGGGGGCTCGCTCAAGGCCGCGAACCGCTTGAAGAGCACACGCGACTTCTCGAGCGTGGCCCGGTAACCGGGATCGGAGGCTCGAAGGCCCCCCATCAGGACGTTGCGGTAATAGGTGACCGCGCGCAGGTAAGACTGCCTTGCGCTAACCTGATGCCCCTTCGCCTCGGTGCTTCTTGCCAGCGCCTCGACCTTTCCCGCGAGCGTACTCCAGGCGTCTCTCCAACTCTGAACGTCACCCTCCCGAATCTGGGCAGCCGCGGAGTAGCATTCTCCGATCTCGGAACCCTTGAAAGCCTGCTTGGACAGGGTAACCAGGAAGGCGAAATCAGTGAAAGTATCCTGAAAGTAGAGGGGCTTGGCTCTGGTCGTAGGTTCTGCCGAAGCTGTCGCAGCGGCTGCTCCACCAGCAACGCTTCTTGATTCGGGAGCCGGGTTTGGATTCGTTTGCACTTCAGCCACTGGAGTCATTTTGGTTTTCTCTTTTCGTTTTTTTACGGCGCTATTGGCATAATTGCCAGGAATGTCCCGCTCCTATTTGAAGACGTCGTCCAACCAGTCGAATACGATCTGGTGCGAAAGGCTCTCGTTGTTGACTGCGCAATGAGCCTCTCCGCCCTCCTTACTCGCGATGATGTGCTGCGCCTTGGGACAGGTCAGCTTGTCGTAGAACTTCTGACCGTAAATAGCCAGTGGTCCCTCGCCTTGTCCACCAATATTGAAATAGGGGCAGGTGATCTTTTCCTCCAAGCCCCGCAGGTTGTATTTACTTAGTACGTCGATGAATTCTGCGATCGTTCCGCCGCCCGCACCATGTCGATAACGTATGTCTCCCTGGGCGATAAACCTGCTCCCCGCGGTCGACAGATCGATTTTGCTCTCAAGATCTCTGGGGCAAGGCTGATCCGCCGGTAACCCGATCATTGCCAGAACCACATTCTGCCAGTTCGGCAAGGTGGTGCTCGCAATGCAGGCCTTTACCCGGTTCTCAAAAGCGGCTGCCCTCGGTGCAAAGTACCCGCCCAAGCTCCAGCCGGCTAAGGCAAGGCGTTTCGGATCGACATCGGCACGAGCCAGCGCCCAGTCGCAAACGTATTTCAGTGGAACTTCGGTGTCTGGTCGGAAGAACAGATCGGCACCGGGATTTGAATATATCGCACCACGCTGCCCCGGAATCTCGAAGAGCAACGCGTTGTATCCCCGGCGAAGCGCCGCCGCGCCGCCGCCCCAGAAATAGAGTTCCTCGCCCAAGGAGTCGGCGCCACCCAAGCTCATCAACGTTGGTCGCGGCTTATTGCTCGCATCAGCCTTTAGGAAATAGCCGGGAAGCGACTTCCCGTTCTCATACGGAATACTGACGACCTCGAAGGGCGGGTCCATCAGTTTTGCAGCTTGTATAAAGCAATCCCGTTGGCGCTCCCAACCCGCGCGACACTTGGGATCAGTTGTGCTTTGGTAAAACCCCATCTCGCGCCAGTACGACGATGCCCGCAGGAACGCCTCGCGCGCACTCACCAGATGCCCGCCCGCGAGCGACTTGCATGCGATAGCCTCCACCCGCTCCGCGGTCACGCGCCATGCTTCCGTATAGCTATCTTCCTTTTCGTCCTCGATGCGCGAGGCAGTCTCATAGCACTCGCCTATCTCGGCCCCGCCATACGTGGTGCACCCCATCGTTCGCACGAACTGGAAATCGAAGTTGCCCTTGAATCGCTTCGGCATCCCGGCAGTGGCGCCAAACATCTGTGCGGCGCTCTTTTGAGTGGCGGGGGCGGTTGATTTGTCGGAATTCGTATCTTGTATTTTTCCGCCATTGGCGCTTCCCGATTCAGGAGTTGCGTCTGGATTCGTTTGCACTTCAACCACTGAAGTCATTTCAGTTCTCCTCTTTTCGTTTTGAAATTCCCTTCGTGCGGATTGGTTTGTCGGTCCTCGGCCGCCTGTTCTGGCACAGCTCGATCTGGGCTGGCCGTGATCATTTGCGCCTGACCTTCGGCCACTTGTCCCCCAGCACCAGGACTTCGCCATCGACAGGCATGCCAGGCTTGGCAAAACCAAATCCCTCTATCAACTGCAGCTTGAGTCCGACTACCTGCTTGACGCGGTCGTCACGGAAGTATGTGTTTTCCGGAGTGAATGTCGCCTGTGGGTCAATCCTGGAGACGTAAGCGTAGATGGGTTTCTGCGAACTCGAGTCGAGATATATGCGCGCCGACTGTCCCACTTTCACTTTGCCGATTTGGCCTTC
>PMUI01000035.1 GCA_003166955.1 Acidobacterium sp.
TCTTGTGTGCTCACGTTTTTCTCCGGTTCTGCGGATTGCCATCATCGAGGGCTGCATCCGGCCACACATCCCGTACCAGGTTCATCGTTAAAGCTTCGCCAAGGAAAATAAGGAGCAGTCCGAGCAAGCGAGAAATGAGGATGACTCCCGCTTCGTGAACCCGATCCCTCTCAACGTTGATCGGAGGCTCAATCGCGCTCATGCCTTGCAGATTTCCATCTGGTGCCACCCGCGCCGCGCTAAGGCTGGGAACTTCTGATCTCGCCAGCGTCAAAGCACGAGACGCCAGCGACTGAAAGCCGGCAGCTCCAGCCAATTCACCAAGGCTCTGGCGCAGCTTCTCATAGACGCGTACGGTGGTTGCCCCCACCGGCTCGGAGGCGTCGTCCGCATCGACTTCGTAAGTAAAAAGCCGTTGAGCTAAATCTCGCATTTCCGGGAGAGGGGTCATGTTCAACGCCGCATCGCTCCAGGCGGAAGATCTCGATATCCGTTAACACGCTTCTCAGGAGGATCAGGGCGACGATAATCTCCTTTCGCAAATGTCTCCGCGGTTAAGCTGCTACACATTCAGGTCCAAATCCAAAAGGCTCGGATCTGGTGTAGCGCTGGCGGAACTCAATTCATATACCGATTCGTTTCTAGATTCGGTGCATCTTGCGAGCCGCCAGCCTTACTTCGGATGAGTGTGAAAACGTCCAGGACCGTAGCGATACTGCGAAGGTTGCCAGCCACACTTATAAGCCCGTCTTCCATCCCGGGATGCCTGTCCGCCAGGGTTTCAATGCGTTCGCTCACGCTCCTCAACCGGTTAATTTCCAGCAGAAGGTCTTCGAAAGTCACGGCCATCGCCGCTTCATCGGCCGCTGAGAGTACCGAGTCCGCAGTGGCCGAGGCCGACCCGCTCCTCACGTCGACCTGACTGCGTAGATCTTCGATCAAGCGCAGCGTCGTTGCCTCGCCGAGGAAGGTGAGAAACAGCCCGAGGAGCTGCGCAATCAGAATGATTCCGGCCTCGCCATTCTCATCCTTGTCCGGTTGAGATTCAACCTCGCCGAGACCGTGTAAGTCTCCATTTGCCGTCACCTGCACGGCGCTCAGTCGGGGAGATTCGGACTTCGCCAGAGCCAACGCACGAGACGCGAGCGCCTGAAAACCATCAACTCCAACGGGTGCGCCGAGCTGTCGGCGCAGCCGCTCATAGACGCGCACAGTTGCGGGTCCGGTTTGCAGGGAGGTCGTGCCCGCATCGGCCTCGGAAGCAACCAGACTGCGGGCCAAATCACGTGTCTTTTGTCGAGGAGGCATCGGTTTCGTTCTTTCTTTGCGTGCCATGCCTTCCCTTGCGTACGGGCATTTATCGCAATGGCACTTTGTTGCCGGAGGTCGCAGTGATTAGTTTCCCGGGGCTCGTGAGACTCCATGTTGGCGGTACCGAACCAGGATACTTGAAATATTTCCTGAGGAGTGATCACAATTGACCAGTTCTCCGCCGACGTCGTGGGGCCCTAAGCTGAAGCCCGGGGAAAGTGCCTGGCTGAAGTGCATACACCGATGGTGGTGGAAGGGCCGCTGTCCGGCATCACAGGATTGCGCTTGCAGTCGATCTGTATTCGACACCTCGGCTCCTCTCTGACTTAGCATTCAAACAATCCGGATGTTCGATGCTTCCGTTTATGCTTCGCAACTCTGATATGTTGGGGCCTGCCGAGGGGATGCACGATGGAAGCGCAGGTCCTCACAGTGGTTCGCGACCAGGTTGGCGCCATCGCCCTGGGGACAGTTTTTATGTTCGTCGGCGTGATGGCCTGTGCTATTGCTGCGATTCGCGGTCGCGGCGCGGTCCGTATCCTTGTATGGTTCGGGCTGCTGAGTCTGATGTGGGGTATGCGCATCATGGCTTCCGTACCCGCCGCGTTCAGCGTATTGCCGCGCTCCCTTTGGGCCAGCCGCCCGGCCGTGATCGCCATTCTCTCTTATGTGACGGTCCTTCCCGCCCTGCTTTTCTTTCTGGAACTGAGCCGGGGAAGTTTGCGCCGATTGCTGCAGATGATGTTCGTCGCGGACCTGGTGGTCTGCCTGGCGGGAATCTATTCCGTCCTTTTTACCGGATCACCCTACCGATGCATTCCTTTTAGCAATGTCCTGGTCATCGCGCTGGTTCTGATCGTCGCGACGGTCATCTGGATCCCGTCCCTGTCGGAGAGATTTGGGTTTCCGCGGCATTGGGTTTCGCAACTCGGCCTGGCGGGTACAGGACTTGCGGCCCTCTACACGAATCTCGGCGGGTTTCTTCACCTTCCGGAACATGGATTCCTGGAGCCGGTCGCGTTTGCCGTGTTCGTCTTCACGCTTGGATACGTCCTGATCGAGAGGATCGTCAGCGATGGACGACGCCTGCTTTCCATTGAAAGCGAGCTGGCGATTGCGCGCGACCTGCAGAGCTCGACTCTGCCCAGCGGCGTTCCGGACATTACGAGCCTCCGTATCAGCGCGGCCTATCTTCCGGCGACCGCCGTCGCGGGCGACTTTTATGAATTCATTCCCGTCGATCGGCGTCGGATTGGCTTTCTGGTGGCGGATGTTTTCGGTCACGGCGTCGCGGCCGCGCTGATCGCCGCGATGATCAAGGTCGCCATGCAGTCGCTCGTGTCCTGCGCCCAGGAGCCGGGAGAGGTGCTCCGCGGACTGAATCGTATCCTTGCAGGCCAACTGCGCGGGCAGCTCATTTCTGCGGCCTATTTGTGGCTCGACACGGAGCAGGGTCGTGCGTCTTACTCCGCCGCCGGCCATCCACCGCTTCTCTGCTGGCGGCAGGGCAGGCTGGACCGGATCGAAAGCAATGGCCTGCTGATCGGGGTCATCCTGGAACCCGAATATCCCGTCTGCGAGTTTTCCCTCAATTTGGGCGACCGATTCCTGCTTTACACCGATGGCGTCGTTGAACCTGAGAATGCGGCGGGCGAGTCCTTCGGCGACGCCAGGCTGGAGGAGGTCATCCGCAGGAATCAGTCGCAGTCGCCCCTGGAATTGTCCAATCAGATGATGGCGGAGATCCGGCGGTGGCAACCTGCCCCCATGACTCAGCAGGACGACATCACCCTGATCGTCGTGGATGTTGCCCAGTCACGCCCGAGTCCCCAGGCTGTTGGCGTTGAAATAATCGTTGATGAAACGCAGGTTTCAGCGTGAGTCGTCAGGAATCCGCGGATTGGACGTGCCGGGGCCACCCTGCTTCTTCGCCGGCCCCACCCCCGCCAAAGGCGAAGCATGCTTCGGCTCGTACAAATACAGCTCCTCCCCATCGGGCAGCCGGAACGCCGCCAGCCGACCCACCGCAGCTCCTCGACCGGCTTCGTGAACTCGACGCCCTTCGCGGTCAGCTCTTTCATCGTCTTCCCAAGGTCGTCGCACATCAGATAAAGCTGATGCCGCCCCGCGCCTTCGTGCGGGTGCATCGCCACCTCCGCCGGAGGAAGCGCAAAGATCAGCCACCCTCCCCCGGCATCCACCGAAGGAAATCCCAGCACATCGCGAAAGAACTCGCGCAGCCGCTCCGGCTCGCGCGTGGAAAGCACCACATGGGCCGCCTGAATCATGGTGAGACCCCCGTCGCACGCTGCCCGACCGCATCACTATCGCACATCGGTCATGTCCTCACACGAAAGTTATTTCGGGGCGTCGACCTTGGCAGGGAACCACGCGCACCAAACCGCTATAATGAAGCTTGTAGAAAGAGCGCAAGATCTTTCGATTTCGACCCGAAGGGAACACCGCCCCCATGGCGACCACCAACGCCGGCGCCGCGTCCGCGCAAGGCGAATCAGAACCAGCGGCTTCTCCTAAGCCCATCGTCAACGACTTCTCCATCCAGATCGCAACCGTCAACGGCTCCGGCTCCCAGTCGGCGAACAGCGTTTTGCTGCGCAGCATCTTCGTCATGGGCGTGCCCGTCAGCGGCAAAAATCTCTTCCCCTCCAACATCGCCGGCCTGCCCACCTGGTACACCATCCGCGCCAGCAAGCACGGCTACGTCGCGCGCAAGAAGGACATCGACATCCTCATTGCGATGAACGCCGAGACCTCCCGCGAAGACATCCTGTCTTTGCGCCCCGGCGCAGTCGCCATCTACGAAGAGAGCGCAAACCTCAAACAGTATCGCGACGATGTCACCTGCTATCCGGTGCCCTTCGACAAGATCACCGCCGCCGTCTGCCCTGAGGCCAAGCTGCGCAAGCTCGTCAAGAACATGATCTACGTCGGTGTCGCGGCGCAGCTTTTCTCCATGGACATGAAAGCCGTGGAAGACTCGCTGCGCAAGCAGTTCGCGAAGAAGCAAAAGGCCGCCGACCTCAACTGGGCCGCTGTTGAAGCCGGCTTCAACTACGCCGCGCAGGCCTTTACCAAAAACGACCCCTTCGTGCTCGAGCCGATGCACGCCACCGAAGGCAAAATCATCATCGACGGCAACGCCGCCATCGCGCTCGGCGCCATGTTCGCCGGCGTCACCGTCGTCACCTGGTATCCGATCACCCCGTCCTCGTCCGTCGTCGAGCAGCTCATCGACTTCCTCAAAAAGTACCGCATCGAGAAAGACGGCAAAGCCAACTTCGCCGTCGTCCAGGCGGAAGACGAACTCGCCGCGATCGGTATGGTCCTCGGCGCAGGCTGGGCCGGCGCACGTTCCATGACCGCAACCTCCGGCCCCGGCATCTCGCTCATGGCCGAATTCGCCGGCCTCGGCTACTTCGCCGAACTCCCCGGCGTCATCTTCGACATCCAGCGCGTCGGCCCCTCCACCGGCCTGCCCACGCGCACCGCCCAGGCTGACCTGCTCTCCATCGCCTTCCTCTCGCACGGCGACACGAAGCACGTCATGCTCTTCCCCGCGAACGTAAAGGAGTGCTTCGAATTTGCGGGCGCCGCCTTCGACCTCGCCGAGCAGCTGCAAACCCCGATCTTCGTCCTCTCCGACCTCGACCTCGGCATGAACAACTGGATGGCCGACCCGTTCGACTATCCCGAGAAGCCGCTCAACCGCGGCAAAGTCCTCAGCGCCGACGACCTCACCAAGCTCGGTGGCTTCCAGCGCTACCAGGACAAGGACGGCGACGCGATCCCCTACCGCACCCTGCCCGGAACCGATCATCCGCAGGCCTCCTACTTCACCCGCGGCAGCGGCCACAACGAGAAGGCCCTCTACTCCGAGCGCCCCGAGGACTACCAGAACCTGATGGAGCGGCTCGCGCGCAAATTCGAAACCGCCCGCACCATGGTTCCCGCGGCGCTCGTCGTGCAAACAGGCAAATCGAAGATCGGCGTCGTCGCCTTCGGCACGTCCGACTTCGCCGTCACGGAAAGTCGCGATCAGCTCAAGAAGGAATTCGGCGTCGAAGCCGACTATCTCCGCCTGCGCGCCTATCCGTTCAGCCGCGAAGTGCGCGACTTCGTCGCCTCGCACGACCGCGTTTATGTCGTCGAGCAGAATCGCGACGCGCAGATGCTGAGCCTGCTCAAGCTCGATTTGCCCGCCGCCGAAACGCCGAAGCTGCGCAGCGTCCGCCACTTCAACGGCCTGCCCATCGACGCACGCTCCGTTACCGACGAAATTGTGCTGCAGGAGGGAATTTGACTCCGCGACGGTTTGTTTCGGAACGCCGTTGCTTCGCAGCATCACTCCATCAACCTGAGATGTCCCGGAAGAGGTAAAGAAAAATGGCGGCCACAGCCACCCCAACCCCTAAAACCAACCGCATCGGCCTGCCCGTCGTCGAGTATCGCGGCAGCAAGACCACCCTCTGCGCCGGCTGCGGCCACAACGCCATCTCCGAGCGCATCATCGACGCCATGTACGAAATGGGCGTCCAGCCCGAGCACGTCATGAAGCTCTCCGGCATCGGCTGCTCGTCCAAGAGCCCTGCCTACTTCATGTCCCGCTCGCACAGCTTCAACAGCGTGCATGGCCGCATGCCTTCGGTCGCCACCGGCGCGATCCTCGCCAACAAAACCATGCTCCCCATCGGCGTCTCCGGTGACGGCGACTCCGCCTCCATCGGCATCGGCCAGTTCGTCCACCTCATGCGCCGCAATTTGCCCATGATCTACATCATCGAAGACAACGGCGTCTACGGCCTCACCAAAGGCCAGTTCTCCGCCACCGCCGACATCGGCTCGAAGCTCAAAACCGGCGTCGTCAACGACCTTCCCGCTATCGATACCTGCTCGCTCGCCATCCAGCTCGGCGCCACCTTCGTCGGCCGCTCTTTCTCCGGCGACAAAAAGCAGCTCCTCACCATGCTGAAAGCCGCCATCGCGCACAAGGGCACCGTGATGCTCGACGTCATCTCGCCCTGCGTCACCTTCAACGACCATGAAGGTTCCACCCGCAGTTACAAATACATGCAGGACCACGAGGAGCCCGTCGGCGAAGTCGGCTTTGTTCCCTCCTTCGAAGAGATCGACGTCGAATACGATCCCGGCACCACCTACGACGTCACCATGCACGACGGTTCCAGCCTGCGCCTCCGCAAGCTGCACGAAGACTACGACCCCACCGACCGCGCACTCGCGGTGAAGACGCTCATGGAAGCTCACGACAAGGGCGAAATCCTTACCGGCGTCTTCTACATCGACACGCAGAAGCCCGCCTTCACCGATCTCCTGAACATGGTCGACGAGCCCCTGGCCACGCTGCCCCAGGAACGTACCCGCCCCTCGAAGCAAGTGTTAGAAGAAATCATGTCCCGCCTGAAGTAGCGCAGCGAACTCAACAGCAACAAAAAGGTGCGCAATCAAGCGCACCTTTTTTGCTTTGCGGATAACGATGCCTCAACCCAGGCCGACTTATCGGAACCGCGCGATCGACCCCTGCTGATGCACGACAGAGCTTTTGCTGGAATTGCGCCCAGTTCTAATAAATTTGGGTGCCAACGAGGGTGCTGAAGGTCACCAAATATTTAAACCAAATCGCTCTCTCGAAGATCGTCTGATGCACCTTCGCCGCGGTGGGAGACAACCTGTTTGTTCATGCCGTTCTTCCTCTTCCTCTCTCGGTCAGCGAGAGGACTTTCAAGCGACTCTTCTTCGCCCCCTCTAGGCCTCGAATGGCCCGACGTTGGCCTCTTCATCGCGGCTATGATCGAAAAATGGGATGGACATCGCCTGAGGCTCGTGAGCTTTTCCAACAGTTTCTGAAGTACGACGCGGAACGGAGGAATCGTGAACTCCTTCGAGTAACCGAAGCCCTGAAGGTCGTACCAACCACTCAAGAGGCTCGTGACGGGCTCTGCGCGCTTGGACCTGAAGACGCGGAGCGTGCCCTGCGTCAACACCCCGGCTATGCGTTGCATCGGAAGATCGAGTCCGTTCAGACGATGCTGGAGCTGTTTCGTCGCGCATTGGCTGATCTGAGCAGCGCAATTGCTTCGTTCCCTGAATTGGGCACTCCTGACGGTCGGGCGGCTCGCGAGCTGATTGAACATGATCTCTCCGTCCTCGTGAACAAAGAACTTTTCGCGGCGCTGGGGGCAGCTAAGACCTTGGTGGACTACAGTCGCAGGATCAAAGATCTGGTGCCAGACGATCAGTTTCAATCGAAGAAGAACGAAGCGTTCAGTCCGAATGAACACGCCTTGATCGTCGCTCTCCGGAATTCGGTGCTGCACAAAGTGCATTCCGAGGCGAATTGGCAGAAGGTCTATCGGGGCGGACCCCCGACTACTCATTTCATGATTGATCGCGAAGAGCTTCTGGCCGATGGCGACTTGAGCGAAGCCGCTCGGAAGCATCTCGATTCGCTGGGGTCGAAGATTGATGTCACGGACTTATTGTCGGCCTATTCCAAAAAGGTGGAAGGCTTCTATAACTGGCTGCTCCCAGAAGTAGAGGTGCACTTGCCGGTCGCCGTGAAGGACTACCGTGCCTGCGGGCAAGCGGTAAAAACCCATCATGGCAGACTGAGCTATGAGTTTCTAATCAGAACGTGGATTGGCGGAGGTGTCGACCCCTATCAGCATTTGCCCAAACACTTAACTTCAGAGCAGCTAGAGACAATGGAAGAACTGCCACATCGCTCGACAGAGCAAGTTGATTACATCATCTCGTGTGTGGATCGACACAGGGTGTGCGACGAGAGTCTTCGAAAGACGGTTTACGAGTTCTTCAAGGTAGCGCCCTGAAGACCGGTCTGCTCTGAGCGAGGCGGACCATCAGGCGCTCGGATCGCACTTTTTCGCAAATGTACTGCACCTGCATAATTACCGTATGCCTATGACGGACCCAGATCCCCAAGCTGTTCTCCCTCCGGCCGACCCGTCAGTACTAACCGGGTCTCAATCCGCCGTCACGCCATCCGCTGAACCCATTGGCTCCGCCAGGCGGGCGCCTCGAAAGGATCCGCGAAATACTGTGTCTCGTGCACGACCTTACCGTTGCGGAACTCCATAATGCTCACTGTGTATGCCGGTCGTCCCTGGTAAGTGATTGTGTATTCCGTGATCCAGAGATCACCTTTTCCCAGAATTCGCCTGACGTTGAAACCTGACGGTTTGCCGGGGTGATGGCTCCGCAAGGCCTGCAATTCTTTCGCCCGAGGATTCGCTCGCCTGACTGGGGATAGTCACAAATGGCATCGTCATCGTAAATATCGTGTTCCGGGTTTGCATCGCCGGCTGCCGACGCGTGCCAGTGCGCATTCAGGGCTTCCCGTATTTGTTCTTCCGTGGGCTGCGCCATTTGCGGCTTGTCTTCCATACTCATCCACCTTGTGGGATTTCAGTCTACCGTTACCTGGCATATATCTCATGTCGCGCCGGACTGCCGATGAGCGCTCCCGTCGCCTGCGACATCTCACCGCAGATCCGAAAGAAAAGCACTCACTTCCCGGCTGAGCGCTCGATCGAAATCGAAATTATGAGGGCACGCGAAGATCGCCAGGATCGGAACGGGAATCTTCGTGTATCTTTGCCCACCAAGGTTAATCGCCAGAGCAATCGGTGGAATCGCTGACGAGGGCGGATGTAACTCCGGCACTGAACGATCTCGCTGGATGGACTCCTTCAGATCGCGGTTGAACAGTAGACAGCGGTCAGCATCTCGGTGGGGGGCCATCGAAGCAGACCCCCCAAAAAACAAAAAGGGTGCGTCATTTCGGACGCACCCTTTTGACTTCTGCCTCGTCTTAAGCTGCCTTGGCCTTAGCACCGCCAACCGCTTCAATCAGCGCCCCGCTGAACGCAGGAATATCATCCGGCTTCCCGCTCGAAATAAACTGCCCATCGGTGACCACCTCCGAGAAGCCGGCTTCCCGCGAGAAATCAGCATCGGTGAGCGACCTGCCGTTGATGGGCGAATTGCTTATGCTTTGCGTCTGCGCTCCTCTCGTGAAATGATCCTGCCATCCATCAATCCCCGGGGGTCTTATGCGCCGATTAGACCTCTTCGTGTTCCCGCTCCTCTCTGCGCTCCCTGCGTCCCGACGCTCCCTCCGTCGCCGTCATCGTTTCGCATCGTTCCGAGGGCAGCGGAACAACCAGCATCTTCACCACATATCTCTCCGCTGTGAGTCCGGATTGGAAACAGAAGATCGGCACAGGGCCTTCCGTCAGCTGGCCCACGGGCATCGGCGGCAAAGGCAGCGAGGGAGTCACCGGCAACATCCGGAATTCCCCCGGCGCGATCGGCTACGTCGAACTAACCTATGCGGAGCAGAACCATCTTCCCACCGCCGCTATTAAGAATGCTGCTCGACAATTCGTTCAGCCCACGGCTGCGGGAGCGACATCGGCCATTGCTGCCTTCAGCGCTCAACTCACCCAGGATCCGCGCGTTCCCATCGTCAACCCCCCGGGGAGCGCGGCCGACGCCTACCCCATCTCCGGGCTGACCTTCCTCATTATCGCCAAAGACGGTCCGGATAAGGCAAAGCGCACCGCGCTGAAGCAATTTATTCAGTATGTAATTTCAGATGGCCAGGCGACCGCCGGAACGCTGAACTATGCGCCGCTGCCCGACGGCGCGAAGCAGTTTCGATCAGCAACGGCTACAGCAGTTGACGGCTGAAGGTCAGCCCATCAGCTGACGGCAAGTTGGTTCAGGGGCGCACGGATTTCTCCTCGCGCCCCCGCGCGTCCCTCAGAAGCGGACCGCGAACCCCTGTGAAAGGATGGGAAAGAACCTCGCATAGGTCGCAACATCGTTGGAGATCTTCTTCTGCTCCGCCGCAAGGTTGGCCTGAATGTTGGGATCGGTGGCTACGTTGTCGCAATACAACGTGCCCTGGTAGTTGTAGCAGGCGGTTCCGGCCAGGTTCAGTACAAACTTGGGATCCCCGACATAAGCGAACCCGACTTCAAAGGGGAAGCTGAAATGGCGTTCGCTGCGCGGAACCAGGTTGCCCCAGCCCACCGTCAGCTTTGGCGCTGCTTTCGTGAATGTCAGGCTGCCCGAACCCGTCACCGGACTCGTTGCACTGCTGGTGTAGGTTGTGCCATTCAGCGTGAAGGTCTTGCCACCCGGCACATTGGCGCCGCCGGTGACCTGGTTTCCGTTGTAGATCAGCGCTCCCGGGCTGATGTGGAAACCCTTCGCCCACGGGAACCAGTCGACGCTGGCCTCTCCGGAGCGAAACTGCAGGTTGGCGTTGTACGTGATCCCGTCCTGGGTCAGCGTGTCGCTGTAGCTGAAGAAGTTGCCACCGCCGCGGACGTTGAGGTGGCGGCCAACGGGAACGGCGGCTTCGACACCGACGCCCAGGATGCCGACCTTAACGCCGACGCCGATGCCAGGAAAGCCTCCAGGACGGCTGGCCGAGGCGGGCATGGTGGAACCGGACGAGGACGCACCCAGAGCTGCCGCAATCGGGGCGCCGCCCGCCAGTAACTCGGGCGCAACGAGAGATGAGCTGCTTTGCTGCGCGAACGCGACAGGCAAGGCTAGGGACAGAGTAACCAGGGTCAGAGAAATGCGATGCATGGGGGAGAGCTCCTGAATTAGTGGGATGTTGATCGAACACCCGCCAATCGCACGTCTTTCGGCCAGTGCGATTCCGCCGCCTTTCGTCGGTCATGGAGGTGAGGGAAACACGGTCGAACCTCTGCGGGATTCGTGCCCCGTTCGTACCCGTCTTCCTCGGCGAATTGGTACCAGAGTAGGTCACTTCTGGGGGGCCAGCAATGACACGGTGGTTGTACCCTCCGGTACCGTTGGTTGAAGATGATCGCGCAAACGGTTCGCCATTTCCACCAGCGTCTGCAGGCGGTTTTCGATTTGCGGAGGAATATTCCGTTCCGCCAACGCCAGCCGGGATTCAAGCAGGAACCCGGTAATCGCATTCTTGAGTTCGGCGTCGATGGCAGCAGTCGCCGCGGCCATGGCGAGTTGTTGCTCCCGCTCCCGCCGTGTGAGTGCTCCCCGAATCTCACGCTCCAGCCGAGCGCTTCCCGCGAAAGCAAAATTGATCTGCAGAGGAACCGCAATTCCTGCGTTCTTCCAGATCAGATCGCAGCCATCGGGGTCAGAGTCGGCGAGAATCTGGTCGAGAATGACCGCCGCGTATCCTCGTCGAGCGAGCAGGCGCAGAGCCGCCGCGCGACTGGCCGCGATCTCCACCGTGAGACCGAGGTGGCTCGCCAGCGCTGCCGCGGTGGTGTCGATTCCGTCGGTTGCTGTGACGATCAGCACGGCCTGCGGCGAGGCAGCCGGCGCATTACGGGTATGGTTGAGTGAGGCGCTCATGAGCATTCCCCATATTCCTTCAGCTTGCGATAGAGCGTTGTCTTGCCAATGTTGAGAAGCCTGGCCGCAAGCAGCTTGTCCCCTTTGACCTGTTCAATCGTCGTCAGGATCGCCCTCTTCTCCATCTCAGCCAGCGTCTCGACGGGTGTTTCGGCAAGGTCTTGCTGCGGTTTCTCGCGACGGCTGACGGCGGCGTGCATCCACGCATCGCGGATGCTGGTCGTCATCTCCCCCATCTCAATCACTTCTCCCGACGTCAGACTGCAGGCGCCGTCGATGGCGTTGGAGAGTTCCCGCACGTTGCCTGGCCACGCATAGTCCACGAGGAAACCCAGGGTTTCCGCGCTCAGACGGAACGCCCGCCGCATCTCGAGGCTGTTTCGTTCCAGAAAATGTGCTGCCAGCAGCGGAATGTCCTCTTTGCGATCCCGCAGCGGGGGAAGCGTCAGCTTGACGACGTTGAGGCGGTAATACAGATCGCGCCGGAACTTACCTTGCTCCACCATGCCCCCCAGGTCCTGGTGCGTGGCGGCGAGAATACGCGCGCGGATCGGAACCGCGTGGCTTCCGCCCAGCGGCCGCACCTCCTTCTCCTGGAGCGCTCGCAGCAGCTTTGCCTGCAGGTCAAGAGGCAACTCGGCAATCTCGTCCAGGAAGACCGTGCCACTGCCTGCGGCCACCATCAGGCCGTCGTGGGGACGATGCGCGCCGGTGAAGGCGCCTTTGACGTGCCCAAAGAGCTCGCTCTCGATGAGCGTGGGGGCGAGGGAGCCGCAGTCGACCGGAACAAAAGGTTTGCCGGCGCCTTGCCCATTGGCGTGAATGGCGCGGGCCACCAGTTCCTTCCCTGTCCCGCTTTCGCCGATGATCAGCACGGGGTGAATCGTCTGCGCAACCCGCGCGAGGATCCGATAAAGCTTCTCCATCTCCGGACTCTCGCCGAGAAGGTTTCCCATGCCCCGGCCGGACCGCAGGCGTTCCCGCAACCCGCGGCTCGCCGTATCGACAACGCGCCTCTCCGCGAGACGACGCAGGACGGCCGCCAGCTCCTCGGCTGAGAAGGGCTTGATGAGGTAGTCACTGGCGCCAAAACGCAGTGCCTCCAGCGCCAGCTGCACCGTCGAGGCCGAGGTCATCCATACCACGGCAACGCCGGGATGCATCTGCCGCAGCTCTTCCAGCAGTTCCGATCCAGTGCCCGTGGCGATGCTCTCGTCCACCAGCACGATATCGAAGCCTTTGGCCAGCAACAGTCCGCGCGTGCGGCTGGTAAGCTCCGCCTCATGCGCGACCATTCCCTCGTTCGAAGCAATTTCGCAGCAGGCGCGGCGGATCGATGCGTCGTCGTCGGCGACCAGTACATGCAGTGGAGCGGATTCCGGTTGAATCGGAGGTACCATCAGGCTGACCATTGGATGAATTGACTCTGCTGTCCATCGTCGCATCATTGGAGGTCACTCTTGCCATCCAGGCAGGGTTCCAAAGGTAAGTTGGGGGTTACGTTTGTAAGTGGCAGCTCGATCTCAAATCGTGCACCCAGTATCGGCGAAGCTACTGCCCGCACGGTTCCTCCCGCCGCCTCCACCAGCTCCCGCACGATACTCAGGCCAAGCCCGTGATGCTGCGCTTCCGGCCACGACTGCCCCCCCTGCCGCGTCGAGAAGCCCGATTCGAAGACCCGCTCCATAAACTCCGTCGGTATACCCGGGCCGCTATCTTCCACTGTAAGCAGCACCGTGCCACTTAGCCCGACCCGGGCATGCGGAGAATCATCCCAAAGGTACTGCGAACCTTCCTCCCCATTTCCATCGCCGTCCAGCGTCCACAGAAAGCTCTCGCCGCCTCCTCGCTGCGTCGTGATCCGAACCCGTCCGCCTGTCGGCATCGCGTCCGCGGCATTACGCACCAGATTCACCAGAATCCGCGACAGGCTCTCCTCAGTCAGCCGTAACGCCCCGGCGCAGGGAAGACACGCAACCTGGACTTCGGTGACCGGTCCCGCGATCGCCGCAAGCAGGCTGCGCATCTTCTCGACCGAGGCCGACAGATCGATCACCGGGGCTTCCGGCACCAGCTTCTCCTGCGTCTGCGCTGTTTTGCGGCAGAGTGAGGCCAACCGCTGCACCAGTTGCCCCGAAGTCTCGGCGATCGATCGAATCTGCACCCCAAAATGTCCATGCCGCGGCCCCAACACCCCCGGCTGGCTGATCAACTCGGCGCACAGGCCCAGCGCGGTCACAATATTGCGCGCGTCGTGCGTAATCCCCGCGAGAGCCAGCGCGTCGCCGCCCTCCTCCCGCAGCGTGGGCGAGTTCCCTTTGCGAGGCAGAGGAACCTGCGGAGGCGTTGCAATAGTAAGAATTTCCTGTTGCGTGGTCGTCGGCGTCAACTGCGGGTTTTCTTCCATGGCGGGCTTCCATTCTCGGAACGGGAAGCCGTTGCGCTCTGGATTCGCCTCAGCTTCCCATCTCGGTTCACGACTGCCCTCCCATAGGACACGTCAAAGGCCAAAACTCCGCCCCTTCGCAAGCCCTTCGAAACAGGACCCTTGTCCCAACTCGACGCCCCATCCAAAATCGGAAACACCCCCTCCCCCTTCCCATTTTGAAACTCCCCCAGCCCCCGCCAGTCCCTAACCCCAAGCCCTTCCAGCACTTGCCCGCCCCCTCCCATTCCAGGACGATTCCCGTTTCAGACCCCGTACAATGAGGCCGATGCCAGATTCGTTCTTCCGCGCCGAAAATCGCAGCCCCTCCGCGATGCGCCCCGTCCGCCTCACCCCCGGCTACGTCCAGGTCCCCGAAGGCTCCATCCTTATTGAAGTCGGCCACACCCGCGTCCTCTGCAACGCCTCCATCGAGCAGGGCGTCCCCACCTGGCTCCGCAACAGCGGCCGCGGCTGGGTCACCGCCGAATACGGCATGCTCCCCCGCGCCACCCTCACCCGCACCCCCCGCGAGTCGGAAAAAGGCAAAGTCGGCGGCCGCACCCACGAAATCCAGCGCCTCATCGGCCGCTCCCTCCGCGCCGTCGTCGACATGAAAGCCCTCGGCGAGCGCACCGTCATCCTCGACTGCGATGTTCTCCAGGCCGACGGTGGCACCCGCACCGCCGCCATCACCGGAGCCTGCGCCGCCCTCGCCATCGCCTTCAACCGTATGCTTGCCACCGACGCCCTCAAAGCCTCGCCCCTCCGCCAGCTCGTCGCCGCCACCAGCGTCGGCATCGTCGAGAACACGGTCCTCCTCGACCTCGCCTACGAAGAAGACTCCCAGGCCGACGTCGACATGAACCTCGTCATGACTGAAGACGGCAACTTCGTCGAACTCCAGGCCACGGCCGAGCGCCACGCCTTCCCGCGCTCGCGCCTGCTCGAAATGATGGACTACGCCGAAACCGGCATCCGCCAGCTCCACGACCTCCAGCGCGCCGCCATCGCAGCGGCGGCGTGAAGCGCGCCGAGAAGCTTGAGCGTCAGGGAAGGGAATCGACAACGAGCCGGCAAAGCCGGACCCAAAGCGGGCGGGACCCTCTCTTTGATACGTCTCCGAACGCACAGGCGCTCAAACTTTCAGGTTGGCGACAAACCATCCGAACGATGTCAATGAGCGCATCGGCCTGTTGTCGCCAGTCGGCCGATCGATTACATTGCGTTGACACACACTCGGCAACGACCTTTTTGGGGACGAGTAACGGCAGACCGTCAATTTGCCGCTTTGGGCCGTCGCATCAATCCTGCCCCGCGAAATGTCCGCATGAACGGCGCGGCGATGACGTCTGGCTGAGTGTGGAGTTGCCGGCTATGGTTGCGTTGTGGCGCTCAGCGAGTCGGCGGCTGTATCAGTCTGTAGCCTGCGGGGATTTCGAAGTGCGAAGGGTCGACCGGAGCTGATGAGAAGTTCGATGTCGTGATCTGGGTTTCCATCAGGATGGCGCTGGTAGGTTGCGCCTGGGCGCCGTTGCTGCTCTGGTCGGAGCTCTTGTCGGGCGGATTGTCCTTCTTTTTGCCGAATCCGAAGTGGCCAGGAATCATAGAAGATATGCCGGCTTTGGCAACCTGACCGGCGCTGGGACCGGCGGGGCTGGCGTCGGCTGGCAGGGGCGCTTCGGACGCGGCGGGCAGGGGCTGGCCGTTAACGGTGGTTCCCATGCGCATGACCTGCATGATCGGGACGCCCTTGAGCTTCTGCATCTCGCCGGCCATATCGTTGAGGGCCTGGCCTGCGGCGGGATTCTGAGACAGCACCTTGCTGAAGTCGAAGCCGAGACCGATGGTGGCGTCAGACATTTTTTCGGCGAAGCGCTGGTAGAAGTCGCGTACCTGGTCGTAGCCGGGGATCGCCGGCACCATCCACATGTCGTTGGTCACGGCCATACTGCCGGACTGCTGGGTCTGGGTGTCAGTGGCCTTCATCATGAGCGTTAGGATCGATTCGCTGCTCTGGAGCCCGCTGATTTGCTTTTGATTGCCGGTATTGCGGACCTTGATGTCGAAGCTCGCTTTCACGTTCTGCGTATCAGGGTTCGGGGCGGGCTGGGCGGGCTGGGCGGGCTGTTTGGCGGCCTGTTGCTGCATCTGCGCATTGGCGTTTTCAATGGCCTGCTTCATCTGCGCGAAGGTCATCACGGTGTAAGTCTTTTTCTGGATGTCGATCTGGGTGATGGTTTCCTTGTCGAGATCGATGATCTCGATGTTGTCGGACGACACGTTGGCGAGGCGATTGTCTTTGAGATAGATGGTTGAGACGACGGGGTCGCCGATGTGGCGGGCCTGGGAGCTGAAGACGCCGACGGTCTTCATCATGTGGAGGAGCGAGCCGCCGGTAATCTGAGTTGTCTGCTGATAAGTGTAGTCGCCAGCGTAGAGGGTGGCAGGCAGAGTGAGGGCAATAGCAAATAGAGCGTGCTGCAAACGGGAAGACATAGACAGCCTCCGAACAGGATTATGGCGGCGGAGCGAGGGAGAGCCCGCAAAAACCGCGAGTCGCCGGAAGTATACCGGAGAAATAGTGCGCGGCAACGGGATAGCGTTACAGGGTGTGAGAAATGCGTGCGCAACATGCGAGGTTCGAGGCAATCAGAACCCGACAGGATCGGACAGTGCCCTGGGAGTCTCGAAATCACACAAAACGTGCCACGTTCCGGCTTGGCTGATTCCCGCGAAAAATCATTCAACTTCCGGATGGGCGACCATCCATCCAGAACTCTAAAGACGGCCGCAATGCGGGTCAATGAGCGCATTGGCCTGAAGCCAACAGCGGAGGTTTGAACTGCCAGCAGATTCCGGGACGCTGGCTGGTTTCGCAGGAGTGATCTTCGGATGGCTAAAGGCACGGACGTTCTCGCGCGGATATGGCACCGATGGAGGCCTCATTTCAAGTGTGAGAGAGAGCTCCCCCCAATGCCGGCAAAGCAATGAAGTGCTGTCCGGATCGATCCTGGCGTAACCGAACCTCGGTCCAGATCGAGTCACCCCAGTAGACTGAACCTGCATGAAGAAGATCGGCTTCCTCTCCTTCGGCCACTGGACCCCTTCCTCGCAGTCCGCAACCCAGTCCGCCTCCGACGCGCTCCTGCAGTCCATCGACCTCGCCGTCGAAGCCGAGCGCCTGGGCATGGATGGCGCTTACTTCCGCGTTCATCACTTCGCGCGCCAGCTCGCGTCGCCGTTCCCTCTGCTCGCAGCGGTCGGCGCCCGCACGCGCCGAATCGAAATCGGCACCGCCGTCATCGACATGCGCTACGAGAATCCTCATTACATGGCCGAAGACGCCGGAGCCGCGGATCTCATCGCCGGCGGACGCCTCGAGCTCGGCATCAGTCGCGGTTCGCCCGAGCAGGTCATCGATGGCTTCCACTACTTCGGCTACGCTCCCGAGCCGGGCCAGACCGATGCGGACATGGGCCGGCGGCACGCCCAGGAATTTCTCGAGCTGCTGCGCGGCAAAGGCTTCGCTCAGCCCAACCCGAGTCCGATGTTTCCCAACCCGCCCGGACTGCTCCGTCTCGAGCCGCACTCCGAAGGACTGCGCGATCGTATCTGGTGGGGCGCGGCGACCAATGCGACCGCAGCCTGGGCCGCTAAGCTCGGCATGAATCTGCAATCCTCAACCCTCAAATTCGACGAGACCGGAGAGCCCTTCCACATCCAGCAAGCCGCCCAGATTCGCGCTTATCGCGCCGCCTGGAAAGAGGCCGGCCACACCCGCACGCCGCGCGTCTCGGTCAGCCGCAGCATCTTCGCGCTGACAGACGAACGTGACCGTTTGTACTTCGGTCGAACCGGCCACGAAGGCGACAAGATAGGCTTCATCGAAGAAAACACACGCGCGATCTTCGGCCGCAGCTACGCCGCTGAGCCCGACGTCCTCATCGAACAGCTCAGGGAAGACGAAGCGATCGCCGAGGCCGACACGCTCCTGCTCACCGTGCCCAACCAACTCGGCGTTGACTACAACGCGCACGTCATGGAAGCCATTCTCACGACGGTAGCTCCAGCGCTCGGCTGGCGCTGAACCTCCGCAAAAGACTCAGCCCTCCAACATGCCCCATAGACTAAAGAGATGCCGCCGATCCTGATCGCGCAGAACATCACCAAACGCTTCGGCGCCGTCCCCCTCTTCGACGACATCTCCTTCGCCGTTCACGATGGCGATCGCATCGGCTTCATCGGTCCCAACGGTGCGGGCAAATCCACGATGCTCGCGTGACATCCATTGATCTCGACAAGGCCATATGCGAGATGGGACCGGGATATGCTGCGGGCCTCTATACCGATGAGTGGTGGTTTTGCAGCACGTATTGTCCAGGATCAGGAACAACAACCGCAACGCAGGCGGTGACCGGCACGTACAATGGGACTCCGTATCACTGGCCAAACACCATCGTTTACGGATGCAGCTCAATTACGCACAACGGAAAGCAGGAGCCATGAGATGCCGGCTCTGGGTTGTACTGATGTTGGGCTTCGGATACACGGGAGGGATACAAACACAAACCGTGGCAGATGGCTCGAGCCCTTGGAGCCGCGTCACGCTGCATTTGTCGCAAACCTCCGCACTGGCTGCCATCATCGATATCGGAAAAGTATCGCACCAGCCTCTCGGGATCGTGCTGGGAGCGAACGCCTCGGCATTTTGCGCATCGCAACAGAAAGTGGATATTGAAGACGAGAGCGCTCTCGATGCGGTGGCTCGTGTGGTTAAGCCTTTGAAGTATTCGGTAGCAACGAAGCAGGGCGTAGTAGTAGTTGAGCCAGATGCAATCGCTCAGTGGCTGACAGCCATCTTAGAGCATCGCTACGATTTTCCCGCTCTGACGGGTCTGACGATCACAAGCCTGGGGACACGACTCGATGGCTGGATGAAGATGGAGGTCGGCCATGCGCCAGGCTATGCGGCCTCGACGCATCACGCCCCAAATGCGCAGCGATTCGACCTCGGGGCCATGATGTCCGCATCGACCGAAGAGATTGCAGACCGAATTGTGTCGCTGGGGCCGAAAGCTGTGTGGATGATGGGACCGAACACACCGAATCCAAAGAGCGCACTGGACATGGATATCAGGGTCGCACCGTATGACGACCCGGACGCGCTAGGATCTCTAAATTGCGGTCCATGATTCCGTCCTCAATTAATCGCCGCGTTGGGAGTAAATAAGGCGGAAGTCCAGGCCACGGCCCGAGCGCCACGCCTTCCCCCGCCCCCGCCTCCTTGAAATGATGAACTACGCCGAAGCCGGCATCCGCCAGCTCCATGGTTTACAGAGGGAAGCGATCGCAGCAGCAGGGAAGCCGTAGCCCGCCCGCCTCCGCCCCCCGCATTTCCAGCAGCTCTCAAACCGGTCGCGCCGCGGACCCCGTAAATTCGTCGTATCCTGATCCTCCCCGGCTGATCCTCCCCGAGAAAGACAGGTGGGCCCGCCCGTGCACAGCCCGAAAAAAGTCGCACCCGTGATCGCGCTGCTGGTCATCGCAGTGCTGATCAATTACGTCGATCGCGGAAACCTGGCCCTGACTGCTCCCCTGCTCGCCAGGGAATGGGGCATGTCCACCTCCCGGCTGGGCGTTCTGCTCTCCGCTTTCTTCTGGACCTACGTGCTGCTGCAGGTTCCCATGGGCTGGCTGGTGGACCGGTTCAGCGCCAGCTCGATGCTCGCGGCCGGCTTCCTCGCATGGTCCGCCGCCACCGCCTTCACGGGACTGGCGCGCGGATTCGCAACCCTGTTGGGGATGCGCCTTCTCCTCGGCGTGGGCGAAGCCGTCATCTTCCCCGCCAGCTCGAAAATCTTCAGCGAGTGCCTCGAGGAGAAAGATCGCGGCCTCGCCAACGGCCTGCTGGTGGCTGCTATCCGCTGGGGCACCGCCGTGGGAGCCTTCGGCGGCGGCCTTCTCATGGCGCACTTTGGCTGGCGCAAAACCTTCCTCGCCATCGGCCTGGTGAGTTTGCTGTGGCTGCCGGCATGGCAGCGGTGGAAGCCACGGCGCCTGATATACGAGCCGCCCCTGCCCGCCCGTGAACTGCCGAGCTTCTCGGCCATTCTGCGGCGGCGGCCGTTTTGGGGTGCGTCCATCGGCCACCTCGGAGAGAATTACCTGCTCTACCTGCTCATGAGCTGGCTGCCCTTCTATCTGATACATGAGCGGCATCTCTCCACGACGGCGATGGCGTGGACCGCGGGCATGATTTACGCCATCGATTCGACCGCGGCCATCGTCACCGGCCGCATCGCGGATCTGTGGATCCGTCGCGGCGCCGGCGCGTGCTCGGCACGGAAGTGGCCCATGGTCGTCGGTCTCCTGATTGCGGTAGTCTCGCTGCTCGGGTGCGCGGTCGCAGGGCCAAAGACCTGGCTCCCTTTCCTCGCCGGGGCAGCGGTTGGCTGCGGAACCGCCAGTTCGGGCGTGTATGCGATACCGCAGACCCTCGCCGGACCGCAGCTGGCTGGCCGCTGGGTGGGCATGCAGAACTGCGTCGCCAACATCGCGGGTATCGTCGCGCCGGTGCTGACCGGTTTCCTGGTCGAGCGAACCGGGCACTTCAGCGCGGCGCTTACCTTTGCGGCGGCGATCGCCGCCGTGGGAGCGCTGGCGTGGGTCTTCGGCGTGCGCTCGTCGGACGAACCGAACCCGCTGTCCGACGTCGCGCTCGTCGAGTCATGCTGAAAGAGAATGTAACTCCAGGATTCCGTCTCGGTTGTTGCGCGACAGAGACTGAATGCAACGCCGGCGAACCCTCTTCTCTCGCCCCGTAAACTGAAAACATGCCGCCGATCCTGATCGCGCAGAACATCTCCAAACGCTTCGGCGCCGTTCCGCTCTTCGACAACATCTCCTTTGCGGTTCACGATGGCGATCGCATCGGCCTCATCGGTCCCAACGGTGCAGGCAAATCCACGCTGCTCGGCATTCTCGGCGCGGAGCAGGAGACCGACTCGGGCGAAGTCTCCTTCCGCAAGCGCGCCCGCATCGGGTACGTCCACCAGCTCTCCGATTTCGTCCCCGGCCTCACCGTCCGCCAGATCGCCGAAGCGGCCCTCGACCGCGCCGCCATTCCCGCGGCCCACCGCGAACAGCGCCTGCGCGAAACCCTGGGCCGCACCGGCTTCGCTGAAGACGACACATCGGACAATCCCAGCATGAACCGTGAGGCCGCCAGTCTCAGTGGTGGCTGGCGTAAACGCCTTGCTATTGCCGAAGCCCTCGTCACCGATCCCGAGGTCCTCCTCCTCGACGAGCCCACCAACCACCTCGACCTCGAAGGCATCGAGTGGCTCGAAGACCTCCTCACCGCGGCCAAATTCGCCTTCGTCGTCGTCACCCATGACCGCTATTTCCTAGAGAATGTCGCCACTGCAATCGTCGAACTGAACCGCATCTACTCCGACGGCCTGCTTCGCATCGAGGGCAGCTACTCAAAATTCCTCGAAGGCCGCGAGGCGTACGTCGAGTGGCAGCAGCGCGCCCAGGAGAGCCTCCGCAATCGCGTCCGCATCGAGATGGAGTGGCTCCGCCGCGGCCCGAAAGCCCGCACCACCAAGGCCAAAGCGCGCATCGACAACGCCAATGCCCTCATCGCCGAGCTCCAGGACTCAGAATCCCGCTCCCGCATCGCCACTGCCGGCATCGCCTTCGACGCCACCGGCCGCCAGACCAAACGCCTCATCGAAGTCGAAAACGCTGCCGTTACCCTGGGCGATCGCGAGATCCTCCGCAACGTCAGCGTCACCCTCACCAACGGACTCAAGCTCGGACTCGCCGGCGCCAACGGCTCGGGCAAGACGACGCTCCTCCGCGCCATCACCGGCGAACTCCCTCTGAGCGCCGGAGAAATCCGCCGCGCCCCCGGCCTCCGCATCGTCTACTTGTCGCAGATGCGCGAGCTCGACAACTCCGTCATCCTCCGCCGCGCCCTCGCGCCCCACTCCGACTCCGTCATCTATCAGGATCGCGTCGTCCACGTCGCCGGCTATGCCTCGCGCTTCCTCTTCACCAGCGAACAGCTCAACCAGCCCGTCGAGCGCCTCAGCGGTGGCGAGCGCGCCCGCGTGCTCATCGCCCGCCTCATGCTGCAGCCCGCCGACGTCCTCATCCTCGACGAGCCCACCAACGACCTCGATATCCCCACTCTGGAAATCCTGGAGGAATCGCTCCTCGAATTTCCTGGCGCACTCGTCCTCGTCACCCACGATCGTTATTTGCTGGACCGCGTTACCAACGCCGTTCTCGGCCTCGACGGACTCGGCAATGCCGCCGTGTTTGCTGACTACCTGCAGTGGGAAACCTGGCGTGATGAGCAAACCCGCGCCGCAT
Source organism: Acidobacterium sp. (assembly GCA_003166955.1). Taxonomy (GTDB): domain Bacteria; phylum Acidobacteriota; class Terriglobia; order Terriglobales; family Acidobacteriaceae; genus Palsa-343. The sequence continues at coordinate 22,544 of PMUI01000035.1, forward strand.
CCCAAGTCTCTGCAGCGAAAATCCCCCAAGCCATCTCTGCCCCACCAGCCTCCCAGCCGCCGCGCAAAAAGCTCTCCTACATGGAACAGCGCGAGTACGACACCATCGAAGCCCGCATCGAGGAAGCCGACGCCCGCCTGCGCGCCGCCGAGCAGCGCACTGAAGCTCCCGAAGTCGTCACCGATCCCGCCGCCCTCACCGCCGCCCTCGCCGACCTCGAACAGGCAAGAGCCAATCACCACGCCGTCTACGAGCGCTGGGTCGAACTAACCGAAAAGGTTGGTGGCTGAGCCGCCTGCCGGAGCACGAAGCTGGAAGTCGGAAGCCGGAAGTCGGAAGCCTGGAAGCTGCGACCAGCCGCTAGCTCCCAGCTCCAAGCTCCCGGCTCCCAGCTCCCAGCTCCCAGCCACTCCCTACTCCCTACTGGCGGCTACTCCCTGCTTTCCTAATCCCTAATCCCTAACCCCTAATCCCTCGCTTTTCACACACACGTTACTTTAGCCACCTGCCCATCCCCCCGCCCACCCGAGTAAACTTGAGAGGCAGACGCTATCTTTTGAAGCGCAGGAGAAAAACGCAATGTCCATTACCATGACCCCCGGCAAGCTCGCCGGACTCAAAGCCGTATCCGATAAGCGCGGCGTGATCGCTGCCGCCGCCATGGACCAGCGCGGCTCGCTCAAGAAGTCCCTCGCCAAAGAAAAAGGCGTAGCCGAAGTTCCCGACTCCGCCCTCGAGGAATTCAAATCCCTCGTCACCGAAGTCCTCACCAAACACGCCTCCGCCATTCTGCTCGACCCCGAGTTCGGCCTCCCGGCCGCCAAGCGTCGCAACGGCAAAGGCCTGCTCCTCGCCTATGAGAAGACCGGCTACGACGCCGCCCTCCCCGGCCGCCTCCCCGACCTCCTCGACCTCTGGAGCGTTCGCCGCCTCAAAGAAGCCGGCGCCGACTGCATCAAGATCCTCCTCTACTACACCCCCTACGAGAAATCCCCCGTCAACGACCTCAAGCAGGCCTGGACCGAGCGCATCGCCGACGAGTGCCGCGCCCACGACATCGCCTTCTTCCTCGAGCTGGTCGGCTACGCCGTCCACGGCGAAGACGAGAAGAGCGTCGCCTACGCCAAACGCAAGCCCGACATCGTCACCGGCTCCATGGAGGAGTTCGGCAAAGAGCGCTACGGCGTCGACGTCCTGAAAGTCGAAGTCCCCATCCAGATGGAATTCGTCGCCGGCACCAAGTCCTTCAAGGGCGAACAGGCCTACACCCGCGCCGAAGCCCTCGAGCACTTCCGCATCGCCGCCTCCTCCACGCACAAGCCATTCATCTATCTGTCGGCGGGCGTCTCCAACCCCGTCTTCATCGAGACCCTCGAGCTCGCCGGAGAATCCGGCGCCCCCTTCAACGGAGTCCTCTGCGGCCGAGCCACCTGGAAAGACGGCATCGCCGTCTACGCCAAAGAAGGAGCCAAAGTCTTCGAGAACTGGCTCAACACCAAAGGCGTCGAGAACATCGAGAACGTCAACAAGGCCCTCAAATCAGCCCACAGCTGGTACGACAAAGTAAACGTCCCAGCCCTGGTATAAGAATTTTCTTTAAGCAGAAAGCACCAAACAAACGCCGGAGCCCAAAAACCTCCGGCGTTTTCTTCAGCTTCACCCCCCCAGACTGACCCCACCAGAGCCTGTCATCCTGACGCTGAGCGCAGCGAGGCGGAAGGATCTGCGGTTGTTTTCCCTGCTGCCTCAGTGCGTCAGTTACTTCCGGTTCGACCGTACACACCGACAGGCTCAATCGTCACCCTAAACGTGTCATCCTGACGCTGAGCTTCGCGAAGCGGAAGGATCTGCGGTTGTTCTTCTCTGCGATCCAGCCCGTACCGCCAGCCCAGGACGGGGTCCCATGCACGAGGGCAATTACTCCACGTACATGATGGCCAGCCGCAGTCACACTCTCTATATCGGAGTCACCGGCGATCTGCTCCGCCGCGTCTTCGACCACAAATGGAGGGAGCACGATGGATTCACTGCCCGCTACAACTGCGATCGTCTGGTGTGGTTCGAATCCCACCTGGACGTCGACAGGGCGATCGCACGGGAAAAAGAGCTGAAAGGATGGCGGCGAGCAAAGAAGATCGCGCTCATCGAAACGGCCAACCCGACCTGGGTGGACCTGAGCCGCGACTGGTACGATCTCGAGCCCGCCGACTACAGCCGAGCCCTCGACCGCATGAACTCATAACCGCAACCGCCCTCGTCTAACCCGGAATCAGGAACTCAGAGCAGGGAAGCAGCGCCCGAGCCAAAACCCGGCGCTTCCCCCAATCACGTCCACCCCCCAGACCCATGTCATCCTGACGCTGAGCGCAGCGAAGCGGAAGGATCTGCGGTTGCCCTTGTCTCCCGTGAAGCCGTGCCGCCGGTAAAGCCCCGGCCTTCAGGCCGGGGACCAGAGCACAAAACACGAGGCCTTTAGGCCCGGAGCCCTTTGTCGGGGCTACTCTCCATCACCGTTACGATCTATGCTCTGGCCCCGGACCCCGTATCAGGGCATGACCTTGGTCGTGCCGTAAAACAGGCCCGCAGGGCCTTCCGCACTGCCGTAGGCCCGCAATTGCACTTGTACAGGTAACAGAGAGGACCCTTCTAGGGATAACTAAAACCCGTACTTCTCTTTCCTCATCTCAAAAGCCTCGCTGCCACCGTCAAGCAGGTCTATTATCGCGTTCTTGATAGCACGATTCTCTATAGCATCTTGCTCGGCAATACCAGCGTAGTCATGGGTTGCAGTGAGGTAGATGACTTGATCGGCGTCGCCGTTGACGACAATATTCGCATCGTGAGTCGCAAGAATGACTTGCCTGCGGCCTTTCAGGCGGCGTAAAGCCGGAAGGACTGTATCTCGAAGGTAGCTCTTATCCAGTTCGTCCTCTGGCTGGTCGATGACAAGGGGGCAATTGTTTTCGCTCGACAAGAGCAAAGTGAGCAGTAGGCTGACTTGAGCTCCGCCCGATAGTTCCTCCATCCGCTTGTAAGCTGGAGGGTTGTCCGCAACCCTCATTTGCAACTCGTAATAATCCTCATTTCGGAGCGAATAAAGCTCCACTTTGCGTTTGGCGGTCATGCACTCGCGAAATGTGGCGGAGACTTGCGCACTCATGCCCAAACACTCAAGGTGGTTAACTTTGAGCAATCTAAGCATTGTCGCGGGCGATGCTAGGGATCGCAAAGCTCCTAGGTCATTCCACCACCGTGTTATGCCCTTCTCTTTGAGGTCGAGCAGCCAGCGTTCTAAATTGTCTCGGATTCCGTCCTTAATCTGTGAGAGGCGAATAGCGCCACCGAACCTCGAATCCATCGCCAGACCCAGCTTTGCCATCTCCGTGCGATGCTGTTCGACGAGTTGGTCCCTGTTCTTACGAAGTCGGCGAAATTCACGCAACATTCCCCTCAAAGAGGCTCGATGGACTTTATGTACGGAGGTTGCGGCTTCGAACGCTGAGGCTAGTCTGGTGAGATCGTCGAAGCGGTTCAAATCCTCCGCACTCCCGCCTGCCTTCACCAGTGCTTCCTGAACGTCCTGCTTCGTCTTTTCCTCGCGAATCTCGGCAGAAACCTCAGCCCGACCAAATTCACGATCCATGCGCACAACGAGCATACGAGCGAGTCGCATGGTGGCACGGAAGCGACGAAAAGCAGCGAGAACGCTGGGGCTGCAAGCAATTTCCGCAATGTCGGCGTTCGCCGGCTTAGGCCGCGGAAAGGATCGGGCTTGAGCCGCGACGTCCGATATCGATTGCAGAAGGGACGCCAAATGACCCCTTGCCGTCCCGATCATACCCGTGTCTTTTTGAGCCAAGGTCAGCTCGGAGGCGCCGATTTGCTCAAACGTATCGAGCGTTTGCTTTGCGGTCGCGGCTGTCGCTAGTGCCTGTTCAGCCTCAGCCAATTCTCCCCTCGTCGCCTCAATGCGCAACGCGACAGCCGTCAATTTATCGTCCAGGTCCGCTAACCTCGATTCGCTACTTAGTAGGACCTCAGTGCTGAGGGGTGCCAGATGGTAGAGGATCTTGCGCAAGCCCTTCTGATCTCGGACGGCTTGCTGTAATTCTCGCTGAGTGAAGAACTCGGCTGGCCATCGAGTTGACAGCGGTTCCGACGTGCTGATGGGACCGCGAACAACCGGCAGAATCGACGGGTTCCCAGACTGGAATCTATGCGTTGCCCTCGCTGAGACATCATTCCTCACCTGCTCGTCCTGGGGCATCGGTCGCCCGAAGTACTGTCGAAGACCGTCAAGCACTGTTGATTTGCCCGACATTCGCCCTCCAATAACGACTGTTAGGTCGGGATTGAAGAGGAAGGTTTGAGAACGCGGGGTATTGGTCTTCGAATCAGTTCCCGCAAAAAAAGAGGTTCCACCGGAAATGGACACGCTCTTCAGCCAAGGGCGATCCGCCGCCACGGGATCTGGCAAATCGCTTAACACGAAGTTATCGTTCGAATCCCTTCTGTAGGCGAGCCGAAGCCGAGAATCTTTCGCCAGCATTGCCTGCCGGAGAGCCTCAATTGTCGGCCTCGCCAGCTTAAGCAAGACGAATCGACTACCGAGCTGACGATCAGCTACGGACGAGGAGGCGGAGAAAGAGTATGCGTCGCTGGAGTGGACGAACGTGTGGTGGTATTTCTCCATCGCTGGTTGCATCCACGGCCTCCCCTTAAGCTCGTCCTCGGGGAGGCTGTTGTCGCCAAGTTCCAACGCAGCAATCCACTCGTGCGGGAAATTCTCGAGCATCTGGCTCTTTAGAGCGAAGAGGCCCTTCCCATTGTCGAATGCATGGGGAGCAATACACATCCAATCCCACCTATTCTTCTCCTCTTTCTGCAAGCGAACCAGCGACTCAAACACAACCTTGGCGCCACATGGGGACATCCGGAGATTAGCTCCGTCCCAAGGATTGGTCCCTGCCATGACGCACTGAAAGGCTCGTAGGTAAGTGTCCCGGCCAATACTCGGATCGAAGAGAAAAAGCAGGTGGACCCCGCGCGAACCATCCGCCAAACTCGGCTCGAAACCCGGAAAAACGGCATAGATTTTCTCAATGAACGGCACGCCATCATCGTCAATTCCGTTCAGCCACTCCTCCACAATCCGCCATGTGGTGCTTGTATTGTCGCCGGCACCGGCACGAGGACTGTGCGGCGTTAATCCCAGAACCTCGATTCCGTGTGCGACCGCAGCCTGAAGCAGCTTGCGAGCGTACGAGAGCTGTACATTCGGGTCATCCGCGTTGCCGCAGAGCCCAACGGGCCATTTGAGATTTGGAGAAAAATGATCATCAAGAGTATGGACATGTAAGTCACATCTGAACCATCTTGCCCCTGGTACTTCCGTATGCCACCGTTTGCCCTGCGCAGCCAGCGCGGGCGCCGCCCGGGAACCCATATTCAACCTCCAGCGGAGATACTGTTTGTTACTCTACCGCCGATAGTTGCGGGCACAAGAGCAGATCGGCCTGATAAGTTGGCCTCTCGTAAGATAAGGGGCGCGCGAGCCCAAGCTAGCCGCTCGCCCACGGTTCCCCAAAAACCCGAAATCCCCAAAAACTGTCAAGCCCCAGCCCCAAAAAACCGAAGTAATGACCCCTCATTCCAAATAACTTCCACGCCAAAATATTTGGCAGTTTTATTCTCTCCACCTGATATCCTGAATATATAGATAGAAAAAAGAAAAAGGCCGCCCGAGCGCGGCCTTTTCCCTTTAGAACAGGCTCTTTCCCGAACGCCAAACACCAAACGCCCGCCCGAGCAATGGAATGAATGAGAGGAGACCGAAGCCATGCAAAATCAAACGAATGGAGCCTCGAAACCCAGAAATGGCAGCTAAATCCAGCCAGCTCAGCCACTTGAGATCTAAACCGCCTGCAATGAATCGATTGCACTCGGCCATGAACCATCAACCCAAGCAGAATGAAACACTTAGCCTAAAATGGCCAAGGGGGTGGCCAGGCAGGCGGGCTCTAAGCGAGCAGGGGGGTCCCCTAGTGCTCTCTGTGTCCTCTGTGGTGGAGTGCTCAGCAAGGAGAAACTCCTCTCAAATCAAATACAAGCCCGCAAATCCAGCCGAATCAAATACATCGGCTCAACTCATATTGTCGAGTTTGTCAACAGAGCGCAAAGTCCAGAAATTTCAAATACATGCAAAAAACAGGCCCTGTCAGAAAAACACAGTTTCTTGAACCCAGTGCCTCAACAAAAGTGCAAATCGGTCAGGTCGAGCGGAGAGGGTCCGAGTTCCGTCACGACCGCCCCTTGACATTTTTCACCCAACCCCGCCATCATGTTTCACCCAGCTTCCCGCCGTCTTTGAAGCTGTCCTTCCGAGGGGCATCCGTTACCTTTGCGCATCGGCGCCGGCCGAGCCGCGCAACTACCGGCAAGCCGCTGTGTTCTTGCCGTGAACCTGACCCACCCAGGAGGCTTCCTCATGAAGGGCAAAGCTGTATCTCTGCTCACGCTTCTGCTCGCCGCGCCGCTCTCGAGCTACGCTGCGGAACAACTCATTCCAGCCGGTTCTCTCATTTCCTGCACGCTGTCGGAACCCAAACTCTCCTCCAAAAATACCGCCATCGGCGATCCGGTCCTCTGCCAGGTCGGCCACTCCGAACGCTACGGCCGCTCGGTGCTGCCTTTTGACAGCTACCTCGTCGGCCGCTTCGAGGACTACAAAGACCCAGGCCACTTCGTCGGCAAGGGCTGGATGGAACTCCGCTTCGACCGCATGGTTATTGAGCCGGACACCGTCATCCCCATCGACGCCAAAGTCGTCGACGTCCCCGGTTATAACGTCGACCGCTACGGACGCATCCTCGGCAAAGGCCACGCCGTCAAGGACACCGTCACCTGGCTGATCCCCATCCTCTGGCCCATCGACCTCATCAACCTTCCCCGCCGCGGTCCCCGCCCCACGCTGAAAGAAGAAACTCGCCTGACCCTCAAGGTGATGGACGACCTCGGCGTCCCAGCCGCCAACCCGCAGCCGTACCAGCAGGATCCCTCCGGCCTCTACCGCCGTCCGAGCGCGTACGAGCAGCCGGCCCCTCCTCCGCCCGAACCGCAGCCGATCGCGACCTACGTTCCTGAAATGGCCCCACCACCGCCGCCGGTGCGGACCTACGTCTACGTAACGCCGCCCCCGGTCATCGCGATGGTGCCCCGGACGGTCATCGTCTACCGCAACGGCTACGCCTATCGCGTCGCCGTTCCCTACTAGGCAAGAGGTGCCCCGGCGACTTGCTGATGAACCAGGGCGAAGGGGGCGACTCGCTCGATCTCCTGCTCGAGGGAACGCTGCTGCTCTTGTCCACTTCGGGAGGTCCGGAGTCAGCCAGCCTGTCCGGCATTGAAGGCGTCGATTCGCGGCGCGCATCGCCGGTATCGATTCCTGGGTCCGGCTGATGCCGAAGAGCACATTACTGCGAGCCTTCTGCGCTATTGCCAGGGTCCCGAGCACCGACGGGTCCCTGGGGTTTTTGGATTGAAGCGCCTTCGCAATGCCGATCGCCTTATCGAGACTCAGGAGAGCGCGACTCCCGACACGATCCGTCGTCCGGTTTCGATCCGGGCGGGTCCAATAAGGAGCAATTCCGCCAGCACAAATCCTCCAGGTGGGAAAAAGTCATCCAATCTCCGAGGGCTCCGATTGATTTCGTCTTTTCGGCTTGTCTCCTGCAACTTCCGCCCTGGCTTCACTCGACTCGTGATCCTGACGGGTCTGGTTCTGGGCACTGGCGCCGTCGCGCGAGCGCAGGACGTCGATGAGCCCGTCCCCGCCGCCGCGCTGCCCGACGCGCCTGCTCCCCGGAACGATGCGGACGTGGTCACTCTGCGAAGCGCCCCGGTACACCTCCTGCAGGACCAGGCCGTGATCTGGACCAGCCCGGCGCGGATCCGAACCCACGATCTGATATGGCTGGTTCCGCTGGCCGGGGCCGAAGCGGCGGCGATCGCAACGGATCGCCACACGATGAAATCCGTGGTCTCCCACGACGCAGGCTTCAATCAGGCCAACGTCACCGCCTCGAATGTCGTGATCGGCGGCTACATTGCCGTTCCGGTTGCGCTCTTCGGATTCGGCCAGTGGAAGCAGAACGATCACGCGCGCGAGGCCGGCATTCTGGGGGGTGAGGCGCTGATCGACGGGGTTGTCGTGGAGCAGGGGATGAAGCTGATCTTCTGGCGGGAGAGGCCGAGCGCCGACGGCACGCGCGGCCGGTTTTTCCAGGGGAACGCCGGCGTCGATACTTCCTTCCCTTCGTCGCACAGCGTGCTGGCGTGGGCGGCGGCGGCGGAGCTGGCCGGGGAGTATCCGTCGCGGTGGGTGCAGGCAAGCCTGTACACAGTGGCAACGGGAGTCAGCCTGACTCGGGTAATGGGGCAGCAGCATTTTCCCGGCGATGTTCTTGCCGGGAGCGCCGCGGGATGGCTGGTGGGGCACTACGTGTTCCGGGCGCACCATCGGCATCGGGTGCGCTGATTTTCGCGGAATCGAAGACCGTTCCGAACCGGACGACAGATGTTCCCGCGACCTGGATTTTTTACTTCACTCGCACCTTAGGCTCGACGGACATGCCTGGACGGAGCATGTGGTCGTTATTCTGATCGGGCTTGGTCAGGTCGATGCGGACCGGGATGCGCTGCACGACCTTGACGTAGTTGCCGGTGGCGTTCTCGGGCGGGAAGAGGCTGAGCATCGATCCGGTGGCGCCGCCGATCTGCGTGACTTCGCCGTCATAGTCGCGGCCGAAAGCGTCCACATGCACGGTGACGGGCTGCTTGAGCTGCATGTGGCGGAGCTGGGTCTCCTTGAAGTTGGCGGTGATCCAGACATCGTCGAGGGAGACCAGGGTCATGAGCGCCTGACCAATGGCGACGTTCTGGCCGACTTCAACGCTTTTGGTGGTGACGATGCCGGAGACGGGGGCACGGAGCTCGGTGTAATCGAGATTCAGCTTCGCCTGCGCCAGCGCGGCGCGGGCCTGCTCGACCTCGCCGGCGGCCTGATCGGCTTTGGCCTTCTGGATGGCAACCTGCTGCGGAGCGGTCTGGGCGTATTTCTGCGAGGACTGCGCCTGCAGCACCCGATCGTGGGCAATACGCACGGCATCCTGCGCGGCAACCAGGTTGGCTTCCGCTTCGGCGACGCCGGCTTCATTCGCAGCGGCTGCCGCCACGGCGGCGTCGTACTGCTGTTTGGAGATGATGTCTTTCTGGACGAGGGGGGTATAGCGCTCGAGATCGAGCTTCGACTTGGTGGAGTTAGCCTGCGCCTGAGTAACGCGCGCCTGCGCGGCCTGGAGCTGTTTCTCTGACTGGGCAACCGTGGCCGTAGCGCTGGCGACGTCGGCATTGGCGTTGTTGAGATTGGTTCCGGCATTGATATTGATGACCGGGACGTTGACGCGCGTAGCCTCGTAGTTGGCTACTGCAGCCTCAAGGTTCGCCGCTGCCTGGGCCTCTGCCGTCTCGTAATCCCTGGGATCGATTTTGATCAGCAGCGCGCCCGCATCGACATGCTTGTTCTGGTCCACATCGACCTCGGCGACGTGGCCATTGATGCGCGAGCTGATCTGGACAAGGTGGCCATCGACGGATGCGTCGTCGGTGTCTTCGTAATAGGTGGAGTGCCACCAGAAGAGAAGAGCGCCGACCAGCAACACCGCGACGAGTCCGATGATGATGAAACGGCGGCGCGAGCGGGGGCCTGGAATCTCCGGCCGCTCCTCGGTTGGTCTGGACTGCTCGGAATTTTGCTCCGCCACTTACTTTCCTCCCACGTAATCCTTGTAATTGCTCTGCGCCACACCAAGGGCCCGGGCCAGCGATAATTTTGCGACGTTGTGCCGGTAGAGGCTGGCGACGTACTGCTGACTCGCCTGGGCAAAGGCCTGCTGCGCCTGGGAGACAGCCAGATTATCTGAAACCCCGGCTTTGTAACGCTGCTGCGACTCGCTGAGCGCCTCGCTGGCGAGGTCGACGTTGCTTTTGGCTACTTCGACGAGCTTCTCGGCGGCCTGAATGTCAAGGATGCTGTCGCGCACGTCGGCGCCGATCTGGCCACGGATGTCGCTCAGGCGGGCGCGCGCCTGCTCGAGCGACGACTGCGCCTGCTTCGCGTCGCCGCGCAGCTTTGCTTCCTCGAAGATGGGGACGTCGAGAGAGCCGACCGCGTCTCCGGTGCCGTGCGAGTGGTTGACGTTGATGCCGATGTCGCCGTAGTCGCCGGTGAAGGTGATGGTGGGGAGGCGCTCGTCGGTGGCCGCTTTGCGGGCGCTGTCGGCGGCAGCAACCTGCTCTTCGAGAGCCTTCAGGTCGGAGCGGGTGGCGAGGGCTTGCTGCACCGCTTTGTCGGGATCGAGATGGTCGAAGAGCGCGTAGGGGGCGGTGTCGGTGAGCTCGAACTGCTGCTCGAGAGGCAGGCCGATGGCGCGCGCCAGGGCGATTTTGTCCTTCTGCCAGGAATTTTGGGCGGCGATGAGGGTCTGCTGCTGGGTCTGATAGTCGACGCGTGCGCGCAGCTCGTCGAGCAGCGGCGCAGTGCCTGCCTGGTGATTGCCGACAGCCTGATCGAGGGAGACTTTGGAGGTGTCAACCTGGGCCTGGGCTGATTCGACCAGGGCCGCGTCGGCGATGACCGTGAGATAAGCGTTGCCGACGGTGAGCACGACGAGGTCGCGGGCATCCTGGGCGGACAGACTTGCGGCTTTGAAGTTGTGCCGCTGGGCGAGGTAATTTTCGAGCGACGAGAGATTCACGAGCGACCAGCTGAGCGATCCTCGAATATCGGTGTATCCGTAGGGACCGATGATCGCAGGGAAGCCCGGAATACGAAGGCCCTGGGCCTGGAGGTCGGTCTCCATGACGGCTTCCTTGATGGAGCCGCTGGCGGTGGGCAGCAGCGACTGAAGCTGCTCGAGGCGGGCGCCGCGGGCCGACTGCGTGTTTTGCGTGGTGAGAATGAGTCCGAGATTGAAGCGCAGGCCGCGGTGGATGGCGTCGTCGAGGGAGAGAGGGAGAACGCCAGGGGTGAGCTTGCCGTCGGTTACGCTGCTTTGGTAGGTGGAGCTGTCGACGGCTGGCTGGGGGATGAGGATGGGTCCTGCGGGCACCGAGACGGAGCCAGATCCGGGCGTACCCTGGGCGATGGCCGGCGAGGCGAGCAGCGACAAAAAGGCGGCCGCAGCGGCGATCCGCTGCAGGCACAGGAATCCTGGATTGGTAGCTACGCCCTCCGGCAAAGAACAGCCTCTCTGTGAAACAGCCAGGACCAGGTCCCGGGTCAAGGTATGTGCTTTGGATGCGATACGTTGAGCAAAAAACTCAGAAGAATCTCTGCGATAAGAGTAGTCGAAGCGCGGGGGTCGCGTCTCGCGGAATCAGCGCAAAAGTAGACGCAAGTGACTCCCATCCTCGGGGGCGGTCCGACCGTCGGCCGGGGTCGGGTCGGGGCGGCTAAACCTGTGCCGCGGAGTGCACCAGCGACGAAGCGAGCGAACACAGCGCCTGGCGGAAGAGAGTGCTGACGGCTTGCGTGGTCCAGATGGAGGGCCGGGAGTGGCGGTTGAGAGCGCGGGCCGCGTCCGCGTTGCTGATGCCGAGGACGGCGCGCTGGACGAAAACGGCGCGCTGCACCTGGGATAGCCTGGCGAGCCACTCGCGCAGCGGGTCACGGCCTGCCCCGGACACCAGCTCGGAGATCTCGGGGCCGGAAAGTGGAACGGTGCTGTCGTCCTCGATGCAGGAACCGCCGGGCTCGTTGGCGGGCACATGGGCGAAGGACTCCGGGTCGTGACGGTGCATGATTTGGAGGGCGCCATCGAGGACGCGGTCACGCACCAGACCGGTAGCGGCGCCTGGATCGGTGCAGGGGTCGATCTCGACCGCGGCAACCGTCTTCTCGACCAGGTCAAGAGCTTCGGCTTCATTCCCGAGCATCAGCGCGGCAAACCGGTACATTTCTACCGCGGCGGTCTCCGCTTTGACCGGTGCTTCTCCGATTTGATCTGAACCGATTTGATCTGAACAAGGGGAGCTTGCCACGGGTGCACCTCCGGGAAGGGAACTGAATTTATCCTCGCCGAGGAAAAGGGGCGCGTCAAATGCGGGAATCGGCAGGATGGATGACGGTGACTTGTTTTCGTGCGCGCCCGGCGGCAGGGCGGGCGATTCTGCGGGGCTGGGCTCTTCGGTAATCTGTCGCGGCTCAGGGATCGAACTTAGTCTGAAACTACCTTCCTTTCAGAGTGCGAAAGCGACAGCGCTGAAATTGGTCCGGAAGATTGGGCCAACGGTCCGCGGGTCGCGCAAACGACCTGCGGGCCGTTACCAATGAAAGGAGGTGAGGCCCTTGGACGGTAAAACGTCGTGGACACGCATTGTCATTACGCTCGTCGTTAATTGGCGATTCGTACTGGCCGTCGTGATCCTGGTGCTCACACTGCTGCTGATCAGGTAGCAGAAACCTCTCGGGAGGGTAGCATCCTTCCGAGAGTAAGTTCAGTTTAGCAAATCGGCAGAATGCCGGAAAAGTCAGTGGACGATTTTAGTGCACACCGGCGGCAAGTAAAGTCGTCGTCGACCGGCGGTGGTGAGCGATCATCCGAGGCGGCGCAGGCCGCGCGGGCGTGAGCGGCGTGTAGCTCCGGTAGACGGTAACGTGGAAGCAGGACTGATAGAACTCCTCTTCGACGTCGATCTTGCCGGCGGTCTGGAGTGGGAGGAGCCAGGCGCGCATCCAGGAGATTTCTGAGAGGGAAAGGCCCTTCTTGCCAATGTCGACGGCGGCGCCGGTGAGGTGCGGCGAAGCGACGTCGCCGTCGGCGGGCGCGGCGTTGCCGTTGACGGAGATCAGCGAGCGCTGAAATTCAACAGTGCGGACGGCGGAGTTGACCTGGAGAGCGCGGTGGAAGCGGGCATAGTGGCTGCGGGCGAGGTCAGCCAGGAAACGCGCGGCCCACGGACGGCAGTAACGGCGGTTGGCGGGCAAGTCGGGATTGACGCGCAGCGAGTAGCCGGCCGGCAGGGGAACGATGTCTCGTGAGGCCTCAAGCTGATCGAGCTGAGCGTCGTCTTCGATGCGGACCAGGCCTTCGGCGTCATCGCGCTGATTCTGGCGGGTGAGGGACTCGAGGGATCCACGAAGGGGCGGAACGAAGCGGATGCGGGCGACGGGTGCAATCGCGGCGCGGGTGTGGACCGGCTGTGGGGCGAGAGGGGCGGGACGGGCTGCGGTAGCCAGAGCCGCGCTGGTGCGGGTGGCCGGAGCCGCCGGCGTGTGGCAGGAGACCGAAGCGGGGTTGGCGAGGACGGTGTGGCTGGCGTGGCCTGCGATCCTGCCGCAGGTCGAGGCAGCTTCTGCCCGGACCGAAGCGTGATGGCGGCGAGGGACCGGTGCGGCCGGGCTCACGGTGGACGCAAGGACGGGCAGCGCCAAGGTGAAGCTGGCCGCGACGAGGAGGGAGGGACGACTGCGCATTCCGGAACCTGGGGTGTTATCGATTAAGAGCGACCCCAGACTATCTGACGCGGGCGCGGAAGAAAAGTAGCGGGCAGGATACCGGGTCCAGGCCACCGGCTACAAGCCACAGGCCGGAGCACTTCACCGGGGCCCCGGAGAACCGTAAGCGCCGAGGTTCGCCTGGGGGCTTTTTCATTCTGGTTCGGGCGGGGCGGGAGTACAATTCCTCGAAATCAACGTAAGCAGATATTCAGCGCCAAACTTCTGGAGGATTTCCATGGCTGATGCAGTTGCACAACCAGACGCGTCCGCACCGCCGCTTAGTGAGGGTCAGCGCGTTATCGACACGTTTATCGCGCCTTCGAAGACGTTCATGGATATTCGGCGCAGCGCAAGCTGGTGGCTGCCCTTTGTGATCGGATGCGTAGTGACGTTCGGGCTGGCCTACGCCATTCAGACCAAGATCACCTGGGAGAAGGCCTACGACAACATTCTGAAGCAGAGTCCGAAGCAGATGGAACGGATGGAGCAGCTTCCAGCGGATCAGCAGACGCGGAGCAAAACGATCGCGGAGAACTTCACGAAGTATGTTTTCTGGTGCGCGCCGGTGGCGGGTCTGATCGTGGTCGTAGTCATGGCCGCAGTGCTGATGGCGACCATCAACTTCGGGTTCGGAGGGAAGGCGAAATTCGGACAGATGTTCGCCCTCTTCTATTACGCCTTTCTTCCGATTTCGATCAAGGCCATCCTGGGGATTGTAACGATTTTCGCGGGATTGGATCCGGATTCGTTCAATATGAACAACTATGTTGGGACGAATCTGGGTTACTACCTGCCAGCCGATTTCTCGAAGCCACTGATGGCGCTGGCGACCTCCCTGGACCTTTTCACGATCTGGATGGTCGTGCTGCTGACCATTGGCTGCGCCATCATTGGGAACATCAAGAAAGGACAGGCGGCAATTGCGGTATGGGGATGGTGGGTTCTGCTGACGGCCTTCGGAGTCGTGGGAGCAATGTTCAAGTAGGAAATCCAAAAGAAGAGAAGGCCCGCCGAGTGTGGCGGGCCTTGTTGTTTGTAACTGACTCCGGTCCTTATTCTTCTTCTTCCTCGCCGGCTGGTTTCTTCGCGTTGGCGACGATCTTGTCCGCGATCAGCTGCGGCACGACGTCGTAGTGATTCATCTCCATGTGGAAGCTGCCTCGCCCCTGCGTCGTGGCGGTGAGGGTCTGGCCGTAGGTCAGCATTTCAGACATCGGCACTTCGGCGCGAATGATGGTGTTGGCTCCGTGGCCGTCCATGCCCTGGACGCGGCCGCGCCGCTGGTTGAGGTCACCCATCAAGGCGCCGGCGAACTCCTGCGGCGCCTCGATTTCGACACTCATCACCGGCTCGAGCAGCGTGGGCTTGGCCTGCTCCATGCATTTGCGGAACGCAATGCGGCCGGCCATTTTAAAAGAGAGCTCGTTGGAGTCGACGTCGTGGTAACTGCCGTCGTAGACGGTTACCCGGAAGTCGACGACGGGATAGCCTGCGAGGTAGCCGCGAGCGGCCGATTCCTGGATGCCTTTCTCGACGGCGGGGATGAAGTTGCGCGGGATGGCGCCGCCGAAGACGTCGTTGACGAACTCGAAGCCGCCGCCGCGGGGCAGTGGTTCCATTTTGATTTTGCAGTCGCCGTACTGGCCGTGGCCTCCGGTCTGCTTTTTGTGCCGGCCCTGAGCGTCGGCGCGCCCGCGAATGGTCTCGCGGTAAGGCACCCGCGGCGCCTTGAGCGTGACCTCGGTGTGATAGCGCTTGCGCAGCTTGTTGACCAGGGATTCGATGTGCGACTGGCCCGCCGCGGCGATGAGGAATTCGTTGGTTTGCTGGTCGCGGAAGAAACGCAGCATCAGATCCTCTTCCATCAGCTTGTGGACGGCAGGCGCGAGTTTGTCCTCGTCGGCGCGCGACTTGGGTTCGATGGCCCACGTCATCGCCGGCTCGGGCAGACTGACCGGCTCGAAGAAAATCTCATGGCTCTTGTCGCCGAGCGTGTCGCCGGTGAGGGATTCTTTCAGCTTGGCGACTGCGCCAAGATCGCCGGCGTGCAGCTCCGTGACGGCGACAGCGTTGCGGCCCTGCATGATGGAAAGATGAGCGAACTTTTCCGGAGTGCGTCGCGAGTAGTTCTGCGCGGTGCCGTCGTTTTTGAGGATGCCGGAGAAGACTTTGAAGAAGCTGATGCGTCCCGCAAACGGGTCCATCATGGTTTTGAAAACGTAGAGGGAGAGCGGCTCCTTGTCGTCGACCTTGCGCATGACGATTTCCGGTGACTGGCCCTCGGTGGTAGCGGCAGCGCCGTTGCCGGGTCCGCCCGCAGCGGCTGCGACGGTGTGCAGCACAGCACGGGCGGCGACGGGTTCGCGCTCGATGGGCGCCGGAGCATAGACCTTGAGGAAGTCGAGGAGGTGGTCGGTGGCGACGTTGGCGAGGCCGCTTGAGTAGAGCACGGGAAAGATGCGGTCTTCGCGGATGGCCTCGTGCAGCGCGCTGATGAGGTGCTGCTCGGGGATGGTGCCTTCGCGGAAGTACTCTTCCATCAATTCGTCTTTGCCTTCGGCGACCAGCTCGACCAAGGTCTCGTGCGCGCGCTGGGCTGGTTCTTTTAAAGATTCGGGGATTTCGCCGATTTTGCCGTGGCCATCGCCGCCGGGCGTGTAGAAGAACGCCTCCATGGTGACGAGGTCGACGACGCCTTCAAAACCTTTGCCGTCCGCAATGGGCAGCTGGATTGGGACGCACTGGCGTCCAAAGCGCTCGCTGAGCGCGGCGAGGGTGGCTCCGGCGGATTCGGCGGCGCGGGGGTGGTCCATCTGATTGATGACAACGGCGCGCGGCACGTCGAATTCTTCGGCGTATTTCCAGACGCGTTCGGTCATGGGCTCGACACCGGTGACGGCGTTCACGGTGACCAGAGTGGATTCGACGGGCGCCATGGCGCAGCGTGCTTCATGCACGAACATGTGGAAGCCGGGAGTGTCGATGAAGTTGACCTTGACGCCATTCCATTCGGCGAAGGCGAGCGCATTCTGCATAGTGGTGCCGCGGGCGACGTCTTCTTCGTCGTAGGCGGTGACGGCCGATCCGTCTTCGACGCGGCCGAGGGTGGGGGTCATTTTGGCGGCATGCAGCAGAGCGGAGACGAGCGTGGTCTTACCGCTGTGCGCATGCCCTACTACAGCCACATTGCGGATCTCACTTCCTGCGTACGTTTTCATGGACTACTCCTTGAGTGACGAAATGGTGACGGTCGATGCATCGCATGGCGAACACAGGCAAGTAGAAACCAATTCCCGGCGACCCACTGTGACGGTGGGCACAGAGATTTCGGGAAGGCGTCGCGAGGGCGTCTGAGGCGGAGGCGGGATGGGCTCCGGCGCGCGGTACAAGCGTGCCGGAAAGCGCGGATCTTCGATCCTCGTCCGGCATACGGAAACGTTCCTGAGGGGGGGGATTTGAGAGCCTTTGGCACCCCGTGTTCACAGGAACAGGGATGGTAGCACAGCGAGGGCGGTGGAGGGGGAGCGGGGATTCGACGGGATTGCAGCGGAACAAAGGCGGGGGCTACGGTGTCTGAAAAACTGACGCTTTACCATGGAAGGCGAGGGGCTGGCGTGCGTCTCGGGGGGCGCATCTCAAAAGAAAGTGAGCCGCAATTTCAACTGGATTTGGTACCTTGGCGCCGCGGTCTGGTTCCTGAACGCCGCGCTGGCGATGCGCCATGGCAGTTTGCGCCTGGGGTTGACGAACGCTGCGATTGCGGTGGTGTTTTTGGCGGCGGGGATCTTTTTTGGACGGCAGGCGAAGCGGCCCTCGGGGCGCGGGAACGGGAGACGGCCGCTGGAGTGAAGGGCTTCCATTGATTGTTCCGTATGGGCGACGATCCGGAAGTTTCGTTC
>PMUI01000071.1 GCA_003166955.1 Acidobacterium sp.
AGCTGACGATGGCGTCGACCTGAGCGTTGTTGTAGCCGAGCTTGAAGAGCGCGGTGGGGACGGTGTTGTTGACGATTTTGATCATGCCGCCGCCGACGAGCTTCTTGTACTTGACGAGGGCGAGGTCGGGCTCGATGCCGGTGGTGTCGCAGTCCATCATGAAACCGATGGTGCCGGTGGGAGCGAGGACGGTGACCTGGGAGTTGCGGTAGCCGTGCTTCTCGCCGTGGGCGAGGGCCTGGTCCCAGCAATCGCGGGAGGCCTGGAGTAGGTCGTCGAACTGCGGGACGGCAAAGGTTTTGTCGCCTGCGGTTTTTGACTTACCGATGTTATTCACTTCGGCGCGATGCATGCGGATGACGTCGAGGAAGGGTTCGCGGTTGACGTAGTAGCCGGGGCATGCGCCACCGTTGTGCTCAGCGGTGGCGGTGAGGGGCGTGGCGGAGGCGAGGGGAGGGCATGTTTCGGCGATGCGGGCGGACTGCAGGTAGGCCTCGCCGCACATGATGGCGGTGAGGGTCGCGGCGAAGTCGCGTCCGGCGTCGGAGTCGTAGGGGAGGCCGAAGGCCATGAGGAGCGCGCCGAGGTTGGCGTATCCCAAGCCTAGCGGGCGGTAGTCGTGGGAATTGCGGGCGATGGCTTCGGTGGGATAACCGGAGTTATCGACGAGGATTTCCATCGCGGTGATCAGGATGTCGATAGCCGCGCGGTAAGCGGGGATATCGAAGGTGCCTGCTGGAGTTACAAATTTGAGTAAGTTGAAGCTGGCGAGGTTGCAGGCGGAGTTATCGAGGAACATGTACTCCGAGCAGGGATTGGAGGCGTTGATGCGGCCGGTATTTTTGGAGGTGTGCCAGCGGTTGATGGTGGAGTCGTACTGCATGCCGGGGTCGCCGCACTGGTAAGTGGCTTCGGCGATCTTCGTCATGATGTCGCGGGCCTTCCAGGTTTTGACTGGGGTGCCGTCTTTGACGGTGTGGGTAGTGAAGTCGGTGTTGTTTTCGACGGCGCGCATGAACTCGTCGGTGACGCGGACGGAGTTGTTGGCGTTCTGAAAGAAGATGGAGGAGTAGGCTTCGGAGTCGGGGCCGGAGGAGCCGTCGTAGCCTTCGCGCATGAGGGCCCAGGCCTTGGCTTCTTCTTTCGATTTGCACTCGATGAAGTCGACGATGTCGGGATGGTCGACGTTGAGGATGACCATCTTGGCGGCGCGGCGGGTCTTGCCGCCGGACTTGATGACGCCAGCGAAGGCGTCGAATCCGCGCATGAAGGAGAGTGGACCGGAGGCGGTGCCGCCGCCGGAGAGGGTTTCGTTCGAACCGCGGATGGAAGACAGATTGGTCCCTGTACCAGAGCCCCATTTGAAGAGCATGCCCTCAGTCTTGGCGAGGGTCAGGATGGAGTCGAGGGAGTCCTCGACTGCGTTGATGAAGCAGGCCGAGCACTGCGGCTTACGGTAGCCGGTGACGGAGAATTCGACGGCACAGGAGTGCTGGTTCCAGTGCCAGTTCTGGGCGTCGGAATTTGGCTCGAGGCGGTCGCAGCCGACGTTGAACCAGACGGGCGAGTTGAAGGCGGCCTTCTGGGTGACGAGGAGGTGGACAAGCTCGTCGTGGAAGATGGCTGCGTCTTCGGGCGTGGCGAAGTAGCCGCCGTTGAGGCCCCAGTCGCGGATGGTTTCTGCAACGCGGCCGACGAGATGGCGGACGCCGGTCTCGCGCTCGGGGGTGCCGATTTGGCCGTGGAGGTATTTGCTGGCGACGATGTTGGTCGCGGTCATGGACCAGTCGACGGGGATCTCGACATCCTTCTGCTCGAAGATGGTCTTGCCGCCAGCGTCGGTGATGGCGGCGGTGCGGGTCTCCCACTGGAGCTCGTCGTAGGGCGAGATAGTGGCGCGGGAGAAGAAGCGCGGGAAGCGCAGGGCTGCGGTGGTGGACTTGAGATGGCCGGCGTCATGAACCGCAGAAGCGGGGGTGGACGTCGTGGGATTGGCCAGGGTAGCGGATTTCCTGGTAGGGTCGGCCATGGTGTTCCTCTCTAGTAGTGATGTTGCGCCTGACGCGCGGGTTCTGACGACCTGGTCTTTCTGAGACGACGCTGGACCGAGCCGACGCAATGCGCCGGGAAAAAACCAGAGACACCACGGAAGGGAGGAGGGACGGGCCCACGTTTCCCGATCGCGGCAGGACAAAATCTGCAAACCAATGGCTGACAAGAAAAACCGCAGGACCTACAGGCGAGTGTGCTTCCAGTTAACGGGGGAAGGCGACGCCGCTTTTTGGAACCTTCAACGGATTATTTGGAGCCGCAGAAGGCAAAGTACCTCTGTTAATGGTGTGTGTCAAGCCCCAACCACTACATCTTGTATTTTACTTGAAGCTGGGGGAATCAAGGAACATAATTCCCGGAATTTGCTTGTGCAGAATGGCGGGAAGCCGCATGATTCGCGGGTTTGAACGCTGCCGGGGCGAGAGGAGGGCCGCGCGGCACGATTCGCCCCGGCGCGATCTGGGAAACGATTCACGTGCCACAAGAAGAGGCTACGCGCGGGGTGCGAGGGTCACAAGGCGTGGAAATGGTGCAACTTCGGTGGAAGGGTGTGGGAGGTGTGGACAACGGGTGCGGGGACAGCATGCGGAAAAGGCGGGTGGAGTATGGAAAATGAGGGGTATGGGATGAACGGTTGAACATTCTTCCGGAAGCCTGAGTGCCACCACTACGGTCTACCTGCAAGTGAACTAACGGTAGAACCGACAGGCCGACTCCCTGCCCCGCAATCCGGACAGCAGAGGCGGTGGACATTGGAGGGCACGGCGTCGGTGAATTGCTGGGGATGCTCTTCCTTGTAGGGTTCAGCGGGTGTCGCCGCGTTCGGAAAGGGATGTGGGTGCTGATCCTGGTGGTTTTGACACTCGGGACTTCCTCGTGCGGAGGCGGAGGAGGCAGCGGCTGCACTCAGCGTGCAATTTCTGGCACCAGCCCTGGATCCTACTCGTCTGGCTCGCGCTGGTTGTAATGGTCAGGGTCGCCATCTGCGCCCCGCTGCCAGTGATGTTGACCGGGCTGGTGCTGCCAAACGTGAAAGTGGGCAGGCTGGTTGCGCCGGTGGGTGAAGCGGTGATCGATGCCGAGAGCGAGACCGCACCTGCGAAACCGCCCACAGGCGTCACCGTGACAGCCACCGTATTCCCCGTCGTCGCGCCAGCCTGGAGCGAAAGCTGCGGTGCATCCATGGTGAAGCCGGGTGGCGGGGTCACGGTTACGGCCGCCATCCCATACGCGCCAAAGTATTCCGCCGTCGAAGCCGAATCAGGCATGTAATCGACGATGAGCGTGTCCTGACCTTGTGGCAGCGCGCCGGCGGGGATCGTCCATTTGGCGGTGCCTCCGTTTAGCGCTTCTGTTGAAGATGTGTACCCGGCTCCGCTCGCCTCAACCGACCCGCTCGGTATACCCGCGCCCGATCCTCCCGTCACCGACACGCTGACATTGACGGGTTGGTTCACATTGATCGTCCCAGCCGAAAGGTTCACTGACACGATGGGAACGGACTGGCTGGGCACGCTCGGCGAGAGCTGGAATCTCCACAGATCGTTGAGCCATCCGAATTGATTGGTGCTGTCGTATCCGTTGCCTCCGAACAGCCACAGGTTTCCATTCGAATCGGTCCAGCTGACCGCACCATCGCGGCTGCCCGGCACATTTGCCGCGCTCGGTACCCCCTGTGTTCCGTAAATGCCCTCCGCATCCATCGGAGTTCCGTATGTC
The DNA here is from genome assembly GCA_003166955.1 of Acidobacterium sp. GTDB lineage: Bacteria > Acidobacteriota > Terriglobia > Terriglobales > Acidobacteriaceae > Palsa-343. The sequence continues at coordinate 3,772 of PMUI01000071.1, forward strand.
CCAGCCAGGATACTTCCGCCCTCCCATGCCCACGCGTTCGTGCTCGGCGCGTACTTCCATAGATCGTTGAACGTGCAGCCGCAACTGTCATCGAATCTCACTTGTCCGCCAAACAGCCAGAAGTCTCCGCTCGCGTCGGTCCATGAGATTTCACTCTGCCTTGATGCTGGGGAGTAAGTCGAACTCGCTTGCCCTTCAACTCCGCTCGCGCCCGCATTGTCGCCGCTGCTGCTCCCGTTCCACCACGTCCATTTGTCCGCCGATGGATCGAACTCCCACACATCGTTCAGGAACTCATCCGCAATCCCCCAGCCTCCGAAGAGCCACAGATGCCCGCTCCCATCCACCCAGCTGCTGCCTCCCTTTCTGCCGCCCGGATCGTTCGTGGAAGCGGGAGATTCCTGCGTTCCGTACACGCCAGGTTGGCCACAGTATGCTGCCTCGATGTTCGTGACTGTGCTCACTCCGCCTTCCCAGGTCCACTGCGCGGAGGAAACGTCAAATCGCCAAAGATCGTTCAGATAGCAGTTGTTTCCCGCCGCATCCAACCCAGCTCCGCCGAACAGCCACAGGGACCCCGCCTTGTCCACCCACGTGAAGCCCTGGCTACGTGCGCCCGGGCCGTTTCCAGTGGCGGGCAATCCCAAAGTGCCGTAAACGCCGGTCTGCTCTACGAGGTTAGTCCCGGCAACCCAGGTCCATAACCCCGTCGATGGACTGTACTCCCAAACGTCGTTCAACACACCGTAATGTCCATTCACATCGAGGCCATATCCGCCTAACAGCCAGAAGTTACCGTTCTGGTCTGTCCAACTTTCGCCGCCGGCATGGCTCCCTGGGATGTTTCCAGGTGCGGCCACCCCTTTTGTCCCGTACACCCCGGGAACCACGCAGGGGTTAAGGGGGTCGAAGAGCGTGTTGCAACCAGTTCCGTTTATCGTGGATTTGGCAGCACTGGCACCGCCCCGCCAGACCCACTCGTTCACTCCGGGATCGAATTCCCAAAGATCGTTCAGGTAAGCCAGATTGAATTGCGAGTCGTATCCGTTGCCGCCAAAGAGCCACAGGTGCCCGGCGCTGTCGGTCCAGGTATAACTCAAAGCTCTGCTGCCAGGCGTGTTGGACGCTCTCCAGGTTCCTTCAGTGCCATACCTGCCGGGGATTGCGCAATAGTCTGATCCCGGCAAGCATTCCACGGAGTTGCTCCCCTGCATCCATGTCCATTCGTTCGCTGGGTTGGATTGGGCGCTGGCGGGCAGATGAAGAATCGCCGCTGCCAGAATCATCAGAAGAGGGTTCGCGAGGCGTGTTCGGAGGCAGATCAAAAGAGACCTACTATTGGGATCGAAGTAGTCCGTTTATTGTATATAACTCTTCTCCTATATCTGCTGACCCGCGAGATTGCGCACACGAAGATGTTCATGAAGGCGTTGGAGTCGCTCGGCAAACTGACGGAGCCGATGTTTGGCAACGTGAAGCCGGACGATACGGTGAAGGTGTACTACCACTTCTCGTCGAACGGTGCGGCGCAGCGGGGACCGTGGAATCAGGAGCCGGAGTTCACGTATGTGGCGGATCCGGTGAAGATGATCGAGCACGGCGAGCTGGCTGGCGCGGGGCCGAGGAAGCAGGGACTGAAAAACCTGGGCTCATTTTTACAGCGCTCACGGTTACAGATTACTGGAGTCGTAACCGTGACTGTTACGTGTTCTGGGGATCGTAGCTGCTTTTGTTACAAATCGGCGACGCGCCCGCTGGGATGCCCTGGCTGCGGGGTCTACTTGGCGCCGGTTTCGTTCCAGAGAAAGGCCATTTCGTCGGCGTAGTCGTCGACTAACTGGGTCATGGAGACGCCGGCGGAGTGGCCTCCTTTGACGGAGTAGTGGAGGAGGATGGGGCGGTCGCTGCCGGTGGAGGCCTGCATGAGCGCGGTCATTTTGCGGGCATTCATGGGGTCGACGCGGGTGTCGTTGTCGCCAGTGAAGAACATGATGGCCGGATACTGCGTGCCCTTCTTCACGTTTTGGTAGGGCGAGTATTTGACGATATACGCGAAGTCCTTCGGGTTTTCGGCGTTGCCGTATTCGGTGGTCCAGAGACGGCCGAATTCGAAGCGATGGTAGCGGAGCATGTCGAGGAGGGGATAGCCGCACCAGATGGCTCCGAAGAGGTCGGGGCGCTGGGTCATGGCTGCTCCCATGAGGAGGCCGCCGTTGGATCGGCCGCGGATGGCGAAGTGCTCGGGGGATGTGTAACGGTTGTTGATCAAATATTGGGCGGCGGCGGTGAAGTCGTCGAAGACGTTCTGCCTGTTTTCGAACATCGCGGCTTTGTGCCAGGCTTCGCCGTACTCGTTGCCGCCGCGCAGATTGGGGAGCGCGAAGAAGCCGCCTTGTTCCATCCACCAGGCGTACTCCGGGTTCCACTCGGAGAGCATGGGGAGGTCGAAGCCGCCGTAGCCGGTCATGAGCAGGCGCGTTTTGCCGTCGCGGGGCAGGCCTTTCTTGCCGGCGACGAAGATGGGGACGCGGGTGCCGTCCTTTGAGGTGTAGAAAACCTGGGAGACTTCGTATTGCGAGGAGTCGAAGGGGACTTTGGGCGCGGCGAAGATGTCGGAATGGCCGGTCCTGGTGTCGTATCGATAGATGGTGGGCGGGATGATGAAGGAGTCGAAGGTGTAGAAGCCTTCGGTTTGCGCGGGGCGGCCGTAGACGACGGAGCCGGTGCCGATGCCGGGATAGGCGAGAGTGCCGATTTGTTTGCCGTCGAGGGTGTAGAGGGTGGTTTCGGTTTTGACGTCGTGGAGGCGCGAGACGAAGAGCTTGCCGCCGACGATGCTGTAGCTGGAGATGACGTCTTTGCCTTCGGGGACGATGGTTTTCCAGGCGGAGGGGTCGGCGCCGGGTGTGGCTTCGACGATGCGGGTGTTGGGCGCCTGGTAGTCGGTCATGAGGAAGAAACGGTCGGCGGCGTCGATGAGGCGGACGTGGGCTTCGAGGCTGTAGACGAGGGTTTGGAAGTCGGAGCCGGCCTTGCGCAGGTCTCTGACGAGGTAGTCTTCGCTGGTGGCGGGGACGCCGTGAGAGATGCTGACGATGAGGGAGTGGTGGTTGTCGGTGACGCGGACGCTGACGAGGTCGAGCTCGCCGAGCTGCTTGCCGCGGTATTCGCCGCCGAAGATTTTTTGATCGCCGTCGTCAGGCGTGGCGAATTTATGGAACCAGACATTGGTGCCCTGGTGGGTGAACTTTGCGTAGTAAAGGCCAGTGTTGTCGGGGTTGAGGCTGATGCCGGAGTAGCGGGCGGAGGGCAGGATGTCGGGGAGATCCTGGCCGGTGCGGAGGTCGCGGATGTGGACGGAGCCTTCGTCGGCGCCGCCTTCGCGGATTTCGTAGACCAGGAGGTTGCCGTCGTCGGAGATGTCGACCATGTTGACGGAGGTATTTTGGTCGGCGCTGAGTTTGGTGGCGTCGATTATTTCTTGATCTTCACCGTGCCAGCCGTTGCGCATGTAGATGGAGCCCTGGTTCTCGTCGGCGAGACGCTTCTTGAAGAAGTATTTTCCGGCGCGGAGAGTGGGCATGGAGTACTGGTCGACGCGCATGAGCGCGGTGAGCTGGGTGGCGATCTGCGGGCGCGTGGAAATTTGTGACAGATACTGTTGCGTATAGGCGTTTTCTTCGCCGATCCAGGCGCGGGTGGCGGGACTTTTTGCGTCTTCGAGCCAGCGGTAGGGGTCGTCGATTTTGGCGCCGGCGTAGTCGTCGGTGACGACGTTGATGGCGGCGACGGGCGGCGCGGGGAGGGTGATACCGTTGGCTCCGTGGATGGTGTTGGGCGGGTCGGCGGGGGGCTGGGCTTGGAGCATCAGCGTACCGGAGAGGGCGAGAGTGGCGAGGGCGAGGAGGGAGCGGCGTCCAGCTTGCATGCGGTTTTCCCCATGGGGTGGTGGTGTTTGGAGAGAAGAGTCAGTTTACGGCATCACGGAGTTGCTATTCACCGCCGAGAGCGCGGAGGTGAGCGAGAGGCCGCGGGAAGAAGCAATGGGCGGAGTTGAGTTGTGGTTCCAAAATGGGTCAGGAAATTTCCAGAGACGGTACTTTCGGACTGAAGCACAGAGTCGAGTTGTATTGACGATCGGATGGCAGGGGCGCCTGCTTCTTGCTGTGGGGTGAA